>JBMFOU010000024.1:0-52809 GCA_049969475.1 Bacteroidales bacterium | reverse complement strand
TTTATGGCAGCCATAAGGCTTTCTATGAAAATCCAGTGCTTCCTATAGAACAAAACCTGCTTCAACGCATTCTGGCGCTTGCAGCAAAAGAGGCCATGGAGATTCATGCCTGGATGTGGACTATGCCCAATAATAACCCTGCCTATATCCAGGAGCACCCTGACTGGTATGTAGTGAACCGTGCAGGGCAACCAGCTCATACGCATCCGGCCTATGTAGGATACTATAAATTCATGTGTCCTAATCACCCCGAGGTAAGGGAATTTCTCCGGCGAAACGTTTCTTTTCTAGCCTCCATACCCGGCCTGGCGGGCGTTCATCTCGACTATATCCGCATGCCCGATGCTATACTGGCCGAAGCCCTACAACCCAAGTACAACCTGGTACAAGACAAGGAATACCCTGAATACGATTATTGTTATTGCGCCCATTGTCGGGAGGGTTTCAAGGCACTCACAGGCAAAGATCCCCTGACCGATCTTCCTGACCCGACCACTGACCCGCAATGGCGACAATTTCGTTACGATTCCGTAACCTCGCTGGTAAACGAGGTCCTGGCACCAGCCATTCATGCAGAGGGTAAAAAAGCTTCGGCTGCGGTGTTCCCCAACTGGGAATCCGTCCGACAGCAATGGATAAACTGGGACCTGGATGCTTTTTTCCCTATGTTGTATCATAATTTTTATAATGCAGATATTCAATGGATAGGACACCAAATCAGCCACTTTAAAAGCCTGCTTCCAGCTTCGAAACAACTCCACGCTGGTTTGTTCGTCCCTTCCTTGTCACCCGAAGATTTAATAGCAGCCGAGGTGGTAGCACAGCAAAACGGAGCAAGTGGAGTTAGTTTCTTTGATTATACTGCTTTTACTGTCGACCACTGGCAAAAGCTATCGCTTTAATCGAAGGGCGAAGAGATTTTCAGCCTTAATTTTCGCAAACGTTAACGCAATCGGTTTATACCGGTTATCTCATTCATAAAAAAATTCATTTCAAATAGTTATAAAAATCATTAAAAAAATTTTTTGAAAAATGCTAAACCGTTTTAGTAAGTATTTTATATTTGTGCCGGACAACAAAAAAAGCCATCCCAAAATGGTTTCATCAAAAACACTTATCACTAACCAAAATGTAAAGTTTATGCGAAAATTAGGCTTGCTTTTGAGCTTCCTGATCGGATGCTGGTCATTCAGCTTTGGCCAGACACTCCAGGTAACAGGAACAGTTACCAGCAAGGCAGACGGCTCTACGCTGCCGGGAGTAACAGTGCTTGAGAAAGGCACTCAAAACGGAACCGTAACCGACCTCAACGGGAAATACACTTTGAAGGTCAAACAGGGTTCTGTAATTCAGTTTTCGTTTGTAGGTATGAAAACCACTGAGGTGAAAGCTGACCGCAGTGTCATCAATGTAGAGCTTGAACCTGCTGTTACCGAGCTGGGAGAATTGGTGGTAACAGCTCTCGGAATCAAGCGCGAAAAGAAAGCCCTGGGTTATGCACACCAGGATGTGAAAGGAGATGCCCTGCTTCAGACCCGTGAAAACAACATTGGTAATGCCCTGACAGGAAAGGTGGCAGGGGTGCAGGTCATCCGTTCGAGCAACGGCCCTGCCGGTAGCTCCAAAATCGTGCTTCGCGGTCATAGCTCACTAACGGGCGACAACCAGCCTCTGATTGTAGTTGACGGGGTACCCATCAACAACTTCACCGGCCGCGAGAACAACGATTACTGGAACCCTTCGCTTGATATGGGTAGTGGTATGGCCGACCTCAATCCCGAAGACATTGAAAGTGTTTCGGTACTCAAAGGTGCATCTGCTGCTGCCCTTTATGGCTCCCGCGCTGGTAATGGGGTCATACTCATCACCACAAAAAAAGGAAAGCAAAACCCCGGACTGGGTATCAACTTCTCTACCAGCTTCGGTACCGAAAGCGCTTTCACCCATCCCAAAATGCAAAGCTCATTTGGGCAGGGTACCGAAGGAATTTACGACAACCAGACCAACCTATCCTGGGGACCTGAGATTACTGGTCAGGAAGTAGAAAAATGGAACGGCGAAAAGGTAAATCTGGCTTCGTATGACAATGTGAAAAACTTTTTTGAAAGAGGTACCAGCCAGAATTATTTTGTGAGCTTCCAGCAGGACTATGGCAAAAGCCAGGTTTACACCTCGGTTACCAGAAGCAACGACAAGAGCCATATCCCGGGCGCTGAGCTTCACAAAACCAATCTGACAGCCCGGGCTACGAGCAAGTTTGGTAAAAAAGATACCTGGAACCTCGATACCAAGGTGCAATACATCAATTCAGAAGCTAAAAACCGTCCCTTGCTGGGTCACAACCCCAACAATCCCTTCTACACCCTTTATCTGCTTCCTCGCAGTCTCGACATCCGAGACTTCAAGGATGCTGTAAATGAACAGGGCAAAATGTTGTGGTATGGAAGTTCCAGCCAGGTGAATCCTTATTGGGCAGCCCAATATATTCAGAACCGCGACGTGCGCGACCGTTTTATACTTTCCGGTACCTTGTCGAACCAGATTACCGAATGGTTGAAAGCTGAAATTAGTGCCGGTAGCGATATCTACACTACCAATTCCGAGAACAAGCGTTATGCTGGCAGCCCCATCAGCCCCAATGGCTCATTCAGCATGGGCAAGGAAACTTTCTTCGAACACAACTTCAGCACTCTGTTTACGGCCCGCAAGGACAATATCGTGGACAAATTGGGAGTAGTAGGAACCCTCGGGGGCAATGTCATGATGCAGGAATACTCCTCCATTCGCGGAAATGCAGGTGAATTGCAGGTACCTAACCTCTTTGCCCTCAACAACAGCACTTCACATCCCACGGTCAGCGAAGGTTTCTACCAGAAAAGAATCACCTCGGTTTACGGTTCGGCACAGATGAACTGGGATAGCTATTTCTTCCTTGAAGGAACGCTCAGAAACGACTGGTCATCTACACTCAGCCCCGACAACCGCTCCTACCTCTATCCTTCAGTAAATACCTCGCTGGTATTCTCTGACATGATTGAAAAACTCGACGGAACTCTTCCTTCGTGGTTTACCTTTGGAAAAATCAGGGCATCGCTGGCTCAGGTAGGTAATTCCCTTAATCCTTATGAGCTTTACAATACCTTCCGCATTGGCACTGACCCCAATGGTAACACCACTGCTACCATGGGCAATATTCTTTTCGACGAAAATGTTAAAAATGAGCTCATTACATCCAGAGAAGTAGGTGTCGACCTGCGGTTCTTCCAGAATCGCCTGGGTATAGACTTCACCTGGTATAAATCGAATGCCACCAACCAGCTCATCAACCTGCCCATGGACCCGCTGAGTGGTTACAACTACCGCAAAATCAATGCAGGCGATATTCAGAACAAGGGTATTGAAATCATGGTTTCGGCCCGAATCATCGAAAGACCGGGTGATGGTTTTAAATGGGATGCTCAGTTCAATTACAGCCACAATAAAAACACCATTAAGGAATTGGCCGAAGGAATTACATTCTACCAACTGGGTGGTTTCGACAACCTGCAGATTTTGGCTGAAGCCGGTGGTGATTATGGAGTTATCTATGGTACCTCATTTTTGCGTGTAAAAGATGAAAATAGCCCTTATTATGGAAAACTCCTGCTTACTGCTGATGGATTGCCTCAGGTGGATCCTGAACGTACAATTTTAGGTTCGCAGCAACCCAGTTCTCTCATGGGCATTACCAATAACTTCTCCTTCAAAGGATTCAATCTGGGATTCCAGTTCGATGGTCGCTTCGGTGGAAAGATTTTCTCGCAAACCAACCAGGCTATGCAGTATGCCGGTACTGCCGAAGTAACCGCTCCCAACGGCCAGCGTCCTAATATGGTGGTGGATGGAGTCATCGACAATGGCGATGGCACCTTCTCGGTAAACACCAAAGAAATAACTACTCAACAGTATTGGCAGACCGTAGCCGGAACAGGCAACCTGGGTATCATCGAAGCCAATATTTACGATGCAACTAATGTACGTTTGCGTTACATCACGCTCAGTTACGATCTTCCCAAGAAGCTCCTGGGAAAGACCCCCTTCCAGAAAGTGCAGATTGGCGCTACCATGAACAACGTATGGCTGATTACCAGCCATCTCAACGGTGTGGATCCCGAGGCTGTGTATGCCACAGGAACTAATGCTCTGGGATTCGAAAACGCAGCACCCCCGACAACCCGTACTTTCCTGTTCAACCTGAATGTTTCATTCTAAAAACGCATAGTCATGAAGAAAATAGCAATAATTACCACAGTTTTAATGGTAAGCAGCCTTCTTTTCACAGGATGTAAAAAAGACTTCCTGGATGTAAACGTTGACCCCAAGGCTGCCAATATCGACCAGGTGCAGGTGGAGTATCTGCTCAACAACTCCATCACTGAAGCCCAGATGAACCCCCACATTGCAGAACGAGTGTTTGTGCTCTACTGGAAAATAGCTTCGCGCCAATATAGGGGCAATGGCTCCCTGGCATGGGGCGATTACGACGACGGCTGGAGCTCCGATTACTACTCCTATCTCTCCGGTTGGCTCAAAGACGCAACATTAGCCATTAAAGTTGCCGATGATAAAATTGAAAAAGGCATCAATCCCGAATACAATAAGAACCTCAAGCAGGTGGCCCGTATTTGGCGCGCCTATCTGATGAGCGAGTTTGCTGATAACTTCGGCCCCATGCCCATCGATGGATTCCAGGGGAAAAACCCCGAATTTAAGGATGTCAAAACTGTATATTACTTTCTCTTTGATGAGCTGAAAGATGCAGTAGCCCAGATAAACCTGAATGTAACCGCTCCCGACGAAATGAAAAAGTTTGACAGGGTATATGGTTTCGATTTCAACAAATGGGTGAAGTATGCCAACAGCATGCGTATGCGTCTTGCCATGCGTCTTTCGGAAGTTGATCCTGAGAAGGCAAAGAGCGAATTTGAAGCCGCTGCTGCTACAGGTGCTTTCATTACTACCTACGACGATGCTTTCAAGGCTAAGGAACAGCCCGGCTGGGACGCCCTTACCGGCGTAATGAGCCGTGAATGGAACAGTCAGGCCCTTTCAGCTACGCTCAATAATATTTACATAGGCTTAGGCGGAATTCCTTCGCAGGAACAGCTTCCTTCTGACTTGCATGGCTATATCAAACCGGCTGATTATATGGGCGTTCGCTACGAAAACCATTTCCCCACCTATACCAACGATCCTTCGGCCGGCTTCTGGCTCGATGGTCTGCCCTATGCTATCGACCCCCGCGCTTACAAAGCTTTCATTATTCCCGGATGGTTCGATAATCCCGACTTCTGCTATTACCCCTCCTGGACCCAGGATGCTTTCAATACCCAGCGTGACCTGCTTGACGACAATGGTAATGTATTGACCACTATAAATGCTGCGTTCACCTGGAATGCTGCTTCCCTGGGTAACTGGGGCGACAAAGCCGGGAAAAATAAAGTGGCCACCTATATCGGAACTATTCCCCGAATGACTATGAAATTCCGTCGCAGCGATAGTGAGCGGGTATTCTTCGGACCCTGGGAAACTTATTTCCTGATTGCTGAAGCTGCGGTAAGAGGCTGGAGCGCACCCATGAATGCTCAAGCTGCCTACGAAGAAGGTATCAAGTCGAGTTTCGAGTATTGGGGACTTACTCAATTCCTGCCACAGTACCTCGAATCTGAATCCTATAACAGGGCAGGTACCTCCGTAAAATGGAGCCATACCACTCCCCCACCTCAGTCGGTGGCTATGAACTACATAGATGGTTATTCGGGACAAGCTGGCGTATGGAACATGGAATATCCGAAGAACAATCTATATAGCGGTAACTCCAATGACCATTTGGCCAAGATCATCACACAGAAATATCTGGCTCAGTTCCCTTGGCTGCCTCTGGAGGCCTGGAGCGACCACCGCAGATTGGGTTTGCCTTTCTTCGAAAACCCATCGGTGGAAAATCCCATCCCCACTCTTCCGGATCTTAACCAGGGCAACTGCAAAACCAGCAGCGTAAAATTCTTCCCCCAGCGCCTGAAATATCCCTCCTCTCTATCAAACAGCAACCCTCAAGGCTACAATCAGGCTCTTCAGATGCTGGGTGGACCTGATGAAATCCTGACCCCCTTGTGGTGGGCCAAGAAAAATCCGTAATACCATCACCACACAATAGGCTATCAGGGAGCACCCCCTCAGCGGGGTCTCCCTTTTTAAAGAAAAATACATCTGGTCAGATCTTGGTTGACTGAGGTTTTAAGGCTAATTCATTGAAGAAGGATTTTGGTTTAAGGTTTTAGTCTAAAAAACAACCTCGTGTGAAGAGGCCCGATGCGAATCGCGCCTCTTTTTTGTTTTCCCGCCCTCCGACCCTGATTTCATTTTTTACCACGGAGGAATCGGAGAAACACAGAGAAAAATTAACAAACTCAGTGGCTCGCTGTGTTCTCTGTGGTTTATTTTCCTCCGTTGCCTTTCATTCCTTACCTTTGTCCGTCCCTTAATGCACCTCTTAATGCACAGAATTTACAACCCTTTTTCAGGCCAGGCGGGGTATAATTGTTTTGGATGCTCGCCCCACAATCCTTACGGCCTGAAAATGCAATTCATGGAAACTCCTGAATCCATTGTTTCTGAATGGACATTCGAAGAGAACTATTCCGGTTATAAAGATGTTTTGCATGGAGGCATACAAGCCACGCTTATGGATGAAATAGCCTCTTGGTATGTGTTCGTGAAACTCAAAACCGGAGGGGTTACGGCTTCCATGCAGGTGAAATATCACAAGCCAGTACAGGGCATAGGACAAACCCTGCGTTTAGAGGCTCGTCTGAAAGAGCAGCATCACCGGCTCGCTACCATGGCCGTAGCGCTCTATAACCAGGCAGGAGAACTCTGCTCGGAATCAGAGGTAACGTATTATGTATTTCCGGAGGATGTTGCCCGCAAACGACTCTCCTTCCCCCCGCCCGAAGCCTTTTATCTGAATGACTAAAGAACTATCAAAAAACACAATTCATTTTTAAAGCCTACCACTTCCTTCAGCCTATATATATACTGAGGTTTGAACAAATACCTCACATAGGGAGTTATTTAGAATAGTTACAAATAAATCACTTTCCCTATGTCAAAAGGCTTATATCATATTCCCCAAGCGTTTAACGAGCCGACGTTGAGTTATGCCCCTGGTAGTCCGGAGCGGGCAGCAGTTAAAAAGGCCCTTCAGGAGCTAAAAAGCGAGGTAGCCGATATCCCAATGATTATTGGTGGCAAGGAAGTTCGCACCGATGACCGACGTCCCATTCGCGCCCCCCACGATCATCAACAAATTTTAGGGTACTACTATCACGGAGGCGCCGAGCACGTCCATCAGGCTATCGAGGCCGCTTTAGCTGTCCGTGAAAAGTGGCAGGAATTGCCATGGGACAGCCGGGCTGCTATCTTCCTCAAAGCCGCCGACCTGGTTTCCGGAAAATACAGGGCTAAAATCAATGCGGCCACCATGCTGGGGCAATCGAAAAATGTTTATCAGGCCGAAATTGATGCAGCCTGCGAGTTTGCCGATTTCCTGCGATACAATGTTCAGTTCATGGTTGAAATCTACAACGAACAGCCCTACAGTCCGCCCGGACAATGGAATCGCATGGAGTGGCGGCCCCTCGAGGGTTTTGTTTATGCTATTTCTCCTTTCAACTTCACCAGTATTGCCGCCAATCTGACGGCCGCACCAGCCATGATGGGCAATGTGGTTGTGTGGAAACCCTCTGTAGGTCAGATATATTCGGCCCGGGTGATTATGGAGATTTTCCACGAAGCAGGCCTGCCCGACGGTGTCATTAATATGGTTTTTGTTGATGGAGCCGTAGGGGGCAAAGTAATGTCAACCCACAAGGATTTCGTTGGACTGCACTTCACGGGTAGTACAGAAGTATTCAGCAAGGTTTGGAGGAAGATTGGGGAAAATATCATGACCTATAATACTTACCCCCGTATTGTTGGCGAAACGGGCGGTAAAGATTTCGTGATGGTTCATCCTTCGGCAATACCTGCTCAGGTTGCCACGGCCCTCTCGCGAGGAGCCTTCGAATATCAGGGGCAGAAATGTTCGGCAGCTTCCAGGGCATACATCCCTCGTTCACTTTGGCCTCAAGTCCGAGAGCTGATGCTTGAACAGCTTTCCACCTTCAAAATGGGAAGCCCCGAAGACTTTACCCATTTTATTAATGCTGTAATCGACGAAAAAGCTTTCGAAAAGATCACCGGCTACATCGAGCGGGCCCGGCAGCACCAGGCTACAGAGATCATAGCAGGTGGAAAATACGACCGCTCGGTAGGCTATTTCATCGAACCCACGGTCATCCTCACTCAGGATCCACTTTATGAAAGCATGCAAGAAGAAATTTTTGGTCCTGTACTAACCATTTATGTTTATGATGATGAAAAATTTGAGGAAACCCTCGATTTGGTGGATAAAACCTCGCCCTATGCCCTCACTGGTTCCATCTTCTCAACCGACCGGTATGCCATAGACCTGGCATTCAGAAAATTAACCCATGCTGCGGGTAATTTTTATATCAACGACAAACCCACAGGAGCCGTAGTAGGCCAGCAGCCCTTTGGCGGAGCCCGAGCCTCGGGAACTAACGACAAGAGTGGTAGTTATCTCAATCTGTTACGTTGGGTATCGGCTCGTACAATTAAAGAAAATTTCTCCCCGCCAGAAAATTACAGATATCCCTTCCTGCTAGAACCCTGAGTTAATATCAATTTTTCAAAAATATTTTTATAAGAATGTACAAACCTACTGTAATTAGTTTACCTTTGTCGCGTCATTTATTTACTAACTAATTTTTTGTTTTAAGATGAACATTTTTGTTGGCAGCCTTCCATTCAAACTCCAGGAAGCTGATTTAAGAGAAATCTTTGAAGAACACGGAGAAGTTTCTTCCGTTAAAATCATTACCGACAAATTCTCCGGCCGCAGCAAGGGGTTCGGGTTTGTTGAAATGCCTAATGATGCTGAAGCTCAGGCAGCTATCGACGAGCTGAACGGTGCTGAGGTAGATGGAAGAACCATCGTTGTTAACAAAGCCGAAGAACGTAAGGAAGCCCCCCGTCGCAACAATTTCCGCAACGATCACCGCGGTGGTGGTTATCAAGGAAATAATCGCAGGTACTAATTCCATCCGTTTTTTCGACCCAAACAAAGACACGAATCGCTCTTAACCGCGTTGTCGGTGTACCCTCAAGCCCGCCTTCCCGCGGGCTTTTTATTTTTCCCATCTCTTATTTTCATTTCCCGTCTCATAGAATTATCCCATACCTCCCCCAACTAATAAGAGATCATCCACCTCCATTTATTTTGAACCGAATTTTACCGCTGCGCATGAGCTGTCGTTTTAAATTTTTCAATTGGAAAAATAAAAATCACATGGTTGCACAACCCTCTTATTATCTATATTACTTATTTATAAGCAATTAATAAAAGTACATTGCTCTTAACTCACTTTCCTATATTAATTTTTTAAAAATATTTTCATAAAAACATATTTTGCATGATTTTAAGTTGTACCTTTGCACTGTTATTTTATTACTAACTAATTTTTTGCTTTAAAATGAACATTTTTGTAGGTAGTCTTCCATTCAAACTTCAGGAAGCTGATTTAAGAGAAATCTTTGAAGAGCACGGAGAAGTATCTTCTGCTAAAATTATTACTGACAAATTCTCTGGCCGCAGCAAGGGTTTCGGTTTTGTAGAAATGCCTAATGACTCTGAGGCAAAAGCTGCCATTGAAGAACTCAATGGAGCCGAAGTTGATGGAAGAGCCATCGTGGTCAACCAGGCTGAGGAACGCAGAGAATCCTCACGCCGTGATAATTTCCGCAACGATCACCGGAGTGGTGGTTATCAGGGAAACAATCGCAGATATTGATTTCAAGTTTTTTTAACTGAATTCATCGAATCGCACTTAACCGCTAAGCAGGTATACTTTAAAAGGGGCTGTCTCAAAAAGGGACAGCCTTTATTTTTTTTATTTTTCCAAAAAGATTTAAATATGGAAAAATGCAGACTTCAAAGAAAAGCCTCAGTTCTTTTACAATTTTAAATTATTGTTCTACAATATCTTAGATATTTTATATACCAATTTATTCCATATTAGGTTTTGGCCGGGTATTTTTATAATTTTGCTGCACCTGAAGGTGCCCACAGGGCTTAATAGGGAATCCGGTGACCCATAGGGAATTCCGGAACAGTACCCGCTGCTGTGATCCCACCCAAAAGGTTTCTGATACCAGCGCCACTGTCAGCGATTCTGCGATGGGAAGGCCTCAGAAACCGGGAAAGTCAGAAGACCTGCCTACAGGTAGCATTTCAAGGCTTTCGGGTTAAAAGCCTGGAAAATCATAGCGGTTTTCCATGTTTTTTTAATCCGGGGTTTTGAGGTAACTAACAATTATTTAATGTTTTACCAAAAAATCCTGTGTTATGCGTTCTAAAAACTTTACCCTTGTGCTGGGCCTGATTACGGCCTTCAGCTTTCTGATGCCCTCCCTGTTTGGGCAATCTTTTTCAACTTATCAGATTATCACGGTTAACGGCGGAAAGTATGAATTTAACCCGCCCTATGCTGATTTTGTTACCGTGCAATCCACCGATCCGGTCTCGCTTCTCACCACTTTGCAGGGAACCGTCTTTACGCAATCAGTGCAAGACGTTATGGTAAATGGTGCAACCTACTTTGTGTCAGCCGGAGACTCGATAGTAAAATTCGATGGAAATACGCATCAGCGACTAGCTGCTACCCGGGTTTCCGGAGCCAACAAGCTGGGCATCTGGCAAGACTACCTGCTGGTCAGTAGGCAGTATCCGGTTACTGACAGTTTTCTTTATGTGCTATCCACACACGATTTATCTTTCGTTAAAGCATTTCCCGAAATAAGCGGAGAGTCGGCCGGTATATTGTGTACGGGTGGCAGAGCTTTTGTTGCCGTAAATTATGGCTGGGCTGGTACTTCGGGAAAAATCGCTGTGATTGATCTGACTACCCTCGCTTTTCTCTCCGAAGTAGACCTGAATAGTGAGGGAACCGGCGTTTACAACCTTTTCCAAAACGGAAATCAAATTCTCACAGTAAACCGAACCCCTTGGGGAGGTACCTCGGGCTATATTTCTACTTACACCCCCCTAACAGGCCAAGTTAAACATTATTTAATCGACCATGTATTAGGGGCGGGCTATGGCATTTTTAAAAACCAGTTATTTCTCAACATCGACGGTAATATTGGCACTGTAGACCTGGACTCATACACACTAACTAACCCTTCACTTATCGTAAATCCCGTAGCATCGGTATTTGGGAGCATCACCTCTGCTGCCATCGATACCTTTGAAAACAAAATTTATTTCAATGCCGGCGACTTTTTCAGCTTTGGACAAGGCTATGTATACACTACACAGGGCGATTCTATCGGGGTGTTTACCTCTGGAATATCAGCTGAAGCTGTGGCCATCGATATCAGAAGTGCAACCGGTATAAACTCACTTCCCAATCAAGAATTAAATCTCTATCCCAATCCTTTCAGTTCATTTTTGCATGTTAACTCAGAAATTCCGGTGCAAAAAATAGAGGTCTACCTGCTAACCGGGGAAAAACTTCTCAGTGAAGAGATTTTGGGGGAATTCCGGATCACATTGAATACAAGTCGTTTAAGAAGTGGGATATATCTACTGAAAATCTATTTTGAGAATGGTAGCAGTGTGACCCGTAAAATCATTAAACGCTAATCATGCCATGCTCAGGACCAGGGTTTTAATTATAATCGGTGTATTAACCTTCAAGGCATCATGGGCGCAGTATCCTCCGGCAGCGGGTCAGGCGGGAAGTACAGCAGTGAGAAACGATAGCAGTATCATTGTGGCCTGGGCCACCCATTGTGAGGTTGTGCGTGGGCCCATGGATATTTCATCGCCTGAAGGAGGACTAGCCAGCTTTGGCACACCAGAGTCAGCCCTTGGTTTTGCAGAAGGCAATCCCACTGGAGTTGTGAGCCTTGGCGATGGAGGCTCGGCTACACTTACTTTTGATGGACTTATTTATAATGGCCCTGGTCCTGATTTTGTCGTTTTTGAAAATGGTTTTTCTGATAACTTCTTGGAAATAGCCTTTGTGGAAGTAAGCAGCAATGGCGAAGACTTCTTCCGCTTTCCGGCTGTTTCACTCACCGACACTACACAACAGGTGGGAAGTTTTGGTACCCTGGATCCTACAAAGCTTCACAACCTGGCTGGTAAATACCGGGCAGGCTTTGGTACTCCTTTCGATCTGGAAGAGCTGCGCGATATTCCCGGCCTTGATGTGAATGCTATTTCTCATGTAAAAATAATGGATGCAATAGGGTGCACCCAATGTCCTTATGCCACACGGGACGCACAGGGACATCTTATTAATGATCCCTGGCCTACTCCCTTCCCCTCCTCAGGTTTCGACCTCGATGGCGTGGGGGTCATTCACCTAACATCCAACGGGGAGCTAAAACCAGAGCAAACCCTCCTACCCCACTTCGACCCCGTCACCCGTTGCTTATACATCCCATCACATCAGGGTACCACCCATGTCGAGATCTTTTCAGTAACTGGTCAAAAGAAGGCATTATTCAAGACAAATACTGATAAAATCTACCTGACTGACCTTCAACGAGGATTCTATATCATTAAATTACATAGTAACCCTATCCTTCAAACTCTGAAGATTTTTGTGGAGTAAAATCGACATAAATGCAAACCGGGGCTGGAGTATACTCCTCCCTTTGCTGTTTGTGCAATGCCTGGCCAATGCATTCTCTTCAGGATGCACCAAGTCTCTTGGGGCTGACGATCCCCCAGTATGGCCGGATACTATACAATTGCGTTCTACCACAATACAGGCTACCAGAATCGCCGTTCAGGAGAAGGAACCAGGTGTCTATCTGTTCACTCCGACCGAAATAAAAGCTTTTTCGGGGGAAAGTCTGGGCCAACTTTTAAGCTACAGCGGGCTAATCCACATTAAAGATTACGGTCCTGGTAACCTGATGACTGCTTCGGCCCGGGGCTTATCAGCGGCCCACACTTCCGTGGAGTGGAATGGTATACCCCTTTCGTCCCTATCGACAGGACAAACAGATTTCAGTCTTATTCCCTTGAGCTCAGTTCCTGAAATAGTTGTTCAAACAGGAACAGCTTCGCTCCAGAATGGCAAATTTTCACCGGGAGGCACAGTACAGATTTACACCAATGGCCTACTGGCCCGTCAGGAAAATCCAGGTCTTGAACTCAAAAAAGGCGACTTTGGAGTCTATCAGGTGCAGACACTCCTGCCATGGCAGAAAAAGAATACAGGTGCCCGCGTTCAGGCATCTTACACCAAGGCAACCAATGATTTTACCTACCTTAATCCCTCAACAGGAGAAGAGCTCAAGCGTATAGACGCGGGTTACCACGCCTTCTCAGTAATGGCCGACGGGACCTGGGCAACGGGGCAGCACCTATTGGGGATGCATCTCTGGGGTCTTCAGCACTTCCGGGAAATTCCCCAACCCACTATCGCAGTGCAATTACCAGGAAACGAATGGATGAAGCAGGATGCCTTTCGTTTATCGCTTACCGACCAATGGATTCTGGGCATCTTGGAAGGCAAGACCATCGTGGGTTATACTTACGATTTCTTCCACTATCGCAACCTCCAGGGCCATATCAGCTCGCGAATGACCACCCATCAGCCGCTCATCCTTGAGGAACTTATGCTGCGATTGGGAAAACTCACCGTGCAAAGCCAGCTCAGAGTGGTCTATCAGCAGGCAATTTCAGTAAATTATAAAGAAAATCCTCGACGATATATTTTGCAGGCAGCTTGTCATTTCAGCCGGTCCCTAGGGCAGCCCCTCAAACTTCAGGGAAGCATGTCGGCTGAAAAAATCCCGGGAAATCCTATACATTGGCATCCTGTGTTCACCCTGGAATGGAATATCTGGCCATCCGAAAAATTAAAAACCTATGTTTCGGCTGGAAAAACTTCCAGAAATCCCTCTTTCAATGACCTTTATTGGAAGCCGGGAGGAAATTCCAAACTAAAACCCGAAAAAATACACACAATAGAGACCGGTTGGATAGCCGGTAGCTCTCTTGGCAATAGCTGGAAGGGGCTGCTTAAAATGACTGCTTACTACAACCTTGTGAACGATTGGATTATGTGGCTTCCCGACAGTATAGGAAGCCTTTGGAGCGCTGGTAATCTCCGGAAGGTAAAAAGTAAGGGATTAGAAGGACAAATAACACTTTCCAATCATTCTATCAGCCTGAGAGCAACAGCTTCGTACAACAGGGTTTACGAAACAGGTGCCTCACAATCCCTGCAACTCCCCTATACCCCAAGCTTACAGTCTTCATTCTTAGGAAGTTATCAGTGGAGAAAATTTTCATGTTTCGTCGCTGCATCATATACTGCCCGCCGATACCTCGACATGGATCATATGAATTCGCTCCCCCCTTATAAAACCATCGATTTGGGCTTTTCTTATGAACATTCCTTTGCTTCTCAGAATCTGGAAATTTCATTGAAAATAAAAAACCTTACCAATAGTCAATACGAAGTAGTGGCATGGCAACCCATGCCGGGACGAAACTTAACCGTTTCAATTATTTACCGATATATTAAACAAAAATCAGAGAATGAATAAATTGCATCATTTTCTTACCGCAGGTTTATGGGCCTTGCTGCTAGCGGCCTGCGGAACCAAAGACGACCCCGTGCCCTTACCAGAAGATACCATTCCCCATTTTGCTGATAAACCCGGTGTTTTCATCCTTAATGAAGGGCTTTTTCAGTGGGGCAATGGTAGCATCGACTTCTGGTCGCCTATCAGCGGAAAAATCTATCACGATATTTTCCGAAACATCAACCAACGGCCTACGGGCGATGTGGTGCAGTACATGGCCATATGGGGGAAAAAGGCCTGGATTGTGGTGAATAATTCGGGAAAAATAGAAGTCGTAGACCTGGCTACGTTTCAATCGTTGAAGACCTTTACCGGTTTCACCTCTCCCAGGTATATTCTTCGGCTCAACAAAAATAAAATTTATGTTTCCGATTTGTATCAACCCGTGGTCTATGTACTCGATACTTCAGGAAATCCATTAAAAACCATAACTTTAACGCGGACCTCAGAACAATTAATCGAGGCAGGGGAGAAAGTGTGGGCGCTTAATTGGTCTTCGTATGGTGGATTTGATAATACAGGCGTAACCATCATCAATCCATTGAATGACAGTGCAGAAGCTTTTATTCGCCTGGGAAAAGAACCCAATAGTGCCGTGCAAGATAAAAACGGAGATATCTGGGTGCTCTGTAGCGGAGGCTTCATGCATGAAGAGAAGCCTACACTCTGGAGATTAAGCAGCACGGGCGAAGCTAAACAAACTTTTTACTTCGAGGCTCCAGGCGATTATCCCACCCGGTTGAGCATCAATCCCGCGGGCGATTCCCTCTATTACCTCAATCGAGATGTATTTGCCCTTCCCATTGAAAACCCTGCGATTCCGGGCACAAAATGGATTGCTGCCGAGGAACGAAATTTTTATGGACTTTCTGTGGGGAAGAATATCCTGCTATCGGATCCGCTCAATTATCAGACCAGAGGTAAAGTTTATGTTTATTCCCGCAATGGAACTCAACTCTATACCCTATCCGCAGGCATCGTTCCCGGAAATTTCTGTCGGAATGAGTAACTTTGCATTATAAAATTTAAAAATATACATATGACAGAAAAAGTACAAATGTCCTGGTTGGATGGAATGGCCTTCGAAGCTGAGGTGAATGGGCATAAGATCGTTGTAGATGCCGAAGAAAATGTGGGTGGCCGAAATCTTGGTCCCCGTCCCAAGCCCTTGTTGCTGGCCTCTCTGGCCGGATGCACCGCAATGGATGTAATTTCTATTCTGAATAAAATGCGGGTAGAAGTTGAAGCTTTCAACGTAGAGGTGGTGGCCGAACAAACCGAAGAACACCCCAAGGTTTACAGCCAAATCAAACTGATCTATAAATTCAAAGGTAAAGATCTACCTATGGATAAACTTCAGAAAGCAGTGGATCTCTCGCAGGAACGCTATTGTGGTGTTTCGGCCATGCTTCGTAAAGCCTCGGAGCTTACTTTCGAGATCGTTGTAGAAGAATAAAATAGAAAAGCCCCGCATCTGACGGGGCTTTCAGGTCTTTTACCTTACCTGCTTACGAAATTTTGATCTGGCGGGCGGGTTTTTCCTGAGCTTCTTCTTTTTTGGGAATAACCACTTTCAGAATTCCATCCTTGTGGTTGGCCGTAATTTTATCGGCATCCACAATATCGGGTAGAGTGAAGCTCCTTTCAAACGAAGCATAGGCAAATTCTCTTCTGCGGTAGTTTTTGCCTTCTTCTTCTTTCTTTTCTTCCTTCTGCGATGAGATAGTCAGCACGTTGTTGTGAACGTCCACCTTGAAGTCGTCTTTGGTGAAGCCTGGAGCGGCCACCTCAATCTCGAAGGAAGTACCGGTTTCGATGATGTTAACAGCGGGTACGTCGTATCCCACAGTTTTACCAAAGAACTCCGACAAGAAGTTTTTGCCGAAGAATTCATCGGAAAGGGCGGGTAAAAGCAAGGAATTACGTAACATCGGTAACATAGCTCAATCCTCCTTTCTTTTTTCTTTTTAGGTTTTCTGCCCTTTTGGGTCAAAGAATGTACCAAAGGAGAAAATGGCTATTTGGAAATCCCAAAATAAGACATTATGGCACCAAAAGCTATTGTTCCTACCCAGAATAATGCCATATTGGCATTATTCTTTAATTAAACGGTAGTAATTTGAAGAGGTGGCAGAGTTGATACGAAGAATATACATACCCTGGGGTAAAGATTGGAGACCATCCCAAGTAAGGTACTGAGATCCGGGCCACCAAGTGCTCATCCTTTGCCGAATACCTTTCAAATCGAATAATTCAACATTCAGGGTTTTAGTTACCGGTTGAGTACTTCTGATCACCACCTCAGCATGGAAGGGATTGGGAGCCATGATGAAATAGTCGGAATTTGTCAGTTCATTCTGACCAGCGGAGAGATTAGAATGGGCTGCAGAAAAATCAGGAATTCCATAACCCAAAAGAGAATCTGGATTATTGGCCTGTGAAGCGGTTTCCATAACAATCTGCATGAGTTGCATATTGTTCAGGTCGGGATGAGCTTGCCAGAGGCAGGCCATTGAACCGGCAGCAATTGGCGACGAAAAGGAGGTTCCGTTACCATAGCTGAGACCGCCCCAGGGGCCGATAAATGCAGCTCCCTGGCCCTGGGTGGCAATATTGGGTTTAATTCTGCCATCGTAAGAAGGGCCCTGGCTGCTGAAGGAGGCGTAATTTCCGAGGGCGTCAACCGCTCCAATGGTAAAAACACTATCTCCATCGGCTGGGGCTCCTATATGACGCCAGGGTGAAGAACCGCTATTTCCTGCGCTACTAACTACCAGCATGCCTCTGGAGGCAGCACGGTCGGCTCCCAGGGTCGAAATGGCTGTATTACCATCCATTTGCTGATAAGTATGATTTTGCGCAGGATCATCAAATTCCGTATAACCTAAAGAAGAGTTAATAACATCTGCCCCCAGACTATCGGCCAATTCAGCGCCAGAAACCCAATTGTATTCTTCAATAACATATTCACTCTGGGCATCCTCGGTACGTATCAGGAAATAAGAAGCACGCGGCGCTGTTCCCACCAAGGTTCCAGGTTGTAACGCAGCCATGGTAGATAAAACCATTGTCCCATGTCCATTGATGGCGGGATCGAATACATTGTTACCCGGTAACACAAAATCGCGCGTACCCAGCATGCGCCCGGTTTTGAACAAACTATCTAGGGCCGGAAGCTGATCGGCGCTTGCATAACCGGCATCCAGAAGGGCTATCAACATACCTTTACCCGTGTAACCGAGATTATGCAGAACATCCGTTTTAATCATTTGCACCTGATTGGCAGCCCCACCATAATCAAAGCCTTTGCTATTCTTTAGTTCAGTTGTATTTGTCAAAAGTAGGGCTTCCATCCAAGGAAATGCCATATAATCCTGGGTACCCGAATTTATCATACGATTTACCGGTCTTTTACGGGCTTTTTCTACCTTTTTCACAAATGGAAGAAGGGCCACTTGATCTGCCAAGGCAGGATTGGACGTTTCGAATACCACAAAATTTAACCATTTGGAAGCATGAATCACATGAACACCTACAGCCTTGATTTGGCTTATATAAGAAGGAGTTACGGGTAAATCGTACCAATCGAGCGCAATACCCTGACGTTGCCTGCGTTCAAGACTTCTCTGCGATAAAAATGCACTAGGATTGGAAAGAGAATACAGATTATTATCTTTATCAGTCAGCCATGCAACATACTTACCCGGGGCAATCTGTGCATTTGCTGGAATAAGCGACCAACATATCCCTACAAATAGGAAAATCAAACGGCAATTCATTTGGGTTAAGTTTTAAGTGTATAGATTAACACCCAAAAGTAGACATTTTCCCGATGTATAAAAAACAAAACGGCGCGTATCCCTACGCACCGCTTGTATCTTAACAAAAAGTAAAGAGAGTTTAGTTTGGTTTGGTATTACCAGGTATTAACCTGCAACAGCTTAGCAAAAATCATGCAACTCTTGTGCCACAAGCATAAATGTCTGATTTACATTTTTTTAATATCATATCTCTCCTACCCCATTTATTCAATTCTTTCCGCTTTCGAAGCCATAAAGTGTAAAATTTACATTTAAAAATCATTTAAGAATTAATATTCAAGACTTTAAATCAAAATTATCCGAAAACGGATATTTTTACAATTTCGGAGATTAGCTTTCAAGGGGTCTTCCAGGGAAGGATTTCGACAGAGAAATTTCCAGTGAATTTATAGGTAAAAAATCCCCAATTTAATAAGGTATCAGTCTTTACGATACGAATCAAAGTGTCGTAATTAGTCTGTAGAGGTGCAGGGCTAAGAGAAGTGGTGTCCGATCCCTGAAGAAACGAAAAAGCATATCCCGATTTATAGTCACTAATTTTAAGATGAATACTCATGGAGTCTCTCTCGAAGGCCAGAGGTATTAGGGTATCGAGAGTTAGATATCCCATGCGGAAACTGTACAAAAATTTTTCGGAGGTGTTAATAATTTGGGGAATGGAGTCGTAGACAACAATGGAAAAGTTTTGGTCTTTGGTGCAAGCTGCCTGACCAAGCAAGATCGATAAAATAAGGGGCAAAAAGAGGGAACGCATCGTGTTACTATCTTTAGGGGCAAAATTATATTAATAGCTAATCGTGGCCAACTAAAAAACTCCCTGCCCTGAAAGATTCGTAGCAGGGAGTGACCGCATATCTGCTCATGCCTATTCAGAGTTAGACTCGCTAAAGAAATACCACGTTCTCCTTTTTTGTAATTTTCTCACAATAATGGCAGAGAAGCTTTAGATTTTCTTTGTCGATGACCCGGAATCGGGTAGGCACCTCCTCGTGATTGGTGATACAGCGCGGATTGAAGCATTTTACAAAACCTTCCACTGAGTCCGGAATTTCTACATTTTTTTTAGAGACCACTTCAAAATCGCGGATTTCAATCAGGGTGGCAGTGGGAGCTACTAAGGCTATTTTATTGATTTCTATGCTATCGAAAAATTTATCCCGCACCTTAATGATGCCTTTCTTGCCATATTTCTGGCTGTCGAGATTTATGCCGAAAAGCACCTGATAAGGGCTCTGTTCGAGATTGAGAATACGCATTACCTGCATGACGGCATGAGCGGGGATATGGTCGATAACGGTACCGTTTTCAATGGCTGATACGATGAGCTCTTTTCTACCTTCGCTTGACATAGTGTTGATATTGATATGTTTATTAATAAATAAAATTCAGGCCAGACCCAGAATGGAAGCGATAAGTGCCTGACGAACATAAACACCGTTGAGTGCTTGCTGGAAATAGTAAGCCTTGGGATTGGAGTCCACATCAGTAGCTATTTCGTTGACTCTGGGCAGGGGGTGCAGTATTCGCAGGTTATCTTTGGCCCCGCTCAGCATGCTGTTGGTAAGTATATAGGAATTTTTAACACGTTCGTACTCCATGGGGTCGGAAAAGCGCTCGCGTTGAATACGAGTCATATAGAGAATGTCTGCCTTGCCAATCACTTCTTGAATATCGGTGTACTGGAAATATTGCAGATTTTTCTCCTTGATATGCATTTTAACCGCACTGGGAAGTTTGAGCTCTTCAGGCGAAACTAAATGAAAGGTAGTATTGAAATGGGTAAGCGCAATGACATTGGAATGGACAGTTCGGCCGTATTTAAGGTCACCGACAAAGGCCACCTGAAGGTTATCGAGAGTTCCCTGGGTCTGCAGGATGGTATAAAGGTCGAGCAGACACTGGGTAGGATGCTGGTTGGCTCCATCCCCTGCGTTGATGATGGGTACAGTAGCCACTTCGCTTGCCCAGCGGGCTGAGCCTTCAATGGGATGACGCATGACAATCAGGTCGCTGTAGTTGCTCACCGTGCGAATGGTGTCGGCCAGCGATTCCCCTTTTGAAGTACTACTCACCGAGGCATCGCTAAAACCGATGACCTTACCGCCCAATCGGTTTACTGCACTTTCAAAACTCAGGCGGGTGCGGGTGCTGGGTTCGAAAAAGAGGGTGGCCACTACATATCCCTCCAGAATCCGCTGGATAGGATTGCGTTCGAAGTGTTGGGCCAAATCAAGTATCCGCAGATACTCTTCCTTGGTGAAGTCGGTAATGGAAACAAGGCTTCTGTTTTTCATGGATGGGTTAGATTATTAAGGTTTTCAAAATTAAGGTCAAAATCAAGAAATAGGGTCAAAAAAAAAGCGACCCGAAGGCCGCTTTTTAATGTTGATTAACAGCAGGAGCAACCACCTTTTCCTTTTAAAAGGTTATGTTTTTCAAGAAACTCACAAAGAATTTCCTCCAGATTGGGTCGACCAATTTCCTGCAAATCGTAACCCACTTTCACGGTCGGTTTGTTGATCTTGATGACACGATTCAAATCGATAGGGGTGCCAATCACTACTACATCCGCAGGAGTATTGTTGATGGTAGCTTCCAGGTCTTTGATTTGCTTTTCACCGTAGCCCATAGCCGGCAGCAGGGTTCCAATTCCTGGATAGATACGGAAGGTATCGGCTATTTTACCCACGGCATAGGGGCGCGGATCGATCAGCTCGCTGGCGCCGAATTTCATGGCTGCTACAACACCAGCTCCAATCTTCATTTCTCCGTGGGTCAGAGTGGGACCGTCTTCTACAACCAATGCACGTTTACCCCTGATGAGTTCAGGTTTATCAACGGTAAGGGGTGAAGCGCCGTCTACAATGATAGCCTTGGGATTGATGCGGGCCAAATTCTGGCGCACAGTGAGAATGTTTTCGTTGCTGGCTGTGTCAATTTTATTAATAACGATAACATCAGAAATGCGTGCTACTACTTCACCAGGATAGTAGGATACTTCGTGGCCCGGGCGATGAGGATCGGCTACACCTACCATGAGGTCGGGTTTGAAGAAGGGGAAGTCGTTATTACCACCATCCCACAAAATCACATCGCAACCGTTGGGATCGTTTTCTGCAGCCCTCAGAATGGCTTCATAGTCCACTCCTGCATAAATTACATTGCCACGGACAACATGCGGTTCATATTCTTCCATTTCCTCAATGGTACACTTGTGTTTGTGAAGGTCTTCCACTGTGGCAAAACGCTGCACCTTCTGGGCAACCAAATCGCCGTAGGGCATCGGATGACGCACAGCCACCACTTTTAAACCGTTTTTCATCAGAATTTCAATGATCCGGCGAGAAGTCTGACTTTTGCCGCAGCCTGTGCGAGTAGCTCCAACGGCAATTACAGGTTTGGTGCTTTTGAGCATAGTCTCACGTGGACCCAAGAGCATGAAATTTGCACCGGCAGCGTTTACTATGGATGAAAGGCTCATAACTCGAGCATAAGGAACATCGCTGTATGAAAATACGCAATCGTGTACATTCAGCTCTTGAATTAATTGAGGAAGATTTTCTTCTGCAAGAATGGGTATACCATTGGGATAAAGATCGGTTCCCGCGAGCTCGGCGGGATATTTACGTCCATCAATATCTGGAATCTGAGCGGCGGTAAAGGCTACTACATTGTATGCAGCATTGCCGCGGAAAAACGTGTTAAAGTTGTGAAAGTCGCGACCTGCGGCTCCGATAATGATAACATTACGTCTCATAAAATAAAAATTTTGGGATTTTGAATAGGACAAGCGCCTGCAAATTTAAAGCTTTCAGCCAGTCCAGCAAACGTTTTCGGAAAATGCAAGAAGATACAGCAATAATCTGTTAATTCTTAATTTTATTAATAAATTGAATTTCAGAAAGTAATACATTCAATTCCCTAATCTATTTTTTTATGATTCATCTCAGCGCAATCAATGAGTAATCGAGCCAAAATTGAATCCCATATATAATTAGGTGGACTGTTCAGTATTTCATTATCAGGACTATAAGATTCCCAAAAATTATGATTTTTGACTAATTGAGTTTTCGCAGCCAGCATCATTTTATCTGCCAGCTGTTGCGCCAGGTCATAATAACCATATTGCTTGAGCCCCACAAAAACCATGTAATCCCAGAGCAACCAAACCGGCCCGTTCCATTTGCAGCAGTAATCCACGTTGGGGCTGTACCAAGAGTCGCGAGCTGAAAGAGTGGGTACACCGTATTTTCGCCAGAATCGGGTTGTATCGGTTAAATGTTTTACCAGTATGGCCGCCCTTTCATGATCAACA
This sequence comes from Bacteroidales bacterium, assembly GCA_049969475.1. GTDB lineage: Bacteria > Bacteroidota > Bacteroidia > Bacteroidales > TTA-H9 > UBA2030. The sequence goes on along the minus strand of JBMFOU010000024.1, from coordinate 29,898 downwards.
GCTTTGGCCCATAAGGGCAGAAATCCAATGATTTCCTGCCGTCGCAGGTCACGTGTCAAAAAACGAAACTGATGGGTCTGTTTATCAACATGATAGAAAAACTGGGTTTCAGGGTCCCAAAATCGTTCGTTGATGAGCTCTTGCAGTTGTACGGCGAGGGAATCCCACTGGCGTTTGTCTCGTAATAAACCCTGAAGACCAGCCATCTCGGAGAGACTCTTCAATTCTTTAAGGACCATAAGCGACAGATCGAGACATTCCAGCTCATCGGAAATATCTTCTTTATCGATGTCAAGAAAACGTTCTTTTGATACCTGAAAAATAACATTATACCAGTCGCGGACATTTTCTATCAGACCATAAGGCCCCCATTCGAAAGTTCCATCCTGGTCACTATCACGGTTTTTATAAAGCCACCGAAGATAACGGGAACCTGACTCATAGGCTTCTTTCAAAAAAAGGGAGTCATGGCTAACTTTAAAAATCTCAAGGTTTATCCAATTGAAAAAAGGAGCGGAGGTAGTAGGCATACCTTTATGGGGATAGTCTTGTTTACCTCGGGGACCATGCCTGTAGGCAATAAGTCCTGAAGTATCCTGCTGTTCTATATAAACCCACTGCGATTCCATGGCTGACCTTGGATCGAGATACACGTAAGCCAGCATACTTAGACTTTCGTGTAGTACCTGATGACCGTGGCCCCAACCCCAGAGTGGTTGACGCGAAAATACATAATAGTTGTGGCTGGTCTTACCTTCAGGTGGAAGCATACATCCTCGCGCAAGATTGAAAGCCCCTAAGTAAACCATTTTGTCGTCGGGATGGGAGAACGGTATCCTAGGGATGCGGGCGAACAAACGAATATTGTCATCTATGAATGACTGTAAAGAGCTGGCATTAAGCTTTTCTATCTGATTATAAATCTCCTCTGAACTTTTGGAAATGTCTTGCCAACCCCGATAGTACCGCAACCTAACTGTTTGACCAGGAGCCAGTTCGTACTTAAAATGAAGACTGATAAAATCGCTGAAACCCATGGCCTGCATGTTAAGACTGTCGTTGTGAATGTTGGCTGCATAGAAATCGGTTTTCATAAAATTGTAAAAATCGGTCATAGTTCCGAAGTAACTTCCATAGGAGTATGGGGCCGCAAATCCACCGAAGATATTACGGCAGTGCCTTGGATAATTACCGTGTCGATAAAGATTGCTGATGAGGCGTTTATACGATTCGCGGTGCTCAGCCACCAGGGCATAACGGGACGAATCATAGCCCATCACGTGCAGGCTGTCGTTGCCCAGTTCGAGCACAGGATAAACTTCGGCAAGCAGGGTATCGCGTGTCGAATTGGTCATCATCAGTTCAACGACAGCCAAAGAGGATGAATAAACCAGAAAAGCTTGCTCCACCCTCAATCCAGGCCAGGGTTGGTATTCGAGGACGGCCATATCTGGAAAGGAGGCTACGACGGTGGGCCTTCTAAAGAATTCAGATATAGAGAAGATTACAACTTTATTTATCTTAAAAAGATGAAAGAAACGACCCGCTTGATCCCCTTCGAAACTTAAGGGGCTACAATCGTTGTAATAATCCATTTTGTAGCCCTTGTCGCCGTAAAGCCTGCTTCGTTGGATAGCTGCAGTATAAGTAGTGTACAATGGACTATTAGCTTCGGCCTCAATTTTCAAATATTCATCCTGCACTTGATAAAACTTCTGACCTGCAACCCTCACTGAGGCCAATAGAGTTAGAATAAAGGATGTCAATAATATACGATTCATGGAAATTATGTTTGAGTAATCAATTAATGAAATCCAAATTTGCGGAGAAATACAAAATACAGCAAAGTTTTTGCGAAACCTGACAAAATTTGTTAACATCTGAATTATAAAAGTTTAGATAATAGCATTGACCCTATTGTAGGGGTATTGAGAAGGAGGGTTGCAAACGTTTGCAAAGCATGTGCAAATGGAATAACCAATATCTGAAGCACTGGAAAGAACAAGACGTAAAATCTACACTAATTTAGCGTTGTTAAACCTTCGTTCTAAACCTCATCACAAATCAAAATCAAAAAACATGAGAAAGTTTATCATGCTTCTGAGCCTTTTCGTAATGGGCAGCCTGATGCTGCAGGCCCAAACCATTACGGTAAAAGGACGGGTAACATCTAAGTCAGACGGCAGTTCGCTGCCAGGTGTTACCGTAAAGGTGAAGGAAGTGCCCGGCAAGGGTACTATTACCGATGTAAACGGCGACTATAGTATTGCCGTTGATGCTAAACACACCCTAGAGTTTTCGTTTGTAGGCATGCAACCTATAAGCGTAAAGGTTGAGGGAAAAAGTGTTATTAATGTAGAGATGGTTGAAGCCATCACTAAACTTGATGAGTTGGTGGTGGTAGGTTATGGAGTTAGAAAGAAGAGTTTGCTAACGACAGCCATCTCGCAGGTGAGTTCAGAAGAAATTGTGAAAGCACAGCCTTTAAGGGTTGAACAGGCACTACAGGGAAAAACGGCTGGCGTACAAATTATTCCAAACAGCGGTCAGCCCGGAGACAGGCTCACAGTGCGCATTCGTGGTACAGGAACCACAGGCGACGCTGATCCCCTTTTCATCGTTGATGGAATGCCAGTGGGGGGTATCGACTACCTCAACCCCAACGACATTGAATCGGTAGAAATCATGAAAGACGCAGCTTCAACGGCCATTTACGGAGCCCGAGGTGCTAACGGCGTTGTGATGATTACTACCAAAAAGGGTAAAGAGGGAAAAATCAAAGTGGAATACGATTTCACACACAGCACATCAAACATCTGGCGCAAAATGGCCGTGCTAAATGTGAAAGAGTACACCATGATTATGAATGAAGCCTATGCTAACGACAACAGTCCCATTCCTTTCCCCAAGGCCGACTCACTGGTTGCTGCTCTAGGTAATGGAACTGACTGGCAGGAAGAAATTCTTTATAAGAATGCTCCCTCGGTAAATCATCAAATTACAATCTCAGGCGGAAGCAATAATTCAAGGTATTACAGCTCATTCTCCTATGCCAATGTTAATGGTACCATTGCTAAGGACAAATCCAACTATGAGAGGTATACCTTCAGGGTCAATTCTGACCATAAAAGTGGTATTCTCACCTATGGTAACAATTTAACCTATGTTCAGAAAATTACCCGAGGAATAGATCCCAACAGTGAATACAGCAGCCCACTCACCAAAGCTGTGAACATGGATCCTATAACTCCAGTGAAAGAACCTGATGGCAGTTGGGGAAAATCCAAGTATGCTTCACAGGAAATAGTTAACCCTGTGGGCTTCATTAGCATTCTCAATTCTCAGTGGAAAGAGGATAAGCTAGTTGGTGATGTATGGGGTCAGATTGAGCCATTCAAAGGACTGCGTATTCGCAGCAGTTTTGGCATTGATCTGGCTAATGGCTTCAGCCGCAGCTTTACCCCCGTTTACGATCTGGGTGGAAATGTTAAAACGAGTGTTTCAGAGGCCTCAGCCACACAAAATCGTTGGTTTACCTGGCAAAACGAAAATGTCATTTCTTACACATCCGCTTTCAAAGAAAATCATCACTATACTGTTATGGCAGGGATGACTGCCAACAGTTACAGGCACGATTATGTGGGTGGGAGAAAAACCAACCTGCTGTTCAACGATTTTGAACATGCCTTCATTAATAATGGTACTGACGAAGAAAGCTACCGAGCCTGGGGCGGAGCCGAAGAGCATGCTCTCCTCTCCTATTTTGGCCGACTGAACTACGACTTCAAAAACAAGTATCTGTTTGAAGGGGTATTGAGGGCCGACGGTTCGAGTAATTTCGGAACCAACAACCGCTATGGTTATTTCCCTGCCTTCTCAGCAGGATGGATTATGAGCGAGGAAGAATTTATGGCAGGAGTTCCCGGCCTCTCGTATTTGAAGCTCAGAGCAGGATGGGGACAAAATGGTAATGAAGCCATTGGAGCATTTAGATATACCTCCCTCATAGGAGCAGGTGCTCGTTACACCTTTGGTAGCGGTGAAGTAATATATACAGGTTCTGTACCTACAGGCATAGCTAATCCTGATCTGAAATGGGAAACATCCGAACAGACAAACATTGGTTTCGATGCCCGTTTCCTTGATGATCGCCTGAGCCTGGGATTTAACTGGTATCGCAAAATGACGAAAGACCTTCTGGTGGTTGCTCCCATTCCGGCCTTCATTGGTAATGGAGCTCCTGCTATCAACGGAGGTTCCGTAAAAAATACCGGTGTCGAAATCGAACTCGGCCTGAAAGGTAAAATGAGAGATATTAAATACGACCTGATGCTCAGCGGTGGGTACAATAAAAACACCATGGTGAGCATTAATAACGAAGAAGGAAAGCTATATGGAGCCGGCGTTCACAGCATGAATAATATTTGTATGGCCATAGTAGGTGAACCTATAGCATTTTTCTGGGGATACAAAACAGCCGGTGTATTCCAGAACCAGGCTGAGATCGACAATTATAAAGCCAGCAACGGGCAGGTGATACAGCCCAATGCTAAGCCCGGGGACCTGAAATTTGTAGATTTGAATGATGACGGGGTCATTGACAATAAAGACCGCACTAACATTGGAAACCCCTATCCGGATGTAACCCTGGGCCTGAACTTTAGTGCCGAATACCACGGATTCGATTTCAACATGTTCTGGTACGGGGCATTTGGTCAGGAAATCTTCAACGGAACCCGTCGGTTCGACCTTCCCATGTCGAACTGGAGTGCCTGGATACTCGATCGTTGGACGGGAGAAGGTACCAGCGACCGGATTCCCCGTGTTACCATTGCCGACCCCAACCAAAACTTCATCAGGCCATCTGACCTCTATGTAGAAGATGGTTCATTCGTTAGGTTGAAAAACATCACCCTGGGATACACTCTGCCAACCAGTCTGAGCCAAAAGGTTAAGATTGAACGTTTGCGCGTTTTCATCTCGGCCAACAACTTACTGACCTTCACTGGCTACAGTGGATTTGATCCAGAAATCGGAGCTAATTGGGCACTTGACGTCGGTATCGACCGCAATGTTTACCCACAGCCACGTACGATTACCTTCGGATTTAACTGCAGTCTTTAATCTTTAAAACTATTTGACAATGAAAAATATTAAATATCTGATAGCACTTGTGGTTTTGGTCGCATTCACAAGCAGCTGCAGCAAAGATTTTCTTGAAAAGGAACCGCTGACCGACAGGGTGGAAGCCAATTTCTATAAAACCCCTGAGGATGCCTTCCAGGCCCTGGTTTCTGTATATGATGTACTGGGATGGCAATGTGGTAGGGGCTACCATCCCTACGACCTGGTTTGCAATGTACTCTCCGACGATGCTTATGCTGGTGGCAGTGGCCCTGGCGACCGTCCTGATTTGGTGCGCATGGGCAAGTTGAGTAACTTTCCCAACGATGATGCAGTAGGTGGATTATGGGCTGATAGATATGCCGGCGTATACAGGGCCAATCTGCTACTCGAAAAAATCGAGGGTATTCCTTTTGAAGACCCAGCCTTAAAAACCCGTTATATTGCCGAAGCCCGTTTCCTTAGAGCTTACTTCTATTATCAGCTGGTACAGTTCTACGGAAATATCCCTCTGATTCTGAAGACCCTGAGCCCCAACGACAAAAAACTAACCCAGGCTGCTCCGGGCGATGTTTACAACCAAATAGCTGAAGACCTTTGGTTTGCATGGGAAAATCTGCCTGCCAGTGTTCCTGCTGAACAACTGGGACGTGCTACCAAATGGGCTGCCGGAGGCATGCTTGCCCGTGTTTACCTCTATCATAAAGGTTATGCCAAACCGGTGCTGGGTGCCGGCGACCTGAAAGCAGGTACCAAAACCATCACCGAAACTGACATTGAAGGCATCATCGACGATATTGTGAACACCAGTGGTCATGGACTGGTGCCCAATTATGCCGACCTGTTCTATCCAGGTAATAAAAACACCATCGAATCCATTTTCGAGATTCAGCACACAGCTAAAGGTAACTGGGGCGACTGGGGCTGGAGAAATGGTGGAGAAGGCAATTGGACTATTATTATGACTGGTTTCAGAGGTATTGAAAGCGATATTTACGAATCAGGATGGAGCTTCCAACCTGTAAGCCAATCGCTAGCAAATGAAATGAAGAACGACCCGCGCTATAGTGTTGCCATTTTAGATGCACAGGCTGAAGGTTTGATATATAAACCCGAGGATTGCTTCCAGCATACGGGTTATGCTTTCAAAAAAGTACATCCGCTCAAAGCTTTCAAGCCCAGCACCAACGATATGCTTAACTGGCCCTACAACGAAAAAGTGCTTCGTTTTGCAGATGTTTTGTTGATGGGTGCCGAACTTTACCTTGATAATGATCTGAATAAAGCCCAGGACTATTTCAATCGCGTTTATCGCAGGGCTTATGGAGCAGCTGCTACTCCTCCGGTACTTAGCAATTCCCAGGCCGGGCTCGATATTATTTATCATGAACGCAGAATGGAGTTTGCTGGCGAAGGCCTGAGATACTGGGATTTGTTGCGTCGGGGCCTCGATTATGCAGCCGAAAAGATTAATGCTGCAGCCAAAGAACCTCCCATGGATGAAACCTTTAACCCCGCAACACGGGGTCTGCTGCCTATTCCGCAATCGGAAATTATTCTCTCAGAAAATTCACTCGTTCAAAATCCTGGTTATTAATCATTATGAATTAAAAAACAAGTGCAATGAATATCAAACACTTATTTTCAGTTTTCCTGCTGGTCAACATCCTGGTGTGGATTGGCTGCAAACCTTCAGAATCCGACAAGCCCAAGCTTGATGCGCCTCCCACTGCCGACCAGCTTAATTTCACCGTTCAGGCCGGTGAAGATGCCTTCCATTTTATTTTCAAGAACACTTCATCAATCAAAGGCATTGCCAAATGGGATCTCGGAAATGGCACTTCAGCCAGCGGCGATGAAGTGGTGGCTTACTACCCCTTGCCCGGAACCTATGTGGTGAAGCTTTCTCTTTACACTAACGGTGGTTCAGCTTTTATTACCCGAGAGCACACCACTACACAGACTGACTATTCATACTTTTCCGATCCGCTGATTATTGCCCTGAGTGGTGGCCCTGAAGCCATCAATGGCAAAACCTGGGTTATCGATAGTGTGACACCGGGCCATTTCGGGGTAGGTCCTTCCGATAGCTATAGCCCTGCTTGGTGGTCGGCTGGCCCCCTCGAAAAATCGGCAGACAAAATCTATGACGACGAATACACCTTTAAGCTCAACGAGTTTAAGCTGGAAATTAGCACACACGGTAGAACACTTTGCAGTAATGGAGCCGTTAATCGGGGGCTTACCCAAGGTTTTTATGTTGAGCGAATTTGGAACAATGATTACGACTCATGGGTAACCACCAACGATGCAAAACGTGGGAACATGACCTGGCTGGTGGACAAGAAAGATGGCAAATATTTCGTAAAGACCAGCCCTGATGGAGCCATCCTCGGATTCGACCGCGGTGGGTCGAACGACTATGAGGTGCTAGAATTCAACGAAAATTATCTCTTGCTCAGGGTGGTAAATGGCGGGGAAGCTTTTTACAACCGTTTCATTGCCAAAGGATATGTTCCACCCAGTATCTCATTCAACCTTAACGTAAATCCAACGGGTAACCCCAACGAATTCAGCTTCGCTCTTAGCGATATCAATGTGCCTGCCGGCCAATCGATCTCCAACCTGAAATACAATTTCGGCGATGGAGCCACCTATGAAACAGCCAATACGGGCGAGGTAGTTAAACACACCTACATGCGCAAGGGAACATACTACTTTACCCTCGAAGCTACTACCTCCCTCGGACTTATTACCAAATCATCAAGCATAACAGTAGAGCAAAATCATCCTAACTATGAACCCTATCTTTTGGATGCAATGGTGATGTACAACGATTTCGGGGAAACTCAGCTGGCACCCGTTCTCTGCGACAAATCGGATGGTGATGGTTCGGTTGAAATTGTTGATAACCCCAATCCCAATCTTTATCCCAACCGTTCGGCACATGTTGCAAAGTTCACCAAAATAAATTCGCAGTGGGCCAATGCATATCTATTGTTGCCGACGGGTTACCGCTTCAACCTCACATTACAGCCCATTTTCAAGGTACTGGTTTACGGAAAAGCCGGCGATCAGGTGCTGCTGAAGCTTGAAAATACCGACTACGGCGGGAACGCATGGCAGGTAGGTACGCACGACCTGATTTACACCATTCAGAAAGACAACACCTGGGAAATTGCCACCTTCGACTTGCATGGGGTTGGCGCTGGATGGGACTGGACAGGACAGATATTTACTGACGATGTAACCACCGATCCGCGTTTCAACGACAACTTCTATAACGTCGTTCGCATTATGCTGAATCCGGGCAACAATGGTGGCACCTTCACAGTTTGGCTTGACGACCTGGCAGGCCCGCACGTAGAAGGACTCAAAAAATAAAATTCTGTACAACAAGTTTAAAGGGGTTGCCCCCAACCCAAAGGGCAACCCCTTTTTAAAAGCCAAAATTGAATAACCCATGCTAAAAAGATTGTTATTGATTATCTGGGCAGCGGCTCTGTTGGCAGGTTGTGAAACTCGCCGGGAAAGCCTTACTGCCTACCCACAGGATCCCGTAATAGAGAAAAAAATCGACTCGATTTTAAAACTAATGACCCTGGAGGAGAAAATAGGCCAGTTGAATCAGTTATCGGGCATGGGGGAACTTACGGGACCCTCGATTGCCAGCAGCGACCATGCACAGTTAATCAGACAGGGTTTATTGGGTAGCATGCTGAACGTAAACGGAGCGAAGGCCACCCGACAATTGCAGGAAATTGCGGTCAATGAAAGCAGGTTAAAAATACCTCTGATTTTTGGTTATGATGTTATCCATGGTTATAAAACCATTTTTCCCGTTCCGCTGGGAGAAGCTGCTTCGTTTGACCTTGAAGCCATTGAGCAGGCTGCCCGCATTGCGGCCACCGAAGCTGCAGCGGCAGGTCAACATTGGACATTTGCTCCCATGGTTGACATAGCCCGCGATCCGCGATGGGGTCGGGTGATGGAAGGTGCAGGGGAAGACCCATTTTATGGAAGTCTAGTGGCCAAAGCCCGGGTTAAGGGATTTCAAGGAAACAACCTGGCTGATAAAAATACCGTGGCTGCATGCGCTAAACACTTTGTAGCGTATGGAGCAGCCTCTGCAGGCCGCGATTATAATACCGTAGACATCTCTGACCGAACGCTCCACGAAGTTTATTTGCCTCCCTTCAAGGCCGCCGTTGATGAAAGAGTAGCCACCATTATGGTTGCCTTTAACGAGCTCAATGGTATGCCCATGTCGGCCCATCGCGACCTAAACGTAGACCTACTCAAAAAGACCTGGGGCTTTGGGGGTTTTATGGTAAGCGACTGGGGCAGTATAGGTGAAATGATACCCCATGGTTACAGCGCCACCCCCGAAGAAGCTGCCCTTGATGGATTTAAAGGGGGTGTAGATATGGATATGGAGTCGCGGCTGTATGTGGCTCATTTGAAAAACTGGGTTGAAAAAGGCGTTGTAAGCGAAAAAGATATAGATGAATCCGTACGCAGGATTCTCAGAATTAAATTTCGTCTTGGGCTCTTCGACGACCCTTTCCGCTACTGCGATACTGCCTACGAAAAAGAGATGTTGCTCAACCCTCGCCACCTTGAGTTTGCCCGAATTTCGGCTTGCAAATCCATGGTATTACTTAAAAACCAGGGCATTTTGCCTTTAAGTCGCGATATAAAGTCTTTGGCCCTCATAGGTCCTATGGCTGATAACCAGCAAGATATGCTGGGAACCTGGCAGGGACAAGGTGAGGCTCGCCATGTAGTAACTTTACTTAATGGGATCAAGGAAAAATTACCTGACACCCGTATTTTGTATGCCAAAGGTTGTGATTTTACAGGTAACGACCGCTCGGGTTTTATAGAAGCACTGAATGCAGCCCGGAATGCCGAGGTCGTTGTGGTGGCTGCAGGAGAATCGGCTATGATGTCGGGTGAAGCCCTGAGTAGAACCAACCTCGACTTACCAGGTGTGCAGAAAGACCTGATAAGGGAACTTAACAAATTAGGGAAACCCTTGGTAGTGGTTCTGTTTAACGGAAGACCCCTAACTATCGAATGGATGGATCAGGAAGTGCCCGCCATTCTAGAGGCTTGGCTTCCTGGTACCATGGGTGGCCCAGCTATTGCCGATGTACTCTTTGGAGACTACAATCCCAGCGGCAAACTGCCCATGTCCTTCCCCCGCAATGTGGGACAAATTCCTCTGTTTTATTATCACAAAAATACCGGAAGACCTACCAACGATGAAGTGCGCTATACTTCGCGCTACATCGACAGTCCCTCTACCCCACTCTATCCCTTCGGCTATGGGCTTAGCTACACTACTTTCAGCATCTCCGCGCCAGAATTAAGCGCAACCTCAATAACCATAAACGACTCATTGATAGTAAGTGTAAAAGTTAAAAATACCGGTAACCGGAAAGGAAGCGAACTGGTGCAGATGTATGTTCAGGACAAATTCGGTAGTGTAACGCGTCCTGTACGCGAACTCAAAGGATTCAAACGCGTAGAACTCGAACCGGGTCAGGAGACGACAGTAAAATTCACGCTAAAAGCTTCAGACCTGGCTTTCTACACCCGCGATATGTCATTTAAAGCAGAACCCGGAGACTTTGTTGTCTTCGTGGGTTCCGATTCCAATACACAATTGCAAGCTGGTTTTAGTTTAAAACCGTAGTTTGAAGGTTTATCCGAAAGACCCTGGCGGGAGCCCCGGTCTTTCTTTTTACATTAAATTTGCTAAAATTAGAAATTCCAAATATACAATCCATGCGATACAAATTTTTAGGGATAATCTTGCTATTTGCCGAATTTCTGGGATTAACGGTTCAGGGACAGATAAAGGTGAAGGTTTGGTCAGATGAGTTCAATTATACCGGACTACCAGATCCCAACCGCTGGGGCTATGACGTTGGCGGAGGGGGTTGGGGCAATAACGAATTACAATATTACACCGAGAACCGCCTGGAAAATGCCCGGGCTGAAAATGGTCAATTGATTATCGAAGCGCGTAAAGAAAATTACGGTGACCGCGAGTATACTTCTGCTCGTCTGGTAACCCGAAACAAAGGAGATTGGAAATACGGCCGTATAGAGGTGATGGCTCGATTGCCCCATGGAAGAGGAACATGGCCTGCTATCTGGATGTTGCCCACCAACTGGGTTTATGGGGCCTGGCCCAAGAGTGGTGAAATCGACATCATGGAATATGTAGGCTACGATCCTGGTGTAGTGCATGGAAGTATTCATACAGAGGCATATAACCATATTATAGGCACCCAAAAGACAGATACTGCCCTGGTACCTGATGCAGAAACGAATTTCCACCTCTATGCCATTGAATGGGATGCAGAAAAGATTGATTTTTATGTAGATAGCAGAAAATATTTTTCTTTCATCAATGAACACCAAGGATATCAAAAATGGCCTTTCGACCAGGCCTTTCATCTTTTACTCAACATAGCAGTAGGCGGCAACTGGGGAGGCGTTCAAGGAATTGACCCTAATATCTGGCCTCAGAAAATGTGGGTAGACTATGTAAGGGTATTCCAGTACCTTTCACTTTCAGATATTAAAATGAGCGGTCCTTCGCATGCCTCGCCCCAGCAGGAAGGCCTAATCTTTTCAATGCCCGACATCGATGGGGCCACCTTCAACTGGTCGGTGCCCCAAGGAGCCATCATAACCGAAGGTCAGGGAACTCCGAGTATTAAAGTTAATTGGGGATCCGAATCCGGGAAAGTGAAATGCGAGATTACTCATCCACAAGCTGGAGGAATTTATGAAAAAGATGTTTCTGTAACTACACAACCTTCGGGAAACTTTTACCGCTTGACGGACTTCGAGACCCTGGGAACCTTTGGATGGCAAAGCTTCCCAGGGTCCAATAATCAGATAACCCTTCAAAAGCAGGATAGCCTCCTGCTTTTAACATATCAGGTAAGTGCTCCCATAGAAAATCCTTACATTGAATACTATTTCCCAGGTGCAATCGATATGTCGCAGCATCAACACCTCAATGTTTTCATGCGTACCTTCAACTTGAGCCAAACTGTCATGGCACGAATCGACTTGTTCGACACTCAGGGCCGCCTGACTGATGCATTGCCGGTGTTTACTATTACTCCCCGCGAACCGCACGGCACTTTCCAACTATATCATTTCGATTTCACCAATAACTGGGGAAGCAATACTCCACAATTCGGTAGCCAGACCGACAATACTCAGGTGGCAGGTTTGCGTATGTATGTAGACTATGGCCTGTTTGGTAGACCTGGCTCCGACTCGCTCTGGCTCAGAAATATCCTCATGAGTCGCGAAAACTATCTGGGAATGACCCAGTCTGAACCTCTATCGCCGGTCCGTCTTCTTTCCAATCCGGTAAAAGATCTAATACAGCTTTATTCATCTCTGCCTCACAACCTTTCGGCCTGCATCGTCAGCCTCACAGGCTCATCCATCTGCCACTTCGTTATTCAACCCGGATCTAACCTGATTGAAATCAATAACATTGAACCTGGAGTCTATTTCCTGGTCTCCGACAAACTATCGCTACCCTTGAAATTTTTGAAGATACGCTGATAAACAGGGTATTTAATTTTTTCAATCATTCTCTTTGTTTTGAAAATTATACTTCTCAGCACCGGTTCTCTCAACCGGTTTTTTTAGGTAACTTCCCTTCTGGTCAGCCGATGCTAAATAAAATTTCGTATGTTTATAAACCTCAAAAAGGTCTTGCAGAACAAACAGACTATACATTTGGCGTCAATGATTACTATACCGCAAAGGATTCGGACGCTTATTTCAAAAACCATATTTCTAGCAAATCCGGATTATCCGACAAATCCAGAATTTTATTACAGCAGCCTGTATTCATCATTCAACCTTCAATAAAATAAGGGATTAAGGCGGTTTGAGTTAAAGAATTAAAAATTCATGAAAAATTCTACCAGATTAATCTCGCTATCAATGCCTAATTTTTTCCGCAAACGCCAGCGGCTTATCTCAACTGCGCGCGGCGTGATATTGAGGATACGGGCGATATCTTTGGAAGATAAATTCAAACGAATATAGGCACATAGTTTTAAATCGTAGGGGGTAAGGGCAGGATAGCTATCCTTCAACCGTTTCAGCAGGTCGCCGTGCACCTCATCAAAATGAAGACGAAAACGTTCCCACTCATCTTCGAACTTCATCTCTTCATCAAGGGTCTTCATAATTTCCTGTGCCCTGATTTTGTTTTCGGGCGTAAGATATTCGACCAGGCGAGCAAAAGACTTACGCAGGCGGGCCAGGAATTCATTTTTATGCGCGATTTGCATGGCTATTTGAGCCAGTTCACGGTTTTTTTCCTCCAGCGCAGCATTTTTTGCATCCAGCTCCGCTTGCAAGATTTCATTGCGCAGCCGCATGGTCTCTTTCTCAGCCAATAAACGTTCGTGTTCGAAAAGCTCCTTCTGCCGGCGCAGCTCTTCCTCTTTTTGAACCTCAAGCAAACGCTGAGCTTTCTTAACCTTATGCCGTATAATTTTACGGATACCTGCCAAGATCAATGCAAACAGCAGCCAATATCCAATCCAAGCATAGACCGTTGCATACCATGGAGTTAATATTGTAAAGCTAAACCGAGCGTTTTGAGTGGATATCAGCCCCATTGGATTTCTGGCCCGTCCCTCGAGCACATAAGAACCGGGGCGTAAGCCTGAAAACTCAGCAAATGGCGAAGGACTCCATTCACTCCAGGTTGTATCTTTTCCCAGGAGTCGGAAACTATATTCCATACCTTCAACAGGGAAAGCTGTATGTGTGAGCATCACAATTAAGTTGTTAGCCCGGTAAGGTATTAGGAATGTTTCTTTGCTCGTTGGATTCACTCCTTGTAGTAAGAGAGTATCAGGGTTGGAACCTACCGTTTTCACAAAACGGAACATGGCACAGAATTGACCTCCAGCCCATGATACAAAACCCGGATCGAAATGCAGGAGGCCCAATTCAGTACCCATGAATACATTGGAACTATCGTATACATAAAGGTTTTCAAAAGCATGTATTTGATAAGAGGCATAGGCTGATAAAAGGGTCTTTTGCCGGTTAAAGGTGTTGTAGGTAATACTCGAAAACAATTCGACCGATTTTCGACTTAAAAGCCATAAGTTAAGATACTTATCTTCCTTCACCAGCAATGCTTCTGAGAACTTTCCTAGTTTGTTTTCAAGCTCAGAATACTCTTCCATACGATCAATCAGTGCGTTATATTTGAAAATGCGATTGGGAGCGACAAATAAAATTTGGCCTCTGACCCGCGCCAAGCTCATATTTTTTACCGGGAACCCCGAGGATTCGTCATACAATTTCACGGATACAACCGTATCGCGTGTTCTATTAAGCGATAGTCGAAAGATGCCTTTAAGTCCATGAGCTATCCAGAGATTGCCAAATTCGTCTTCTTCGATGAAGCGGGCCGATTCTTTGAACCCCACGACCGGTTTCCAGAACGTCCAGGAGTTCCCTTCTTTTCGATAAAGCTCCAGGCCATCGTATTTACCAGCAATAAGAAGATCGGGTCGATTACGAGGCACCACAAAAGTCCAGCTTCCTTCGCGGGAGCTGATCACTTTTTCAATTTTGTCGCCTTGGATGAGGAAAGTTCCAAAGTTGTGTCCGCAGAGAAGTTTACCATCTATCACTTGTAATGACCACACTTGACCATCTGTGCCCGGCACACGTTGGAAGGTATAGCCCGTGAATTCCTGCCTTTTACCTGGCTGAAACGGACAAACATATAATCCCTGATTAGTGCCTGCATACAGTTTACCCTCGTACACCATAGCAGTATAGCAGGCGCCCGAGAGGCCATTCCCTTCATTAAAAATGGATATAGCAGAGCTGATTTCTGCATAATCAATCCCATTGTCGAGTCCTAGCCAAAGATTTCCCTGACAATCGGTGGCCATGCTGAGAACCGTGTTATTTTGCAACCCCTTCGATTTGTCGATGTGTTGCAGGATTTCGCCCCGGGCGTCGGTAATAAGCAAACCATGTTGTATAGTACCAAAGGCCAGGTCGTTGCCCGGAAGTACCTGCATACTAAAAACCTGAAATTTCTTCAGCAGCCGGTTGGTATTCACATTCCAGGGCGAAAGGACATTATTTTTATAAATCCATACTCCTTCGCGAAGGGTGGCGATCAACAGGCTGTGATTGAGCCAGGGTACCATGCCCCAGATCTGAGCATGCTGCAATGGACGGCCTGGCGCCCATTCTCTAAAGCCGCCTTGATCGTATACATAAACCGTCCCGCTCTTTCCTTGCACATAAAGCAGCTTGTCAATCACAAACGAAAAATGTACTTTCTCGGGCGGCTTAACAATCCGTAAAGTACCATTTTGGTAAAAAATAAAGTGGGTAAAGCTTTGAAAGAGAATTCCCCAGGGAGTTTTATGAATTTTCCAGATATCATCGGTGTTGCGTTCACTCGGCGGCACCAGACCGACGAGCGAGTGATAGATAAGGCGCCCGCGGCCATCGGGCAAAAAATAACCAAACTCCTCATAACTCCCAGTGTAGATGGTATCACCTGAAATCATCAACGAGCGCATCACTTTGAGCGGATCAGGCATGGGAAAAAGATCGAAGGCAGTTCCATCGTATCGCAGCAATCCCTCATTGTTGGCAAAATATACTACTCCATATCGATCGCAGGCAATAGCCCAGTTCTGGGTACCCGCTTTATATTGCCGTTTTCCGAAATGATGCAGCAGAGGCAAACCAACACTCTTTACCTGCGCCTTTCCCGACCTGGGGAAACCCACCCCAATTAACAAAAATAAGGAAGCAAGCCATATAGACCGTACTTGCCGAAGAATCCGGCAGAAGGTTTTTTTTGCCATGATTCAAAGGTAAAAATTTTTCCGGGGTTGAAGAAATTCAGGTATCATTTTTCAATAGAAAGATTAATTTAACATCGATAAAAATGACTAAAATCTAATCATAATGATCATTATCGCTCATTCTTACTATAGTTTACGTTACGGTACGCTAAGCGTGGAAGAGTTAGCCGAGAGGACAAGCCAGGCAGGTTTGCGCAGCCTAGTTTTAGCCGACATCAACAATACTTCTGGTATACCCGATTTTGTAAAGGCCTGTGACGAGCAAGGCATAAAGCCCATCGCCGGCATCGATGTTTTCGCCGGCAACCGCAGGCTCTACACACTGATAGCCCTTCATGCAGAGGGGTTTCAACAAATGAATGAATGGGTGAGCCAATTTCACCTTGAGGGGAAAGAATATCCGGAGGAAGGACCCGAAAATGAAGATATTATTTGTATCTATCCGGCCGATTTGAGAATCCAACGCAAACTAAGAAATAATGAATATCTTGCAGTAACCCAAACAGAATTAACCCGCCTGCGTTATGAACCCTATCGTAGGCATACAGACCGCCTGGTGGCAGTACATTACCTTACTTTCGGAGAGGATGAAGATTTTGAGGTGCACCGCAACCTGCGGGCCGTGAACAACAATCTGCTGCTAAGTATGCTCACCCCAGGCCATCTGGCTCTTCCACACGAGTCGTTTCGGGGTCTGACGCAGGCCGTCGAAGCCTTTGCTCACTCCCCCACTCTGGTGCGGCGAGGGCAGGAGATCATGAACAACGCAACCATTGAAATGGACTTTAAAAGTGTAAAAAACAAAAAGACCTTTACGGGTACAGTGGAAGACGACCGCATATTGCTTGAAAAACTGGCCCTTGACGGGCTGGAGTATCGCTACGGACGCAATAACCGCGTAGCCGCCGAACGGGTGCGCGGGGAACTCGACATCATCCACCAGTTGGGATTCTCGGCCTATTTTCTCATCACCTGGGACATTATTCGCTACAGCATGTCGCAAGGCTTTTACCATGTAGGCCGGGGTAGCGGGGCCAACAGTGTGGTGGCCTACTGTCTGCGCATCACCGATGTAGACCCTATTGAACTCAATCTGTATTTCGAACGCTTTATCAATCCCAAACGCAGCAGCCCGCCCGATTTCGATATCGACTATTCGTGGAAAGAGCGTGATGCAGTGATCGACTACATCTTCAAACGATACGGCCGCCGCCACACCGCCTTATTGGGCAGTATGTCCACCTTCCGCGATCGAAGTATTTATCGCGAATTGGGTAAAGTTTATGGGCTTCCCAAGGAAGAGATCGACGAGCTGGTACTCAATCCGGCCCTGCGGGCCAGCCGCGACCACATAGCCCGCCGCATACATCAGATAGCCGAGCGTATTGCCGACTTTCCCAACATTCGCTCCATCCACGCCGGGGGTATACTCATCAGCGAAGAACCCATCACTACCTATACAGCCCTCGACCTCCCTCCCAAAGGATTTCCCACCACCCAATGGGATATGTATGTAGCCGAAAGCCTTGGCTTCGAAAAACTCGACATCCTGAGCCAGCGGGGAATAGGCCATATTAAGGAATGCGCCGAAATAGTGCTAAGAAACCGGGGCGTGAGCATCGACGTGCATCAGGTGCAGCAGTTTAAAGCCGATCCCCTGGTCAAAGAACGTATCCGACAGGGCGAAACCCTCGGCTGCTTCTACATAGAGAGTCCGGCCATGCGGGGCTTGCTTAAAAAATTGCGCTGCGACAATTACCTGACCCTGGTGGCAGCCAGCAGCATTATCCGGCCGGGCGTGGCCCGCTCGGGTATGATGAAAGAATACATCTACCGATTTCATAATCCCGGCAAATTCAGCTACATACATCCGGTGATGGAGGAACAGCTCAGCGAAACTTTTGGAGTTATGGTTTATCAGGAAGATGTATTGAAGGTGTGTCATCATTTTGCCGGCCTCGACCTGGCCGATGCCGACGTACTACGCAGGGCCATGAGCGGAAAGTTTAGGGGGCGCAAGGAAATGGACCGCATCGTGGATAAGTTTTTTAGCAATTGCCGGCAAAGGGGATATCCCGAGCCCATCATCCAGGAAGTATGGCGGCAGATTGCCTCGTTTGCAGGTTATTCGTTTTCGAAGGCACACTCAGCTTCGTACGCAGTAGAGAGTTATCAGAGTCTTTACCTCAAAGCGCATTATCCCCTCGAATTCATGGTGGCCGTTATTAACAACTTCGGAGGCTTTTACCCCACCTGGGTATACTTTAACGAAGCCCGGCGCTGGGGCGGCCACGTCGAGCTACCCAGTGTGAATTTTAGCGAATACCTCACCTCTATAGAGGGTAAAACCCTTCACACCGGCTTTGTGCATATAGAAAGTCTCGAAACGGCCCTGGCCCATCAGATTGTAGAAGAGCGCCGCCGCAACGGACCTTACCACGACCTGGCCGATTTCATGGAGCGCACCCATGCCGGCCTGGCCCAAACCCTGATTCTTATTCGCAGCGGAGCCTTTCGTTTTACCGGCCAAACCAAAGCCCAACTCCTTTGGGAGGCCCACATGCTTCACAGCCGCCGCAAAACGCCTGCCGTGGCCCAGGGCTCACTATTTAGCCTGCCAGGCCGTAGCTTTTCCCTCCCCGACCTGCCTGCCAGTCCCCTCGAAGATGCCTACGACGAAATGGAATTGATAGGCTTCCCCCTTACCCTCTCCTGGTTCGATATGCTGCAAACCTCCTTCCGCGGCGAAGTGAAAGCCCGCGACATGATACACCACGTAGGCCAAACAGTTCGCATGCTCGGTTATCTGGTTACCCTTAAATATGTGAAAACCGTGAATAACGAGCTGATGCACTTTGGCAACTTTGTAGATGCCGACGGAGAACTCTTTGATACTGTACATTTTTCCGATTCCCTGAAAAAATATCCCTTTCAGGGCCAGGGCATGTACCTCCTGTTGGGCACACTGACCGAAGAATTCGGACATCCTTCGCTTACCGTTCAAAAAATGGCCAAAATGCCCTTCAAACCCGACCCCCGGAGGGAGAAAGGGAAATGACTTTGTTTTCCCCCCGTACCCATGAAGCCCATACACCCACCAGGCCCAATACTACAAAAATCACGAAAGCTGTACGCTGGGCTGCCAGAAATTGAGCCAGATTAGAAGTTCCAATAACGGACTTCCCCACAAAGACATGCAAAAGCAGGGTGGCAATACCCATGCTCACCATTTGTCCGCTGAGCCGCATAGTGCCCACCGTGGCCGAAGCAGTACCTAACTGACTCCGGGGTACACTACTCATCACAGCATTAGTGTTGGGTGACGAAAAAATGCCAAAACCCAGGCCAATCCATGCCAGTACGATAAAAATATACAACAAGGATGTTTGCGTATTCAAAGGAATAAGCGCCAGAAGCCCTACGGTAATAATGGCCATTCCTGCCGATGATATCCAGCGAGGATCATACTTATCTGATAGGCTTCCCGAAACCCAGGCAACTAAAGCCATTAAACCAGGTTGGGCTATTAAAATCAGGCCCGCATCGCGTGGGCTCAACCCTTTCACATATTGCAAATACAGACTCAACATGAAAGTAATGGCAAAAGTCATGGCATAGTTGATAAGCGCAGCCAGATTGGAAAAGGCAAACCTGCGGTTGGACTTCAATAAACGTACATCAAAAACAGGATTCTCCTCCTTTAATTCTACCCTGACAAACCATGCCATGCCCAGGGCCCCGGCTAAAGTCATTGCGATAGGTCCACGCCCGGGGAGATGCGAAAACCCGTACATCATTACACTCAGTGAAATAACATAAATTAAGGATCCTTTAATATCAAATCTCCCCTCGGTGTTGTCTCTCCACTCACGATTTACCAGGACAAAAGTGAGGAGGCTTACCAGAACAACAGGTAAGGCAGCAAAATAGAATATGCTTTGCCAACCCCATTGCTTTATCATAAACCCACTGATTACCGGCGCTAAGGATAATCCCAAGTAGACGGCCGTAACGTTGATACCAATTACCCGGCCCCGCTCTTGCGGAGGGAAAATATCCGTAAGAATAGCCATATTGGTTGCAAACATCATGGCTCCACCTATGCCTTGAACGGCACGAGCCATCAAGAGCATGCTACCTGTGGTACTCATAGCACAAACCCAACTAGAGATTCCAAATAAGCTCGTCCCTAAAACAAATACATACTTGCGACCTTTTATATCGGCCCATTTTCCCATGGGGACCATCATTACAGCCGAAGCCAGTAAAAACGACATAGCCACCCAACTCATCTGCACTGCATTGAGATTCAATTCATGACTGATACGCGGTAAGGCAAGGTTAACTGCTGAGCCCATAAAAGGATTGACAAATGAGGTGATAAGGATAAAAACCAAAATGAACGAGCGCGTACGTTTTTCCATGAGTTGATTTGAATTTCTTTCAGCAGGCAAAAGTAGAAAATCTGCTCTTTAGGCTTTGGAGAAAGTATATTTGCCCAAAATCAGAATGACCATGTCATCCCCAAACAAGGATTTTTCGTTTCTCGAAAGCAAGGTTAGGCATTATATGAAAAAAGATAGTGCCGGGCACGACTGGTATCATATCGAGCGGGTGGTTCGAAATGCACTCAACCTGGCCCGGTTAACAGGTGCCCGGCAGGAAATCTGCCATGCTGCAGCCTTGCTCCACGACCTCCCTGACCCTAAGGTAAATACCTCAGGCCCGGATATTTGGCATAAAATTGATACCTGGCTTGAATTGGCAGGGTTCGACGCGGTGGAAATTAGACAAATCCATTCCATTATAAATCAATGCTATTTCGAAGGGGAAGGTAGTATCCATCAACCCGATAGCCTCGAGGCTGCAGTAGTAATCGATGCCGATCGCCTGGATGCCATAGGGGCTATTGGAATAGCCAGAGCCTTTGCCTACGGTGGAGACCGTCAGCGCTTGATGTATGACCCTAATCAGCCTCCCCGCCCTCGTATGACCCGTGAAGAATATCGAAAATCTAACAGCCATACAATCAATCACTTTTTTGAAAAACTTCTACTACTCAAAGACCGCATGCATACACCTGAAGCCCGCAAGATTGCTGAAAAACGGCATATTTTCATGGAAAACTTTTTAAGGCAGTTTTTCTATGAATGGCAGGGAGGTGATCTGAGCAAACCCGCTTCAACCCCCGAAGAATAAACCTCACTAAAAAAATTCACTAATTTTAAATTCTTAACTAGAGTGTTTAAAATTCACAAAATCAAAGAAATGTGTCATTATTAGAATGAATTATTTTTTACATAATTATAGGCAATATTCGACGATTTACTGAGGTGTTAAATAGTTTAATTTAGAACCCTCCCAACCAGCTGTTGTGACAAAATCATAGATGGCACAATCTTTGCCAGCTCGAATCAAAACTTTTAAATATGACAATAAAAATAACATTAGACGGTGGTAAAGTAGTAACGGCCCATATGGGCAAGCACAGCATTAAAACTGACCAGCCTATCAGAGGAGGAGGTACAGATACGGCTTCGGCTCCCTACGATTTGTTTTTAGCCTCACTGGGTACGTGCGCAGGTATTTACATACAAAGCTTTTGCGAGCAGCGGGGCCTTCCCTATGAGGACATTACCATAGATCAAACCATGATTTACGACCCCATGGCCCGGCGTATGAAGCAAATTCGGCTGGATATTAATCTACCAGAAGGATTTCCCGAAAAGTACAAAGAGTCGGTAATTCGTGCTGCCGAACTTTGTGCAGTGAAAAAGACCATTCAGGATCCTCCCGAATTTATCGTTACAGCTCGGGAAAAATAGCCTAAGCAGCTGAGCCGCGCATCGAAAAAATCATAAGATAAATAAGCAAAACCACACTCAGGGCTGCCGACGGAATGGCAGCCCTTTCTCCTGCCAGCGTCACGGAAGTAACGGCAGCAAAGCCTGTGTTTTTCACACTAAAAAGCAATGTATTGCTAATACGCTGGGCTGATGAAATACTCAGATTCCTCTGAAAATATTCGTACAAAAAACCTCCCCCAAACAATACCACCGAGAGTACCAGTATAGGCATGAAAAGACTGTCCACTGATGTAGTGAAAGAGTTATGATTGAGCCCTACAATGATGTAAACGATTACAGCAAAACCTGTATCGACAAAAAAACCTCTGCGTGGCAACAACCAACGTCCGACAGCTCCGCGCCTCAAAGGACGGGAAATCAGTAAGGGCAACAATATGACAAAAATCACCACTTTCAGCACTTCCATTAAAAGGTTAAGCTGTGCCCCCCAATAAAGAATTACCACGAGGGGGAAAAAAAACATAAATGCGAGATACCCTCCTATGACGCCTGTACTTGCCAGGTCGAAATCGCCTTTAAGCATAAGGGCAAAAGGAACGATTACAATGCCGGGTGGAGCCAGGGCTATAAAAAGAAATCCCTTCAATAAATCCGGATCCTTTCCCACCAACAAAAGGGCAACCCCCATAAGGACCAAGCCGAAAAGCAAATAGTTAATAAGGAAAGGCCCCAGGAGTCTTTTAGGGAGACTTCGTAAGGGTAACAAAGTGCGTAAAGAAAAGGCAGCGAATGCAAAACTCATCAATAGACCCAGAAAAACAGGTAAAAGGTGGCGCGCAGCCATGGCCCCATCAGGAAACAAAAGGCCCGCTGTAAGACTTAATATCAGCCATATATTACGCCGATTAACTAATTTTTGTATCAAAGAGCCGACTGCCATGTTTTTTTTCCTGGTTATTTCGAAACTAAACTCCCCTATCTCCAAAGGTAGTTGTAGATTGCACCAGTTGAACTTCCTTGCCTTTGTGTATCCAGCTATATGTACAATTCATCGCTCTGCCCTATTCCCTCTTTGTTGCGTACTTTTGCGTGATGATGCAAAATTATAAAACATCGCTCACAACTTCCAAAATTTTCGCGGCCCTTCCCATAATGCAGGAATCGGATGGGCTGCCCACACTTTTTGAATGTTTATCACATCAAGATTATCAGAATCTGGAATTAGTGGCCTGTGTAAACCAGCCCGAAGCCTATCACAAAGACCCTGGGAAAAGGAATATCATTGAAGATAATATTCGGTGTTTACAATTGCTTGAGGCTTATGCTCATTCGGGCATGAAGCTGCACATCCTCGATCATTCCTCGCCAGGCAAGGGCTGGTCATCCCCTAAAATCGGAGTGGGAATGGCGCGAAAAGTCATTATGGACTACATTGCATCTATAGGCTCACCCGATGACCTCATAGTTTCCATAGATGCTGACACGCACTATCCGCCAGCCTATTTTTCAGTAATCAAGGAAACATTACAAAAATATCCTCATGCAACAGGCTTATGCGTTCCTTATCATCATCCATTGACCCATGATGAAGAGACCAATCGCTGCCTGCTTCGTTACGAAATTTACATGAGGGCTTATGCTCTTAATCTGTTATTAATTGGAAATCCCTATGCCTTCTCGGCCTTAGGCTCAGCCATGGCCACTACGGTGAAAAATTATCGCCGGCTCAATGGAATTACTCCCGTAGCCGCTGGGGAAGATTTTTATTTTGTCCAAAAATGGGTAAAAAATGGCCCTGTCATCACATGGGCTACTACAAAAGCCTACCCTAGCGGACGATTTTCAAATCGAGTATTTTTTGGCACCGGCCCAGCAATGATCAAGGGGCGTGGCGGCGACTGGAGCTCCTACCCTATTTATCATCCCGATCTCTTTGTGCCCATCCGCCAAACCTTTGAGTCTTTTGAGTTGCTTTTTGAAAAAGATATTCCAACCCCTCTCGACGATTTCTTTGTAAAAACTTTTGGTACTCGATACATCTGGGAGCCCTTGCGAAGCAATGCACGTTCAGTGGAAACCTTCACCCGGGCGTGCATGCAAAAGTTAGACGGGTTGAGAATTCTCCAATATTTAAAAGCCGCACAGGTTGAGAGGAAAATTCCGGATGAGTCAGGTCTGAATTTTCTTTTATCCCAACTTGAGGGTGGAGAAAATTACATATTAAAAGAAACCTTCGCCACAGCATCCATTCAAACATTGGATGGCATTCGCATGTTTATGGAGGATACAGAATATAGACTGCGGCAGGCTGCTCCCGTTGTCAATCAAAAATATTTTTCGAGATGATCATCGTAACTGGTCCTACAGCTCTGGGGAAAACGCGTCTGGCAGCCCGATTGGCTGCTTTCTATGGCGGGGAAATAATCAGTGCAGATTCCCGCCAGGTTTTTAAAAACATGGATATTGGCACAGGTAAAGATCTGAATGACTATGTGGTGGATGGTGATAAGGTACCTTTTTACCTGGTGGATATACGTTTTCCGGGAGATACTTTCAGTGTTTATGATTTTGTGGAAGAGTACAATCGGCAAAGACCGGAAATTATCAGGCGCGGAAAACATGTTATCGTTTGCGGGGGTACAGGATTATACATCGAAGCAATCATTGCAGGCTATCACTTACCCTATGTTCCGGTTGACCAGGAACTAAGAGAAAAATTACAATCCATGTCGGATGAGCAACTCATTCGCATGCTGGCTGATTT
Source organism: Bacteroidales bacterium (assembly GCA_049969475.1). Lineage (GTDB taxonomy): Bacteria > Bacteroidota > Bacteroidia > Bacteroidales > TTA-H9 > UBA2030. The sequence goes on along the minus strand of JBMFOU010000024.1, from coordinate 5,290 downwards.
ACGCCCCCTGCACAACACAACTGACATTACGGATCGCGACCGACTGGTGCGTGCTCTGGAGATAGAACTCTGGAAAAAAAAACATCCCGGGGATGCCCCCACTATCCCCCCCTATTTAATATTAGGCCTAACAGCCGAAAGACAGGAATTGCGGCGCCGGATAACCGAGAGATTGCATCATCGATTAAAAAATGGACTCATTGAAGAGGTTCAGACCTTACTCGAAAGAGGGGTACCTCACGAAAAATTGGAGTTTTATGGATTGGAATATCGGTATGTGTATCGATATCTTAAGGGTCAATTGAGCTTACAAGAAATGACAGACCAGCTCAATACAGCCATTCATCAATTTGCCAAACGTCAACAAACCTGGTTCAGGCGTATGGAGCGCAAAGGATTTCATATACATTGGCTCAATGCTGAGATAGGTCCGGATGAGTTATTTACGCAGGCCAGACGTACTCTTGACGAACATAGAAACCAATGGGACGAACTCGCTCAATAACATTCAATAAAGTTTTATGGGTGAAAAAAATATAGTGATCACAGGTGCCACAGGTTTTATTGGAAGTTTTCTGATTGAAGAAGCACTTCGGAGAGGATATCGTGTTGTGGCCTGGGGCAGAGAAGAGAGCCAGAAGGGTAGCTTGCCCTCATCGGTAGAGCTTATCAGGCCTGGTTTTAGCGATTACAACAAAATGTTGGATGCCCTGCGCTATTTAAAGACCAACTATGGTAAAATTGATGCCTTTATTCACAATGCCGGCTTGACCAAAACACTCAAGTCCAGTGAGTTTATTGAGGTGAATGCCAACCATACTTTTCGACTGACAGAAGCTCTGCGGCGATCTTCGGTGGAGCCGGAGCTTTTTGTTTTAATGAGCAGCCTGGCGGCCGCAGGACCCGGTGACCCTGTTTCACTAAAACCCATTTCACCTCATGATGAGCCCAAACCCAACACCTTATATGGGAGAAGCAAATTAATGGCCGAACAGATTGTAAGGAATTCAGGCCTCAACTATACCATTATGCGCCCTACAGGAGTGTATGGCCCAGGGGATAAAGACTACCTGGTTATGCTTCAAACAGTTAAAAAGGGATTGGCAACCGCGGTAGGATTCAAGCCCCATTACATCACTTTTGTATATGTAAAAGACCTGGCCCGCGCGGTAATGATGGCCACAGAAAGTTCACACCCGGGCGGAATTTTTCATGTATCTGATGGGAAAACTTATACTGATAGAGAATTTCGGGATTTATGTGTGGAACTTGTTAATGCTAAGGCTTTAAAAATTAACGTTCCGGAATTCATTCTTAAAATAGCTACCTTAATTGCCGAACCCCTGGGCCGCATCAGTCATAAAGCACCTACCCTTAACAGCGACAAGTATTATACCCTCACTGCGGTTAATTGGAAATGCGATATATCCCAAACCATCGAACTTCTGGGTTATCACCCTGAATATGAGCTAAAACGAGGTCTGGAAGAAACACTCATGTGGTATAAAGAAGCTGGTTGGATGTAAACTCATACAAATTACCCTGGCGAACCTCTTAAAATTGTTTATTCATATTTCTATCAGATATTCAGTGCATTGATGGTAAATAACGTTCATGTATCATCATACATATCGTGAATAAAAAAAACGGTCGAGATTTAAGGTCTCAACCGTTTTATTAATTAGTGCTCGTGCTTAAAGCTTATTGGCACAATCCTGGCAAACTTTTTTGTCGCCTTTTATTCTGCCGTATTCCATGACGGTCATCTCGCCACATTCCTCACAAACAAAGCTGTTAAAGCTGTGTGGATGCTCCTTGAGGTCGTACTGGAAAACCTCCGAAATGTTGATGAGTTTTTCGTCAGGAGCGTTCATAACGTTATTTACCAAGGGGTCAACAACTAAATCGGGTACCTCGCTGGCAGGAATCCCTTTTTCGCGGTAATCTTTGAAGAAGGATGTTTGCTTGTTGGCAAGCATGGCTTCTGCCTTAGGGGTAACCCTTACAGCACGCCCGGTTGCCTTATCAATTACCGTTACAGCCCATTTGCCTTTGTGTGTTTTATTGATGTTACCTTTGCCAAAGGTAGCTCCAAGAATTACCTGTAATCCATCGGCATAGCAGGTGGCGCAATGGTCATCGCCTAAATCAACAAGAGCAATCAGCTGACCATCTTTAGCGCGTTCTACGCCAAGCGCATTCATTGCTGCAGCACCAACTCTAAGCCCCATGGGCATTGCTGGACATTTGTGGCCGTGAAACTTTTGACCAAATTCTAACCAATCTTTTGGATTAATCATAGTTTTGAAATTTAGGTGTTAGTGAATTAATTGTTTACTATCTGATACTGAATACTCAGGCTGTATTGTGATGTGATTGATACCATGCTTAGCAAGCACCTCTTTCACATTTTCAAGAACAACCTCAAATTCAGATATTTTGATATCATCTTTAACATCCAAATGCGCTTCGAACATGATTTCGTGCTCGCTGAGCTGCCATACATGCACATGGTGAAAATTCTTAACCCCATCAATCTTCCCAAGTTCCGAAACTATCTGCTTCACATTAATTCCTACTGGGGTGAATTGCATCAGTATTTTCAGCGATGTTCTAAGGATATCCCAGCTTAAGTAAAGAAGATAAATAGCGATGGCAATGGAGAGTACCGCATCGACCCAGAACAAATGAAGGTATTTCATGGCCAAACCGCCTGCTAGAACTGCAATGGACGTAAGCATATCGCTAAAAAGATGCAAATAGGCCGATTTCATATTAATATTTTCCTTGGCATCCTCCTTAATGAAAAGTACACTAACACCGTTTACCAATATGCTAAGGAGCGAAAGGTATATTACCCAATCGGCAGAAATTGGAGTTGGAGCGAATAACCTTTGTACCGCTTCTACTATTATGAAAACAGCTAAAATGATAAGGGTGGCAGAGTTTAAAAATGCAGCAAATATTTCGGAGCGTTTAAACCCAAAAGTCTTATTCTCGCTAGCTTGCCGCTTTGTTAACCTGTTTGCCACATAGCTAACAACCAGCGAAATTACATCACTAAAGTTGTGTGTGGCATCGCTAAGGAGAGCCATACTTCCCGATACAAATCCGCCAACGGCTTCGGCAATGGTAATCAACACGTTTAGCAGAATGGCTATGCCTAGGTTCTTCCCGCTTACCTCGTGATGGTGGTGATGTTTTTCATTTTCCATTTGATGGATATTATTAGGTTTGTACCATAGCTTAAGCAATAACTCCGTAAACCATTTTAATTGCAATAAGCAGTAGTACAATGGCATACACTACTTTAACCTGTTTGGATTTAGCCTTTTGGGTCATATATCGACCACCAAGCTGCGAACCAATGATTACTGCCAGAACAACAATAAGGGTCAATGGCCAGTTCATATGCCCCTGCGATATATGGCCAAAGTATCCCGAAAAGGAAGAGAACGTTACCACGAAAGCGGTTGTTGCAGCTGCTTCCTTGGTCCTATAGCCCATCATCATAAGGATTGGGGCAATAATAAAACCTCCACCTAAACCCAGCATGCCGCCTATAAAACCCGCAAATCCTCCTACAAAGAATCCGATTATGCTTCGTTTTTTGAACGATATCATAGCTTCGGGTTCTGCCTGTTTCGAAGCCCAGAGTGTCCGCAGCGCAGCAGCAACAACCATTGCAGCAAACAGAATTTTGAGTGTTTGCACGGGTACGTGCTCGCTTGTCATGGCTCCCAGAGGCGAAGCAATAAGAGCAGTTGCGGCCATAACAGCTCCCCCCTTCCAGTCCACCATTTTTTTGCGGGCAAAGGGTATTAGAACCAAGGCAGTATTTAACCCGTTGAGCAGCAATCCTAAGGGAATGGCCACCGAAACCATATCGAAACCAGCCCAGTTTAAAATCGGCACGTAAACCATTCCACCTCCTAGGCCAAGCATAGCAAATATGAAAGAGGCCATGGCGATTATCAGAAAAATAATTGTGTAAAGCATATTATTATGTATGTAATTGTTTACTCACCTAAACGGTAAAATTTTTATTTATTCAAAATTTTAAGCAATAAAAATTCCATCCGGTTGCAGTAGTTCTCGGAATGGAACTCCCCTCCGCTAAGCACCAATTCAATATTAAAAGAAACAGGTATTCCCATGTAAAGCATTGCCAAGCTCTCAACCGGAATGCTTTCGTCCCATTTGCCCAGGGCTATACCATCAAGAAAAATCTTACTTATCAGCTTTTTTTGGCTATTAAATATCTGCTGTAGTTTGCTTTTTAGCTCCGGGTCGTTGTTATGCGATGCTTCAGAAAACATAAGCAGGGTTATGCCCTTGTTTTCAACCAGGTAGTTTATGGTTTGGCACAAAAAGTTTTTGAGGCGCACTTCAGGCTCTTCGTTTGAATTGGCAATTGCCCTGAGCGAGCTAATGAAGTCCTTCTGTACATCGCTAAGAATCGACAGGATGATATCCTGTTTTGTTGGAAAATGTCTGAAAATAGCCCCTTCGCTCATACCGATTCGCTGTGCCAGCATACGGGTGGATAAATTCTTTAAGCCATCGGTATAGATAATATCCAGCACGGCTTGTTTAATTTGCTCCTGTCGTATTTCTGTGGGTAGACGCATTTTTATGTAAGTAAACACTTACAAAGGTATTACTTTTTTTGCATGAGCAAAATAATTCAAAAAATTTTTGTAATAGGTTTTATTGTTAGCGATTTTACTTTACACCCTTTTTCTTTAAAACCTCTATCAATTTATCTTCTGGAAAATAGCCTTCATGTCTGAAATATTCTTTAACGCTTTCGTCAAGAAAGACCTGGGTGGGTATCAGGTTAATATGATACTTTTTGGCATATTGCTTTCCAACCTCAGTCCATACGTCGTAGAAAACAACTTTCACTTGATCGCCAAACTTTTTATCAACCGATTTAAGTATGGGTTGCATTTTCTGGCAGGGGATACAGCGCACCGAACCTAGTTCGATGAACGTCACTTTATACTTGATGCTCTCCTTTTTCTGTTTAGTTGGTGTTGGGGCTTGAGCAAAGCTAACTACTTGCAGGGTAAGCGCAATAGTTGTAACCATTAAGAATCTTTGAACCAATTTTATTCTCATCACTATTAAACACTACTGAACGACTAAAAAATAAATAGGGGGTTACTCCCCCAAGGTTTCACCCCCCTGTTGTAAGTTTGTTTTTGCTAAATAAACCACAACATGGACAAAGATAAGGAAATAAAATTTGTCGGACAGCCGATTTTCAAACAGGTAATCGGTCTTT
>JBMFOU010000023.1:0-55552 GCA_049969475.1 Bacteroidales bacterium | reverse complement strand
GGAGTATTTCATTCCAGAGGAAAAGGTTTATCACCTGAAAAAATCTACCGGCGAAAAACTGACACCTGCTCAGATGATTGATTTCTGGGCCGACTGGGTAAAACGCTATCCTATTATTTCTATTGAAGACGGTATGGCTGAAGATGATTGGGATGGCTGGAAGTTAATGACAGAGAAACTTGGAAATCAGATTCAACTGGTAGGCGACGATTTGTTTGTTACCAACACCAGTCGTCTGGCAGAAGGAATTCGTAAGGAAATTGCCAACTCCATCCTGGTGAAAGTAAACCAAATAGGTTCCCTCACCGAAACCATGGATGCAGTGAATATGGCTTACCGTGCTGCCTATACGGCTATCATCAGCCATCGCTCGGGCGAAACCGAAGATACCACGATTGCTGACCTGGCTGTGGCCCTCAATACTGGCCTAATTAAGACGGGCTCCGCATCGCGTACCGACCGCATAGCCAAATATAACCAACTGCTACGGATCGAGGAAGCCCTGGGCTCTGCAGCTCGCTACATCGGAAAAGATTTTAAGTATTTCCGAAAATAATCTTCCTATCTGGTTGTTAATTCTTTATAAGAGGCTGACTCACTGGAGCAGCCTCTTATTTTTTGTTTTGAAAATTATTGGCTGATTTTTGAAATTTTTGAATAAAAATTGTTTCAAAAAGTATTGATAAATTTTTGATTTTCTGTATATTTGTTGAGAGCTATGTAGGAGTATTATTTTAACTTAATGGAAGCCCAGCTAAACGTATGCGCACGATTCTACTATTCTTTTTCATAGGGTTTTGGCTTTTTGTTTACCATGTTAATGCTTCGCAGGTTGTATGGTCGGGGTCCGCTCAGGGAAGGAGTTTTAATGCACCAATTCAGATTTCGTTGGTAGCTGAGGTGAGTGGCATTCAAAATTTTTGTCCTGCGTATACCCACTTTACCCATGGTCAGAATGGTTTCCGAAATCCTACACTCGAATGCTGGTTCACCTACGTTTATGCTCCAGACAACAATGTCCTTGCTGGAGGCAATCATACTCTTCAGGATTTCGGGGACAACTTCGACTGGAATGCCATGTGCACTAAGCCCAATTCTGTGGGTTCTTTGCCTTTGTCGCCCAATAATATAGCAGCAGGTGGCATAGGTAGCGAGTTGAAGACCATTGCCACTTCCTTGGCTGATTTTCAAGGCATCGGCTGGACTTCTGTGTCTTACTCCGAATTTCCATATAGTGCCACTTCCGGGAACTTTGATATTATTTTTTCCGGGATAAAATTTGTGGGAGGTAATTCCCCTTCCTTAGGTTCTAGCGAGGGGAAAACCAACAACAAACAGAGTGGACACGGAGGCTTTGGTCAAGTGGTATCTAACCTTATTGAGGCAAATACTTTAGGAGATTATTTTGCGAAAGAGACTTATTATTCTGATAATCAAAAAATAGCCGAAAATCTTTCCATTCCCTCTCCAACCACCCATAATGAGAAGAATACCAGTGGTTACCAATTAAAAAACTTGGAAACTTCTCGCTATCGGTTAACGGCCGAGAGTGCAGTTCAAGATTTGGTCCTTGAAGGATTTCAGGTAGTCGTGTCGCCTTTAGAAATTACCCTCACCTCGCCCCAAAATAATACGCAATATTATCTCCCTACCAGTTTGAATCTTGTGGCTGAGGTGAGCGGTGAAGTATTGCCCGGCCCTGATTATCTGAAGGTGGTAAATAATCAAACGGGTTATAGAAAACTTAAATTGGGATATACTCCTGGAAATATTTACGGTCCTGGACAGAATGTGATAGCTGGAGGGAATAACATCCTTGAAATAGTCCTTAAAGACTTTTCCAACACGGCCGATTGGTCGAAAATTCGCATCCGGCCCAATGGTAAGGGGCTCCTTAACCTGGCTCCCTATATGGCCAATGCCCAAGACCTGGGCAATGGGTGGAAAAAGATTTTCATTCCCCTAAGTCATTTCGACCCAGGTATTGATTTTTCTAGCCTCAGCATGTTTGAATTTCCTTATAGTGCCGGTGCGCCTTTCTTCGAAATCGGAATAGCATCCATGATCTTTATCGGAGGGTCTTCTCCCTTTATTTGGTTGGGTGAAGGAAAGACAAATAATCCCCATGATGGCTTCAATGGGCCAGGTCAATTGCTGGCTACATGGGTGAATGGAAATGCGGGGTTGATCTCTGCCCGTAAGGTTGAATTTTACGATCACGAGGAATTGTTGAGTATTGACAGCATTAAACCCTATAGTTTTCAGTATCAAAATGTGCCCTCAGGGCTTCGCAAGCTAACTGCCAAGGTTTATGATAGCCAGGGAGCCATGCGGGTATCAGATACTGTTAAAGTACTGTTGTTAGATGCTCCTCCGGCTGGCTCACTCATATTAACCATCACCTTCGACGGAATCCCCACTTATGTGGATTTTGACAAGGCCAAACTACGTTACAATAAAGATTTTGCTTATAGTTTAACGCTGGACGATGGCTATCGTTGCGCTTTTAAAAATGCTTTTATGTTACTCAATGGAGGGTATGTAGCGGGGAATAATACAACCTATCCAGGACTTTTTTATACAGATGGTTGTGGAAATGATATACCTTTCAGGGGTGGGCTCTCACTTTATTCGTTGGGTGCCACAGGGAACGATCTGCATGTAAACTCAACCAGTTACATCAATTGGCCTGAGGTGCAAACCATGATAGCTGCCGGCTGGAATATTTTTAATCATTCCTTACAACATGCAGCTGGGACCGGTACGGATTACGTGTATCAAATTGTTGAAAATACACGATACATCAAGCAAAAAACCGGATACGTAACCCGTCATTTTGTGGTTCCCAGTGGCGACCCAAACTATGTGGCCCCAGCATTCGCCCATGGTATGCAATCGGTAATTGCCAACAATGCTGCTTATCAGGGTTTTCCTGATGGATTGGTAGTCAATAATCAGCTATCCTACGAGAACTTTACTCTCTTCAAACGACTTATGTACGACACCTATTTCGATACTACCAACATCTTTCAACCCATTCAGAATGCCGCCAATCTCTCGGTGAGTGGAAATCATATATGGTATTGTGATTTTACACATAGAGTCGATTTTGGCAATTACACAGGAAGTATCAATTTCCCTCTGTTTGCCTGGTACATGCAATGGATTGAGAAGAATTATGGTAAATCGGGGGCCGACAATGTATGGATGGCTCCCATCCAAGAGGTATATGAATACCTCTATGTTAGAGACCACACCCCTACGACGGTTTCCCAAACGGGAAGTGTCATGCAGGTAATCATCGACCGAAGTCAATTGCCTGATAGTTTGCTAAAATATGCTCTTAGTTTTGTGATAAACAGTGATGTCAACATAGCCTCGGTTGTTATGAGCCAGCCGGGTACCATCACCTGGAGAGGTAATACCCCCATGAAACTTATTAATATTGAATGGACAAATAATGCGCTAAAAAATGCTACTGCTGTAGATCTCCCGAAGGGCGAACTTGTAACTCCAACCTATGAGGAAAAAGACCTTTTTGTTATTAATCCTGTTAAAGACGTCATGCAGTATATTAATACTGCCGGGCATATCATAGAAAAAATAGCTATATTCGACGTTGGTGGCAAAAATGTGTATGGTACAAAAGAAATAACGGGTAATGCTGGGAAGGGGGGTATTTTACTTGGTGGATTAAGGCCCGGAGTTTATATCGTATATTTTTATTTAGACGATGGCTTCATTGTGCGAAAGAAGATTCTTAAACTTTGATCTCTAAAGCTTTAGATCTTACAATTAAACTTTTTTGGAGTAGCGATAAGACCTACCTCTGCAAAATGAAATCATACAAAGGAGGAAATAGTTCCTTCAAAGGATACGCTTTGATGTTTGCCTCTGTGATGACAAATTCATCGACGTATATCATCAGTAAATTATTGCTTAATAAGTTAAGTCTGAATGTTTTCGGTATTTACTGGTTTGGATTGGGTATAATATGGAATGGACTGAATGTTTGGCGAAAATGGAAAAATCGTCTTTTGGTTATTCCATCGCGACAAGCCTTGTTATGGTTGATGTGGATAGGATTTATTGAAGTAATTGCTACATTTTCGTTTTTTAATGCCGTGTATTGGGCGCCCAATCCTTCGATTATCGCTTTTTTAAATAACATGGCACCAGTTTTTGTAATTATTCTGGCGGTTATTTTCCTCAACGAAAAGCTATCAGGCTCCGATATTATAGCAATTGGCATTACCTTGGCGGGAGCGGTGCTCATTACTGGCGATGTTTTAACAAAACCATCTATGCTTTTTCGCTCCGGAAGTGGATATATTATAATCTCTGCTATGCTTTATGCGGTGAGTACTGTGAGCATGAAGCGCAATGTAGGAATACTCGATGCCTCCCTGGTGACTTTTAATCGTAGTGTTCTTATGTTTTTGTCATGTGGAATTGGGTATTTAGCAGAAGGAGGTTCACTATTTGTAAGGCCGGACTTATGGTTGCTCTTGCTTTTGGGCTCGGTTATGGGACCTTTTTTAACGGTTTTCTTGACTTACAGTGCCTTAACCTATATTGACGCTTCGCGAGTGTCGGTAATTTCAACCGGCCGTTTATTTTTCGTTTTGATAGGCACCTGGATGGTTTTTGGTGTGCTGCCTGATATGCACCAAGTGTGGGGAGGTTTACTAATTGTGTTTGGAATTTACATACTTACTGTGGGCAAACCAATGGTGCAATTATGGATTCGTCGCATCATCAACCTATAATTTCCTTGATTTGTTTAAGAAGTAGTTCCCTGTTCACGGGTTTATTAAGCACCTCTTTAGCCCCGTATTGTTTTACGGTGGCTTCAATATCCTCTAACTTTACACTGGTCAGAAAGACGACAGGGATTTCGATCTGATTTTGTCGTAAATATTCCAGAAGTTGAAGTCCATCGAAGTTTGGCATGTTTATGTCGGATAAAATCATATCAAAATGACCACTTCCCAGCTTGATCAGTGCCACAACACCATCGCCGGCAATTTCTACCTCATATCCATTACTTCGCAGCAAGGAGGCAACGATTTTTTGTTGAATGAGGTCGTCTTCTACCAGCAATATGCGTCCAGTTTTTTCTTGTTGTTCTTTCGATAAATTGATAATGCTTCTGTCTTTGGAAAGGATGCGATGGAAAATTTCGTCTATAGGGGCTAGAGCAATAGAGCTAAATGTGTCGCCTACCGAGAAAGGAAGGATAAGCTGATCTTTGTGTATTACCGAACCACAGCTGTACACTACATTAGGCATATAGCCGTTCATTTCGTCGGGGTGAGGGTAAAGCAGAGGTTCGCTTAAATGGCCAATCAGGCGAGTAGGATCGTGACGATCCAAGAGAATTGCACTGAGACAATAGCGCCGCATAACTCCCACACCATGAGTAATAACCAGCCAGCCATGTTCTGTTTCGATTGGGCTTCCACTATTTCCAATCTGTTGAAACTCCCAGGGATAAACAGGCGTTTGTACTATTTGGCCTTCATCCCATTCATCAATGCGGTCAGAGAACAGCACGTAATTGTTAATCCCGTCCAGACGTCCCAGCATGGCGTATTTGCCGTTAATTTTTCGTGGAAAGAGGGCCATGCCCCGATTGAGCATGTTTTTGCCTTTAAGGGGGCGTATGTTAAAATGAACAAAATCCTTGGTCTCTATAAGCTTAGGGATAAAACCTTTTCCATTATTTGAGTGGGTAGTAGCGTAATAGGTGATTTCTCCATTTTCGTCAATAAACCTTACAAATCTTGGGTCTTCGAAACCATCCCGATCGTATGAACTCAAAGGAAAGAGTACTCTTGCTGTAAGCCGGGTATCGGCACCAAAGGTCAACTGGGCGTAAGACTCAGCCAGCCAAATGCCTGTTTCAATGGCTTCAGCCTCGGTTTTTGATAAGGGTCTAGCCTCTCCCCATTCTTTGCATGCTTCAATGGCCCGGCCTGGTTGGAATGAGTCTGGTAATTTATTCTTTATTTCATCAATGAAGGCTTCATCCTGCCTCATAGATTTGAGAATATCGATGAATCTGGTTCTTTCTATGAAATCTCTTCGTTCAATAAAAGGTTCTGCCAATATTTTTTCTTCCCTTGTGAGGTAAATATTGTAATTAGGATCGATAACAGCTTCCCTAAAAATAATCGATGATTTGTGAAAACTACCGCTAGCTCTCAGTGTGATTATGACTCTCAGAAAACCCGCCTCCAACCCTGATTGATCGGGATGGACTACGATGGAGGGGTTGTATAAAGCAGTGGACATAATCGAATGTTCGCTCGTAAAATAAGCGCCGGCCAACATCTTTTTTTCAGCTGAGAACCCCCCCGTTTCAACCGCTGAGACAACTACTGCCTGTTCAAAATGTCTAATAAATTTTTTTTCAAGGTCTTCATGCCTTGAGGCAAATTCTCGTTTTATTTGCTGCAAGGCCAAAGCCGCAGCTGTATCGGGCATATCGCTGATTTTCTTTAAGATGCTGCTGGTTCGCGCCGTATCACCTGGATTGTAAAACCTGGTAACAACTATCGATGGATCAGGTGAAAATCGAATATGGGTACGTTTGATGTATTGGGCCATTTTGCTTGATTTTTGATGTGTAAATTTAGCAAAAATTTGACCCCAAAAAAAAAGCATCCCTTACGATGAATGGATGCTTTAGAAGTTCTATAAAAAATATTATTTATTAGGATGCCATGGCATTCATTCTGCGCATGAGCTTGCTTTTGATGTTGGCCGCTTTATTTTTGTGAATAACACCCCTTTTCACCAGCTTGTCGACCACTGAAACAATTTTGGGCAGACGTGTCTTGGCTTCCGCAACATCGGTGAGTTTACGGAAATTTTTAATCATGGTGCGGGCTGATTTGGCGTAGAAACGATTATAGAGTCTTTTCCTTTCGTTGGCGCGAATACGCTTGATTGCTGATTTATGATTTGCCATGGTTGAAACGGTTATTATTTTCGTTTTAGGGGTGCAAAGATACGATTAATTTTCATCAGACAAAGTATTTAGTGAATTTTTTAAAAGAAAAAGCCGGCACCCGTAAGCGCCGGCCTCATGGTTTAGGTCAACTTTCCAATGGTCGTTATGGGAAAACGATACCAGGATAAGCGGTAATATCAGCTTTAGGAATAGATGCCCCGTATTTTTTGTTGATGGCGTCGATAAAAGCATTGGCTACAATGGCAGCGCCCCGCTGATTCATATGTATTCCATCGAGCGAGAAGATCCCACCCGTAACAAAAGTGGTGGTAAAGTTGATTCCATCATAGACCATACCGGTTTTTGCATTTTCGAGCAATGATGCCACGTCAACGAAAGCCAGGCCTTTTTGTTCGGCTAGATTCTTAATGGTGGTGTTCATGGCAGCCACAGCCGTTTTTATGTTCTGAATTTCTTCTTCATCCAGAACTAAATTTTGCGGAATTCCATAAGGCTTCTGCTTTTCGATGCTGAAAGAACCCATACCGGCACATTTAAGAGAGTCTTGCGGAACGGTAAGGAGAATAAGTTCTCCAGGCTTGGCTTGGCGTACTCTAAAGGCTTTAGGCAGAGGGTAGGGGAAATTTCGGTCTTCCACTACAAAGGCATTGTATCCGGCTTTGAAGTTAAATCCATAAGAGAAGTTGGGAATGCCCACTACCGTGCGAATGTAATTTTCTACCTGTGCATAAGCTCCGTTGAGGGCGGCGGCAGTCTGCTCATCCAGCAGGAGGCCCATGGCAGGCACAGTATTGAAGAAGGGAATGGATGTGATATCGGGGATATTGGCAACCACACCCTTTGCACCCTGACTCGTCAGGGTTTCGATAAGGGTGTTGTAAGCAAAATTAAAGACCTCCATGGATGTAATGCTTTCTCCAGCGGGGTTATTTTCACCCCCAGCCAGGGCATAGCCTAATACATCGTTATTGCCAATCCATAGACTAAAGAAGGTGGGATTTTGGGCCATGGCATCAGCCAATACCGAAGTTTGAGGGGAAGAGGCAAAGCGCACGAAGTAGGGATTAGCCGTAGGGGGCTGCTGAAGCAGGCCTGCAGGATTGCCGTAACCAGGGAAGATTAGGTGGGCCGTTTTGGCGCCAGGAACACCCAGGTTTTGCACTGCATAGCCCACCGGAGCCAATGCAGCGGGAAGCCCCACCGGATCCCCTTCAGCCAACACAGGTGATAACCCTGTTATGCCTTTACAATCAGTAGCGTAACCCAGTACACGTTTTTTGTTGAAGAGGCCTACCTCGTTTTCAACTACAGGTTGGGTGAAAGCTCCACCTCCTACTTTGGCAAACTGCCGGGCCAGGATGGCGGGATAAGCATTGGCCTGAGCACTTTTGTAGAGCGTACCATCAGCATAACCTGCTGTGAGAGAATTTCCCAAAGCCACATAGCGGGTGAAATCTGCGCTGCCACTGCTGGCCGGAAAATCTTCGATGCTGGGCTGGCAGCCTGCCCATGCAAGCATCAATACACCTGCAAGAATAGCAAAATATTTTCTGTTCATGTCTTTTGCTTTTTTAGGTTAGAAACTGTAAGTAATACCCAGGCCCGGAATGGTTGCGCTGGATTTATACTTTCCTGCAAAATTGGCCGGAGTGTAGGCCCTTTCCATTTCCTGCCCAAAGAGCTGGGCAAACGAGAAATCTACTTTCAGGTTGTTGGTAGGAATGTAGGAAAAGCCGAGGGTGAAAGCCGTAGTATTCAGGCTGACGGTTTCGGGGTTGAAATAATCTTTGTTTGTGGGAGTGGTGTCGTAGTAAGCTCCGGCGCGCAGGGTAAGCTTGTCGGAAGCTTTATACTCCAGGCCAAGCCGGGGAATGTAAGCATCGCTGTACAACCTGGGATTTTTACTATTAAGCAACTCGCCCTTTTCCTTAAAAGTAAACGTGAGAGTATCGTAAACTCCCCACATTACCCAGTCGAGCTCTAATGAAACCAATAACCTATCGGTTGCCTGAATCGCGACTCCAAAGTCGAGGTTAGCAGGCATGGGCAAACTGGCCGAGAATTTATTCTGAGCCGGAAGTATGGCCCCTATTGATTGAGGTATGGTAAAGATAGCATCCCCATCTTCGAGGCTTACATCAATTTTGGAGCGGTAGTTAAGCCCTATATTCACCTTTTCGATAGGTTTGTAGAATACCCCCAGGTTGAAGCCCATAGCAGTGGTGCTTCCCGAGAGGTTGACAAAAGCGTCGTTGTAAGGCAATGCTTTCTGAATATCGGCTTTGCCATACATGTAAATAAAGCCAGCTCCAATTCCTAAGTTTTCGGTCAATTGGTAGCTCAGGGTGGGTTGGAGATAATAGGCCCTTAAACCAATGTTTTGAATCAGATAACGACCTTTCCAGTCGTCGGGCCAAACGGTTTTACTCCCATAGGGCGTGTAAACACCCAGGCCGAGCACTAATTTATCGGTGAGTTGACCGGCTCCATATACGAAGAAGGGAGGGCTCACCGGGTTGTCAGTCTTTGCTGTGTAATCCGACTCGAGGTCGCGGAAGCTGATCTTGGAAAAGATAGCATTACCGCCCAGAGTGAATTCAAACTTTTTTCCCAGGAAACCGAGGCTTCCGGGATTATAGAAGATGTCGCTGGCTCCGGATTTCAGGGCAGTGCCCGTCAGGCCCATCCCGGTCTGACGCGCGCCCTGCAGCCTTACCTGATACCCTCCGGCCATCAGGCTTGCGCTGGCAAGCAGTAGGATTAACAGACTGAAAAGAGATTTTCTCATAATGTCAGGTTTTGGTTAATGAACCTGCAAAGAAAATATAATTTCATTGTTTGTACAAGAGTATTTATATATGATAAAGATTTAAATTTTTTGAACAAAAATTTCATTTGTTCAAATGAAGATCTTTTTAATCCTAATAATCAGTGTATTACTTTTAGTTCAAGGTTAGTGTTATGACCTGGAGGTAGCGAGGCAGGGCTGCACAAACTCCAATAAGCAACTCATCCGGAAGATTTGTTAGAACAGCTTGGATTGGGGTTTACCCTAACGATTAGGGAACAATAAGAATACTGCTTAGGGATTTTGGGGAGAAAATGCTTGCGTTTGCTGATTTGAGTGATTAATGCTTAATGCCAGCCTATTGCATATCAATATTATATGCTAAGAATGTGTGAAAATCCGGCTTTACCTATTCGATTCGTGGCAATTCATAAGTGTTAGTTGATGTGGAGAAATGAGGCTCCCAGACCGCAAATTTGCGAGCTGCTTCGAAGTATGGAATACTATGCATCCCATCAAAATAAACCATCCTTGGTGATCGATGGGTTTCTGCGAGGTACCAAAATTCGATAAAATAAAACCTGGAGTACTTGTTCCCGAATTGCAGCAACCAGGAGTTGTTGCTATATCTCTCTGAACCTCAAAAGGCTTCCATAGGGCATTTTGTGGCCTTGCCGGTCGGTAATGTAGAGCTCGCCAATGGTTTTGTTTTCAACGGGCCCAAAAATGGTATCAAATAAATTCTCCGTGATCATGGGCGATATACCTTTGGCATAGAGGTTAAGGATGAAGAAACGGGTATGGGGATGCAGGATTTGTTTCACATCTTTGAGTAAGGCAGCTATTTGTTCTTCCAGAATCCATTTTTCTCCGTCGGGGCCCCGCCCATAGGCCGGTGGGTCCATAATGATACCGTGGTAATGGTTTCCCCGGCGTATTTCCCTCTTGACGAATTTTACTACATCGTCGAGCATCCAGCGAATACCGTCGAGGCCGTTGAGCTCCATATTTTCGCGGGTCCAGGTGATGAGTTGCTTAAGGGCTTCCACATGAACCACTTCAGCACCGGCTGCTCTTGCTACAATAGACGCTGCACCCGTGTATGCAAAAAGGTTGAGCACGCGGGGCCGCTCGCTTCGTATCATTCGCACCGATTCGTAAATATAGTCCCAATTGGCTGCCTGTTCAGGGAAAAGACCCACATGCCGAAACGGGGTGAGGCCTAAACGCATTTTCAGGGTGAAATCACCCAGGGGATACGAGATTTTCCATTGACCCGGCATCCCTTTCCCCATAATCCATTCTCCGGTTTCTTCCTTATCGCCGGGGTCGATATTGCGCGTTCGCTTAAAAATTGCATGGGCCGATTTCTGCCAATCGGCATCGATCAGCGTTTTGTCCCACATAGCCTTGGGTTCGGGCCTTACCAGGATGTACTCCCCAAAACGCTCTAACTTTTGAAAATTTCCGCTGTCGATCAGCTCATAATCTCGCCACGCAGGGGTTTCGATATCTTTCATTCTTTAAAACCTTTTCTCGAATTCTCAGGCCGCAAAGGTACGGCAAGAAAAGGTATTCAAAGGCTAATGGGTAAATACATTCAGGGCTGGTATCCAGAAGCTTTGGTCGGCCTATCATGAATCATCATTACACAATGCTGGCAATCGTAACTCAGATAAAGTTTTCGCCGGTTGTTGATGAGAAGGGCGGGGTCGCGGGAGGCGTCGTAGTGCTGGTGCCTTGGGCATACTCCAAAGGTGTAGCGCAGGCAGTGCCTGGTAACCATAAGGGGTGGGGGAGGCAGTTGGTGAAGCCATTCTGCCTTTACCCCATGATGTTCTAAAAAACGAATTTGATAGTTATTGGTGATTTCGAGAAAAGGTAAAAAGTCGGTGGAAGGATAGGCATGTGAGGTGGGCTGCCAGTTTACCCGTTCAGGTCGAAATTGAGTAATGCGTTGATTTAGATGATTTTCTATGGCTCGTCGGCGCAGTTCGTTGATGCCCGAGGCTAGCACATGCCATTGACCCAGATTTTCCGGATTAGTTGCAAGAACAAGCGCGAAAGGGCTGTCTTTATCTTTGGCCAAACTATTGAGAATCGTTTGACGCGCGTTTTCAGGATTTCGCGCGGGGATTTTATCCATGGCCATGGGGGTTTCCGAGTGAACACCATCTTCGTCGAAAAGTTCCAGGCTGAAACCCTCTGCGGTTTCATTTACATGCACCTGCACTCGGATTTTCCGTTGGGCAAACGATTTGCGTAGCCGCTCCGAGAATTCGCCATCTTCATTACGAAAAACTTCTGCCCCAGGCTTGATCTTCAGGTCGTTTAAAAGCCTTACCCATCCCTTATTTACACTGATGACTTTCGATCCTCCCCAGCTCCCATCAGGATTTATGATAACCAGGCCATCACCAGGTTTTACCGATGTAGTGGGTTCAATAACAAAACCTTTTTTATCGATTTGGGAAATTTTTCCCAGTGGCTCGCCCAATGAGCGGGGAATGCGAGATATTAACTGCTGGGGGCGTTGATTGAGAAAATAATCTGTAAAACCCCGGTTGAAGCTTTTGGCAGGATTGGGCTGAAAATCCACGGCAGACTGGCCCGACGATGCCCGGGCGTACTCGGGATGTTGTAAGAGATATTCATCCAGTAGTTTACGATAATAGGCCGTGATGTTTTTCACATATTCCACATCCTTGAGCCGGCCCTCGATTTTAAAACTGCTGATACCTGCTTCAATTAATTCTTCCAGATGTGCAGAGAGATTGAGATCTTTGGGGCTGAGGGCATAGGCCTGCCGGGCCATGATGTGTCCGGTGGCTGAGACGATATCGTAATACGACCTGCAAGGTTGAGCGCAGGCTCCCCGGTTGGCACTGCGGCCTGTAAGGTGCTTACTCAGATGGCAATGACCACTGTAGCATACACATAAGGCCCCATGCACGAAAAACTCGAGCGGCACCGTGGTTTGTGCACGTATGCGACGGATTTCTTCCAAGGGGGTCTCCCGGGCCAGCACTACCTGGCGAAAGCCGCATTTTTCGAGGAAAACAACCTTTTCCGGGCTGGTATTATGCATCTGGGTGCTGGCATGTAATGGAATAGGGGGTAAGCCTGCTTCCACTAGCCCGAAATCCTGAATGATGAGTGCATCGGCACCTGCCCGATAAACGTCCCAGGCCAATTTTGTGGCCTGTTCTATTTCATCGTCACGCAAAAGCGTATTGAGCGTAACATAGACTCTGGCTTTGAAGATATGGGCATAATTTGCCAATTTTTCTATATCAGCCACGCTGTTGGTGGCTGCTGCCCTGGCTCCAAAAGCAGGCGCGCCAATATACACTGCATCGGCCCCATAATTAATGGCGGCCACACCCGTGTTAAGATCGCGGGCAGGAGCAAGCAGCTCGAGGGGATAAGGCCTACCGGTTTCCATACGGGTACAAAGTTAGGCCATTCATTCTTTGGGGAATGAATGGCCTCTTGCGCTGCCCCAATAGCGTGGGGTAATCATTCCGTTAGTTAAGGTAAACAAAAACTAATTTACCAGGCTTTTGTGATCTTCATGGAAGCGGCGGAGCCGGTATTCAAGGTCGGGCAGTTGATCGCGGCCTACCAGCGATACGCAGGCACGGATGCCTTCGGTGCGCTCACTACCCGTAATGGATAGGGCGATGGCACTAATACCGTAATATACAAGTTTTTCAAGCAGTTCAGTGCCCGTATACCCGGGATAGGCAAAGGTGAAATAAAACCCGTCGGCAATGGGCTCGTCGAGGTCTTTATCGTAAACAATATGAAAGCCATTGTCGGTGAACATCTTTTTCATGATAGCTGCCTTTTCTCCATATTCTTTTACGTCTTCTATAAAATTGTACCTTCCATCGTTTACGGCCTTTAAAAGGGCAGCCAAGGCATATTGGGGCGAGTGGGCGGTTCCCGAACTCAGGGCATACATGGTGCCAAAAATAAAAGCATGTCCGAACTTGTCGGTTCCATAATATTTCAAAAGGCCCGGGGCTGTACTGTTGAAAAGTGCATCCGAAATCACCAGCATGCCTATGCGTTCACCTGCATAGCTAAATACTTTACTGCTGGATATCAATAAAATGTATTTATCGTAAAAGTGCGATATACTGGGCTGAAACGGAGGTTTACCCGGTTGGGAGTAATCTTTGCGGAAGTCCATGCCAAAATAGGCCAGATCTTCGATGACGATTACATTGTATTTAGAGGCCACTTCAGCGATAATCGATAGTTCCTCTTCTGTGAGGCAAAACCAGGCCGGGTTGTTGGGGTTGGAATACAGTAGAGAGGAAACCGTTCCGTCTGAGAGCATCTCTTCGAGTTTATCACGTAAAGCTGCCCCCCGGTAGTTGTAAACGTCGAAACTGCGATGCCCGAGTCCCAGAATCTTAATTTGCTGTTTATGGACAGGAAAACCGGGATCGATGAAGAGGGTTTTATTTTTCCCTTCAAACATGCGGTTGACGGTCATGAAAGAGGCAAAGCCCCCCTGCATGCTTCCTACCGTGGGAATACATCCCTCGGGTTTTACATCTGTGTTGATGAAGAGTTTTACGAATCGGGCGATTTCTTCTTTAAGTTCCGGTAGTCCTTGTATGTCGGGGTAAACAGCTGCAATTCCATTACGCAGGGCCTCAATTTGAGCTTCTACCCCTATGGATGAGGCCGGCAGGCCCGGGATGCCCATTTCCATGCGCACAAAACGCTGACCACTGGCTTGCTCCAGGCAATCCACTAGCCTCTTGATTTCTCTTATAGATGCTTTGCCTAAGCTTGTAAGTCCGCAATCGGTAATAACCTTATTAACAATTTCTCCAGGGATAGGTATCCTGTCTGTCATGCCTTGCTTTTTATTCGGGCTAAAATATAAATTTCAAACGATTGCGGAAAATTATTTTTGCCCTTTCAAGCTGGCCACGGCCAAAAATACTCCCAGCACTACACTCAGTAATGCGGCAAAAAGCACCTGATAATCAGCAGGCAAAAGAAATGTAAGAGTATGGGCAGGTATCCAAAAAAAAGGTATGGTCTTTTTGAATACAAAGCCCCATTGCACTTTCCAATTAATTTGGCTGAACATGTCTGCAAAACGAATGGGTTTTATCAAAGCATCCAGAGTGCCACCATTCAGTACGATGTGGGTATCTGTAATTTTATGGAAGGTCATCATCACCGGGGCATAAATGGTATTCATAAATAAGCTGATGCAAAAAGCCACGAAGATCTTTTGCATACTGAGAGGCTCCAGCATGACTGCTCCGGCCTGCTTCATGCCCATGTACTGAAGAAAAGTGACCGTGCCAGAGGAAAAAATGACGAAAGCCAATTTGATGGTTAATCCAAGAAGTCCCCATACAATAGCGCGGGGTAAGAGCCCAAAGCCCGGTTGGTTATAATGCCCGATTCGTATTCGCAAGCCGATAGACTCGCCCGTGGTGGCCAGCAGGGCAAACTTAATGAAGCTCGTCCACATGCCGTGTTCCCGGTTGAAACGCTCATAAAATTGATATACTTCCGGAAAAAGAAAAAAGGGGAGAAAAAAAACTAACACCCCTGCTGCAAAAAATAAATCTTGCTTCTTCATGCAATCGTTAAGGTTGATTCAGGTTTAAACAAGGGCTCAATCGCTGAGCATGTCTTTCATGGTGAAAACCCCCCGACGGTTGAGGATCCAACGGGCGGCTGCCAGAGCTCCCAACGCAAAACCAGAGCGGTTAAGCGCCTCGTGGCTCAGCCTTATCACATCACTGCCCGAGCTAAAAGTAACTTCATGAAATCCTGTTACTTCGCCCTCGCGTACTGCATGCACCGGGAGTTTTCCTTCATCGGCATGGTCGCCCATTACAAGTTGCCAGCTCTGGTACTGCTCCATCTGACTGATTATCCGGGCGGCCAAAGCTATGGCCGTTCCACTGGGAGCATCTTCTTTGTGAATGTGATGTATTTCACGAATAGAAGCTTCGTAATGGAAGGCATTAAGCGCTTTGGCCAATGCTTCAGCAGTTTGCAGAAAAATGTTGATTCCCAGGCTGAAGTTAGGGGCATAAAAGATGGCCCCCTGCATTTTGCTGCAAAGTTGGGTGAGCTCAGGCAGGTGGTCGTGCCAGCCTGTGGTACCAACCACAATGGGTTTATGAGCTACAAGGCAGCGACGTATGTTTTCAGGCGCAGTAACTGGCCGGCTAAAATCTATTACTACATCGCAGGTCTTTAAAGGCTGGGGATTTTCGTCCCAGTCTTCAGTCTTATCGTAAATACCTGCAATTTCGTGTCCTTGCTGAATGGCCAGTGTTTCAATTTCGCGGCCCATGCGTCCGTAACCTGAAATAAGAATTTTCATGGTGTAAAGCTCTTTTATTGGTGTTCGGGCCTGAGTAAATCATTAACGGTTTTTACCGGGTTGAAGGTGATGAGCGGGGTTTCTACAAAAACGGTGAGCCAATAGGCCATGGCGCCGTTCCATAGCCCGGGCAATTCGAGGGCTTTCAGGTCCCGGCCATCTTTCGATTTTACGGAGATAAACCCGGTTTCAGGGTCCACAAAGTCGGACAGATGGAAGCGACGACCGCGGTAATCTCTCATGCTGCATACCAGATCCACTGGATTGAAATGCGTAGCCTTGTCGACAATCGCTTTCTGGGCAGGATCTTTCAGGTTTATTTGTGAGGATTCCACAATCTGCAGACTTACTTCACCTCTACTGGTACGTACAATGAAGGGCCCTCCCCCGGGTTCACCCTCATTTTTCACCATGCCGCACACCCTGATAGGACGGTTGAGCCTTTGTTTCCACCACTGTCCTTTTTCGTTGAGGTTCAGTTGATAATATTCTGAGGGAATGTTTATGAAAAGGTGAGTAGTTGCATAGTTTTCTATGTCGGCAATCATCTCAGTGTTGGCACCTCCGGCATCCAGCTGAAACAAAAATTCATTAATACGGTTCCTGATTTTCAACAATAAGCCACCTATCACTTTCTTGTACTTAACCGTTTCGGTCCGCAGTCGGTCACCTATAATGTTGTCAATATTCTTAATGAAAATGATGTCTCCGCCGGCATCATTCAGGTTTTCGAGCAGGGCTCCATGTCCGCCCGGACGAAACAGCAAGCTTCCATCTGAATTGCGGAAGGGCTCGTTGTTCATATCAACGGCTAAGGTATCTGTAGTGGGTTTCTGAACAGAGTAATCTATTCGGTATCTTACACCCAGCTTCTTTTCAAATAGAGATTTTTTTGCTGCTATCAGGGCTTCAAATTTGCTTTGATGCTCGGGCGATACGGTGAAGTGTATGTGTACTTCGCCGTTGTAATTCCTTGCATGCATGGCACCTTCCACCAGGTGTTCTTCAACACTGGTGCGGGGCCCTTCGGGATATTTATGAAACAATATGAGTGCTTTGGGAAGACTCCCGTAGTCGAGCCCCCATGCATCGAGAACACCAGAAATAATAAGATTGTAGTCCTTCTTTTGTAAGGCATAGTCGAGGTTGCTACCCCGGCTGCGAAGTTTTTCATCGAGTAGACCGACAAAGGCAAAATCTTTTATGCGTTGAATGAAGGTGTAAACGGAGTTGAAACCTTTGTCTTTTTCAAACTCCTGCAAAGCCGTTTCGCTTCCGTCGTATTTTTCACGGAATTCAAAAAGATGTTTAAACATTCGGGTGGCTGCTCCCGAGGCTGGAACAAATTTGAGAATTTCAAGATTCTGGCTGGCGTTTTCGAAATAAGTCTCCAGCTCTTCCATTTCCTGTTCATTATATTTCATGATACCATGGCCAATGGTAGCTGGAGCCACGAGATCGGCAAAGGGGAAGCCTTTTTTAAAATGTTCAATTTGTTGATAAACAGTTTCGGGTGCAATTCCCCTTTCCTGAAGCTGCTTAAGGTCGCTGTGGGTTAGCATGGATTTGGGATTTATCAGTTTTATGATTTTTGATTCGTAGGCATGACAAGGATTTCGTTCACATTCACGTAGTGAGGCTGTGTCACTGCATAAACTACTGCTCTGGCAATGTCTTCAGCCAGAAGAGGGGTAACCGGGGGCTGGTTGCTGCCGGCCTCGAGTACTTCCGAATCTTTGATACCCAGATGCAATTCGGTAGAGGTAATGCCGGGCTCGATGAGAGTCATACGGATGCCCTCGCTGGCTGTAATCTCCCTGCGAAATCCTTCCGAAAAGGCATTTACTGCGAATTTCGTGGCGCAATAAACGGCCCCTCCGTCGAAAAGCCAGCGTCCCGCGGTAGAGCTAATGTTGATGATGTGTCCGTGGCCCCTGCTTCGCATGTGGGGTAATACAGCGGCAACACCGAACAATACCCCTTTGAGGTTTACATCAATCATCTGTTCCCATTCCTCCATGCGAAGATTTTTGATAAAGGAGAGAGGCATGATTCCGGCATTGTTCACTAAAATGTCAATTTGACCCCAGGTTTCTATCACCTTATCAACTAAGCATTTCCATTGTCCCTGGCTGGTAACGTCGGTCTGTACCACCAACACCTGGGCTCCACCTGCCACCAGCGATTCGCGAAGTGCGGTTAATTTTTTCATGCGGCGGGCAGCCAGCACCACCCGGCAACCTTCCGATGCCAAAGCCCGCGCCGTGGCTTCGCCTATTCCCGACGAAGCCCCTGTTATAATGGCTACTTTTTCCTTAAGTGTTTCCATGGAATTAGAAGTTCAAATTTATTTCGTCATCTTTCAGGCTGAACTCAAACCATGGATTTTCCTTGCTATATCCAAATCCTTCGGGTAGGATACTGCTTTTTTCGGTAGATTTTTCCCCTTTCATCCCTTCCCGAACTCCTTCCATTCCACTATAACCATGTAATACAATTTTCAGAGATTTGAAACGTGAGGTATACTTTCCTTTTTGGGGTGAAAGGTTCAGCGTGTTTTTATCTCCGTCGTAGGTAATTTCTCTTTCGTAGTATTTTCCTTCCTGGTAATCAAATGTTTGTCCATCATCTTCGTAATACGTGAAGCGGTGTACACCTTTGCCCTTGTATATGTGAATTTCGAGAATATCTCCCGGGTCTTCACCGGTGTTCTGCAGCACTGGCCAAACTGGGATGATGCTGCCGGCTTTCACGAAAATGGGCAGGCGATGCAATGGGGCTTCAGTCAAAATTTCAGTGCCGCCCTCCCATAACTGGTCATCGTACACCCTGTACCATTGCCCTTCGGGAAGGAAAACCCGTGTTAGTTCCTCGGTGCTCTTGCAGGGAGCCACCAGTAGGGATGCCCCCAGGGTGTATTGATTTTGATAGACGTAGTAGAAGGTTCTCGGGTCCTGAGAATATTCGATAGCCAGGGTTCTTTGCACCGGAAGGCCGGTTTGGGAGGCTTCTCTGAACAGGCTGTAGAGATAGGGCATGAGTCTGTATCTGAAATTGATGTAGTTGCGGGCGATGTCTTCTACATCTTCGCCATAGGCCCAGGGTTCAGAGTCTTTGGTATTGAAGGCACTGTGAGTACGGCAGAAGGGTGAAAGGGCACCCAGGCTTATCCAGCGTGCATAGAGCGCAGGAGTGGCATCACCCCCGAAACCACCTATATCATATCCATTGAAGGGTACACCTGAAAGACCAAAGCTGTTAACCAATCTGACACCGAGGAGCATGTGGTCGTCGTTGGCCTGGTTATCACCTGTCCAAATAGCGGTATAGCGCTGCAGACCAGCAAATCCAGCCCGGGTAAGTACCAGGGGCCTGCGATTCATGAGGGCTTTGGTTCCTTCGTAGGTACTGCGGGCCATTAGCATACCATATATGTTTTTGGCCTTGCGGTAAGTGGCACCCTGTCCTTCCCAGTCAAACTGAATAAAAGTGGGAGTGGCCTGTCCCCAGGTGGCGATTTCGTTCATGTCGTTCCAAAAGCCTTCCACACCATCTTTTATTAAACCCTTAAACTGACTGCCCCACCATTCGCGGGCCTTGGGCTGGGTATAGTCGGTAAAATAACACCATCCCGGCCATACCTGTCCCTGATACGGCTGTCCGTCAGGATATTTGATAAACACATCGTTCTTAAGCCCGTCTTCGTAGGCATGATATCCCTTCTCGACCTTAATTCCGGGGTCGATAATAACCGTCGTGTGGAACCCCATTTCTTTTAAATCGCCCAGTAGTTTAGCAGGCTGGCTAAAGCGCTCGGGATGCCAGGTGAAAACTTTATAGGCATCCATGTAGTGAATGTCGAGATAAATTACGTCAGCCGGGATTCTTTTTTTCCGGAAGGTTTGGGCAATATTAAGAACTTCTTCGTCGGGGTAATAGCTCCAGCGGCATTGCTGGTTGCCCAGTGCCCAGAGCGGAGGCATGGGCATGCGACCTGTAAGCCAGGTGTATCCTTCGATGATATCGGCAACCTTTTGACCTCCAATGAAATAGTAGTCCATTTCACCGTCGTCGGCACCAAACGAACTAAACCTTTCTTGAGAAGCTCCAAAATTGAAGTACGACTTGTGGGTATTGTCGAAATAAATACCATAAACCAGGCCTGAATGCAAGCCGATATAGAAAGGGATGGTAGAGTAAAGCGGATCGCTGTTGTTGTCGTAACGGGGATTATCAGTGTTCCAGTGCCAATACGCAGCTCCCCGGCGGTCGAGATTGCCCGATTTTTCTCCCAGACCTATGAATTTTTCGTCTTTGAAAAGGGTCTTACAGGTAGTGACCTCCGTACCATTCCAGTTGGTGCCCAGGGCCGGGTCATCCTGATTGATGATTTGCCCATCGAGTGTTTTAAAAGTGAACCGTACGGGTTGGGTGCTAATTTCTAAAACCAGGGCTGATGTGCTAACCCTGATAAGCCCGGGGGTTTGTTGAACTTTAAAATCTGTTTTTTGAGGTTTGCCAACTACCGCATACGAGAAGTCGGTACCCAACTTTTCTTTTACGATTCTTATACGGAAAATGTCGGGCCGCATTACAGTAACCACCGCGTTTCCAAGCGTGGTTCTTATTTCAAGGCTCTGGCCCTGCCGCTTCATCGATTTTAAGCTTCCCAAAGTCGAAAACTCTCCGGCTGTGATATTTTGTGCGATTAAAACCATGAGTAGGAAAGTAATAAACGATTTGTTCATAAACGCTTGTTTTGATTTAAAAGGTCAGTGCAAACCTAATGAATATTACCATAAATCCATTGAAAAAAGTAGTTAAATGCAAGAAGCTAAATAAATCGAGCCTTAATGTGTGTAACTTTGTGTTATCCAAATTAATCAACCATGAGGTGCAGATTTATGCTTGTCTTTATGGGCCTTGTAGTGGGGGTTGGTGTTATAAGGGCCCAGAACCCCTCATTGTGGGGAGACAAGTGGACAGGACATCTGAAAGACCAGCCCACGATTAAGCGCATGCAAACCCTGGCCAAACAGGCCATACCGCTCATTACTCTGTATGTTCTTGATAGTACAGCGACTCGCGAAGCGGACTCAACAGGGACGCTGGTAACAACCGAGGCAGAAACGTACAATTATGATGAATTCATGCGTTTTAACTGTCAGGCCCGTTATAACTATTCCCCCACTATGGGCCAAATGTTGCCTTTGGTAAAAGACAGTGTAATATTTCGGGCCGATGGCCGGATTGATACCATTTATACGTATTATGGGAATGTCATTCAGAAGGCGTCTAACGATTGGTGGTTAGGAGCCTATGAAGTGCACGAATATAATGCAGATACCCAAAAGATAACCTTGTATTCAGGAGATCCTTCCCAGGGATACAGGATCATTAATCGTTATGTGTATGTTTATTACCCTGATGACAACCTGAAGGAAGTCATTTATTATGAGGCTGATAGCCTGGGAAATCTGTTGCCCGAGACGCGGCGGGAATATTTGAGGGATAATAATGGATTGCTGACGCAGGAAACGGGTTATTCTTTCTATATGCCCTGGAATTCATGGATTTATTCCGACCGAACGGAGTATTTCTACATAGGAAATCTCAATCATCTTACCTTTTATTATTTGTATGATCCAGGCAATATGCAATGGCAGAATTCGGCTAAGGAACTTAATTTCTACGATGCGCAAGGGCGCCTTATCGAGCGTCAGCGCTATACCTGGGAGCCTTCGTTGGGTAGCTATGTGGCTTCCACGAGTTATACCCAGTCTTACACCCCGCTGGGCGATCCTGACACACTCATACAGTTTGTGAGCTATGATGGAACTTCGTTTGTCCCTACAGCGAAGTTTGTGAATGTTTTCGATGGGGTGAACAACCCCGTAGAATCCCAGGCTTGGGGGTACAATTTATCGGGTTTCGAATGGGTGCCTGTAGAAAAGCAGGTGATTGACTACAACAATACCATAGGAATGGAGGAACTGCTCTGGCCTCTTTTTATCGATTCCATGTATATGCGTCATCAACCGCTTGAGGTTTATAATTACTCCTGGGATGGTGGTGGGTGGAACTTGTATCGCACGATGGAAATTTTCTACAAGCATCGCAATTTCACGGGTACCGAAGCGATAGCTTCTGGGACAGGGGTACGCGTTTATCCTAATCCGTTTGGTGAGGTAATTCAGCTGAGTGGAGAAGGAAGTGGATATATGGAGTTGAGCGACCTGGCAGGTCACAGGGTGTTGTTTACCCCGCTGCGGTTGCCCGCTGTTGTGTCTGCTCAGGGGTTGCCGGCAGGGGTTTATGTGTATAAATTGTTTGTGCGTGGCCAGACATATTGTGGAAAAATAATCAAGAGGTAAGAAGAGGGCAAGGGGCTGCTCAGAAGGCGGCCCCTCTTCGTATGGCTTTGGGGCCATAGCGCAGGCGAATGCGGTCCATGGCCTTATAAAGCTCGATGAGGCGGGGCGAGGGGTCGAAAAGGTCGAGCTGGTGAACTCCATTGACCAGGTGGCTGAATTTTACCCCTACCAGGCGGATAAGCATGCGACGTTGGTAAAGTTTTTCAAACAGGGCTTTAACTACGGGAAACAGTTCGTGGTCGAGCGAGGTATAGGGAATTTGTTTTTGCAGGGTATGGGTATCGAAGTTGGTGTAGCGTATTTTTACGGTTACGCAGCCCGTGAGTTTTTGTTTGCGGCGCAGGTCGAAGGCCAGGCGCTCGGTCATGCGGAAGAGGGTGTCGTTGAGCATTTGCACGTCGATGGTGTCCTGGTCGAAGGTGGCTTCGTGGCTCATCGATTTTTCCTCGGAGTAAGAGACGACAGGGGTTGGGTCTATACCATTGGCCCTGCGCCAGAGCACCAGCCCGTTTTTGCCCAGCAGGCGTTCCATCATGTCGGGAGGTATCTGGCTGAGGGTTGCTATGGTGATGATACCCATCGACCGCAGGGTTTGATAGGTTTTTTCGCCTATGCCGGGTATTTTGCTGATAGGTAAAGGGGCCAGAAAGGGCCTGACCTCGGGTGGAGGCACTTCCTTTTCCCCATTGGGTTTGGCTACGCCCGTGGCAATCTTGGCCACCGTCTTGTTGACTGATAGCCCCAGGGATATGGGCAAACCTGTGTTTTTGATGATGGTTTCGCGCAACTCGTGGGCCCATTGGTAGCAGCCAAAGAAACGATCCATACCTGTGAGGTCAAGGTAATGTTCGTCGATGCTGGCTTTTTCGAAGAGGGGGGCCTTTTCGGCGATGATCTGGGTAACGGTGCGCGAGAGGCGGCTGTAGAGTTCCATATCGCCCCGGATAAAAATGGCCTCGGGGCAGAGCTTACGGGCCATACGCATGGGCATGGCCGAGTGTACGCCAAAGCGTCGGGCTTCGTAGCTGCACGAGGCCACCACCCCCCGGTCGCCCATGCCTCCAATAATCACAGGTTTGCCTATGAGCTTGCTGTTGTATAGCCGTTCGGCCGATACAAAAAAAGTATCCATGTCGAGATGCACGATGGTGCGGTTGGCATTGTCTTTCAAGGGAAAAACCGACATTTGTCTGATTTGTTTTTAATCATAATTTTGCTTACAATATAATCAAAATTGATAAAAAAGCTGCAATCTTGTGAAAAAAAATTCCGTTCCCTTGCTGGTTCAGGTTCAAAAGCTTCGTATTAACCTGAGTGCTTCGCAACAGCCATGTTTTGTTTGGCTGAAGATAAACCCGGATGCTTCGCCGTGCAAAGGATAGAGATAACGTGACTCTTAAGAAGAATCCGTAAAAACTGCATCAGTACCTTAAAATCCGTGGCTGAATTACTGCGCTCAGCTTTTACTCAGGTGGGCATCAATTGTGGAAATATTAAATATTTGATTTCTCAATTAGCTTGATAAACAGGTAGTTATTCGATAGAATCCTTAACGGATTTTTGATGTTTACAATAATCTGGGCCAGTGTTTTGCCATAAAAGTTTACCACCAGGCCAGGTATCGCGAGCTGACCTCCCAGGGATACAGGGTTTCTTCTCAAAAAAGCATCTAACTCTATTATAAAGGTTACATTGTTTAGCTGTGATTTATTTATCAGCGAATTAAACGTCTGAGATTTAATTTACCAGAGCAGGAGGCCCGACTCATCCATGATTTGCGAGATAGCCTGATAGAAGTAGGTTCCTTGTTAAATTTTGGGATGAAACCTGATTTCCGAAGAAGAATAATCGAGAGTTCGCGCAAAGGCTTTCAGGCTAACGTTTAATTTCCTGCTTGTTTGTGTTCCAGCTCTGCCATTACCTGCGTTGGAAAGGTTGCTTTTGTAAAGAATTGATTTTTTGATTAAATTTTAATCTTATTTTTATTTAAAAATTAATAATTTTTGTTTCATTCCTGCTATCTTTGCAAAAAAACCTGGCTTATGTTTTTTGCACAGAATATCAAATTTCTTCGCAAGCGAAAGCATCGTACGCAGGACGAGGTAGCCGTTGCCCTCGACATGAAGCGGCCCACCCTGAGCGGCTACGAAAATGGCATTGCCGAGCCTCCCATGAGTGTTCTGCTGGCTTTCTCCGACTATTACAAAATCTCTGTGGATACGCTCATACGGGTCGATCTGAGTAAGCTCACCGAGAGCCAGCTCTGGCAGCTCGAGCATGGGCATGACCCCTTTGTGCGCGGCACCAGCCTTAGGGTTCTTGCCACTACTGTAAATGCGGAGAACGAAGAAAACATAGAACTGGTGAATGAAAAGGCCAAGGCGGGTTATGCCACTGGTTTTGCCGACCCTGATTTTGTGAGCGTGCTGCCTACTTTTCGCTTGCCCTTTCTATCGAAAAATAAAAAATACCGCACCTTTCAGATTTCAGGAGACAGCATGCTACCTATCCCCCCGGGAGCTTATGTAACAGGCGAGTTTGTGCAAAACTGGCAGTCCATACGGAATCGTTACCCCTATATCATCCTCACGCTTACCGAAGGTATCGTCTTCAAGGTGGTAGAAAACAGGATAGATATCGATGGCACTTTACGCCTCTATTCCTTAAATCCTGCCTACGAACCTTTCGAGGTAGACATCAAAGATGTGCGGGAGGTCTGGAAATTTGTCAATTACATGACCGAGCAGTTTCCCGAACCCCTGGCTACTACCGACGCTATTTATGGCACAGTCAATGAAATACGAAACGACGTGAAAGCCATTCGTAATAAGCTGGATATTTAAATTACTTCTTTTTGCTTGATATGGCGAAATATTCTATTGTGGATATAGAAACCACGGGTACCTCAGCCCGCGATGGACGTATTATCGAAATGGCCATTTTTAACTACGAGGACGGGCAGATAACCGATGAGTTTACTACGCTGGTGCATCCCGAGCAACGAATACCCTGGCGTATTACCCAGATGACGGGTATTAGCGATGCCATGGTAGCCGATGCCCCCCGATTTTATGAAATCGCCCGGCGGGTGGTCGAAATGACCGAGGGCAGAGTCTTTGTGGCTCATAATGTGGGTTTCGATTATGGCTTTATCCGTGAGGAATTCAAAAACCTTGGGTACCGGTTTGAGCGGGAAAAACTCTGTACCGTCAAACTAAGCCGCAAGCTGATGCCGGGGCATCGTTCTTACAGTCTGGGAAATCTGTGTGCCGATCTGGGTATTGAAATACATGGAAGACATAGGGCGGCCGGTGATGCCCTGGCTACGGTAAGGCTTTTCGAGCGTTTGTTGGAACTGGATCCCGACCCACTGAAGCTCAGGCTCCGGGGCCCTGTGTCTGCTTTACCCGAAGAGGTGCTGCGGGGCTTGCCCGAAGAACCGGGAGTTTATTACTTTTATAATCAACGGGGCGATATCATATATATCGGCAAAAGCCGTAATATTAAAGAGCGCGTACTGCAGCACCTGCACAACGAAACCACGCGTAAAGCCCTCGAAATGCGGGCAGCCATTGCTGATGTCTCTTACGAACTTACCGGAAACGACCTGGTGGCGCGGCTTTTAGAGTCGGAGGAAATTAAGCGCCATACGCCCATCTACAACCGACAGCAGCGCCGTGTGGGGTTCAATATAGGCTTGTTTGCCCGACTCGATGCAAAGGGTTATCTCTGCCTCAGGATTGAAAAACTCAATGGAAACGAGCAGATACCCATCACCACCTTCAATTCCCTGATGGCTGCCAGGCGTGCCTTGTTTGCCATAACCGAAGAGCACAGGCTTTGCCAGAAACTTAATGGGCTTTACAGGTCGCGGGGCGCCTGCTTCCATCATTCCATTGGGCAGTGCGACGGAGCGTGCATTGGAGAGGAGCCTCCTGCATCGTACAACCAGCGGGTAGAAGCTGCCATTGCTCCTGTTAGGTTCGAGCACGACAACTTTTTTCTCATTCACCGGGGCCGTAGCGCTGAAGAAAAATCGGTGGTGGCTGTGCTTAATGGCAGTTACCGGGGGTTTGGTTATTTCCATGCAGCCGATTTCGATGGCACCAGTGATTTTTTGCGGTCGTGCACCCAGCGATACAACGATACCCGTGATGCCCGCAACATTATTCGGTCGGCGCTTAGAAACAGAGAGTATGAGAAATGCTTGATTATGAATGGGGAAAGCCTGGTTGGAGTGTAGCAGGTTTTCATTCATCTTGTCTTAAAGTAAAACTTTTATTTTTGTGCCAAATATTGTTTGATTATGATTAAATTACCTTATCGTTCCTCCTTGCGATGGATGGCCTTTCTGAGCCTGGTTGTTTTTGCCTTATTTTTCAATGCCTGTACGCGTGAGACCGAGAAACAGCCTTATGTAGTGGTGCTCTCACTGGATGGATTTCGTTGGGACTATCCACAACATTTTGCTACTCCCAACCTCAACCGGATGGCCGAAGAGGGTGTGCATGCCGAAGCCTTCATTCCCTC
The DNA here is from genome assembly GCA_049969475.1 of Bacteroidales bacterium. Classification (GTDB taxonomy): domain Bacteria; phylum Bacteroidota; class Bacteroidia; order Bacteroidales; family TTA-H9; genus UBA2030. The sequence continues at coordinate 28,505 of JBMFOU010000023.1, read as the reverse complement.
ATTTCCCACCAAGACTTTTCCTAACCATTATTCCATGGCTACCGGTTTATATCCTGATCACCACGGATTAATTCAGAACGGCTTTTATGATCCCCAGGTGGGAGTTTACGAAATGACCAACCGACAGAGTATTGAGAATCCTGCTTTCTATGGAGGAGAACCTATTTGGGTTACTGCGGAGAATCAAGGGATAAAGACTGCTTCTTATTTCTGGGTAGGTAGTGAAGCACCTATAAAAGGCAAGTATCCTTCCATCTGGAAGAAATACGATCAATCAGTGCCTTTTACCGCCCGAATTGATAGTGTGATTGGGTGGTTGCAGTTGCCTGAAGAGCGCCGGCCCCACCTTATCATGTGGTATATTCATCAACCCGATGAAATCAGCCATCATGAAGGGCCTCTTTCGCCGTCCACCGGGAAAATGATAACCTATCTCGATTCACTGGTGGGTGTTTTTCGGGCACGGCTCGCTGAGCTTCCTATAGCCAACAAAATCAATTTTATTGTTGTCTCCGATCACGGCATGGCCGAAGTACAGCCCGGCCACACCCTTTATCTCGATGAGTTGGTGCCCCGCTATTGGATAGAAGGGGGCTCAGGGCAAGATATGCATCTCAATGTTTCTGCAATACCGGCCTACAAAGACTCTCTGTATAACCGGCTTAAAAAGATACCTCAGCTCACGGTCTGGAAAAAGGAAGAAGTGCCTGAAAGGCTCCATTACGGTACCCATCCCCGGATTCATGATTTAGTAGTAGTGGCAAACAAAGGCTGGAATGTGAAGTTTTATCGCACGGATAAGGAGTATATTGGCAATCACGGATACGACAACGAGAATCCCGACATGCACGGTATTTTTTATGCCACGGGTCCGGCCTTCAAAAAAGGATATACCGCCAGGCCTTTCGAAAATGTGAACCTGTATCCTCTCATTGCCCATCTTCTTAAAATAAAGCCCGCGCCTGTGGACGGGAAACTGGAAAATGTGAAGGATTTGCTGAAAGACTAATTTTCTGTTAAAAATATTTCCTGCGGATAATCCACCCGTTCGAGAAATAAGCCGCTTGCAGGTACCGACGCTCCCGCCTGCGAGCGGTTTTTATTTTCAATCAAGGCCTGAAAATCATTCAGCGAAAATCTGCCCCGGCCTACATCCCATAGCGTTCCTACAATGGCTCTCACCATGTTGCGTAAAAATCGGTTGGCTGTTATGGTAAAAATGAGCTCATGACCACGCACTTCCCAGTATGCTTCAGTTACCTGGCAACGATTATGAGTATTGTTGGAATGCAACTTGGCAAAACTTGTAAAATCTTCCGTGTGTAATAGAAGGGTGGCGGCTCGGTTCATGAGCTCTACATCGGGCCAGTGAAAACGAAACCAACGATAAGGAATATGAAACGGATCCTTTCGCGTGGAGATGTAATACCGATAGGTTCGCCAAAGGGCTGAATATCTTGCATGGGCATCAGTTTGCACCGGCAAGAGGTTGAAAACTACGATATCGGCCGGAAGCGTGTGGTTTAAAGATTTTAGCAAACCCGCTCTTTGTTGGGGCAATAATTCTTCAAAATCGAAATGGGCATAAAAGTTACGGGCATGCACACCGGTGTCGGTACGACCGCAACCCGTTAACGATATGGGGCTCTTTAAAAGAATTTCTAGTTGGTTCTCAATGGTTTCTTGTACAGTTGGGCCATTGGTTTGGCGCTGCCATCCACAATATTGGGTACCATCGAAGGCAAAGTGTAGGAAATAGCGCTGCCAACCAGACATCAGGCAAATACCATTTTCTGTACTTCAATGCCTTCAATCGCTTTGAGTGCATTTTCCAGTCTCAGCATTTCCTGCTCATCGCCGGTGAGTTCGAGGAGAATAATGCCCGCGTGGCTGCAATGACCTTCTACCACATCATTCAAGCCCAGCCGGGTGCGTATGCTGCAACCGTACATTGTAAGAATGTTTTGCACTTCAAGCGATTTTTCAGCCCGGTTTGTTACTCTAACTCCCAGAATGGTGATCTTATCCATAACACTTGTTTTTCTGTAGGCATCGCAAAGATAATGCTTTAACCCCAATAAGGTTTTCTATGTCATATAAAGGGGTGCCGGCAGTTCATCAGGCCTCGATAGCAATTCATCTGAAACCTGATAGCTTCGTGCACTGAATTTTAGGGAGGGAGCTTTTGATTTTTAAAGGTCCACAGGGCCATTTTTTCGAAGTGCCCGGGTATTTTTCTCATAGAAAACGGTTAAATCCAGTAAATCTTAAAAAGAATTTTTAGTGTAGAACCAGCCTACCAGTTCGGCCAGCGATTCCATTACAGGCACGCCTGCCTGGCTGAGTATTTGCCGGTTCTGGTGTCCCTGGGCAACGAGGATGACCTCAACTCCGAGGCTTTGACCTATTTCGGCATCGTGCAGGGTATCTCCGATCATCCATACCTTCCCCGGGTGGTCTTGTAAATACGACCACAGACGTTCGGCTGCTTCCAGTTTTCCACCTCCATAATGGTTGTCAATACCAGCAACCCGCTCAAAATATTCTTTTACACCCAATTGGCTGAGCATGCGTTCGAGCATCTGCTGTTCCATGGCCGAGAGCACCCATTGTCTGTATCCTTGCCTCCTGAACCAGCGTAGCGTGGTTTCTGCCTGTTCGAAAAGTCGTAGGCTTTCCATGTTTTCAAAATACCTTTTCATGAATTGCAGGCCTACCACCTCAAACGATTCTTTTTTGAAATCGAACCCCAGCTTCTGGTAGTACTTGATTACCGGAAACTCGAAAAAGCGCCTGTATTTCTCCCGGTCCAACAGATCGAGCCCCCGTTCGCGTAAAAGGGAATTCATGGTTTCGATACTGTAGTCAACATCGTCGAGTAGTGTTCCATTCCAGTCCCAGACAATAATTGGCTTTGAATTCATTTGGGTGTATTGAGTCAGATTTAATTCGTTTTAGGACCTCAATGTTTGGCAGAAGGGTTACAAATTTCAAGAATAAGCGAGGCCGGGGCAAATGTTCCCGGCCTCTTATTTAAGAAGGGTTAAGTTATTCTAAGGTATGAACCACCAGACCCGACCGCAGTTTGGGCTCGAACCAGGTAGTTTTGGGGGGCATGATGTTGCCTGAGTCGGCAATATCTATCAGCTGTTTCATCGATACTGGATAAAGAGCAAACGCCACGGCCATTTCCCCGCTATCTACTCTTCGCTGTAGTTCGCCCAGACCGCGGATGCCACCTACAAAATCAATACGTTTGTCGGTCCGCAGGTCTTTTATTCCCAAAATCTCGTCGAGTACCAGACGGCTGAGTATGGTTACGTCGAGTACGCCGATGGGGTCGTTGTCGTCGTAGGTGCCGGGTCGGGCTTCCATAGAGTACCATCGACCTCCCAGGTACATGCTGAATTGGTGCAGATGAGAAGGTTTATAGGGCTGAGTTCCCTGGGTTTTTACCACAAAATGATTCTCCAGTTTTTTTAGAAACTCTTCAGGGGTAAGCCCGTTGAGGTCTTTCACCACGCGGTTGTAATCGATAATTCTAAGTTGATTATCAGGGAAATGTACAGCCATGAAAAAGTTATACTCTTCATCACCTCTGTGATGAGGATTGTTTCTGCGTTTTTCGGCCCCAACCAGGGCAGCTGCAGCCGTCCTGTGATGACCATCTGCTACGTAGGTGTAAGGAATTTTTGCAAAAAGCTCTACGATGCGTTGAATAGTAGCTCTATCATCAATCACCCAAAAATGATGACCAAATCCATCGGGAGCCGTAAAATCGTATTCAGGTTTCTTTGTCTTGACGATATTTTCAACCATTTCATCGATCTCCTTCACAGCCGGATAGGTAAAGAAAACCGGCTCCATGTTGGCGTTGGTTACCCTTACATGCTTCATGCGGTCTTCTTCTTTGTCCTTGCGGGTGAGCTCGTGTTTTTTAATGACTCCGTTCAGGTAATCGTCAACGCCGGCACACCCAACAATACCGTATTGGGTACGGCCTTCCATGGTTTGGGCATAAATATAAAGATAGTCTGAAGGGTCAGGCTTCAGCCAACCATTTTCCCTAAACATTCTGAAATTTTCGGCGGCCTTTTCATACACTTCGGGAGCGTGTTCATCCGTACCTGCCGGAAGATCGATTTCTGGTTTGGTAATGTGTAGCAGGGAATAGGGGTTGCCTTCGGCCTCATGTCGGGCCTCTTCTGAATTAAGCACATCGTAGGGTCGGGCAGCCACCAGATGGGCTATTTCCCTGGGTGGGCGTAAGCCTTTGAAAGGTTTGAGTATTGCCATTTTTGTAGATACGTTTTTTGAGTTATTTGGATGAAAAAATTAGTTGTCCCAGTCCTTGCATTCCTCCTGATTTTCATCCATAGCTGAGGCTTGGGTTCGATGCAGGGATGTTATCAGGGCTCCGGTCATTTTAGTTATTTCCTCTAGTTCGTTGAGTAAAAGCTTGTAGTTGGTTTCATCTATCTGATTTTTTTTGAAAGCAAAATCCAGCAAGACTACGCATTCCCTAATGTTTGTTTTACTACTGCGTACCTGCTGAACGAAGATCTCGCGAGGCATGGATGCACCCTCAGCTATTTTTATAGCTGCACCCAGAGCAGCACTCGATAGCCCAGAAAAAGTACTCATTCCGTCATCTTTTACCGCAATGCTGGGCAAGACCTCAGCCGACCGGGCGAATTCAAGAATTTTGTGATAAACCCTTAAGTCCTGAAACCTGAAAAATGCCATAATCCTCTGTTTTTTTATTTGGTAATGTGCTGTTACAGTTTGAATTGTTTACCTGGTAAACCCATTGGTTTCAGGTATGTAGTTCGGATTCGCCGCGCCGGGGTTGCCGCGACCTGCACCAAGGAGAATGAGCTCACGGGCTCATGGGGTTGACCCGAAAATTATCCTTTCTTGTACGCTCTATCCCACTTGTTGGATAGGGGCCGTACAAGAGTTATTTTTTCTTAGGGTTAACCCCATGGCTCTTGGGCAATAAAGAAAGAACGACGACTAAGATAAAAATTATTTGTTAACTTTAAAACGTATATCTCCTTTTTCAAAGAAATCTACTATCTGTCGGGCGGCAGCAATACCTGCATTGTTATTGGCCTCAGAGGTCTGAGCTCCCATCTTTTTGGGGGTAAAGAAATAACGTTTGGGGTATTGGGCCTCGATTTCTGCCTTGCATCCGGGCTCAATATCGCTAAGATATTTAAAATCAGCTCGCTCGGCAAACATCTTTAGAAGTCCTTCTTCGTCAATTACTTCCTTACGGGCTGTGTTGACGAGCACGGCGCCTTTGGGCATGAGCGACAGTAAGTTGTAGCCTATGGATTTCTTGGTCTGTTCGTTAGCAGGAATATGGAGCGAGACATACTGACATTTGCTGTATAAATCTTCCACTTTATCCACCGGTTTCACTCCGTCTGCTTCAATAGCTTCCTTGCTTACAAAGGGGTCAAAGGCATAAATTTCCATTCCGAATCCATGAGCTATTTTCGCCATGTATTTACCTACATTGCCATAGGCATGAAGCCCCAGGGTTTTGCCTCTTAATTCTGTACCTGTGCCTCCATCGAAACCGCCGCGGGCCATATAAAGCATCATGGCAAAAGCTAGTTCAGCCACGGCATTGCTATTTTGACCGGGGGTATTCATGGCTACGATTCCTTTCTCTGTGCAAGCAGCAAGGTCGATATTGTCGTAGCCGGCTCCGGCTCTTACCACAATCTTCAGATTTTTGGCTGCATCAAGTACTTCACGGTCCACAATATCGCTGCGGATGATGAGAGCATCCACATCAGCCACGGCTTTTAGCAAATCTTCCTTGGCTGTATATTTTTCCAACAAGGCCAGGGTATAGCCTGCGTCTTCCACTACCTTGCGGATGGCATTAACGGCTGCCGGTGCAAAGGGCTTCTCGGTTGCAACCAGAACTTTCTTCATAAGAGTATGTTTTTTAAGGGGATATATTTTCTCAAACGTTTGCGACAAAAATAAACAGAATTATTCACATCACCATAATATTTTGGGGTTAACGAATCACGGTAACCGATCCCTGAAACTCACGGCCATTGGAAAGTCTCAAAATGAAATAATACACTCCTTCGGCTACCAGATCGCCCTGGCTGTCGCGCCCATCCCATTCGTTTTTATATCCTTTAAACTGCAGCAATTCTCTGCCCCAGCGGTTGAAAATGATGAGTTGGTTGTTTGGGAATTTTTCAATGCCCAGAATAATGAATCGGTCGTTGACCCCATCTCCGTTGGGGGTAATTACATTAGGTATGAACAGGTTGCAGTCGGGCGGCTTTATTTCGGCTGTGTCAGCCACCTGGCATTGTCGGCTATCGGAGAGTACAAACCTATAAACAGCGGGAGAGAGCCACAGGCGGAAGAAGGAAAGATTTCCATCTTCCCACCGAATATTGTAAGGAGGTGTTCCACCTGCAGGTTCTATTTGAAGGGTTGCATTGTTCAGGTTTTCGCAATCGGGCGGAGATACGATTTTTGAAGCTGTAAGAGGCAAAGGGCCGGGCACATAAGCAGTATCGCGAAGGTTGCACCCCGAAGCATCCATCACGGTAAAAGGATAATTCCCGGGTAGAAGGCTCTGTCGGGGATTGTCAGTTGAGCCATCCTGCCAAATCAGGGTGTAAGGACCTGTTCCACCACTGAGGGAGAGGCTTAGACTGCCATCTGCCCTATCTGAACATGAGGCCTCCGCTGCCGTAATCTGGGTAGAAATAGGAAGGGGAGACTCTACGACAATTGCATAATTCTTCTCACATCCTTTGAAATCTCTCACAAGAGCTTGATAGATGCCGGCTGCCAGATTTTCGATGTCGGGCCCTGTCATATGGTTGTCCCACAACACGGTGTATGGGCTGACGCCTCCTGAAATCGTAAGATGAATGCTGCCATCGGCTGCACCTCCATGGCATCGTTGAGGAACGACCTGCGCTTCAATATGTATGCTATCGGGCTCGACTAACGTATCGGTGAGCCAAAGTTGGCAACCTGTGAAATCGTAAATCTGAGCCGTATAAACTCCTGCTGGTATTCCGCTGAGTGTGTCGCCTGTGAGTCCGTTTTGCCAGCTTATTGAATAAGGAGGAATCCCTCCCTTGATGCTAGCTATGATTTCTCCGTCGTTGTAGCCAAAGCAGGTAGGTGGTTTGGTTATTAGGGAGGCGCGTAATTCTTCGGTGGCTTCGAGCAGGGTAAAGGTAACGGTGGTATCGCACTGGTGGGAATCCTGGAGTGTTAAAGTATAAACGCCACCCGAAAGGTTGTAAATCGCAGGCGAAGTCGACCCGTTTGACCAAAGGTAGTTGTATGGGGGCGAGGCTCCGCTGGTCTGAACCTGTACGAATCCATCTCCCCATCCCTTGCAGGTGACGTGATGAATATGGGCGAGGAGGTTGAAAGGAGGAGGAGAAACGAGCAGGTAAGAGGTATCTTTTTCGCATTGATGCGCATCCTTTATATGCAGCAAGTAATTTCCTGCTGGTATGGAGTGTAGGTAGGTGCCCGTATCTCCGGTACTCCAGAGCAGGGAGTAAGGGGGTGTTCCTCCCATTACACTCACCTGTATGCTTCCGTCGTTGCTGGCATAACAGAGCGGTGGAGTCATCTGTGCCTGAGTCTGCAGGGGAGGGGGCTCGGTAAGCAAAAAATTTACTACCGTATCGCATCCCACACTATCCGTTATAAGGGCTGAATAACTTCCTGCCGAAAGGTTGTTAAGGGAGAAACCCAGGGCCCCATTATTCCATACGACGACATAGGGTGGAGTAGCTCCGCTGATTTCGAGGTGAATGCTCCCGGTATTCTGGCCATAACATGTCGGACTTTGCATTTGTGTGTTTATCTGGTAGGGCAGGGGTTCATGGAGGTGAAAAACCAGCGTAGTATCGCAGTCCTGGCTATCGCTGACAAAGGCTATGTAGGTACCGGACGGAATTCCCGTGAGGAGGTTCCCGGTAGAGCCGTTCGACCAAACAACAGAGTAAGGTGGAGTAGCCCCAGAAATGGCCAGGCTGATACTCCCTGTACTATCGCCATGGCACATAGGCTCAACGATGGTTGGTTCAATAAGGAAGGAAGAGGGGGCTGTAATGTTGAAAACTACCATCGTATCGCATCCCAAAGAGTCTGTAATAAACGCCTGATACGTTCCCGGGCAGAGTTGCTGGATGCCGTTTCCGCCAGCCCCATTGCTAAAAATAACCGTGTAGGGAGGAAAACCTCCGGAAGGGGCCACCCAGGCCGCTCCGTTGCATAGATCATGACAGGTACAGTTGAGGCTGCCGGCCCCAGGATTTATTCGACTTACTTCCACCTTCAGACTGTCGGTGGCGGTGCAACCCCAGGGGGTTGTACCTGTAACCCTGAACCAGACAGAGGAATCGGGCAGAGCGACTATGGCTGCCTGCTGGTTATTACCCTGAATAAAATCCGAGGGCTCCCAGGCCCAGCTAACCGGATTAAGCGGAAATAAATTCTGGGCCTCCAGATGTACTGTATCTCCATGGCAAATACGTCTATCCCTTCCCGCCTCGATGACCGTACCTGCATAGGTTAGATGGATGCTGTCCATAGCTGTGCATGGGTGTGCATTGACTTTCAGGAAGAAAGTATGGCTCCCATACTGAAGGAGATCAATCCAGGCAGTGCTATCAGAGGGATTAGCATTCAATGTGTCCTGAAAAGTAGCGGAGGTAGACCAGACAAATGTAGCACCTGCAGTTCCCGAAGTTCCGATCAACTGGAAAAGGTTGAGACATACAGCGGTATCATTTCCGGCCTGAGCAGCAAGAGGGGTTACCTCAATTCGCTGAAGCAGGGTATCGGTGCATCCGGGGTGTGAAACCAGGCAAATATAATCGGTAGTGTTTTGGGGCGCTGCCCAGGGGTTGGGGATATTAGAAGCACTCAGACCCGTAGCAGGAATCCACTGGTAGCTGACCGATGTATCGGGTGAGGGAGAGATACCTGCCTGTACCCATTCTCCCTGGCATATAAGCAGTGTATCCAGCCGGATGGTTGTGTCGGCAAGTACATGCAGTAAACGAACTACGGTATCGCAGCCGTTGCAACTGCCGGGCAGACAAACCACCTGGGTGATCTGGTAAAGACCGGGCTGCTGGAATGTGTGTGTGGGATTGGCCAGATTTGAAGTGTTAGCTGGACCTGAAACTGGGTCGCCGAAGTCCCAGGAAAACTGGGTACCCCTTCCTGTATTATGAAATTGAACCGTATGGGGGGCACAGCCCGAAGGAGGTTGTTGAAATCCGGCCAGTGCAAAATCGTTTCTGAGATTGATTTTAAAAACAGCATTATTGCAATTCCAGGAATTATTGGAATTGGACCACGCACCGGGGTTGGGCGAGGTAGGAAATTGCTGACACCCCCCGCACGAAGCGCATACCGACTGAATAATGTTTCCCTGAGGATCGAAGCGGCTGGTGCCCCCATCCACGTGGTCGTGGCCGCTGTATGAACAGCCAGGGTAATGTAATTCTCCGTAAAAAGTCGCGTATTCCAGTCCAGTAGCGTTGGGTGAAAATACTGCCACGTAAAAGTCCTGCCCGTCGGTTTGGCTTTGAATGGCATCCGGCGTGATGGGCAGGCCCACTGTTCCAAACACAGCTCCCCAGGGATAGGGAGTTCCGTTGATAATACTGTTTCCGAAAATGCGTCCCCAGCCACTGATATAGATACGTCCGCAGACATCCACCATGAAGGCCGTGGGCGAAATGTTGGGTTTCCCATCTCCGGTACCAAAAACCGTGCTCCAGAGCAATTGTGTGAATCCCGGATTGAATTTTGCAAGAAACTGCCCGCTGTTGGGTTGTCCGTAGGTGGAATTTAACATTAGGGTATTTCCTGAAGCCCGGGTTTGTCCAAAAATATAAGGAAATCCGTCGGAGCCGGTTTTAATAAAATAAGCCTGATCATAGAGGGAAGAGCCAAAATAGGTGAGACCTGAAATTGGGTTTCCCGGGGGTGAAATTCGGCCTGCAAAAGCATCGGCTCCTCCACCTGGCCGGGTACTGAGCCAGGCACCTGCTGGGACGGGCAGATTGGAACTGTTGGTACCACCAGCAAAAAATATATTCCCTTCAGAATCGGTGGCAACAGAGTAAATGGCATCGTCCCCATTCCCTCCCAAATAAGTGCTGTAAAGTAGATGCTGAGCGTGCCGGTCGAGTTTAAACAACACACCTTCCTGTTTACCTCCGCTGGCAAGCTGAGGTGCATCCGGTGTCACCGGAAAATCGGTAGAAAAAGTACAAGATCCCGCAATTATTTCATTCCCTGATCCTGTAATTACCTCACCCCGGGCCCCATCCCCGTAATTGTAGTACAGGCTGTCGTTGCCCGCCATCATAAATGAGCTGTAGCGTTGCCTGAAGTTTAATCCGTCGTTTTTGTTTCCTCCCACAAAGGTGCTTCCCCTGAGTTGGGTACCGTCGTCACTCAGCACAGCCACAAAGATGTCGCTCCCCTGGGGAAAATTCAGGGAAGCATAGTTTAAGGGGGTTCCTCCGTTAAAAGTTGTGTCGAAAGCTTCAGGCGTTACGGGAAAATTCGGTGAGCCCGTAGTTCCCAGAATGACCAATTCGCCCACCTCATTTACTATCAGACTATGGGGAAGATCGGCATATTGCCCTCCGAGGTAGGTGGCCCAAAGCCTTTGAGTGCCCGTGGAGTCGTATTTTATTATGCCCACATCACACATGCCTGCAAAATTCTGCTGCCAGGCTCCAATGCTTACAGGGTATCCGGTATTGAAAACAATGCCCCCGGAATATACAGCATTACCCGGAGCATAGGTGCCGCAAAAGCCCCAGTTGTCGGCCGTGCTGCCCGAATAGGTGGAGAAAACCAGTTCCGGATCTATCACTATGCTTTCCGGGCTTGTTTTGGGGTCAACTTCAAAAGAAACCTCTTTCCCCTTAAGCTGGTATTTTGCTTCCAGGTTATCTCCCTTCTCAGTCCAGGCCACAGGCCGTCTTTCCCTGATCTCACCCAGACGGGTTGCAAGGCATAGTTCTCCCTCCTGCAGGGTCAGCCTGTCGAGCCCTTCGTAGAGCAGGCGAATTTTTTGAATGTCATTCCCCTCTGCCAGATGAAGCTCGTATTTGAGCCTTCCGGCTTCAGTTTTAATTTTAAGGTCTATGCCGGGCCACACTTCCCTGATCCAGAGCTGCTGGTACTTTTTTTCCCCCCCTGCCCAATGTTTTGGGTTAGCGCCCAGAAAATAATTTTCATAACCGGGTAGGGGATCTTGTGGAATAATCCGGGTGAGATGGGCTCCCTTAAATACAATCCGGAAGGCATGTCCGTGTAATTGCTCGTAATCTGTTTTTCCGGTTTCCGAATCTTTGTTATCTTCGTGTGAATGTTGATAATCAATCAGGTTGAAGGTAAGGGCATCGGTATCCACAAAAATGCTTACTCCTGGAGCCAGATCAGCCTTGTATTGAAAAGGTTCTTTCCATTGTCCCCGGTTCTCCACAAAACCTACCTGACCTGCCAGGGGCCTGGTTAATAGCAGAATAAGCCATGCCATCCAGCTGACCTTCGGTACCATTACTTACCTATTTGCTTTTCAAAGGTAGTGATAATGCTAGTTCTTTAAGTGGAGTTTTTTCAATTTTTTCATTCCTTTTGCTGTCATTTAGAGGCATTCAAGGGCTCTCGCTTGGCCCGGGCTTTCTGTTTTATGGTTTGTTTTCATTGAAACAAGAAAACCCCCTACCTTCGCAAATCTTCTAAGCACTTCATCAAAAATGCTGGCTGGAACAGGCAGAATACAGGAAAAAAATAAAGGTAACCGTCGAAATTTTCTGAAGCAGTTGTTCTATTTTTTATGGTTGCCCATCCTCGCAGCCATAGGAGGGATGATATCCAGGCAGCAGAAGCTCCAGGTAAAAAAAGCAGACGTGGTTGTTAATGCATCAGAGGTTCCCGATTTTCTCGTACTTGATAGGGTAATTATCAGTCGGCAGGAACAGGGATTTCTGGCTTTCGAAAATCGTTGCACCCATCTGGGCTGCACAATACGTGAAGTGAGGGGCGGACAGCTTCATTGTCCCTGCCATGGCAGCCGTTTCGACCGTCAGGGCTTACCTGTGAAGGGTCCTGCCCAGACCCCTCTTCACCGGCTCTCCCTGACTTATTCTGCTGCAATTGGGAAAATCATTGTGAAGGTAGAAGGATGATAAATTCCTGTTAATTTTATCCTGTATTTTCCAAGGCTATGAATAAGCTCCGCTCCAGGATCCTCGCGTACCTGAAAACCTATCCATACGGACAGGCGGCCACGGCCTATTTTCTCCTCTGCGCCGTGAGTGGAATGGTGCTGGCAGTTCCTTACGATGTCCATAATGCCTGGGCCTCGGTTTCACGCATGATGGTATTTAATCCCTGGGCAGCCTTCTTTCGCAATTTTCATTATTGGACGGCCCAATTGTTTCTCCTGTTTACCTTGTTCCACCTTATCGACCATGGCCTGCGCCAAACGTTTGGAAGAGTGAAACCGGGTGTTTGGTTGCGTTTGGTATTAGGTCTTCTATTTGTTTTTTATGTGATGCTGTCAGGTTTTATGCTCAAGGGCGACCCCGATAGCCTGCAGGCCGTTCATATTCTCGGTTCCATTCTTAGTTCAATCCCTCTGGCTGGCCTCTGGCTCAAACAGTTTTTTCTGGGCCACCCTGGCGATCTGCAACTGATTTATGTTCATCACGTGGCCACCGCTACGCTCGCTGTTTTCCTGATCATCATTGAGCATTCCCGCATGTTGTGGACGTCCATCCGGCCTGCCCTGCATGCCCTGCTGCTGGCCTTGCTGCTTTCCGTGCTGCTGATGGCTCCCCTACATGACGGCATTTCTGAGGTATCCAAGGGTCCCTGGTATTTTCTGGGACTTCAGGAAATCTTGCATTATCTCAGTAATCCACTCCCCGCTATTATCAGTTTCCTGCTTTTGCTCCTTTTGTTTTATGGCCTCCGTTTCGCCCGGCCACGCCTCTACAAGGGGATGGGAATTTCCCTTCTGATAGCAGGTCTGGCCTATGGGGTTTTTACATTCATAGGCTTGTTTTTCCGGGGAGCCGGCTGGGAACTGACCTATCCGTGGAATTATTCAACCGAGCGCCACATCGTTTTCCATTCGTTGGCTCCGCTTTGGAACAGCAAAGCGGATACTCTCCTCTCGCCCGACTCTGCCTTTGTGCTGGGCAGATACGAAGGTTGCCTTACCTGCCACGGAAGCATGGCAGGATTTTCTCCCTCACACAATCCAAAGGCTATAGGCTGTGCTTCCTGTCATCTGGGCAATCCTTTTACCCTCGACGAAGAAGCGGCTCATCGGGAGATGATTCTCGTCCCGGGCAATTTGGCCACGGCCCGACTGACCTGCGGTTCGGCCAATTGCCATGCCGACCTCACGCAGCGAATCCATACCTCCCTCATGACAACCCTGAGTGGCATGGTGAGTGTTGATCGGTGGGCTTTCGGAGAGCTCCCAGCGCCCCACGGGCTCTATCATATAAAGGATGTGAAGAACTCTCCGGCCGATATGCATCTCCGGAACCTTTGTGCCGGTTGTCACCTGGGACAGCCCAAAGAAGTACCGGGTGTACCGCATTACCTCGAAAAAGGCGGGGGATGTAATGCCTGTCATTTGATGTACTCTGATTCCACGGCCCAATGGGTTCATGCATATTATCGTGAAGGAAAAAAAGATCGCTTGCCCACACTGCATCCCCGCTTGAGCATAAACATTAGCGATGATAAATGCGCTACCTGTCATAATCGATCGGGACGCATTACCGAGAGTTATGCCGGCTGGTACGAGACCTTGCTTCCGCGGGAAAAGCTTCAGCCCGGCCAGGAGTTTCGAATTATTGAAGGCAAACGGGTATTTCTCAAAGCACCGGCTGATGTGCATCATCAGGCAGGCCTGGCCTGTATCGATTGCCACGATGCGCTGGAAACCATGGGTGACGGAAACCTCTATGCCCATAAAGAGGATGCCGTGAAGATCGCTTGCAGCGATTGCCACAGAAAAGACCTGAAGGCAACCCTACAAGAGGCCGATCTGGATGTCGAAGCCCGCAAGATACTGGCTTTGAGGGAATATTTGCAGAAAGGAAAAGCTTTCGCTTCGAACGAAAAGGCAGGACGTCCTCTCCTCAATGTACAGGCAATGCCCGGGGGAGAAATCAAACTCATTTCACGCCTCGATGGCAAGCTGCATAACTTGCGGGCACCTGCCCCCGAATGCACAGCTCCTGTCCACGCATCGCTGAGTTGTCAGGCCTGCCATTCGGCCTGGGCTCCCACCTGCCTCGGATGTCACAACTCCTGGGCGCCGGATGCTAAAGGATGGGATTTTAAGTATCGCAGAGAAATCCGGGGTACATGGCAGGAGGCTGCGGGTGTATTCGAAGCGCGGCAACCTTCGCTGGGAATCCGCGAAGTGAACGGAAAACGTGAAGTAGTGCCTTTTGTTCCTGGTATGGTCATGACTATCGATTTTAAAGGGACAGCAGATAATAATCCGACTGCTTTTCACAGACTTTTTGCCCCGCTCGATCCCCATACAACGGCCCGCAGGGGTCTCCATTGCAAGGCTTGCCACAATAGCAGCATTGCCCTTGGGTTGGGCGCAGGCACCCTAGCATATCAGGTGGTTAACGGCTCCGGCCATTGGACCTTTGATTCTGAATTTGCCCCTATGTCAGAAGATGGTCTTCCTCCCGATGCCTGGACTGCTTTTCTGAAAAATGCGGGAACTTCCTCATCTACCCGCATGCAGCATAGGCCTTTCACGCCGGATGAGCAGAAAAAAATCCTGCAAGTAGGAGCTTGCCTGCATTGCCATGGAGAGAACCCTTCCTTTTCTCAGCGCCTTCTCTATCAATACGATAAGATGCTTCGCCAGCGCAGCCCCCGCTGTGTGCTTCCTTATTAAAAGTGCCAAATTGGCTTATTTTATTTTTATAATTTATTGAAAATAAGACATTTTGTCTTATTTTGGAGGTTTGGCAGATAAATTGCGCTTGCAGGGGCAAAAGAAAGGGAAAAAACTATGAATCTGAATAATTTTACTGTTAAGGCGCAGGAAATCATACATCATGCGCAGGAAATAGCCATCGAAAGGCAGCATGGGCAGATTGAGCCGGCCCATTTTTTGGCTTCTTTGCTGGATAATGGAGAGGAAGGTGTGAACTTTTTGCTGAAAAAAGTTGGGGCTAACCCTGCCTTCATTCAGCAAGAAGTACAACGCATTCTTTCTACCTATCCCAGGGTTACCGGGGCCGAGGTGGGACTCTCGCGCGAGGGAGCCATGGTTTTGCAGCGAGCCCTCAGCCTGGCCCGCAGTATGAAAGATGACTACGTGGCTATGGAGCACCTGCTGCTGGCCCTGGTGGATGGAAACGATAACGTAGCTGCTTTACTAAAGGCTCAAGGCGTAGGTAAAAAAGAACTGGAAGAGGCCGTTCGCCAGATGCGAAAAGGGGCCAAGGTAAACAGTATGACGGCCGATGAAAACTACAATGCCTTAAACCGTTATGCTATCAACCTGAATGAAATGGCCCGACAAGGAAAGCTCGACCCTGTAATTGGCCGCGATGAGGAGATACGTCGGGTATTGCAGATTTTGAGCCGCCGTACTAAAAATAATCCCATATTGATAGGTGAACCGGGTGTGGGTAAAACCGCCATTGTGGAAGGTCTGGCTTTCCGTATTATCAATGGCGACGTACCCGAAAACCTGAAATCGAAGCAGATTTATTCGCTCGATATGGGAGCCCTCATAGCCGGAGCCAAATACAAAGGAGAATTTGAAGACCGGCTAAAAGCCGTCATGAAGGAGGTGATTGGCTCCGATGGCGAGGTAATCCTCTTCATCGACGAAATTCACACACTGGTAGGTGCTGGTGGGGGTGAGGGTGCCATGGATGCAGCCAACATTATGAAACCCGCACTTTCGCGTGGTGAACTTCGTGCTATTGGCGCCACTACTCTTAAGGAATACCAGAAATACTTCGAGAAGGACAAAGCCCTCGAACGTCGTTTCCAGACGGTGATGATAGATGAACCCGATGCCCAATCGGCTATCTCTATTTTGCGGGGTTTGCGCGAGCGCTATGAAAACCATCACAAGGTGAGGATAAAGGACGAGGCTATAATTGCAGCCGTGGAGCTGTCGCAGCGTTATATTACCGACCGCTTCCTTCCCGATAAGGCCATCGACCTGATTGATGAAGCCGCTTCGCGACTCAGACTGCAGATCAATTCACTGCCTGAGGAACTCGAAACCATAGAGCGCAGGATTCGCCAGTTGGAAATCGAACGCGAGGCTATCAAACGCGAGGGAGATAAAGAAAAGCTCGAAAGTCTGAACCACGAGTTGGCCAGCCTCAATGAACAGCGTAACATGTTGCGCGCCAAATGGCAGGCAGAGAAAAACATCATCGAACAAATTCAGCAACAGAAAAAAGCCATCGAGCAATACCGCATCGAAGCTGAACAGGCAGAGCGCGAAGGCAACTACGGCCGCGTGGCTGAGCTGAGGTATGGCAAGGTGCGTGAGGCTGAAAACGAAATCGAACGACTCAAACGTCAACTCACCGAGATACAGGGCGATAAGCCTATGATTAACGAGGAAGTGACAGCCGAGGAAGTGGCTCAGGTGGTGAGCAAGTGGACCGGTATTCCGGTAACCCGCATGCTACAGAGCGAACGTGAAAAGTTGCTTCATCTGGAAGAATACCTGCACAAGCGGGTGGTAGGACAGGATGAGGCCATTCAGGCAGTGGCTGATGCAATTCGTCGGAGCCGGGCCGGTTTACAAGACCAGAAACGTCCCGTGGGTTCCTTTATCTTTCTGGGTACTACCGGTGTAGGTAAAACCGAGCTTGCCCGTGCACTGGCCGAGTTTTTGTTCAACGACGAGAACAACATGGTGCGTATCGATATGTCGGAATACCAGGAGCGGCACTCGGTATCCCGTCTCATCGGAGCTCCTCCGGGGTATGTGGGATACGATGAAAGTGGCCAGCTCACCGAAGCCGTGCGTCGTAAACCCTATTCGGTCATTCTGCTCGACGAAATTGAAAAGGCTCATCCCGATGTTTTCAATATTTTGCTTCAGGTGCTCGACGATGGCCGCCTTACCGATAACAAAGGTCGTACGGCCAACTTCAAGAACACCATTATCATAATGACCTCCAATATCGGTTCGCAAATCATACGCGAGAGAATCCCTGAAAAGGCAGAGCAAATCGATGAGCAACTCATTGCCCGCACCCGCGACGAAGTATTTGAGCTGCTAAAACAGACCATTCGACCTGAATTTCTCAACCGTATTGACGAGATCATCATGTTCAGGCCACTCACCTGGAATGAGGTGGTGCAGATAGCCCGAATACAATTTGAGCGTGTGGCTGAAACATTGGCCAAAAATGATATTACGCTCGAATTTACTGATGCGGCCGTTGAGTTCATTGCACGGGCTGGCTTCGATGCTCAGTTTGGTGCTCGCCCCATCAAACGGGCTATGCAGCGTGAGGTACTTAATGTGCTTTCTAAGATGATTTTGGCCGGTAATGTGGATAAAGATCGCATTATTGTGGCCGATGCTTTGAATGAGGGTATCGTCTTCATTAACCGGTAAGATGCACTCACAACGGTCAGCAGGCTTACATCCTCCTGACTTGTACCTAAAACCGATGGTTTTGCTACTGGCAGACCATCGGTTTTTTTATTTACCTGCTGTTATAAAATGGAAAACGGGGGAGGCTTCCCCCGCTTCTCCAAACTTTAACCAAAAACAATTTACAAACCAATGAAAACAAAATCACAAGGATCGGCTTTCATCAGTGCAAAGATAGAAAACCCAACCCGTTTGTCAAGGGTTTTCGACCTTAAAGTTTTTAAATTTTCACAATTTGGAATTGTTTTAAATAGTTAAAGTGCTTGTTTTTAAGGCCTAAATCGGTTTAAGTTATGGTTGAAAACTTTTTAAAGCCTTGTTTCTGGATTTCACACCCCCGAGGAGTGTAGCAGCTGACTCTATCCTAAGAGTGGTCATTGGGTTTGGCTGTATATCTAAAAGATCTTCAGGAATTTTGATAAATCTTTTTAAAAATCCCTTTATTCACGGATATTTAGGTTGAAAAAGTTTCTGGCTGCATCTGGAGATTGCCTGGCCGAATAAGAATGATTATTCAAAGATTTTTGGGTAAATGGCCATAAAAAAAGCTGCCCCGCGCGGGAGCAGCTTTGAGAAGGATAATAAGAAATTTGTTACCTGATGGTATATTTCATAGTGGCCAGGTTCACAGTAACCTTGTAGGTACCTGCAGTAGCCGGGCAAGGTATAGCCGGAGGATCCTGAACAGTTTCATCCGGGCGGAACACCAGATTACCACCATCTGAAGCTCCATTGGCATCGGTGCCATATTGCGGAGCCCACTGTCCCAGTACCTCAATGAACTTCAGGAATTTACCATCACCGCCCAATTGTACCTCAATTTCGAAGATACCCGGAGCAATCTTGGTCATGGGGAGAGCAGCGGTGTTGTCCCAGCCGGCTGGGGTACCATCTCCAAGGATGTAGAGCTGCGATGAAGTCTTTGTAACTGTATAACTAAGGTTGAGTGTATCAGCTACGATTCGGTAATCGGCCAGTTCTGCAGGAGCAGGAATAGCGGCGGGGTCAGGTACCGACTCGGTAGGCCTGTAAACCAGTGGTCCGGCTTCAGGTGTACCCGAAGCGTCAGTTCCCCACTGAGGAGCCCATTGACCTAACACGGAGATGAATTTAATATATTGCCCGTCACCCGGGGTAAGGGTCTCAACAACGGCAAACTTTCCTCCTTCAAGCCAGGTCATGGGTAAAGCAGCTGTATTGTTCCAACCTGCAGAAGTTGCACTACCCAAGAGATAAATGGGTTTTACATAAACAGCAGCACTGTAGGGAGTAATTACGAATTTGGCTACTTCAGAGTAGGTGCTTTCGGTACCGTTGTTATTAACGATGAACGAATTTACTCTAAAAAACACATCGTGTGCAACACCCGTGGTAAGTCCAAAGTTGATGAGCTTCTGATTGAAGCCTTCAACGGTTGTTTCCCACCTTGTATTTTCGCTACTAATAAGGGTTTGGGCCGTAGCAAAGGTGTTGGCAGTATCTATCTGGAGGATGTACTTGGTAGCCGGTAGGTTGTCGAGATTGTATTTTGTCGGGCTCCATTCGATAACAAAAGGCTGGTCTTTCTGCGATTCGAGCAGAATGATTTCGCTGTTGGGAGCCGGCGATGTAATTGCAGGTTTTTGGGTCTGGGCCGGATCGAATACCGGATCCTTGTCATCTTTTCCGCAACCGGAAAACATCAGACCCAAGGCCAGAATAACTGAGCTTATTGCAAATAACTTCTTCATAGTCATTTAGTTTTTAAGTCTTAATAACCAGGATTTTGCTTAAGTGTAGGATTGGCACTCAAGTCGGAAGCCGGGATGGGGAACAGATTGAAGTGAGCATCTGTAGCGGTTCCATCGGGTACTTTACCTTTCCAGGGCCACACATAGCTACCGCCGGCGAATTTGCCGAAGCGGATAAGGTCGGTCCGGCGGTGTCCTTCCCAATAAAGTTCACGGGCGCGTTCATCAAGAATGAAGTCGAGCGTGAGCTCGGAAGCCGAAATGTTACCCGAAGTTTCTCCGCCAAAGGCACGCTGGCGCACCAGATTCACATAAGTTAATGCATCGGCCATACTTCCGTTGGTGGCTCCACGCAGCACAGCTTCAGCATACATCAGGTAAGCATCGGCCAGGCGGAACATGGGGAAGTCAGTGTCTACATGGGTCAGGTCGCTGCCAGGCGTACCATCGCGCTTGATATTCTTCCACTTGGTGATGGCCCATCCATTGGTGAAATCACCGATTTCGTTGATCTCAAGGGTCTGTCCGTCGGTGAAGAATAGAGCCCTGTGGTCATAGCTCGACCGTTCTACTGTGTAAGTGTAGTCAGGGATACCAAGTTTTAGGGTAATGGTGTAGGTTCCGGCCTGTGCAATGGGTATGTTGGCTCCATTGTATTCAAGAATGCCATCTCCGCCATCGTCACCTAAATTGATAGCCCAGTCGTCGTTGGCTCTGAATTTAACTTCGCCGGCCGAAAGGTCAGTAGTGATGGTCCAAAGGCCCGTAGCCACATCGTAAGTCATATTTTCGTCACTGCCCCAGCCACCAGCCGTTGCCGAACCAATGAGGCCCCAATCGGTCTTGGTGAAAGTGTAAGTGAGATCGTTGAGGTTTACATTGATTTTGTAATAACCCGGCTCAGCAGCCACAATGTTAGCTCCTCCGGGGTCGAGAGTGCCATCGGCTCCGTCATCACCATAGTTGACACTCCAGTCGGGATTTACGCAGAATTTAAATTCTGTGTTGGCATCGGGGAAGTAGAGGTATCCTTCGAAGTTGCCATCATTCAAAACTGAAGCCAGCACAGTGGTGGTATTGGCGGGATCCCATCCCTGATAACTACCCGGGACATAGAGCAGCGTATAGGATTTCTTCTGCTTTTTGGGACGAGGGGAAACGATCAGGCTCTTGGTGGCATCGGGATAAAACTTGTGAACGAAGGCCTTGGTAGTGCGCAGACCACCCCAGCCCCCATTAACACCAAACTGAGTGGGATCCATTTTTCCACCTATAGCAGCATGCACCAAGAAGGTGGTTCCACCCCAGGTCTGGGTAAATCTGCCATCGAAGTTGATGGGGAAAATGATTTCTTTACTTTGGTTGTTATCGGCCATGAAGAGGTGTTCGTAATTGGGCTCGAGTTCATAGCCAGCATCTATCACCTTTTTGGTGTAGGTTACCACTTTATCGTAGTTGGGTTGTCCGATATAAACTTCTGAGTTGAGATAAAGCTTGGCCAGTAGCATCCAAACGGCAGCCTTGTCGGCACGTCCGTATTCGTTCTGACGTGCGTCTACCATCAGGGGTTCGATAGCCAGCAGTTCTTCTTCAATATATTTGAAAAGATCTGCCCGGGTAATTTGTTTGGGGAAGAATGCACCCACGGGATCGTTTTCAGTTACGAAGGGCACATTACCAAATAGGTCGAGTGCATGATAGTAGCTCAGTGCACGCAAGAAACGAGCTTCTGCACGGAAGTGTTTGATATCTTCCACCAGCTGAGGATCGGTTATTTTGCGCGATGCAAGTTTTTCATCCGTCGTTTCTCTTATGAATTCATTGCAAAGAGAGACCTGATAAAATATCCTGTAATAGAAGGCTGAAATAAATACATCGCTGGGTCCCCAGGTTTGCCAATGGAAATCTTTAATGGTCTGGTCATTCCAGCCAATGACTGCTTCGTCGGTGGTGAGCTCCTGGTGATACCAGTATCCACGCAGGTACTGACCAAAACCTTCATCGATACCGCTAATGTCGGCTTGTCCACTGGGCCCTGTTTGACCGGATACGGCAAGGCCAGCATAGAGTTTAGCCAATACTTGTTTGTAGGCTTCAGGTTTTTCGTATACCTGAGCCGAGGTTAGCTGATTCTTGTCAATAGGGGTAGTATCAAGGTCTTTGGTGCAAGCCCCCAGAATGAATGCTAAACCCGTTAGCAATACAATGATTTTGCTTAGCTTATTCATAGTTCTCCTATATTTTGCCGGTTAGAAATTGAGGTTGAGGCCAAGAACAAATACGCGGGTACGCGGATACATCGAGTAGTCAATACCGTTGAATATTTCAGGATCCAGTCCCTTGTATTTGGTAATGGTAAATACATTGTTTACGGTTCCCGACACGCGCAGCTTCGAAGTGGAATTCCAGAGTTTATCGAAAGTATAACCTACCGAGAGGTTGTCTAGCTTGAAGAAGGAGGCGTTTTTAATGTAGTAGTCGGATAAGTATTGGGGTACGTTGAATCCGGCATCGTTAACGTTAGCTGCTACGTTGGCCAGATAAGGACCTTCCGGACGATACAAACGTTCGTAGGTTGCGTTGTTGGAGCTGAAATTGTCGTAAACATAGTTGCCCAACTGTGCACGTCCGCTGAATACAATATCCCAGTTGCCGATGTCCATGCGGCTGTTGATGCCAAGGAATACATCGGGTGCAGGCTTTTTGTAGTGATAACGGTCGTCGTCGGTAATTTTTCCATCTTTATTGCGGTCAACATAAAGTCCTTCGATGGGTTTGCCATTGGGGTCGTACACCTGTTCGTAAACGAAGAAACTGTTGGCCGGGAAACCTACGCTGTGAATCTGGATGGTGTTACCTACACCTCCGGAAATTCCACCGGTAAGAACACCGATATAAGTCGGGTCGTCGGTAGCAGTAAGTTTGGTGATCTTGTTTTTGTTATAGGTCACGTTGAAACCAAAGTCCCATGCGAATTCTTTTTCAACGAAAGGTTTAGCGTTGATGCTGAATTCAACCCCCTGGTTTTCAAGATTACCAACATTGGTCAAAATGTAGTTGGTAAGGTTGCTACCGGCAGGCACAGGAATGAAGTTAATCAGGTCTTTGGTCTTACGTTTGTATAGGTCGATAGAACCATAGATACGGTCATTAGCAAAACCATAGTCAATACCTAGGTTGAGGGTAGTGGTTTCTTCCCACTTGATGTTATAGTCGTATCCTTCAGGACGAAGCGTAATTAAATAATTCGTTCCCAGCAGATAGGAGGCAGTGGGCTGGCTGTAGGTGTATCGGGGCAGATAGGGATAGTCGTTGGAAGTAATGTTTTGCTGACCGGTAACACCCCAACCCAGGCGAAGTTTGAGCTGAGAGAGGGCCTTCACATTTTTCATCCAGGGTTCATCCATTACCCTCCAGGCCAAAGCTGCCGAGGGGAAAAGACCCCAGCGGGTATCGGGCGAGAAACGGCTCGAACCATCATCGCGCAAAGTGAAGGTCAGCAGGTAGCGACCTTTCAGGGTATAATTGAAGCGCCCAAAGAAAGAAACCAGATAGCTCTCAGTCTTGTATTCGCTGCTGTCGAAAACTTTTTTCTGAATGAAGAAGGGGCCGTTGAGGTCGTTGGTGGTGTAATTGCTGCCTTCGCGATAGAAGTGTTGCCAGCTGTAACCACCCATTACATCGATACGGCTGTCGAGGCTGCTCAGATCTTTGGCATAATTGAGGGTAAAGTCGAGCAGTTCATTTTTTTTCGTCTGGGAATATTTGGTGTTGGTACCGCCACCGTTGAGCGGGTCGAAAGCAAAGGCGGCATTACCCGGAACGAATACTTTGCCATCGGTACTGGAGTAATCATAACCCAGGTTGAGATTGGCCCTTAAATCGGGCAGGAAATGAAATTTATAGTCAAACTGAGCGCTTCCCAGGAAACGGTTGACATCGGCATTATCGTCGCGCTGTTCAATGAGTGCAAGTGGGTTTTTAGTAGCCTGATCTACCGGATTCCCATTGGGCTGCAGCCAGGCCCAATATCCGCCATAAGCGTTGGTGTCGTAAACGGGCTTGGTGGGGTCCATCTGAATGGCAGCTCCAATGGCTCCTTCGTTGGCAAAGCGCTGTTTCATAAACATTCCTTTACCACTGAGGTTGACCTTCAGGTGATTGTCGAACAGGCTGGGGTTGAGGTTAAGGCCTACGGTGGTACGTTTTAGATTGTCGGTTTTGAGAATACCATCGAAATTGGCATAGCCCACCGAAGCCCTATAGGGCACTTTAGCCAGGCTGCCTGCTGCACTCAGGGTGTGATCCTGACCGAATGAAGAGCGGAAAATTTCTTTCTGCCAGTCTGTGTTTGCGGTACCCAGGAGGGCAAGCACATCGGGGCGGTCGGCAAATCTTTCATTTACCATGGTGCGGAAAGCATCGCCATCCAGTACTTCGCGGGTTTTGGGAATGGTGTAAAGGTTGAAACCTGCATTGTATTCAAATACAACGGGTTTGGCTGCTCCACCTTCTGCACTTCCCTTCTTGGTAGTGATGATAACAACCCCGTTGCTGGCACGCGATCCATAGATAGCGGTGGCACTGGCATCCTTCAAGATGGTGAAGGTTTCAATGTCGTTGGGGTTGATGGTGCTCAGGGGGTTACGGGCACCGGCTATTCCATCATTATCCACCGGTACTCCGTCAATTACGAACAATGGGTCGTTGCTGGCCGACAGCGAGCTACCTCCCCTGATGCGGATGGTAGCACCACTACCGGGGGCACCACTGTTGGTGGTAATCTGCACACCAGCCGTTTTACCTGCCATCAGTTCCATGGGGTTGGTGATGCTTCCCCTGTTAAAATCCTTGGTACTGACCGCAGTAACCGATCCTGTTGCATCGCCTTTCTTAACCTGGCCATAACCAATGATAAGTACCTGGTTGAGGCTTGTGATGGTAGGTGCCAGGGCGACGTTCAGGGTCTGCGAACGGTCAATGACAAATTCCTGAGTCTGGTAACCTACAAACGAAAATGCCAGCGTTGCGCCTTTCTTTACCGTAATGCTGTAATTCCCGTTCATGTCGGTTACCGTTCCTTGTGTGGTGTTTTTCACCAGAATGGTAACTCCAGGCAAAGAGTTGCCATCAGTAGCATCCGTTACCTTTCCTTTAACTGTCAGGTCCTGTGCCATAACCGGTATGGCCAAAGCCCAGAGCAGGAAAAGAAACAGTCCCTTCAGCAAATTAGCGTGTTTCTTCATACATCTGGTTTTAGTAATGGTTTAACATTTAATGGGTTTTGATTAAACCAACCCGCAAACAGTTTTCTTTTGAATCGGAATAATTGTCTGCAAGCTGGTTTAAAAAGTTTGCACTTCCAAAGTTATAGAGTTTTTGCGCTATTCATCAAATTTTTTTCAAACTAATTCATAACTTCTTTTCTCTTTTTTTGCGAAAACGATATCGCAAACGTTTGCAAACTAAAATCTTTTTCGTAATTTCGCAACCCGAATCTTAGTTGCTAAATTACACTAAGTTACCTCATACTGAGAAAATTTGAAATATTTATTTATTGTCTATGCAAAACAAGCTCACCATCAAAGATATCGCCAAAAAATTGGGAGTTTCGGTGTCCACAGTCTCCCGTGCGCTTAAGGACCATCCTGATATCAGCGAAAAAACCAAGGCCCTCATCCGCAATTTTGCTAACGAGATGAACTACAGACCCAATGTGTTGGCCTTAAGTCTTCGTAAGCAGAAAAGCAATACCATAGGCCTGATTATTCCCGAAATCGTTCACCATTTCTTTTCTTCCGTCATCAGCGGCATCGAAGACCTTACCTATCGCGAAGGATACAACCTCATTATTTGCCAGTCGAACGAAAACCAATTCAGGGAAAGCACCAACCTGCAGACCCTTATCGACCATCGCGTGGATGGCATCATCATTTCCATGAGTAAATCTACCACCAACTTCAATCATTTTAAAAAAGCCTGGGATGATGGTATCCCCATGGTCTTTTTCGACCGTATTTGCGATGCCATTGAGACCGACCGGGTGGTGATGGACGACTATGAAGGGGGGCGTCTTGCAACAGAATACCTGATTAAAAAAGGATGTCGTAATATTTTACATCTGGCTGCTGCCCCCAATCTGCTCATCGGCCGCAACCGACGCGATGGCTACCTCGAAGCCCTCCGGCAATATAATATCCCTCTAAGAGATAAATTCATCCTCAAATGCGACACCAGGGAAGAGGTGCTTACCATGCAAAATCATATCCTCTCCCTTGTACCGCAAATCGATGCCATTTTTGCGGTAAATGATAGCACCGCCATTGCAGTCATTCAGATGCTTAAACGCCATGGATATCGGGTGCCTGAGGATGTACGGGTGATTGGTTTTGGCGATGGACCTAATGCCACCATTGTAGAACCTGCCCTCACCACGGTGGAGCAAAAGGGTTACGACATGGGCCGCGAAGCCGTCAGATTGCTCCTCCAGAGGCTCAACAATCCCAATGTTCCCATCGATTATCAGACGCGTGTATTCACTCCTTCCATCAAAGAACGAGAATCCGCTTAGCATGGTAAGGCCTTAGGCTGTCGGATTTTTTGTTGCTACCCCATGAAGGGGTAGTATGGCCTGTGCAGGTCGGCTCTATCCGGAATGCTCGAGTTTACTCCAGGGGCTTTGAGTTCCGCCTGATTAGCCTATTTTTGTCTTCATTCTAAGGGGTTTTAAACTTAAATTTTTTCCAGATGAAACGAAGAGATTTTCTGTTGCGTTCGGCTACGCTTACAGCGTCTGGCCTGTTGCTCCATCGTAGTTCAGCGGCCGTTTTAATGAGGGTGCCCGATGAGCGGCCGGAACCCTCCCGGCGCAGGTTTACCAGCCAGGCAGTGGAAGATACCCTCATTGAGGTTTCGGCCTCTATCCCTAACCCTGAGTTGCGCCGATTGTTCCTGAACTGTTATCCTAATACGCTGGATACTACAGTATTCTTTAGTGAAGAAAACGGAGTGGAAGATACCTTTATTATCACCGGCGACATCGATGCCATGTGGCTCCGCGATAGTACGGCTCAGGTATGGCCTTACCTGTCGTTGGTAAAAAAGGATGAAGCCCTCAAAAAATTAATCCGGGGGCTTATCAACCGGCAGGCTGCCTGTGTGCTCCTTGATCCCTATGCCAACAGTTTTTATCGCGATGCTTCCCGACCTTCGGATTGGGCTTCCGACCAACCTTCTCCCCAACCGGGTGTGCACGAACGAAAATGGGAAATCGACAGCCTTTGCTATGTCATCCGCCTGGCCTATGGCTATTGGAAGACCAGCGGAGATACTACACCTTTTGGAGATTCCTGGAAAAAGGCTATGCAAACCCTGGTGCAAACCTTTAGAACAGAACAGCGGCGCAAGGGCCTCAGCCCCTACCGTTTTAAACGCCTCACCTCAGCCATGGAAGACGCCCCCGTGCACGAGGGTACAGGCCGGCCCACCCGATATACCGGTATGATACATTCTATGTTTCGACCCAGCGACGATGCCACCCTCTATCCCTTTTCCATACCCTCCAACCTTTTTGCCGCGCAGGCACTTCGCCAGCTCGAAGAAATGGCCCGCATCATCCTCAAAGATTCTGTTTTGGCACAAGAATGCAACAATCTGGCTTCTGAGGTCGAGGCTGGCATAAGGAAATATGGCCAAGCGATGCACCCGGTATTTGGAGAAATTTATGCTTACGAAGTGGACGGATTTGGAAATGGGGTTTTTATGGACGATGCCAATGTCCCCTCCCTCTTGTCGCTTGCTTATCTGGGTATTCATAAGCCAACAGATGAAATCTACAGCCGTACCCGCGAATTTGTCTTAAGCCCTGAAAACCCATGGTTTCTCAAAGGACAGGCAGGAGAGGGGAATGGAAGCCCCCACACGGGAAAGGAAAATATCTGGCCCATGAGCATCATCATGCGGGCATTTACCTCTCAGCGCGATGAGGAAATTCTGTTTTGCCTGAAGCAACTTTTGGATACCCATGCCGGCACTTACTTCATCCACGAATCTTTTCATAAGGACGACCCCTACCGCTTCACCCGCTCGTGGTTTGCATGGGCCAATACGCTGCTGGGAGAATTGATAGTGAAATTGTACCATGAAAAGCCCTACCTTTTAAAATCTATTTAAATATGCTTTACCTCAGAAATTTTTTTCTGCTTCTTTTATTAACTGTCTATTCATTACATGCCTTATCACAGGCCACCCTCTGGTGCCCTCCGGGCGCTTCATGGAAATATGATTACCAGGGGCCTCAGAATCAAAAGGGATTCATAAGTATTGATTATACAGGGGATAGCCTGGTTCAAGGGAAGAATTGCCAGGTGCTGCAACGTACAAGATTCTACGTAACGGCCGAAAACTCAAATCTTCAGATTAAAACCCTGGGAAAAACCCTGACCTACTTCGAAGACCCGGTGGTTTATGTTTGGGATGATTATAATG
This sequence comes from Bacteroidales bacterium, assembly GCA_049969475.1. Classification (GTDB taxonomy): domain Bacteria; phylum Bacteroidota; class Bacteroidia; order Bacteroidales; family TTA-H9; genus UBA2030. The sequence goes on along the minus strand of JBMFOU010000023.1, from coordinate 545 downwards.
AGGATTTTGATACGCTTTTCTTTTTCAGCACCCATGCAGGGGATAGGTATCCGGTAGCCATTGCACCGGTGTTTTCGCAGACCCTGTGGATGAGAGCCGACGTTCAGGGACGGCTCATGCTTAAATCGATGGATAATGAAAATATTGAAGCTGGGGAGGTGCAATACGACGTTAAGCTGGAAAATGGGCAGATCCTCTCACGCATCGATACCCTGGCCGATGGTATAGGTATTGTCTCAGGCTACTTTTTCCCGGTCTCCGTGTATCTCGACCAGATAGGTCAAAACGAGGGAGGACTTTTTCGCTGCTATTCGGTAAACGGCAAGTTGATTTACAAGCGACCCGGGGCTCCGGATTGTGATTACATCAATGCAGCGGAACCTCTGGTTTATGGAGAGGAGGTGAGTATTTGGCCTCTACCGGTTTCTGACTTTTTTGTTTTGAAGGGAATTCACAACAAGGCTTCGCATCAAAATGCCCGTCTGACCGACCTCTCAGGCCGTTTTATTACTACGCTGGATATCCGGGAAGGACAAGGGAGAATA
>JBMFOU010000022.1:0-56523 GCA_049969475.1 Bacteroidales bacterium | reverse complement strand
GTGATACGAAATGGGTTCGATTCAAACATAAGTCTCACGCCCTTACTCGACGCCCTTCGGGGTCTCGATACAGGGCGTAGGATTCTTTAGGCGGAAACATTTTTTATTTCCCGCTCTACACGGCCACACTTAGCTTCGCTCAGTGCAGCGCTCGACACCCGCTAAAGAGGCCAGGTGCATCGCAGATGAGAATGAGTGGATCTTCACTCAAGGAATTTAAACTAAAAAAGCCGCCCCTGCAACAGCAGAGACGGCTGATCTTATCGGGTGACCACGCTGGGATTCGAACCCAGGACCCCATCCTTAAAAGGGATGTGCTCTACCTGCTGAGCTACGTAGTCGAAACGTGAAAGGTTTCACGGTTTTGAAGGGTGCAAAGGTACAGATTTTTCTTACTTATCCAAGAAAATCCCTTTCCCTTTTTACAAAAAATTTTCATCTCAAAACTAACTCACTAAAAATCAATAGGACCCTTTCCTTCTCTTATCACCACAATTTCATCACCCGTACAGTCGAGCACGGTGGAGGCTTCGTTGCCTCCATAGCCCCCGTCAATCACTATATCCACCAGATGCTCGTATTTCTCATGAATCAGTTCGGGGTCGGTGGTGTATTCGAGAATTTCGTCTTCGTCGTGGATGGAGGTAGAAGCAATAGGATTGCCCAACTCCCGTACTATGGATCGAATGATATTGTTATCGGGAACCCTGATGCCAATGGTCTTCTTGTTTCCCTGGAAAATGCGGGGCACATTATTATTGGCATTTAAAATGAAGGTATAGGGTCCGGGAAGTAAACGCTTCATGGTTTTGAAAACAAAATTAGGAATAGGTCGGGTATACTCTGAGATCTGGCTCAAATCGTGGCAAATGAGCGAAAAATGAGCTTTTTCCACCTTCACCCCTTTAACCCGTGCCATACGCTCAAGGGCCTTGGGATTACGTATATCGGCCCCCATACCATACACGGTATCGGTAGGATAAATAATTACGCCTCCGTCGCGGAGACATTCCACCACGCGCAGGACTTGCCTGACATTGGGATTTTCATCGTATAATTTGATGAGCATGGTGAAGGTATGAGGTTGTATGTTAAAAAATCCGCCCCGGGGCGGACTATTGGCAAATCATCATCAATTAAGCAAGGGATCGGTAGGAAAATTAATCCAATAGGTATATTTACCTCCCATATTACGAAGGAGGGTCTTCCAGAGGCTTTTGGGAGGAGTATTCCAGAGTAAATCTGCCTGAGCAGAGGTTACCACCCAGGAATTTCTTTTGAGTTCATCCTGCAACTGACCGGGCGACCAGCCACTGTATCCGAGATAGAAACGTACTTCGTCTGGTTTTACAAGTCCTTGCATGATCATTTCGCTGAGCTGCTGTGCATCGCCGCCCCAATACAATTGATCGAGTACGCGATGACTTCCTTCGAGTCTTTCGCCGAGAGTGTGCAGGTAGAAAATGCTGCGCGGCTGCACAGGCCCACCCACAAACACTTTACCTTCGTAACTACCCAGTGCTCTGACGGCTTCTGAAGGCTTTACCGGAACCTCTTTATTCATAATCAGTCCAAAGGTGCCTTCTTCATTGTGTTCGATAAGTAGTACCACCGAACGGCTGAAAAATGGATCGCCCAGAAATGGTTCGGCCACTAGTAGCCGGCCGGCTACAGGAGTCACATTATTGTACCTGATTTGCAATATTTTATTCAGGTCTTTCATTTCCGGGACAGTTTTATATTCTTTACTAATTTTGACGCAGTTTTTTATAAAAAGTTGCCTAAAACGGTAAAAAAAATCATCAAAAATTATGCCTGTTCAAAACCGGCAATCCGTTTTCGATGCCTTAAGGCTTGAATATCCCTGGTTTTCATACGAATCCTATTATTATACCCTAACCGAAGAAAAACTGGAATTCGGGTTTCATTTCAATCTTTCTGACCGATACAGCTTCCGGCCCAAAATGTCACTTCCTATACGTCCGTGGTTTGTTTCTCTGGTCGCAAATCACAGTCAGCAACTGGAAACACTGGTCTTTCATATTGGGATGATAGAGCTCATCAGTTACTGGAAAGCGGCCTGCTCTCCACGGGTCATCATTAAACCGGCCACACTGACAACAGCTCAGATAGATTGGTGGAAAAAGTTGTATTTTAATGGTTTAGGCGAATTTTTCTACATCAATGGCATTCAAACGACGCAAGATGCGTTTATGGAAATAGAGCCGGCATCGGAAAGCCGGGTGTTTGAACCTGAGGACTGGCGGCCCGAGCAGCATGCCTACCTGGTACCTATCGGAGGAGGAAAAGATTCGGCAGTAACTCTGGAACTTCTTAAAGAAGAGGGGTATCGCACGGTTCCCTTAATCATGAATCCCCGCCAGGCCACTGTGGATACTCTGACGGTAGCAGGTTTTTCGGAATCCGAAAGCGTGATTATACATCGCAGCATAGACCCCGTGTTGCTTCAACTCAACGAACAAGGCTTTCTGAACGGACATACCCCATTCTCCGCCTTGCTGGCTTTTTACACTCTGCTGGCCGCACGATTGACGGGTATAGGCCAAATCGCGCTGAGCAACGAACGCAGTGCCAACGAAAGCACAGTCAGTGAAAGCCCGGTAAATCATCAGTACTCCAAATCATTTGAATTTGAAAAAGATTTTACAGAATATGTAAACCGTTATATAGGCCTAGGATACAGATATTTTAGTTTTCTACGTCCATTACATGAGGTGCAGATTGCCCGAATTTTCTCACGGCTGGAAGCCTATCATCCCGTATTTCGGTCATGCAATGTAGGGAGCAAAACCGACAGCTGGTGCGGGTCCTGTCCTAAATGCCTGTTTGCGTGGATCATTCTGGAACCTTTTACCGGAGAACAAAAGTTGGAGAGAATATTCAACAAAAACCTCCTGCAAGATGGTGCACTCCTACCCTACCTTGATGAGCTGACGGGACAAACCTCGGCCAAACCATTTGAATGTGTAGGAACTATATCTGAGGTAAACGCCTCATTGGAAGCTCTGTTGGCCCGTCATGAGCGGCCCTTGCCTATCCTGCTGGAGCACGCCGCGGAGTACTTATCCCCTGGCACCCTGAACCTTGAAATGCTGCTCCACGATTTCAATGATGAGCATTTTCTGACCCCTACTGAAACATCCATTCTTATAAAAGCACTCGAAAAGTGACCTTACAACAATTGCTGCCCCCGGAAGGGGAAATATGTATTTTGGGTTATGGCCGCGAGGGCCGTGCTATGCTGAATTATCTTTATAAACATCTTCCCCAACTCAGGATCGAGGTGAGGGATGCCCAGCCAGGTCTGGTACCGGAGGAACAATGGCTGGCAGATGCCCGGGTCAGCTTCCTGACGGGAGAAAATTACCTGGAAGGTCTGGAAAGGTTTGAGGTAATCATCAAATCTCCGGGCATACCTCATCATGTACTCAATGGAAAAACCGGCCAGGCCCGCATCGTCTCGCAAACCGGTATCTTCCTGCAAATGTTTGCTTCGCAGGTTATTGGAATCACAGGCACTAAAGGGAAAAGCACCACCAGTAGTCTTATTCACCATTTTCTTCAGTCAGCCGGCAAGAAAAGCATCCTGCTGGGCAACATTGGTATTCCTGCCATTAGCCGGGCTGATGAGATCGACGCGGAGACCCTGGTAGTATTTGAGCTTTCATCGCATCAATTGGAAGACACCTGTGTTTCTCCTCACATGGCTGTTTTGCTCAATGTATTCGAAGAACATCTCGACCATTATCCTTCATACGAAGCTTACCAGCAGGCCAAATACAACATTGCCCGTTTTCAGGGGCCCGGCGATTATCTTATATACCACGCAGACAATCCTGTTCTGAAACACCTCATCCAGAGCGAAAAGCCTGAGAGTCGATTAATACCCTACGATTTCAAGTTAAAGGATGGAGTCGTAGTTTACCAGGATGAAAATGTAATTCATGCAGCAATTAATGGCAATAAATATATTGTAAGCCACCTTCAACGTTTTCCGCTTCGAGGAGAGCACAACCGGTTAAATCTGATGGCGGCAACGGCAGCAGTACTTCTATGCGGGGTGTCGGCTCAAGAAATAGAACGAGCTTTGCCCACTTTCAACGCTTTGCCGCATCGTCTGGAATATGTAGGCTGCTTTGGAGGAAAACATTTTTATAATGACTCAATAGCCACCATACCTGAAGCCGCTATACATGCTCTGCAAGCCTTAGGAAAGGTAGATGTTTGGATTGGCGGGGGATATGATAGGGGTATTCATTACGACGCACTTGTTGATTTCCTGATTGAGCATCCGCTTCCCACAGTGGCTCTGACAGGAAAAGCAGGAGAGATCATTCGTGAGGGGCTTTTGCAACGCAATTATCCGGGAGACATTCTTTGGAAAAATAATTTCAGGGAATTGGTAGAAGAGGCTGTTCGGCAGACTCCTGAGGGAGGAGTATGCCTGCTTTCGCCGGCAGCAGCCAGCTACGACGCTTTTAAAAATTTTGAGGAAAGGGGCGACCTGTTCCGAAAAATTGTCTCCGCCTCCTGATTCTCCTGGCATATTAATTGAGATAAAGGGAACGACTACCAGTCTGACGCTGTTTATCTGCTTGATTCAACGTCAAAAAATGTGAGGAAGCTCCCCTTATTTGGTACGTGCCTGAAGGGGGCTTTCTTTATCAAACTGACAAAATGACAATATTTTTTATGAAAAAACATAATGAACTTTTTGTATTAGGTGATATGATGCAGGGTGACGCAGAATTTATTCCGTTACTTTCGAGTGAAGAGGAAGAGAATATTCAAAAAGAACCAGTACCTGAAGAACTACCCATTCTGCCCCTACGCAACATGGTTTTATTTCCGGGTGTAGCACTGCCCATTACAGTTGGGCGGGATAAGTCGATACGACTGATTAAGGAGAATTATAAAGCAGAACGCAGGATAGGGGTAGTGGCCCAGCGAGATGGAAATATTGAAGATCCTGAGTTCAGCGACCTTTATACTACAGGAACATTAGCGCAGATTATGCGCATACTGCAGATGCCCGACGGAAGTACCACCGTTATTATTCAGGGGAAACAACGGTTTTCTATTGTGGAACCCCTGGAAACCGAACCCTACCACCGGGCACGGGTAACAGCCTATACGGAAGAGCTTCCGTCCCTCGACGACCAGAAAACTCTGGCTTTGTTTGCCACAATTAAAGACCTTGCTATCCAGATAGCCCAAAAGTCGCCTAATACCCCTTCAGAGGCTGCCTTTGCTTTGCAAAATATAGAAAGTCCTGTATTTCTCATCAATTTTATAGCTTCCAATCTTCCCGTTGAAAACCAGCAGAAACAACGGATGCTGGAATCGCGCGACCTTATTCAGCGAGCCCAGGAAGTGTTGGGCATTCTTACCCGCGAGCTACAAATGCTGGAACTCAAAAACGAAATTCAAAGCAAAGTAAAAGCTGAGCTCGACAAGCAACAGCGCGACTACATACTTCATCAGCAAATCAAGACCATACAGGAGGAACTGGGAGACGACCCCAACCGGCAACTCATTAATGAACTGAGGGGAAAAGCAGCCAAAAAACAATGGCCGGAGAATGTAGCCGAAATTTTCGAAAGAGAGCTCAACAAGCTTCAGCGTATGCACACGGCTGCCGCCGAATATTCAGTCCAGGTGAATTACCTCGAAACGCTGGTTGATTTACCCTGGAATGAATTTACTCCCGACAACCTGAACCTGGAACGCGCCCGAAAAATTCTCAACGAAGACCACTACGGACTTGAGAAAATCAAGGAACGACTGGTGGAATACCTTGCCGTATTGAAGCTCAAAGGCGACATGAAATCTCCCATTTTGTGCCTGGTAGGCCCTCCGGGAGTAGGTAAAACTTCGCTGGGCAAATCGCTGGCCCGGGGCATGGGTCGTAAATACGTAAGAATGTCGCTGGGAGGTTTGCGCGATGAGGCCGAAATCCGTGGGCATAGAAAAACCTATATTGGAGCTATGCCCGGACGCATTATTCAGGGACTGAAAAAAGCCAAATCCGCCAATCCCGTTTTTGTGCTGGATGAAATTGATAAAGTAAGCGGCAACAATATCAACGGCGACCCGGAAGCAGCCCTCCTCGAAGTGTTGGACCCCGAACAAAACAATGCCTTTTACGACAATTTCGTGGAAATAGAATTCGACTTGTCGAATGTCATGTTTGTGGCTACTGCCAACACGCTGGCCACCGTGCATCCGGCTCTTCGAGACAGGTTGGAAGTCATAGAGCTACCGGGCTATCTTCTGGAAGAGAAATTAGAAATCGCCCGCCGGCATCTCATTCCCAAGCAATTAAAAGAGCATGGCCTCAACAGACGTCAGCTTTCTTTTACCGATGAAGCCATTGTAACCATCATCGAAAAGTACACAAGGGAAAGTGGGGTTAGACAGCTGGAAAAAAATATTGCCAAAATCATACGTAAACATGCAGTATTAGTTGCGGAAAAGAAAAAATTCAACCGACAGGTTACAGCCGAAAAAGTGGAGGAATTGCTGGGCGTTCAAATATTTCACAAAGAACAAGCCATCGACAACGCCGTGGCAGGGGTAGTTACAGGCCTGGCCTGGACCCCGGCCGGGGGAGAAATTATGTTTATAGAAGCCAGTCTGAGCCGGGGCGAGGGTAAATTTAGTCTGACAGGAAACCTGGGTGATGTAATGAAAGAGTCGGCAACCCTGGCACTCGAATATTTGAAGGCTCATGCCACCGAATTGGGTATCAACCCTGAGGTATTCCGCAAATGGAATGTACATATGCATGTGCCCGAAGGGGCCACGCCCAAGGATGGTCCATCGGCAGGTGTCAGTATGCTAACGGCCATAGCCTCAGCTTTCACCCAACGCAAAGTACGTTCGATGCTAGCCATGACAGGTGAAATTACCTTACGGGGTAAAGTATTGCCCGTAGGAGGTATCCGAGAAAAAATTCTGGCCGCAAAACGAGCCCGCTATACCGATGTTATATTACCAGAGGCCAACCGACACGATGTAAAAGAAATAGAACCTTCATACATCGAGGGACTTCATCTGCACTATGTGGATACTATGCAGCAGGTACTCGACATTGCGTTATTGGAGGAAAAAGTGGAAAAGCCATTGCAGTTGGAGTATTAGTTGCCTGTTGGCATATGGCCTGGGCTGGCTGTTATTGATTAGTTTTGCAGGGAAATTATTTTAGGATGAAGCCTTTTACTTTAAAAAACCTATTCCTTGCAATCGTGCTATGGATGAGTGGGTTGGTTTATGCACAGCCCGGAGTCCATGTTCAATGGATGAGCTTCGAAGAGGCAGTAAAACGCAATGAGGGGTATCCCAAAAAGAAAGTCTTTATAGATGTTTATACCGACTGGTGCGGTTGGTGTAAAAAAATGGATGCAGAGACCTTTGCAGACTCGGCTGTAGCCAGATATATGAATCAAACTTTCTGGTGTGTAAAGCTCAATGCCGAGCGCCAGGATACCGTAGAATATGCAGGTCGTAAATGGGTGAGCACCCAGCCCGGACAGGCCCGTGCGCCCCACCAACTGGCTGCCGCTCTCCTTCAGGGGCGAATGTCCTACCCTTCTTATGTGATTCTGGATGAAAACAACAACAAGCTGACTTCGTTGGCCGGTTATCAGCAGGCCGAAAACTTTCTGTTGGTATTGCGGTATTTTGGAGAAAATCAACACTTTCAAATGCCCTGGGAGAATTTCTTAAAAAAAGAGCAATCGCGAAGGAAATGAAGCTTGACGAAGTCAGGTGGGCCTTTATTGGCTGCGGAAATGTAACCGAGAAAAAAAGTGGTCCAGCCTTTGAGAAAATAGAAGGGAGTCGGGTGATGGGTGTATTTCGCCGCGATAGGGAAAAAGCGCTTGACTATGCCCGGCGGCATGGCATTGCTAAAGTGTATGATAACGTTGACCAACTGCTGAACGATTCTGAGGTGAATGCGGTATATGTGGCCACACCTCACGCCTTACATAAACCTTATGCCCTGATGGTTGCGAAGGCAGGTAAGGCCTGTTATGTAGAAAAACCCCTGGGCATCAGCTACAAAGATGCGTTTGAGATATATGAAGCCTTTCACACAAAGGGTCTCCCGCTTTTTGTGGCTTATTACCGTCGCAAATTGCCTCCCTTTGTCTGGTTGCGGGAGTTCTTACTTCAGGGACATTTGGGTAAAATTACGGGTGGAGAGCTGAAATTTATCCGTCCTGCAAGGCCGACGGAAAAAGACCCATCCACCCTTCCCTGGCGCCTGAAACGAGAACTCTCGGGCGGTGGTTACCTTTTCGACCTGGGCCCCCACCACATCGATTATCTGAGTTATGTCTTCGAGAAAGTCACTGTAAAAGACAGTATACACGAAAACCGGGGAGGATTTTACGAAGTCGAGGATTACACTCTCGCACACCTGTTGCTGGGTGATGATGTTCCTTTTGAAGCTGAATGGAATTTTGCTGCACCGGAAGGCCAGGCTGCTGACTACATTCGCTTTACGGGCGAGCGGGGAAGTGTGGAGATGCCCTTTTTCGGGCCCTACCCCATCAAGGTACATCTCCACGATAAAAATTATCTGTTTAGAATCGACCCTCCAGCTCATGTTCAGCAACCTTTGCTGGAGACAGTCGTGGGAGAATTACTCGGACGGCCGGTGCAATGTCCATCTACAGGCTTAACAGCTTTGGAGACCAACAGAATTTTGGAAGAAATAGTTGAAGCTAAACAGACAATTAAAAAATTCAATTAACAGAAAAAAATCATCCCATTGGTTAAAAGAAAACGAATGCTTAGAGGATTATTTGAAAGAGAGTTAATTATAATCCGGAGAATTGATTTATCCAGTTAAAGCCAACATAATCCCTTATCTTTGCGAACCTTTTTAAATTGTTGAATGCATATCCAACTTTCAGCGCATTTCAGAGACCTTAGCATATTGGTTATTGGGGACATTATGCTGGACACGTATATCTGGGGAAAGGCGGAGCGTTTGTCTCCAGAAGCCCCTGTGCCTGTAGTAGAAGTATTACAACGCACGAGCAGTCCGGGAGGGGCAGCCAACGTAGCCATGAATTTGCAGAGCCTGGGCGCACGACCCATTCTTTGCAGCGTTACCGGAGCCGATGCCCGGGGAGATGAACTGCTGCGACTGATAGAAAGTCAGGGTATAGGCACCCAGGGCATACTAAGAACCCCAGACCGTACTACAACCACCAAATTCAGGATTATTGCCAACAAAACTCAGCTTCTTCGGGTGGACGAGGAAGTAAATACCCCCCTACCCCAGGAATTGTCGAGGCTTCTGTGGCAAAAAATCGAGCATTTAATTCAAAAGGAACATCCAGCCGCCATCGTATTTCAGGACTACGACAAGGGCGTCATCACTTCCTATTTGATTGAGGAGACAATAACTCTGGCCCAGAAGGAGGGCATACTGGTATGTGTAGACCCCAAGCGCAGGAACTTCATGGCTTACCGGGAGGTAACGCTTTTCAAACCCAACCTAAAAGAGTTTAGGGAAGGGCTGGGCACCCCACGAGACCTGTTGGGTCATTTCGATTTGTTGGAACAGGAGATGCGAGGATTTCAGGAAATGATGCAATGCAAAATACTGATGGTAACTCTCTCCGATAAAGGGATGGCTTTGCGATACGAGGAGGAGGGACAATGGAAATTTCATCTTTTGCCCGCCGAAGTTCGCAAGGTGGCCGATGTATCGGGAGCGGGTGATACAGTGATTAGCGTTGCGGCGCTGGGGTTGGCTGCCGGCTTCTCTCCTCTGGAAACTGCCCGCCTGGCTAATCTGGCCGGTGGACTAGTATGTGAAGAAGTTGGCGTAGTGCCCGTAGACCTGCAGAAGCTTCAGAAAGAATACAACCAGCTGCATTCCGAAGAAAAGTAAACACCCATGAACCTTAACCGACCTCAACCCATACCTTTTGATGAAATAGCTCACCGCTACGATTTGCTCAACCGGCTTCTCTCGCTGCACATCGACCAGCTCTGGCGCCGAAAGCTGGTAAACCGCCTTCCTGAAGGACCCGACAGGCATATTCTCGACGTAGCCACCGGCACGGCAGATCTGGCCATCATGGCTGCCCGCAGAAAAGGATGTAAAGTTACCGGATGCGATATTGCCGAGAAGATGCTGGCCATCGGTCGGGAAAAAACTCGAAAAAAACAACTCAGGGAACAAATCGAACTGATGAGCGGGGCCGCCGAGAACCTTCCCTTTGAAGATCATACCTTCGATGCAGCCATAGTGGCATTTGGCGTGAGGAATTTCAAGGACCTGGAAAAAGGACTCAACGAAATGTTCAGGGTAATAAAACCTGGGGGAAAAATTCTCGTACTTGAATTTTCCCTTCCCGGAAACCCCGTTTTTCGGACCTTGTATCTTTTTTACTTTCTGAAACTTTTGCCGTGGGTAGGTGGCCTTATCTCAGGCAACCGAAAAGCCTATGAATATCTGCCCGATTCGGTACTCAAGTTCCCCCAGGGAGTTGACTTTACAAGTTTGCTTCAAAAATCGGGTTTTAAGGATACCACCTTTACCCCTTTAACCCTGGGCATTGCCACGCTGTATGAAGGGATTAAACCTTTATAAAATAAAAGCCTGTAAGTACCGTTAAATCGGGGTAATGACCGGAAGACGCTGCATATTACTAATATTTGCGCTCGTATGGAGCCTATTGTCAGGAGCCCAGGAAGCCCGCAAGGTAGAAAACCTACCCAAGTTTGACCTGGCAACCAAGCATTTTGGATTTTATCTGTCGGGAAACCAGATGTTTTTCGTGGTGAAGCCTGCCGAAGGTTTTCAGTATAAAACCTGGAACAAAGATCAAATACCCGATTTGGTGGGCGATTCGGCACGGGTTTATGGCATAGAGCCTGCTCCTATTCCCGGCTTTTCTATAGGGATTGTCTCCAACCTTCGACTCGGTGAGTTTTTCGACCTGCGCTTTCTACCCGGACTTCAATTTGGCGAAAGAAAACTTACCTACTCCATCCTGCTTTTCAATAAAGGCGATTCCAGCCTGGTAACCATCCCCAAAAACATTAATTCCACCTTCATCGATTTCCCCCTTTATATCAAATACAAGTCGAAACGTGATGGAAATTTCAGGGCTTTTGTAACCGGCGGCCTGTCCTATAAAATCGATCTGGCCTCATCTACCAAAGACAAAGCAGAAAATCCCTCGAATGTGGTGGTAAAACTTACAAAGCACGATTTTACGGGCGACCTGGGAGTAGGCTTCGACTTTTATACCGTATATTTCAAGTTTGCTGTGGAAGTGAAAATGTCGTATGGACTTAATGATATGATTTTCAGGGAGGGAAATATTTATTCGGACAGCATGGGCAAACTCTCCACCAAAATGTTTCAAATTTCCTTTACTTTTGAATAAAATCACCGGTATGGAGAATCAGGACACGGCTCCCTTGTTTGAAATCTTAAAGACGAAAGGCGAGCTTAAAGATAAGGTATACCACAACACGCTTGAAGCTTTTAGCCGGATATGCTTCGCAGCCGAGAAAATTGCCCGGCAATGCCCTTTCCAGGAAGAACACCTAAAAATAGAATTTCTGAGGCAGAGTGCTTTCGAAAGCGAACTTTTCTTTGCTGGTGATGCCCTGGTTTTTCTCATGCATACCAATATTTTTGAGTTCTCTCGCGATCATGAGGTGATGCGTACGCCTTACATTCGGGAAGATAAAGACCGAAGCTACTGCGGGGTTATTCACATTTACAATTTCCTCTCCGATTCATTCAAATACAACCGTTATAACGATCTGGGCTACCTTATCGGCCGGATTTTTGTTAACAAAGACATGCACTATTTCATCGAGGGGAAACGCGAAGTGGGTATTCTTTATCCCAGCTTCGGTACCGAAGAGCTTGACGAAAGCGCAGCCTTTCGCATCGTCTCTGGAGCCATGACCTATGCCATCAACTTCGACCTGTTAACCCCTCCGTTCGATGAAGTGAAAATTGTGAATGCCGGGGCTATCCGCGATTATTCGGAGAGCAGTCGTCTGGTAACAGCCAAGCGCCTGGGATTCAGATTCCAGGCCGACAAGGATTGACCTTTCACCTCGACGCCTGATAATCCATTATTTATCCGCATTGAGACTTATTAATCTCAGAGATTTCCATTGAAAGGCATACGCATGCCCTGAGAGGAATGATATTACCTTTGCCGTATAAAGCTAGATGATTTACCCAAAGGCCCTACAAACAGGTATGACAATGAAAACATTTATAAAACTCAGGCCACTGCTGTTCCTGGTAAGCATCCTGGTTTCAACATCCCGGGTGCTGGCCCAGCATGTACCGAAACAGTCTTCACCCTTCAGCACAGACCTGACGTTTTGCACGTCGCCGAAAAAATCTGCACCCCGGAGTATTTTTCTCCCTTCCCTTCCGGGAATTAAAACGGATATTCACTATGTAGAACTCAGCCTGAGAGCCAATCCTGAGGTAGAGTACATTCAAGGGAGAGCAGCCTTACATTTTCGTACCATCAATAGCGGCGACACACTTGCCTTTTATTTACACGACAGCCTTTGGGTTAAGGAAGTGCGATTCAGAGGAAATACCATCGTTCCGCTTAAGCCCGGAGGTCATCTACTTATCATCCCTTTATCTGTTTTTCTCTCTGCCGGAATATTCGATTCCATTACCATCTCCTATCAAGGCAAGCCAGGCACCCTTGCCGGCCAGAAAGCTTTTTTTACAGCCCTTCACAACCAGCAACCCTATCTATGGACGCTCTCTGAACCCTACGGAGCTCCTTCCTGGTGGCCCTGCAAGCTCAACTTGGACGATAAAATAGATTCCCTCAGGGTTACCCTTTCTCATCCTCCCGCTTACCAGTCGGCCTCCAATGGCATGCTGACAACTGAGATACGTAGCGATACACTAGCAACCACGGTCTGGAAACACCGCTATCCCATAGCGCCTTACTTAGTGGCCATAGCCATTGGCAAATATGCGGTGTATGAAGAAACCATTAGCACCCCCTCAGGATTCCTGAAGGTGCTCAATTTTGCTTATCCTTCTGACAGTAGTGCTATTCGCCAGGCCACAGAAGCCCTGCAGCCAGTTTATTTATTATTTGACTCGCTTTTTGGGCCTTACCCCTTTATCCAGGAAAGATATGGGCATTTGCAATGCCCCATGGGAGGAGGTATGGAGCATCAAACCCTCACATTTGCAGGACCCTTTTCGCATCATGTACTTTCGCACGAACTGGCACACAGTTGGTTTGGAAATAAAGTTACCACAGGCTCCTGGAAAGATATCTGGCTCAATGAAGGCTTTGCTACCTATGCCACAGGTCTTACTTATCAGTATCTTTTCGGGGGAAAGTACTGGAAACCCTGGAAAAGAGAGACCATTGCAGCTGTTTGTTCGCAACCCGGCGGATCGGTTTATGTGGATGACACAACAAATATTAACCGGATTTTCGACGCGCGGCTCTCGTATCACAAGGCTGCCCTCTTGCTTCACATGATCCGCTGGCTGACTGGTGATGAAGCTTTTTTCGATGCCCTGCGCACTTACCTAGGTTTCCCTGGACTGAGCTATGGATTTGCACGCACCGATGATCTTATCCGTATTCTCGAAGAAACTTCGGGATTAAACCTGACGGGATTTATGAGTCAATGGTTTTACGGCGAAGGTTACCCCTCCTACACCCTGCATTGGGGCATGACAGATCCGGATACTTTACAAATCACTCTGTATCAGCAAACCTCGCACCCTTCCGTTACTTTTTTCGACATCCCTGTTGAAATCCAACTGAAAAATCATCTTCAGGATACCCTTATCACCCTTTATCCATCATACAACGGGCAAAAATTCAGGATTCGTCTCCCTTTCGTCCCTGACAGCCTGATTTTCGACCCGGAACTACGAATAATTTCTGCCGCCAATCAAATCCTTGGCACAGAGAAAACATTTAACAGCCAAGAATTTACGCTATTTCCCAATCCGGCCTGCGACGTATTATTTATAAATGGACCGCAGATAATGTCAAAGATTTCCCTATGGGACGCTAGCGGACGCATGATATTGAATAAAGAAACCGCCCTGCCGGCCGAAATTTCTGTCCGCCATTTAAAACCAGGATGGTATATTATATCCGTGGAAAACCAGCATAAAACCATACGGCGGAAGCTTATCGTGCGATAAACCCCCGCCGGATGATCATGAAAAGGTAAATACCATTATTTATCGTTAAACTCCAGATTGAGTGCGCTGCGCCACCACGGGTAATAGAGTTTCTGCAACTGATCTACTGAAGGGAAGGGGTAATAAATAAAATGCTCGGGGTCGCCAAGGAAAAAGCCGTTTTTCACTGTGCGATAAAGCAAGTCACCGGCATAGAAGCGCTCAACCGTTTTGTTGGGCTTTTCGTAGCCACTGTGTAATCCGATGAGGCAATCGCGCAGGTGATCCTTGTTCTGGTAAGGCAGGTTGTTGGTCATGCCTGTGAAGGGATTTTCGGCCAATCCATTGAGAATTAATTCAGCAAAAACAATCTTAGGGAAAGAGACCGGATTGGTGGGGTCGGTAACATATTTCATAAACTGCCTGGGGGCCAGTTTGCTGGCTACCCTGGGTGGAACAGGACAAAGTTCCTGGTATAGATGCAACGTAGGAGGCTCTTCTTCAGGATAATCGCCCGGCTTTAGTTCCAGCACCTTACCGTCGAAAGTCGTAAGGTAGAGATTGCGAAAATTTTCTATGGGAAGATTCTCGAGCACCCGGTAGGTGGATAAATAGACGGACCTTTTGGGTTTGCCATCCACATGAGGGACACAGCGTCGTTCAATACTACCCAGGTCAAAATAATCGGAAGAAAAATTGGGGTCTATTTCGAAAAAGATGGCCTGCCCGCGCGTGCGCTTATTGGTCCCCACCGCTAAATAATGTCCGAATTCTTCGGGAGGAAGCATAGAGGCAATGAGCGACTCGGGGGTCATCGAAAAATACAAATACTTTTTGTATTCCATAAAGTCAGATATTAAACTTGTTGGCACAAATATACAAACTTTAGCATGCGCTGTATTGTCCCCCCAAAATTTATTACTTAATTGATAATCAATAAATAGGCAAAATTATTGAGGCAAATCCAAAGGAAGGTTTATCAATCGTTTGCGTGAAGAATAAGAATGCTACCTTTGCGTCCAAATTGCGTTAATTTATTAACAAAACTAATTTATTGTCTAAAAAACACTTACATGATAACCAATAATTTTATTAATCGGCATAATGGTCCTAAAGCTGGCGACCTGAAAAAGATGCTGGAAGCCGTAGGTGTTAGGAGCCTCGATGAACTCATTGATCAAACCATACCCCCAGCCATCAGGCTCGAGAAGCCACTGAACATTGGGCCGGGCATGAATGAGTACGAGTTTTTGGAACACCTGCGCAAACTGGGTTCGCGCAACAAAATTTACCGGACCTACATAGGAATGGGATATTACAATACCATTCTCCCTGGAGTTATCCAGCGCAACATTCTCGAGAATCCGGGGTGGTACACGTCCTATACTCCGTATCAGGCCGAGATATCTCAGGGCCGGCTTGAAGCCCTGCTCAATTTCCAGACTGTAGTATCCGACCTGACGGGAATGCCCATCAGCAACTCTTCCCTACTCGACGAAGCCACAGCAGCTGCCGAAGCCATGATTATGGCATATAACAGCCGGTCGAGAAATAAGGTGAAGGCCAATGCCAGTAAGTTTTTCGTTTCTGGTAAAGTATTCCCCCAGACACTCGATTTATTAAAGACCCGCTCAGCCCCGCTGGGCATTGAATTGGTGGTGGGTTGTCACAACGAATTTGAAGGCGATGATTCCTTCTTCGGAGGCATCGTTCAGTATCCGGATGGATACGGACAGATTAACGATTACAGGGGATTTGTAGAAAAAATGCATGCAGTGGAAGGTCTGGTAGTGGTGGCTGCTGACCTGCTAAGCCTGGTATTGCTGACACCTCCGGGAGAATGGGGTGCCGACATTGTGGTGGGAAGCACGCAAAGGTTTGGTGTGCCCATGGGTTACGGTGGGCCTCATGCTGCCTTCCTGGCTGCCAAGGAAGAATTTAAACGGGCCATGCCCGGGCGTATCATTGGCATTTCAGTAGATGCCCAGGGAAAACCTGCACTGCGCATGGCATTGCAGACCCGCGAACAGCATATAAAGCGCGAGAAAGCAACCTCCAACATTTGCACAGCTCAGGCCCTCCTGGCCATCATGGCTGGAATGTATGCCGTATATCACGGTCCTGAAGGCCTGAAAAAAATAGCCCGTGATATCAACATTTTAGCTGGCATTCTGGCATCAGAAGTTGAAAAATATGGATACCGCCAACTCAATAAAGCTTTCTTCGACACGCTGAAGATAGAACTTCCGGCCGGTGTAAACATGGAACATCTTCGTAACCTGGCACTGGAACAAAAAATCAACTTCCGTTACATCAACGAAAAGACGATTGGTATAAGCCTCGACGAGACGACCTCGCTGGGTGATGTGAACCTCATACTGTGCGTGCTTTCTCAGGTTGCTGGTCGCGTATGCAGTGAATATGTCTGCAAACCCGCTGACTGTGAAAAAATTGAGACTTTCCCTGCTTCTTTCCATCGCACTTCGGAATTCCTGACGCATCCGGTTTTCAATACCTATCATTCGGAAACCAGCATGATGCGCTACATCAAAAAACTGGAAAACCGTGATCTGGCGCTCAATCGGACGATGATACCTCTGGGAAGCTGCACCATGAAACTCAACGCTGCAGCGGAAATGTTTGCATTGAGCTGGCCCGAATTCAACGCCCTGCATCCCTTCGTTCCTGCCGACCAAGCCGAAGGCTATCAGCAGATGATCCAGGAGATGGACCGCATGCTGAGTGAAATCACGGGTTTTTCCAAAATTTCGTTCCAGCCCAACAGCGGTGCCAACGGGGAATATACCGGACTGATGATCATACGCCAGTATCACATCAGCCGGGGCGAGGGTCATCGCAACGTATGTTTGATTCCCTCTTCAGCCCACGGAACCAACCCTGCATCGGCCCATATGGCAGGCATGGAGGTAGTGGTGGTGAAGTGCGATGAGAATGGGAACATCGACGTCGACGACCTCAGGAGCAAGGCCGAGCAGTATAAAGACCGGCTGGCTGCCCTCATGGTAACCTACCCCTCTACCCACGGGGTGTTTGAGGAAGAAATTCTGGAAATCGTGGACATCATTCATAAGAATGGCGGCCAGGTATACATGGACGGGGCCAATATGAATGCTCAGGTAGGGCTCACCAGCCCGGGTCGGATTGGAGCCGATGTGTGCCATTTGAATCTTCATAAAACCTTTGCCATTCCGCACGGAGGAGGTGGCCCTGGTGTAGGCCCTGTGGGTGTGGCCGCTCATCTGGTGCCTTTCCTGCCCGGTCATCCGGTGGTAAAAACAGGGGGAGAAAAAGCCATAACGGCCGTTGCAGCAGCTCCTTATGGCAGCCCGCTGGTGCTCACCATTTCATATGCCTACCTCAAGCTCATGGGCGGACAAGGGTTAACCGATGCCACCCGCTATGCCATTTTGAATGCCAACTATCTAAAATCCAAACTCGAAAAACACTACAAAATTCTTTACGTTGGCAAACACGGCCGCATAGCCCACGAAATGATTCTGGATTGCAACAAGTTCCATCAAACAGCCGACATCCAGGTAGTGGATATCGCCAAACGACTGATGGATTATGGCTTTCATGCACCTACAGTTGCCTTCCCTGTGCATGGCACCCTGATGGTGGAACCTACTGAAAGCGAACCCATTGAAGAACTGGATAGGCTGGTAGAAGCTTTAATAAAAATCAGGCAGGAAATAGCCGAAATTGAAAACGGCCATGCCGATAAGCATAATAACATCATAAAGAATGCTCCCCACACGGCAGCTGTGGTAGTAAGTTCTCAATGGGATAAACCCTACAGTCGTGAGGAAGCCGCATTCCCCCTGCCTGGCATGGAAGCCGATAAGTACTTCCCACCCGTATCCCGTATCGACGATGCATACGGCGATCGCAACCTGGTTTGCACCTGCCAGGTATTCGATACTGAGGCTTACCAATAAAACGTAGATATCCACTCGAGAAGGCTGGTCCATTTGCGGTAACCAGCCTTTTTTCATTTCAGCAGGAAAGAACCCATAATCTTTCAAAAGATGCGAATGAGCTCTTAAAGACAGAATGAAAAATATAAAAAACCTGCCTGCAGGGTCAGTCCACTCAATTATTAAATAAAATTTCAAAAAAACTAATGATCCATGCCAAGGGAGCGAAGACCTGTATCGGTCGAAAATTTTAAACAATCCAAAAAACGCCTGTAATTGAGCACTTTCAAGGAAACATACAAAAGAATCTTAAGAGCCCGTATGTACAAAACGCATCCAGCAATAATCCATTCAAACGGGATAGTCTCATAAGCGGCTGGAGGTATAAATGAAAGACCTGATGGATAGGCTAGCCTATGCTGCTTCATACCATCTTTTATTCATATAACCCCATAGTAAGGAAAATCTTAGTACAGAGGCTATAATAGGTCAAAAAGCCTCTTCCTGAATAGAAGGGCGTACTTTTGAAAGCAGCTTCCCTGCCTTGGTTCTCTCAGGTTAATAAGCACCCGGGTAATTTAAAATTCCGAAGTTCCAGAGACGATATTTTAAATCGCCTCAGAACTGGTTATTCATTGGATAGACAAGCTCTTCTTAAAGAAACTCGAAGCCACCTATACTTTTAAAAAGATTTTCTTACGATATAGGATATAAAGAAAAATCCAGCAGGTGATAATATAACCCATGCTTGAAATCACAGGCTTCCAGGCTTCAGAAGCCAGTTCTGTAAACCCTCCGAAAAGAAATTGGGCTGTGTGTCCAAGATTCAGCAGGGGTTGAGCCATGTAAATGGTGATGGAATTCATGCCAATGACCACGAAAGGGAAAGCCCAGGTTTTAAACCCCCAAACATCGATGACGAGGTAAAAAAGCGCAAAAAGGATAAGGCTAATGCCTCCCACCCAGCAAACGAAAGAGCTGGTCCATAGATTCTTATTTATGGGAAAGACTTTGTCCCACAGCCCTCCGATAATGAGTAGAACGACACCTGCCAGCACCAGAGCCAAGGCTTTCATCCAAAGTCTTTCTTTCCACTGTTCACTCTTTATGAAAGATCCTGTTAACATGCCCAGGAGGGCTGTTGAGATGGCCGGCACAGTTCCCAGAATACCCTCGGGGTCATGAATACCCAGATAAAGTTTACCAGGACAAAATAAACGGTCGATGTAACCGGTGAGGCTCCCTTCCATAGAATAAGGATCGAACACTCCCAGGTCGCGGGCGGGGAAAAAAGCCAGCAAGCCCCAGTAAATCAACAATAAGGCCAGGGTCCAGATAATCCTGAATTTCTTTCCGGCATTCATATAAATCAAGGCTGCAAACATCCAGGCCAGCCCTATGCGCCCCAATACGCTGGCATAACGCATTTCACTGAAGTTGAACCGAATAGCATTATTATATACTATTCCAAGCAATACAAGTATCAGTCCCCGCTGGATGATGTGGCGGTAAAGCCGGGGTCGGTCGTTGGCTCTTTTGGCCAGGGAAAAAGGAAATGAAATGCCGGCAATAAAAAGAAATAAAGGAAATATCATATCGTAGAAATGGAAACCATGCCAGGACACATGTTCCATTTGCTCAGCCCACCAACGAAGCCAGGGTAAACCTGTAGCAGCCCCCAAAGCGATGAAAAGTGATTCTCCTCCCATTATCCAGAACATATCAAACCCCCGAAGGGCATCCAACGAATAAAGTCGTTCAGATTTCTCTTTCATACCATGCAAATTTGGCTAAGCAAAGATGAAAAACCTCCCCCAAATTTCATAACACATTCAATACCTGCTTGAATAAAAAAACCGTCTCACTGCTATCATCAGGAGACGGGCTCAGCACCAGGCCTTGCAAGCTGGTATGATCAGTATGGATTAATGGAGATTCAGGTAAAGTGTACGAGTATTGCCGTTTCTTTCAATTTCCAGCTTATACTTTGATGGACAATCACCCGTAGTTACAGGTTGATTATTGCTATCAAAACCAAAGGTAGTGGTGATAGTCAGAGACTTAGCGGGCACATAATGCTTTTTGATGCCTGAAACAGGGTTCCAATCACAGGATTGTTTTGTCATTACCGGCTCCACAATTTGAGTGTAAAAGTTGTCGCCCAAGCGGTCAACCCCCCAGGTGACGAGATGGTTGTATTCGCCGGCGTTTCCAAAACCTGAGGTGGTAACTTCTATATTACCCTGTGTACCAGTGAAGACTTTGCGACGAGCTATATTCCATTCACGAGAGGTACCATTGTTGAAGGAGGCCACCATGTGTCCGCTAACCTCAACCACTATAGAATCATAGGTTATTCCCAAAAGGCCCAGGTGACCTCCCGTGACATTCACATGGGTTTTTTCCCCGTTCATGGTAACGGAGACCCCTGTAGCCACGCGGGTAGCCGTATAGTTTATCAGTTTAACTTTCCTGACAGCCCCGGGTTGTACCCAGAATGTTCCTTGTTTAATACGAACTTCTGCCTTCCCCGTACGATTAATTTTGCCATTGCAGCTCAAACCGTTATATGTGATGTAAAAAACAACCGTATCATTTACAACCCGAACAGAGTCAAGGTTGGCATTACACGGTGAAACTTCGATTGCCTCAGACGATTTGAGCATACCCTGCATCATGAAAGTAGTTGCCTCGTCGAGAATGCGGTCGGTTTCATCATCCACCAATTGTTCGTCAGTGCTTACCTGCGTCCCGGTATTGACATCATCATCTGTCACATCTTCTTTGTCTTTACTGCAACCCGGTGAAAGGGTAAGGATAGTACCGGCTGCAAGAATTAGTAAGAAAAACAGCGTCTTTTTCATGGTTTTGAGATTTTAAGTTATTGATTTTAAGTTAAATATAAACTATAAAGAATCATGCATGATTTCAATTTATTGGGAGAAAGAGTACGCCGGATTTATTTTTTAATTGCCATTCAAGTTTATATCGTGAGGGGCAAGTACCGGAAGGCGAGGGTTGATTATTTGCATCGAACCCGTAGGTTATGGTTGAAGTCATTCCATTAGGGCTTATACTTTCTTTTAAAACACCGGCTACAGGATTATCCCCACAGGCAGAGGAGATGACTAAAGGACTGATAGTCTGGTTGTAAAAGGGCTTACCATTGTGTAAAACACCCCACGAAAAGAGTTGGGTAAAACCATCAACATTCCCGTATCCCTCAATGGTTCTAATCAAATCACCATCTTGTAAGGTTAAAACGATTTGGCGGGCATGATGCCAGAGCCGGTGAGATCCATCGGGAAAAGTAACATCAAAATGACCCTCATATCGATGTATCACCTGATTGTAAGACATGCCAAGCATCATGATATTTCCACCACTCACGTTTTGCATGCTTGATTTACCATTAAGAGTAATTTTTTTATTATTAAAAAGATTCGTAATCTGATAATCAATTAGTTCTGTTACGATTGTAGTACCCGGCTTTATCCAGGGCGATGCTTTGCGGCGATGAATAATCATATGACCGGTACGAAAACGAGTGCCTTTACAATTATTTCCATTGAAAGTGATATATATTTTTATGCTGTCGGCTGTTACGAGGGTTGAATCGAAAGAAGCACCACAAGGTTGTTCAAGACTCGATTTAGCAGGAGGGCCAAAAGCCAATCTTGTTGCATCGTGTATACATTCATCAACCGCCTGGGTATATAGTGTTTCTTCCACTGACAATTGCTGAGCGGGGGTCGTATCAGGTAACGGCTCTGGTTCAGGGTTTTTGTTGCAACCCAGGAGAAGAGACATTCCTAAAAACCCGATAACGATAAAAATTATTTTCTTTTTCATGGCTATTGCCTTTCATTTAAAGAACACTTAAATATAATTTTACCCTTACTCTATCTCTAAAGAAAAATCTTGCACATCATTGTCCTAAAACCAAAGATAGCTCAGTAACTCCGCAAATGGCGAACCAGCCTCTGGCACCACCTGAAAAATTGGTAGGGACGTTGGCAGATTCTAGGGCAAACAAACCTGCTGCCCATCGGGTTTCGAGTAGCACTTCTCTCCAATAAGCGGCGTAATTAAGGTCCATGGAATAACGTCTTACAGTAATCAAAGTACCCTCAGGGAAACCCTGGTTGAGAACCGGGGGTGGCAACAATTGCGTTACATCTATGGAGGGCAGTGTAAAGAATAGCATACGAGCAGTACATTTTTCTGCAGGCCAACCCTGAAATTCAGGCAGCATAGACCAATTGGCAAGAAGCTCGTACATAGCCGGATGGTCGGGCATGAAGGGAGGAGCTATATAAGCGGGATACCACAAGTCATTGGAATCACTTTTTTCGAAAACGGGTGGATTGAAGACCATTCCCGGCTCTCCTGAAGCTTTCGCTGCGTAAACCTGCTGATTATTAATCACCTGAAGGGTATAATTTTTTTTCATTTCAAGGGATAGCATGGCATAATAAACCCCTGCATTCAGGGAATCTTCCTGGAAGACAATAACCGTGTCAGTGCTGCTTAAGAATACCAGTGCGTTTCGAACAGGTGAACTGGCCCCAGTCGGAGAAGACATCACTTGGGTAATTTTAACCTCTTGCCTGCCCGGTTTATCCGTCATTAACGATTGTATAACAATCACTTCAGGTGTATTAAGAGGTATGTCTTGCTGATTAATTTTTTCGCAGGACACCAGAAAAAGGACAGCCATCAGTAATAATCCATGGGCATAGATTGCTTTCATTCCAGGCTAACTTTTAGAGAAATAGAAGGAATAATTCCATTTACTGAAAGGCGGGTTGGAACAATGCTCGCCGAAGAGCTCAAATCGGTAGGTACTCTGAAATTTCCGGCATCATCCATAATTTTATTAAAACCATAGATAAAAGGGTTGTGTCGGCCGTAAGCATTGCGGATGTTGAGCGATAACTCGTAGCGGATGGAGGGTTTGGAGGTAATCCACTGGTAAGCTGCAAAAAGATCGAGGCGGTGATAAAGGGGCAAACGGGCATTGTACCGATCGCCATACACAGGTACGGGAATGCCGTTTTCCTGATAAAAACCCACCGGAAGGGTAGTCATGCCACCGCTCGATAAATACCATGCTGCGCCCGTACTGAACTTGTATGTGGGATTCCAGGAGAACATTAGCATAGCCTGGTGGGGTCGATCGAAATAAGGAAAGTAGTCTCTTCCGCCGTTTATACCAGAGGTATTACGGGTTGTCCGGCTATAGGTGTAGGTAAGCCAGCCATTCCAATGGCCCTGCATTTTGGCCAGCCTAAATTCTACACCTGCTGCCCGCGCTTCTCCCTGTCTGAGCTCACCTTCGGGGAATGGGGCATAAAGCAAACCCGCATGGTCGCGATAATCAATCTGTCCATCCAGCTTACGGTAATAAGCTTCGGCACTAAGCTGCCAGGCGTTGTCAACAGCGGTGTAACTCAATCCTGTGCTAAGCAGGTAAGAGGATTGCGGTCGAAGATTAGGCCCGGATGGGATAAAGGTCTCGAGGGTGGTGAAAGGGCTAACTGTATTGGATAGGGGCTGAAAGTATTGTCGGGTTACCGAAGCGGAAGCCATGAACTGGAGCCGTTCCGTAGACTTAAAAACCATTCTGAAACGAGGCTCAAGTCCCAGATGGGAAAAGTAAAAACGTCGATCAGCTATGGTATCGGTGGCAAAAACCTGA
This sequence comes from Bacteroidales bacterium, assembly GCA_049969475.1. GTDB lineage: Bacteria > Bacteroidota > Bacteroidia > Bacteroidales > TTA-H9 > UBA2030. The sequence goes on along the minus strand of JBMFOU010000022.1, from coordinate 32,675 downwards.
AAATCGCTATTAAAATAAGGCACAATCTGGGGCCCGTAGTTACCCCACCAGGTGAGGCGCACACCAGGCTGCAACTGAAGCCTTCCATCCATCAGATGGCTTTCGAGCCCTGCATAAATAAACCCACTTAAAGATCTGAAATCGTTTACATGACGGTAAAAAGTCGGGGTAGCACCGGTCCCCATTATAACCCGTCCGGGGACCGACAAATAATTTTCAAGGCCCACACCGGCTCTGAGTATATGTTCGGAAGAGAAAAACCAGCTCAAATTGCTATGAAGGGCATACCAGGTAACTTCCGAATTCCAGTAATCGGTGTGCCGGCTATTAAGGTAGAGCTTATAAGTATAGCGGCTCGAATTAAAGAATGTGTTGATGAATACCCGGGGGCTTGCCAGCCAGTTCCAGCGCAATGAAGTGATGAGGTTGCCCCATCCCAGCCCATAGTTTTTAAACACCGACTCAGAAACTGCAGAATATTGGTCGGAGGAAGCATAAAGCGTGGCATAAATCCGGTTTTTAGGCGTGATCCAGGCATTCATTTTCCAATGAACGTCATAGAAATTGAAAGTAAAATTGTAAGGAGTAAAAGCAGAGAGTCTGAGCCATTCCAGATTAGAGCGACGGGCAGAGAGCATCATTCCTGCTTTCTCTTTCAGTAAGGGGAGCTCTGAAATCACCGAGCTGTAGAAAGGACTGAGGGTAAGCTCGCCTGCCCAACGGTTCAGATTGCCTTCGCGGGTATGAATGTCGAGAACGCCTGAGAGTCGATTTCCGTATTCTGCCGGAGCATCGCATTTGTAGGCCTTAATTTCGCGGATTACGGAGGCATCGAGTGATGAGATAAAACCAAAGAGATGTGAGGGGTTAAACACCGGCGATTCGTCGATAAGGATGAGGTTCTGACTGCTTTCTCCTCCCCGAACGAAAAAACGAGTGCTTCCATCCCCAAAAAGAGAAAAACCCGGAATGGTTCCGAGGGTAGTAATTACATCGCCCGTATTTCCACGATGGTTCATCTGGCTCATAAGAAAACCGCCCATGCCACTTTCCCAGTATCCCGGCAGGTTTTTCTCGCCCGAAATAACGACAGGCTGCATCTCAACCACCATGGGTTCAAGCAAAATAACCACGGGAAGGGAGGATAGTTGATCGATAGCTATTTCCACTGGTTTATGACCTGGGTGAAAGAACTCCAACTTTTTAACCTGTTCAGGAATCTGTAGGGAGAAAAAACCATAGGAATTGGTATACACCGAAGCCCATCCTTCAGCCGAAATTTTTGTGGCAGCCAGAAGCTCCCCGCTGCGGGCATCCTTTACGGTTCCATGTATGATTTTCCACCGGGTTTTTTTGACCTCGGCTCTGATTTTTTGCAAGACAATTTGGTTGCCTATAAGTACCCAATCGATCCCATTTTTTAGAAATACCGTATTTAGAAAAGAGGAGAGCTGACGGGTATTCACACGGCAGCTAATAGGGCTTGAGGGGTCGATGATGGAAGGGCTGAAGGCAATAGAAAAGCCGGATGCTTTTTCAACCAGGGGAATTACCTCTGCCAGGGGTTTTCTCTCTACAAACAGAGCATAGGTTTTTCCGGCATTTTCCTGTGGAAACGCCACCTGAAGCCATCCCAGCGCCAGGCACAGAACACCTAAAATCAGCCATTTAGCCATGAGGGCTTATGGACAGGAATTTCCGGAAAGCACAAAATGCCTTTGAGAGCCGCTCACTTGCAGACCCAGCGTGGCAGCGATGATTCGGAGGATATCTTCAGGCGATTGATTGTCGAATGTAGCCGTAAGTGTGCAGTTGCCGATTCCCGGGTTAACGAGCTCCACTTCGATGGAGTAGGTTTTCTGCAATAGCCAGATGACCTTGAACAGGGGTGTGGCATCAAACTCAAAATGACGGGTGAGCCAGGCACTCTGGTTGACGTCAGGTCGATCGCTGATACTTAGTTTACCGCTCAAGGGGTCAATGCCTGCCTGTTGTCCTGGTTTCAATACCATCCTATTATCCGGATGGCCAGCCAGCGAGGCCTCAACCCTCCCCTCTTCCAGATACACCGAAGGCATAAGGGTTTCGTCGCCCGAACTAACATAGAAGCGGGTACCTGTAACCCTGATCTGCAGCTTGCCTGCCATAGCCTCAAAAGGCGCCTGTTCATCATGCTTCACTTCGAGGCGAGCCATACCTGTAATTTGTATCTTGCGAATATGCTGGTTGAATTCCCTGGAACTATAAATGGCCGATGAAGAAGGAGCCAAAACCAGCACACTGCCATCTGGCAGTGTAAAATTTTTAACCTCGTTTTCTGCCACCAGTATCTGTTGATCATCTTTCAAAAGATAAAGGGCCGTATAAGCCGAAAGTAAGGCCAGAAGGAAGAATGCGGCTGCCCGCATCAAAACCCTTCTCTCAACTTTGAGAAACCTTCGGTTAAGTCCAGCCTTTTGAGAAAATTGGGCCCAGAGCTTAGAGGGATCGGAGGGAATGAAATGATGTCGTTGCCAATCCCTTGCATATTGCTTGAAAAGCTGCTCATGCTCCGGGGCCGATCTTACCCATTGGAGCAATTCCTCTGCTTCGGTTTCAGTGGCCTGACCCGAAAGGTATTTGGCAATTAACTCAATATGTTCGTCTTTTATTTCCATGTCAGGTAATCGTTTTAATTACACCGGTGATGTCCTTTACCCTTATCAAATTCTAAGATAATTAAAAAGAAGAATGACCAGCGGGAGAAACTCACCCAGGTTTTCGCGAAGTATACGTAAGGCCTTGCCCATCTGCACCTCCACGGTTTTCACCGAGATGCCCAAACGCTCTGCAATTTGCTGATACTTTAGGTTTTCGTCGCGGCTGAGTAAAAATACTTCCCTAACCCTCTCCGGCATTTTTTCGAGGGTTTTGTTGAGAGTTCTCTGCAATTGTTTGAAGTCTACAGAATCAAAAGGTTGCTGGGATGAATCATAATCATGTAGGATAGCCTCGAGGTCGGGGTGGAATTTCCGATGATCGCGCAGGTGATTGAGCGCCCGATTGTGAATGGTGGTTTTAAGCCAGGGAATCGGGTCGCGGCTGTCTTCGAAGTTGCTTCGTCGTTGCCAAAGTTGCAGGAAAGCCTCGCTGACCAGGTCGCGGGCGGCTTCGCGTTCACGTACATAGCTAAAGGCATACCACTCAAGGCTATTGTAGTTCTTTTCAAACAATTGATGAAATGCTTTATCGCTTTTACGCCACATGTTATGCTTCCGATTTTTCTAATACAATAAGCGTACGGTTGGTATTGTATATTCGGGCCACACCCATGCCATCCGGACCGGGAATAGCGTGATAGGTAATATGATGATGTATTCTTCCGTGCCCGCCAAAAATGAAATCGTCGCTACACAATACAATTTTGTAGTCGCCTGGCTCAGGTACCGGGAAAGCATAGTCGGGGATACTGGCAGTAGGATGCCAGTTAAAAATAAAAATGAGTCCTGCTCGTTCGAAGACAATGGTTTTGTTGTGATGGTCGAAATTGAGCACTCTGGGCCAGGGAGCTGTCAGAATGCCATATTTCCTGACCAGACGTATCATGGCATTATCGAAAGCCAGCAGGAATTTATATTTAAGATTGGGATTGTAGGCCAACGACCACTGGCGGCGAGCGTACCAATGGCTCCATCGGTTGCCTTCGCGCGGAAAATCAATCCATTCGGGATGCCCGAATTCATTGCCCATAAAATTGAGGTAAGCTTCGCCCCCCAGGGTGATGGTAAACATCCGTATCATCTTGTGTAAGGCTATACCCCGATCGATGACAGGATGGGGATCGCCATCGGTCATATGCCAATACATTTCCTGGTCCATGAGGCGGAAGGCAATGGTTTTATCGCCCACAAGCGCCTGGTCGTGCGATTCGCAATAGGCCACAGTTTTCACACCCAATTTTCGGTCGAGCATGGTATGGTAAAGCTCGCCCATATCCCAATCCTCGTCTTTTTTCTCCTTGATTATTTTAATCCAGTAATCGGGGATACCCATACCCAGGCGATAATCGAATCCTATGCCCCCATGGCTCACCGGACTGCATATACCGGGCATACCACTCACATCTTCTGCAATGGTAATGGCGTCGGGACGAATTTTATGCACCAGCGTATTGGCCAGCTGGAGGTAGGTTATTGCATCCCACTCTACTCCATCGAGGAAGTATCGCTCCCTGTTCCATCCATCCACGTATCCGTGATGAAAATACAACATAGAGGTTACTCCGTCAAAACGGAATCCATCGAAGTGAAACTCTTTGAGCCAGTATGCCAGGTTTGAAAGTAAAAATTGCAACACTTCGGTTTTTCCGTAATCGAAGAGACGTGAATCCCAGGCCGGATGGTGTCCACGGGGACCGGGGTGGGTATAAAGTCCATCCTCGCCATCGAAATCGTTCAGGCCCTCATTATAGTTTTTAACCGTATGACTATGAACCACATCCATTATAACACCTATGCCCATTTCGTGTGCCTTGCGAATCATGTATTTAAGATCCTCAGGGGTCCCAAAGCGGGAAGAGGGGGCAAAAAAGTTGCTGACATGATAGCCAAATGAGCCATAGTAAGGGTGCTCGGCAATGGCCATTACCTGAATCATGTTGTAGCCACAGGCTTTTACGTGGGGCAGGACATTATCGGCAAATTCGCGGTAGGTGCCTACCCGGGGTTCTTCCTGAGCCATTCCCACATGGCATTCGTAAATGAGCGGAGGTTCATCGGTGGGGATGCGATATTTGTCACCCTGCCAGTCGAAGGGATTGGATGGAAACCAAAGCTGACCGGCATAGTCCTTTGTGTTCTCGTCCTGCACTACCCGCCGTATGTAAACAGGAATTCTTTCGTACCAACCATTATTTCCATGTACCAGGACTTTTACCCGGCTTCCATGTACAAAACGGTCTTTGTATTGGTCGTAGGGCAGAAAAATCTCCCATACTCCGCTTTCCAGGCAAGTCATATGATGCGAGTGGCGGTCCCAGTGGTTAAAATCGCCCATGAAGTAGAGGTCGCGGGCCCGGGGCGCCCACTCCCGATAATACCATCCTTTGTCTTTTTTACTAAAATGAATCCCAAAATAATTGTGCGCATCGGCAAACCGGAGCAGGCTGCCATATTGGGCAGTTATCTGGCTCAGCCGGCTTTTGTAACGCATGTATCGGTTAAAGACCTCCTCTTCTACAGGCTCCAGCCAGGGGTCATCTTTAACGAGTTGCAAACGGCGAACTTTCGTCATAGTTAAATAATTATCAAAGTAATATTTTTCAAAATCAAGTCAGTAAATGCCAACAGAGCCCATTTAGTTTCCATACATATTGAGGGCCTCCGATACAAACAGCCCCTTTAAGCCCTATGTTTGCCAAAGACTAGAATTTTATTCAGTCTCGGCCAGTATCATAGCTGAAGAGGCTGGTAAGTTAAGGAAGGGCAGGGGCGGCCAGGGGACCGGTTCATCAAAGAAACGATCGCCATTAAGAATCACCCTCCACTTGCCTTCTGGAATTCTGATCTGTTCGGCATGGCGGTTGCCATTGAATACCACCAGGATTCGCTTCCAGGTATCTGCTACAGCAGCTCCGTCGAGCGTATAGGCCACCACGCAAGTTTTGCCCGTGTCGATGAAATGGAGGTTTTTCTCAATTTCTTCCCGGGTACGCATGCGAAAAGCCGGATGATTTTTCCGCATTTCTATCAGGCGCCGATGATATTCCACGGCACTCCTGTACAAATATTTCCAGTTCCAGTCAATCTGGTTTATGCTATCAGGTGAATTATAAGAATTTTCCACCCCCTTTTTCGAACGCATCATTTCTACTCCATTGTGGAGGAAAGGAATGCCTTGAGATGTCAGTACTATGGTACTGGCCAGCTTATTGATGGCCACCAATTCTTCCTGGGTGGCGTTGGGTATGGTGTATTTGGTTTTATCCCATAAAGTATGGTTGTCGTGACACGAAACATAGTTGATGCATTGATCGGGGCCAGCGGCATAGGGTGCCTTGCTGTAATTCACTGCCGAATAATTCACCTGAGTATGCTGGGTGGCTGCCACAATGCCAAATTTTATGCTTTCTTCCAGGCCGGGGATGCCCCCCACAAAGCCGGTTTCTTTATCGTTGTACCATGGGCCTTTCACGGCGTCGCGCAAGTCGTCACTGAAAACCGCAATGCCGGGCATGCGTGATACTTGAGTTTTGAGAGCCCTGTCTTCGAAGGGTAGCGGACTATCTCCAGCTGTCCAGCCCTCTCCGTAGATAATAATGTTGGGATTGATTTCCCAAAGGGCCTTGCGGATTTCATTCATGGTTTCAATGTCGTGAATGGCCATCAAATCGAAGCGGAAGCCATCCATGTGATATTCCCGGGCCCAGTATTTAACTGATTCCATGATGTACTGCCTTACCATAGGACGCTCACTGGCCGTTTCGTTTCCACAGCCACTGGCATTAGAATAACTTCCGTCAGGATTCTGACGATAATAGTAACCCGGGACTAACTGATTGAAATTGGAGGAACCTGCATCAAAAGTATGATTATACACCACATCCATCACCACTCCAATGCCAGCCTGATGTAGGGCCATTATCATTTGTTTTAATTCCCGGATTCTTACTAACGGATTGAAAGGGTCAGTGGCATAGGAACCCTCTGGTGCGTTGTAATTCTGTGGGTCGTATCCCCAGTTGTAGGCATTATCCTCGAGATGCTCTTCGTCGATGGTATGGAAATCGAATATAGGAAGAATATGCACATGCGTAATCCCCAGTTCTTTCAGATGGTCAAGACCGGTAGATTGATTCCAGTTGTTGAGAGTCCCTGATTCGGCCAATCCCAGATACTTTCCTTTGTGCACAATGCCCGACGAGGGGTGCATGCTAATATCGCGCAGATGCAATTCATAAATAATAGCATCTACCGGCGACTTGAGTTCAGGCCCTCTATCGTTTTCCCAACCTTCGGGCTGGGTCTCCCCGGGGTCGAAGATAAAGGCACGCTTACCGTTGACACCCACTGCCCGGGCATATATTCCCGGCGTTTCGGCCAGCCATTTGTCCCCATGCCGGGTACGAAAAGTATAGAAATGATGTAACAGATTTCCCTGATATTGGGCTACCCAGGTACCCAGCACATCAGGTTTCATGGGTAATACCATAAAAGGCTCGGTATCTTCCTGCGTTTTATAAATTCTCACTTCAGCTGCCTCAGCCACTGGCGACCAAATTCTGAATTGGGTTTCCTCAGGTGTCCAGGTCATTTCCAGATCATCTCCAGGGTAAAACGGATACTGCTCATAGGTCAGTAACTGGCCTTTGCCTGAGGCTTGGGCCGACGCATGAAGAGAAGAAAAAAGCAACAACATGCAAATAAAGATTAATGAAGTTAATAAATTCTTAATTTTCATGATTTTACAGGCATTTTCCAGACACTGGTTCATCGATTGATTGCAAAGCTACAAACTTTTAGCCCCAAAAGCAGGGTTAATCCATAGGTTTTACTTATTCATAATTCTACTGAATGGACTCCTTAAGATCTAATTGAATACCGAGCCCGGGCTTATTTTTAAAAAAAGCCAGTCCTATTCCTAAAAAAATTTCCTCTTAGTTGCCTTTTAATGAAAAATCATGGGTTATCAGACTTCAGCACTTCCTTCAACTCCTTTACCATTATTGCCTTTTTTGCGGGCAGGCCTGGCCTTTTGGGATTTTTCTCTCAGGGCAAGAAATTTTTTTTGTAAATCAGCGACTTGCTGAGACAGTGTCTCTTTTTCTGCATGAATGGCTTGAATCTGGCGTTCAAGATCCTGGATTTTCAAGTTCGCTGATTCCAAACTCTTGTTCAGCTCTGTCTTTTCCTGCCTGAGGCGGTTAATATCCAGTTCCCGCTCCAGCATCTGTGCCTGCAATTTTTCTATAGATGCTTGTTTGTGAAAAATCTCTTCCTCCCGGTTGCGCAGTTTATCAAGCGTCAGGCCTAATTCCCGCTTACACGATTCAAGGTCGTTTTGCAAGCGCTGCGTAGTATTCCGGAGCTCCTCGCGCTCTTTTATGACCTGGTCTGCCTGCTCCGTAATTTCCTGAAGTAATCGTTCGGTATTCATAGACCATTCCTTTCTATTTACGTACTATGATTTTTTGTCCCACTTTTATCACCGATGGGTCTGTGATTTGGTTGTCGCGGGCGATCTGGGGGTACTTATGCCCATCGCCCAACAATTTCTCTGCAATAAGCCAGAGATTGTCGCCTGCCTGAATTATGTATTCCTGTTCCGAATGTAATGGCTTGGTAGCCAAGGAGGCAATCTTGCTGCGGTAGATACTTAGTGAATCTCTCAACAACACAACCTGTTGCTTGTAAAATGGGAGGGAATCAGACTGTTGTGCAAGCTGTAAAGCGGGCGAAGGTCGTCGTACAAGCAATAAAATAAGAGCCACGACGAATAGCACGACTACAAGTGCCAGTAGCAATCGGTAATTTCGTTTTACTTCCCTGCAAAGATTTCTGACATTTACCTTCAGGCTGAGGTCGGCACCGCAATGAGGACAAACGCGGGGCAGGGGTTCCAACAACTCATGGCCACATACCGGACATTTCATGACTAAAGATGGTTTTGGCTGCGATGAACTTTTGGATGGAATATTTGTTAATCCGGGCATAAAGTTAATATACGCACTCCAAAAATCAAAGAAAACTTACATATTTTAGTAATTTTGTTTTGAAAAAACCTTAAATCACTTACATATGGAAAAAAACGTCGGTAATGTAGATCGCATCATTCGTATTGTGGCTGCCATAGTAATAGCAGCTTTGGGCATTTACTATCAAAGCTGGTGGGGGCTTTTGGCCATAATTCCGCTAGCTACTGCCTTTTTGCGTTTCTGTCCTCTTTACCTGCCTTTAGGCATTAAAACCCTTTGCAAAAAGGAGGAAAAGTAAAATCGTTTTCCTTTCCCATTTCATGCTGTCTGATGAATCTCAGGCAGCTTTTCCTTTTTTTAAGCCCTCGTGTTACGAAAAGATAATGGTTGGCTAAAATAATGCAGTCTTACTGGTTATATTTTTTCTAGAAAGGCTATTTTTGTTAAACTTTTAACAATGCTTATACGTTACCATGGGCAAAATCATTTAGCATAATTTTAAATTTTAGGAATGAGATTATTATTCTAAGTTTGCAAATGATTTATTAATGCATGTACCTTAATTGATATAATAATTTCGAGAAGTGTAACTTAATAATGCACAAACATTTATGTCAAAAGTCATAAAAATCAGGAAAGGTCTCGACCTTCCATTGGTAGGAGAAGCCGAGAAGGTTATCATTGGCTACACGGCCAGAACCTATGCCGTAAAGCCGATTGACTTTCCCGGTCTGGTTCCTCGCCTTTTAGTGAAGGAAGGAGACGGGGTAAAGGCGGGAAGTCCGCTCTTTGCTGACAAGACCAACGAACGCGTAATTTTAACCTCCCCGGTTAGCGGTCGAGTGGTGGAAATCGTGCGTGGAGAAAAAAGAAAGCTCCTGGAAGTGCGTATTGAAAAGTCGGATACTGAAGAATTTGAGAGCTTCCGGAAAGCTAACCCCAACGCGCTGAGTGCCGATGAAATTAAAGAGGAACTTCTGAAAAGTGGTCTTTGGCCTTTAATCAGGCAGCGGCCCTATGCTGTGGTAGCCAATCCGGCCGACCATCCCAAAGCTATTCACATCTCTGCCTTCGACACCGCTCCTCTGGCTCCGGATTATGATTTTATTCTTCACGGCAAAGGAGATGAGTTTCAGACAGGATTAGATGCCCTGGTGAAACTAGCTCCCAAGGTTCATCTCAACGTAAGGGCAGGAGAGGACGTCTCAAAAGTACTACTTGACGCTAAAAATGTACAGATCAATACATTCGAAGGTCCTCATCCGGCAGGCAACCCCGGTATCCAAATTCACCATATTGACCCAGTGAACAAAGGAGAAGTGGTATGGTACCTCAGAGCCACCGATGTATTGCTCATAGGCCGACTGTTTTTAGAAGGCAGATATAGACCTGAAAAAATAGTTTCCCTGACAGGAGGAGGTGTTAAAAAGCCTCAATATTTAAAAATGACTGCTGGTGCCTCGATGGAAGGAATAGCTTCGCAATACATCAAGGAAGGAGATTACAGAATCATTTCAGGCAACGTACTGACCGGTACCAACATTGGCCACAATGGTTACCTGGGATTTTACGACTGGCAGATAACAGTCATCAAAGAGGGAAAGCACCACGAGTTTTTCGGATGGGCTCTGCCTGGAACCGACAAACTATCAGCCTCGCGCACCTTCCTGTCGCGGCTGTTCCCCAACAAAAAATTTGACCCAGATACCAATATGCACGGCGGCGAAAGAGCCTTCGTACTAACAGGACAATACGAAAAAGTATTGCCTATGGATATTTATCCCGTTTACTTAATCAAGGCTATTCTGGCTCAGAACATCGATAAAATGGAGCAACTGGGCATTTATGAAGTGGCCGAAGAGGATTTTGCTCTTTGCGAGTTTGTATGTGCCTCTAAAATAGAGGTGCAGAGCATTATACGTCAAGGCCTCTACCTGATGCGCAAGGAAATGAGTTAACCGAAATTACCAACAAGCATACTTCTTATAAACATGAAAGCGCTTAGAAATTATTTGGATAAAATAAAACCCCAGTTTCAGAAAGGCGGGAAGTTCGAGAAGTTCCACTCTACTTTCGACGCCTTCGAAACCTTTTTGTTTGTCCCTGATAAAGTAACTCATCAGGGGAGCCATATCAGAGATGCCCTCGACATGAAACGAACTATGAGCGTGGTAATCATCGCGCTGATTCCCACGCTGCTTTTCGGGATCTGGAATACGGGGTATCAATATTATCTCTCCCAGGGTCAGCAAGCTGGATTCTGGGAAATGGTATGGGTAGGTTTTTTGAAAGTATTCCCCATTGTTGTGGTTTCCTATGTTACCGGGCTGGCTATTGAATTTGCCTTTGCTCAGGCCCGCGGGCATGAAGTCAACGAAGGGTTTCTGGTCTCGGGCATGCTTATCCCGCTCATTATGCCGGTGAACATTCCTTTGTGGATGGTTGCCGTAGCCACAGCCTTTGCAGTTATTTTGGGAAAGGAAGCCTTTGGTGGAACGGGCATGAATGTTTTCAACCCGGCCCTGCTAGCCCGTGCATTTATCTTCTTTGCCTACCCAGGCGATATTACCGGAGATAAAGTATGGGTGGCCGGGCTAACCTCAGGGCAGGCTGTAGACGGTTTTTCGGGAGCCACTCCCCTTGCCCACGCTGCTGCTTACCAGATTGATCAGATCCCTTCCCTTCACGACCTGTTTTACGGCTTTATACCCGGCTCCATTGGGGAAACTTCCAAACTGGCCATCCTCATTGGGGCTGCCATACTCATCATCACTGGCATTGGCAGCTGGAGAATCATGCTTTCGGCCTTATTGGGTGGATTGACGATGAGCTACATTTTTAACCTAATTGGGGCCAATCCATACATGGAAATTCCTCCTCTCACCCAAATCATGATGGGAAGCTTCCTGTTTGGTATCGTTTATATGGCCACTGACCCTGTGTCGGCTGCCCAGACTGAAAAGGGAAAATACATATATGGTTTCCTCATCGGTTTGTTTGCCATTATGATCCGGGTGTTCAACCCTGCCTATCCCGAAGGAACCATGCTGGCCATCCTCCTGATGAACACCTTCGCCCCACTCATCGACCATTACGTGGTAGAGGCCAATATCAAGCGGAGAATGAAACGCCAGGCTCAATTATCTAATGCCTAAAAACCAAGACCTATGTTCAGCAACAGATATATTTTCATTTATTCGAGCATAATGGTGGTGGTGGTAGCCATTGCCCTTACCGTGGTGGCCGTCAGTTTGAAACCCCTGCAGGAAGCCAATATACGCATTGAAAAGATGCAGAATATCTTAAAGTCTATCAATGTAGTGGCCACCCCTAAAGACGCTGAAAACCTTTACAACAAATACATTGTAAAATCTTTCACCCTGAAAGCCGACATGACTATCGATCCAGCGGTGAATGCTTTTAATGTGGACCTGGGGGCCGAGCAGAAAAAGACCAACCCGGCCGACCGCCTTTACCCAGTTTATGTAGCAGCCCTTGATAACGGAGATACAAGCTACATCTTCCCCATGAGGGGAAAAGGCCTGTGGGGTCCCATATGGGGTTATATCGCCCTTAAAAACGACTTTAATACCATCTATGGTGTGATGTTCGATCACAAGGGGGAAACTCCGGGATTGGGGGCTGAAATCAACACAGACAAGTTTCAGCAGGAGTTTTTTGGAAAAACCATTTTTGATGAAAACGGAAACTTTACTTCTGTAAAAACCATTAAAGGCGGAGCCGGTCCCAACAATCCCCACGGCGTAGATGCTATTTCAGGAGGAACCATCACAAGCAACGGCCTTTCTGCTATGCTTCACGATGGATTCACTGTCTATCTGCCTTTCCTGGAAAAGAAAATCAAACAACTCAAAACTCATTCAAGCGAAGGAGGAAGCCAATTATGAAAGAACCTCTCTTTTCTCCCAAAAATTTGAAACTGCTAACAGGCCCGCTGAACCTGAACAACCCTATTACGGTTCAGGTGCTGGGTATCTGTTCAGCGTTGGCCGTAACGGTGCAGATGAAACCTGCCATTGTGATGGCCCTCTCGGTGACCGTGGTTACCGGCTTTTCCAACCTGATTATTTCACTTATTCGAAATACCATTCCCCCACGCATACGCATCATCGTTCAGCTAGTGGTTATCGCAGCCCTGGTAATTATTGTTGACCAGGTGCTAAAAGCTTTTGTTTACGATGTAAGCAAAAAACTCTCGGTATTTGTAGGTCTGATTATCACCAACTGTATTGTCATGGGCCGACTGGAAGCCTTTGCTATGGCTGAGAAACCCTGGCGGTCCTTTCTCGATGGTATTGGCAACGGTGCGGGTTATGGTTTAATTCTTATCACTTTGGGTTTCTTCCGTGAGCTGTTAGGTTCAGGAAAATTATTCGGAATGCAGGTAGTACCTCATTTCCTTTACGAAATGGGCTACAAAGACAACGGACTCATGATTTTGCCTCCTATGGCTCTCATTACCATAGGCATAATCATCTGGATTCAGAGATCGGCAAACCGTGAACTGATTGACAAAAGTTGATGCATTAACCTCTAAAACAGAAATTTATGGTTCATTTGTTCGATATTTTCGTAAGATCGGTCTTCATCGAAAACATGATCTTTGCATACTTTTTAGGCATGTGCAGCTACCTGGCTGTTTCCAAAACGGTGAAGACTTCGGTAGGGCTAGGAATTGCAGTTACCTTCGTTCTTCTGATAACGGTTCCTGTAAACTGGCTGCTCGAGAATTACATTTTGAAACCCGGAGCACTCACCTGGTTGGGCCCCGAAATGGCAGGCATTGACCTTAGCTATCTGAGCTTCATAATGTTTATTGCTGTAATTGCAGCCATCGTACAACTGGTAGAGATGGTAGTTGAAAAATTCTCTCCATCGCTATACAATGCCCTTGGTATTTTCCTTCCGCTGATTGCCGTGAACTGTGCCATCCTGGGTGCCTCCCTGTTTATGCAGGAAAGAGACTACCACACCCTTGGTGAGGCTACGGTATTTGCGGTGGGCTCAGGAATAGGTTGGTTTTTGGCTATTGCCTCCCTGGCAGCTATCAGAGAAAAAATAACCTATTCCAATATTCCTGCACCCTTGCGGGGACTAGGCATAACTTTCATTCTAACCGGCCTTATGGCCATTGCTTTTATGAGTTTTATGGGAATTAAAATCTAATCCAGAATATGGCAAACATTTTAATAGTCAGTGCGATAGTATTCCTTGTTGTGGTGCTAGTGTTGGTGGGCATGCTTTTGTTTGCCAAAGCCAAGCTGGCGCCCTCAGGGCCGGTAAAAATCCGAATCAACGACGACAAAGAAATAGAAGTTAATGCAGGTTCAAGCCTGCTGGCTACCCTGGCTGCACAAAAGCTCTTCCTTCCCTCGGCTTGCGGAGGAGGTGGCACCTGCGGCATGTGTAAATGCCAGGTTTTTAGTGGTGGTGGAAGCATATTGCCCACCGAAGTAGGTTTTTTCACCCGCAAACAGATTCAGGATCATTGGAGACTGGGTTGCCAGGTGAAGGTCCGCGAAAACATGGACATTCACATCCCACCTGAAGTATTCGGGATTAAAAAATGGGAATGCACAGTGGTATCGAATCGCAATGTGGCAACCTTCATCAAAGAATTTGTTGTGCAATTGCCCGAAGGCGAAGAACTGAATTTCAAGTCAGGTGGTTACATTCAAATAGATGTTCCTCCTTGCGAAGTGGATTTCTCCAAAGACATCGACGTAGAGCCCGAATACCGCGACGAATGGGATAAGTATAATCTTTGGAGCCTAAAGATGAAAAATACAGAACCCATTTTCCGGGCTTACAGTATGGCTAATCATCCGGCCGAGAAAAATATCATCATGCTCAATGTACGTATAGCTACTCCCCCCTTCGACCGCAAAACTGGTGGTTTCATGAAGGTAAATCCGGGTATTTGCTCATCCTACATTTTTTCACGCAAGCCGGGAGATAAAGTTACCATCAGCGGACCCTATGGCGAATTCCATGTGAAAGAAACCAACCGCGAAATGATGTTTATTGGCGGAGGTGCAGGTATGGCCCCCATGCGCTCGCATATCTTCGACCAGTTTCTTACCCAACGTACCACGCGCAAGGCTACCTTCTGGTATGGTGGACGCTCGCTGCGTGAGCTCTTTTATGTAGAAGATTTCCGGCGTATTGAAGCTGAATTCCCTAACTTTAAATTCTACATTGCCCTCTCAGAGCCCAAACCCGAAGATAATTGGACAGGCTACACTGGTTTTATCCACCAGGTGATTATGGATAATTATCTGAAAAATCATCCTGAACCGGAAGAAATTGAGTATTACCTCTGCGGCCCCCCTCTGATGAACCAGGCCGTTTTGAAAATGTTGGATGACTACGGTGTTCCTCCTGAAAATATTGCTTTCGACGATTTCGGAGGATAATTCATTCGAATAAATTACAAAAAAGGCCCTGTCTGCGTGCAGTGGCCTTTTTTTTATTCCTGGCCAGATTTTGCATTAATAACCACTTCCCTGCCCTCCCCCCCATTTGCCACCTCCTGAATTTCTGAAATCTATTGAAAAGGCATTTAGCTTGATTTTAAATAAATCTGCACCCATCCATTTATATTTCATTCAATCCACAGCTAAGTGTAAGTGTTGGTGGGCAAAGGATCAATGCGCATGCCGTGCAACTCAAAAGAGCCATCAAAAAAATAGTTTTTAAAAATAACAACCATATCCTTAATCCTTGAAGATCTGCAACTAAATTAAAACCCACCTTGACTCTGGGCCCTTCTACTTAACCATCCTCAACAAAACAAAAAAGCCCCACGAGATTTCGCAGGGCAGGTGGTTCAGAGTTGATGTAAGCACCTTATTTTTTAACTTTAATAGAGCAACCAATGGCTTTGGTAACCTCAGGGGATGGTTTTGCGCCCGTCTCCAGCGCAGCAATAGCCTGTTCTACATACTTATCATCGGCTTTGTCGGCATCTTCGTAGTTGTTGTCAATAGCCCCAATGTAACGAACAATAAACTTACCCTCAACATTCTGTAGCAGAAATACATGAGGAGTGCGGGTGGCTCCATATAGCGGGAATATCTTCTGACCCTCGTCGAAGAGATAGGGAAAGGTAAATCCTTTATCCCTGGCCCGTTCCTGCATTTTCTCGAAGGAGTCGGCGGGTTGAACAACCGGATCGTTGGGATTAATTGCAACTACGGGCCATCCCAAGGGCTTATACTTCCGGTCGAGCGCAATGATGCGGTCTTCGTAAGCAACAGAATAAGGACAATGATTGCAGGTAAATATCACAATTACACCTTTCCGATTGGCGTAATCGCTCAGGCTCACCATTGTCCCATCCACATTTTTTAAACTAAACGAGGGAGCTTCATCTCCCGGTTTGACTCCCTGCGAGTAAAGCGTAGCAGTTAACAATAAGAATAGTCCTAAAAGCATGTTTCTCACGTTTTTCATAGTTTATTAATAGTTTAAGAATTTGTTTATCATGAGGTTAAGTTCATCACAACTCATTTCAGCTTCATGAAAATATCTTCTATCGCCCCGAACGAAAAGTGTGGCTGGAATAGCTCCCGACCATTGTTCATCCACTTTATCAATCCAACTGTTGGGATCGCGGGCATCGAGCACCACCACGGGCACTTTAATCTGATTCTTTTCAAGGAATGGTATGAGCCGGCTTTCGATTTGTCGGGGAAAATCAAGACTTACCAAAAGAAGCTGAAATTTTTGATCCTTATATTTTTCGGCTGCTTCCAGAAAGTAGGGAAGCTCATACACACAAGGTTTGCACCAGGTGGCCCAAAAATTAAAAACCCGAAGCGTGTCGTCCTGCACTTTAAGCCGGTCCTCCAATTGCATAAAATTGACCAAGGGTACCGTACGTGGCGATTGTGCAGACAAATTAACCGAGAGAAGGGCTAGGAAAATAAACAGGTATCGAGTCATACTTTAGAAACATTCTAAAAATAATCCTTGTTCACTGACTATCTATAATTTAAATCCAAGGAAAACTTTCCTAACGAATCCGCAGAGGTTATTATAAGTGGAGAGAGAATGTTTCTTTAAATTATAAATCAGGCATTTATAAAAAATCCGCCCCCAGGTGTGGAAGGCGGAACGAAGGAAATGAAATGGGTCAGGACAGGAGTTTAATGAAAAGCTAATTAATCGGTCCGAAAAAATAGGGTGAATAACCCTCTTTTCTTTTTGTCAGGACAGGAGTTTAATGAAAAGCTAATTAATCGGGGAGCGATTGAGGAGATTAGCCCCAGTTTCATCTTCCTAACTTAGGATTCTCATTTTCAAGATTTTTCAGTAATAGGTCACTTAGCCCTTGACATTGGTTTGCACGTCAGAGGTCTGATTGTTAGTAGCATGTTTAAGTTTTCAGCATAAGCCAGATAACCAGCTTAAGTGAAGGACGAGATTATACGTGCCGCGAACTGGACTGGTCCATGCTCTCTGTCCAGGGAGTGTGAATTTTGTCGCCGGTCGGTTGCCAGGACTGGGCACTAAGTATCAAGGTGAGCATACATGCCCAACCCGCCAAAAATAATTTCTTCATTAAATGAATTCTAGTAGGTTTTCATCAGCACTACTCCGTGTGAGGGGATAACAAAGTCGTGTTCCTTGTCGTAGTTTCCCGCAGGCTGCTGGCGCCATACATCCCGCAAGTTGCCTTTCACAGGTAGCCCCACTTTTTCGAAGCCAAGCCGGTAACGGGCGGTTTTCTCGCCCAGATTGAAAATGCCGAAGGCATAGGTGCCATCGGCCAGTTGTTTTACCCATACCTGAACGTCGCCATCCACCAGTGCCTGACGTGCCTGATATCCCAGGGTGTCCTGATTGAGAGCAAGCACTTCATCGTTAGTCAGCAGGTTGAGGGTGAATTCGTCGAGGCTCTGAAGGTCACAACCAAGAAGCAGAGGGGCCGATAGCAAGCACCAGAGCGAAATATGTGTGTATTGCTCATCAGGTGTAAGCCGCGAGGGGCGAATGTTGGGACCCCAGCCCACATTACCTACCACCAACATATCGGGGTCGTTCCAATGGCCGGGACCTGCATAGGGTTGGTTCTCTACCTGGCTAAAACCTATTTCGCGCAAGCTCTCCCACGTATCTGTAATATCCCCGGTAGTGCGCCATAAATTGCCACCAACCTCGGCTCCCCAACGCCAAACCTTACTCATTCCATACTGACATAGGCTGTAAACAATATCTCTGTCCACTTGATCAAGCGCCTGCCGCATGACGATGTAGGGCTTTTTGCGTTCGGCCAATGAAGTATCCTTAGCTATCCCATCATAAGAACACCAATCGTATTTCAGGTAATCTATCCTCCACTTAGCATAGCTGCGGGCATCGTTGAGCTCATATCTATAACTTCCGGTGTATTGTCCACATGTTAGCGGTCCGGGACTGCTGTAAATACCAAAGCGGAGTCCCAGGCTGTGAATGTAATCGCCTAAACGCTTCATATCAGGGAACTTCTCGTTGGTATGGATATTCCCTTCGGCATCGCGTTTGGGTTCCTGGTCGCGGTAAATTTCCCAGCCATCATCAATGTTGATGTACAACCAGCCATGGTCGCGCAGACCTTTTTCTACAAACATGTCGGCACTGGCTTTCACCTTTTCCTCATCAACACTCAGACCCCAGCAGTTCCAACTGTTCCAGCCCATGGGAGGGGTCAGGCAGATCTGGTCGCCCACACGAAGGGTAAACTCACGCCGGGCTTCACCGAAATCATTCATGGCGTGGAAAACCATTTTGTAATCACCAGGTTTTTCAATGTTACCACTGATGATACCGGTGTTGGGGTTATAAACCAAGCCTTCGGGTAATTTTTCAATTCTGAACTTCAAGGGACGCTTGCCTGAAGCTGGAATAACATAGAGAAAAGGTCTTCCGGGCCGCACACCCGTGATGGAAGGACCATTGATGCGGGGTGCATCGGGAACCGGAGGAGTGAGTATGTAAGGTGTTTCTTCCTTAAGCTGTAGCTCTTTTTTCTCTCCTTCAATCTCGAATTCATATTTTACCACCATAGCGTGATCGAGTTGGGGGAGGGTAACGTTGAAAACCCTTTCTTCGCCTGGTTTAAGGGTTACCTTAGTCTCGCGGTCCATGAATTCCTTGTCGCTTATTTTATGATGGGCTTCTATCTCAAATTTCCCTACTATCGTATATCTCGAAGACAAGTTTTTAATATACACATTTTTTACCACCTCTTTTTCGCGAAGAACAAATGCTTCGCGGGCAAAATCTACCTCCACATAGTCTGAAAGGCGGGTAAGTCTCAGTATCTGATCGCCGGTGTACATGCCACCCTGTCCCCCTTCATCATACACCCTGACTGCAATTACATTTTCAGCGTCCCAGCGAATAAGGGGGCTATTGAGAGGAAGTTTGTAAGGACGCTTACGATCCCAGTAGTTGGTGGGAGCCTTGATGAAACTCATATCGTCCTTGCGCTCGTCGGTGGCTGGAAAGCCGTTTACCCCAATCAGATGACCATTGAGGTAAGTCTGGTCGAAATTGTTGATTTTTCCAAGATAAATCAACAGAGAATCGCGCAGTGAACCCGAATTCTTCAAAGAAGAAGGAATGTATACCCGTAGTCTGAACCACGCAAATCCATCATAGGGGTCGTAGCCTTGTTGTTCCCATATACGGTCGACAGCGATATTAGTCCAACCAGCATCGTTGAAATCGGGTGCCGCCCATGAGAGATCGTCGCCTTTGCAAAATTTCCAGCCCTGATTGAGTGGAAGTTCATCCTGAGCTATTAGCTGTATAGCTGACAGAGAGAGAACAAATAAAACAAAACGCTTCATTAAATTTGGTTTTTAAAGTTTGAAGGATCCCAAAAGTAAACATTTAGACCAAATAAATATAGCCAGAAACTCATTTGAACAAAAAACCAACGTACGATGAAGGTTGATAGTTACTTTTGCAATACCATACTTTTCTAACACCAACGCCCTTGAGAACAACTTTTTTAACAGTAGTTACGGTGCTTTTGAATATTGTTATACATGTGCCAGTGAAGGCGCAGCAGCGAAATTTGAGCACAAATTCTGATAAGGCTGAGAAAGCTTATTATCGGGGATCGGACTGCTATAACATGAAAGACTTAGCCTGTGCCGAGCAGGAATTTCGTAAAGCTGTGAAAGCTGATGAGCGATTCAGTGAAGCCTGGATCGTGCTGGGTGAGGTACTGGCCGACCAGGGCCGTTTCGACGAAGCGCTTGAGACATTTGAGTCAGCGATTAAAAAAGGAAAAACCTATTACCCTGAAGTGTTATACTTTATGGGCACCCTGGAGCTAAAAAAGGGAGATTACGAGAAAGCCCGGTACCATTTCAGTGAGTTTCTGGCCAGCCAACCCGCCTCACCTCGACGCGAAGCCATGGCAAAACGTCAACTGGCCGATTGCGAATTTGCTTTGCAGGCTGTCCAGAATCCTGTACCTTTCAATCCTATCAACATGGGGCCGGATATCAATTCGGAGTATTCAGAATATTTTCCCTGCCTAACGGTGGACGATCAGATGATGCTTTTCACCCGGCGTATACCTTCAATTGATATTCCCGGTAGGGAACAAGAAGATTTTTTCGTATCGCGCAAGGTAGATAATCATTGGACAAAGGCCGAACCCATAGGAAAGCCTATCAATACCCGTTACAACGAAGGGGCTCCCACGCTTTCACCGGATGGTAACTATCTAATCTTCACTGCCTGCGCTTCGCAAGGCGATTATGGACAAGGACGCCAGGGTTATGGCTCGTGCGACCTTTTTATCTCCAGGAAAATGGGAAGCGAATGGAGCGAACCCTCCAACATAGGTTTTCCCGTCAACACGGCCAAATGGGAAACCCAGCCGTCATTCTCCAGCGACGGACGAACACTTTATTTCATCCGGGGGTTCACCGATGCAAGAGGCTATTATTCGCAGGATATTTATTCGACACAACTACAGGATGATGGCACGTGGAGCGAACCCCAGAAACTTCCCGATTATATCAACAGCCCTGCCGACGAAGAAAGTGTCTTTATCCACCCCGACGGA
Organism: Bacteroidales bacterium; assembly: GCA_049969475.1. Taxonomy (GTDB): domain Bacteria; phylum Bacteroidota; class Bacteroidia; order Bacteroidales; family TTA-H9; genus UBA2030. The sequence goes on along the minus strand of JBMFOU010000022.1, from coordinate 11,910 downwards.
CAAACCTTGTATTTCTCATCGGATGGCTGGCCGGGGATGGGTGGAAAAGACATCTATATGTGTCGCCTCCAACCTGATGGCACCTGGTCGAAACCCGAAAATTTAGGTTACCCCATCAACACAGCCAATGATGAAAACAGCCTTATGGTCTCAGGAAACGGCAAATATGGTTTTTTCGCTTCCGACCGACCCGGGGGATATGGAAAGCTCGATCTCTACTACTTTGAGATTCCTGAGAGCCTGCGACCCAAACCCCTCACTTATCTTAAAGGAACGGTATATGATGCCAGTGATGGACACAAACTCAGTGCGCACTTCGAACTCATCGATCTGAATTCAGGTCACACGGTAGTTACTTCATCGAGCGACCCGGTGGATGGCACTTTTCTGGTAGCTCTTCCCTCGGGCAGCAGCTATGCCCTCAATGTGAGCCATCCGGGCTACCTTTTCTACTCCGACCATTTCGACCTGCAAGGCACGTTTACCGCCCATGATCCTTTTTTAAAAGACGTGCCCCTGCAGCCCGTGAGCGTGGGTAAGGAAGTGGTTCTAAAAAATGTCTTTTTTCAAACCGACAGTTACCAGCTGCTCCCAGAATCGAAAGTAGAACTCGACCGGCTGGCTGGATTGTTAAAGCAAAACCCGAATCTAATCATAGAAATTAGCGGACACACAGATAGCCAGGGTAGCGATGCCCATAATATAGAACTTTCACTGAATCGGGCCCGGGCCGTTTATGAATATCTTATCAACCAAGGCATTGCTTCTGAACGACTTATATATAAGGGATATGGCAGAAACCGTCCCATTGATACCAACGAGACACCGGAAGGCAGGGCCAACAACCGTCGTACTGAGTTTAAAGTTATAAAAATGTAATTAACTATGGCAGAATGGCTTGCTATAGACAGCTGGGTTTATTCCTATGTTATCATTCCCTTCCTGATTTTCATTGCCCGCATCAGCGACCAGAGTATTGGGACCCTTCGGCTAATTTTCATTTCAAAAGGATACAAAAATCTGGCGCCGTTTATTGGATTTTTCGAGGTAATTATTTGGATATTGGCCATCCGGCAGATTTTCCAACATCTCGATAACTGGGTTTGCTATATTGCCTATGGAGCCGGTTTTGCCACGGGCAACTACATAGGAATCTTGCTTGACGAGCGACTCTCTCTAGGGAATGTACTTATACGGGTCATTCCACGCTTCGACACTACGAATCTTATCAAGGACCTTTCGGACCATGGGTTCGGTATCACCGTAATGGATGCTGATGGTAAAAACGGGCCGGTCAAAATTATCCTGACTATTATTCAACGTAAGGAGATACCCGCTGTGGTGGAGATCATCAACAAACACAATCCCAACGCTTTCTATACTATTGAGGAGGTGAAAGCTGTTAATAGGGGCGTTTTCAGACAGGAAAATCCTTCCGGGCTATTTAAGCAATTGATATGGGGGCCCAAGAAGCTAAAATAAGTCTTATTACAAGGCTATTGGGTCAAAACATTTAGGCGTTCAGATTGTTAAATTTCCCTGGAGTTTTTCAGAGCTAAAGGATAACTCTATCTTTGCACCCCAAAAGATCAAATGGTGTGTCCGGTTTGTAGCGGACCACCCAAAACAACAAAACGATGATTAACATTACATTACCCGACAACAGTGTGAGGCAGTATCCCGAGGGGATTACCGGCCTCGCAATTGCCCAAAGTATCAGTGAAGGGCTGGCCAGAAAAGTACTTTCTGTAAAAGTGGACGATGAAGTATGGGACGCTACCCGTCCCATTACCCGCGATGCACGAATTAAACTTTTAACATGGGATGATGAAGAAGGAAAAGCCACCATGTGGCACTCTTCGGCCCACCTGATGGCCGAAGCCATAGAAAGCCTTTATCCCGGCGTAAAATTCGGCATCGGGCCCGACATTGAAAATGGCTTTTATTACGATATTGATTTTGGCGATTATCAGATATCGAGCGACGATTTCCCGCGTATAGAAGAAAAGATGCTGGAATTTGCCCGGCAAAAGCAGGCATTTAAGCGCAGAGAAGTCAGCAAGGCTGAAGCCCTCGAATATTTCACGCGCAAGGGCGATGAATACAAAATTGAACTGATTAACGAACTGGAAGACGGAACAATAACCTTTTACGAATCAGGACAATTTACCGATTTGTGCCGGGGGCCTCACCTACCCGATACCAGTCCTATAAAAGCAGTGAAGCTGCTGGCCACCGCCGGAGCTTACTGGAGAGGCGACGAAAACCGGAAAATGCTTACACGCATATACGGAATTACCTTCCCCAAGGCCGAAATGTTGAAAGAATACCTCACCTTACTCGAAGAAGCCAAAAAACGCGATCACCGAAAAATAGGGAAGGAACTCGATCTATTTCATTTTTCCCAAAAAGTAGGCAATGGTCTGCCTTTGTGGACTCCTCGGGGTGCTATGCTCAGGGAGCGGCTCACAGATTTCCTCAAGCGCGAACTCTACCGCAGGGGGTATGTTCTGGTGGCCAGTCCCCATATTGGCAATGTAAATCTTTATAAAACCTCAGGGCACTACGAAAAATACGGGGCCGACTCATTCCGCCCTATATCCACACCTGAACCCGGCGAAGAGTTTATGCTTAAGCCTATGAACTGTCCCCACCACTGCGAAATATACAACCGTAAACCCTTTTCTTACAAAGAACTTCCGCAGCGTTATGCAGAATTCGGAACAGTATACCGCTATGAGCAATCAGGTGTTTTGCATGGATTGACGCGTGTGAGAGGTTTCACACAAGACGATGCACACATCTTCTGCCGCCCCGACCAACTCAAAGAAGAGTTTTTGGGTGTTATCGACCTGGTGCTTTTCCTCTTTAAAGCCTTCGATTTCAAGGAATTTATTGCCCAGGTATCGCTACGCGACCCTAATAACAAGACTAAATATATAGGTACTGAAGAAAACTGGGAAAAGGCAGAACAGGCCATCATAGAAGCTGCCACTGAAAAAAATCTCAATCCCGTTCTGGTACCAGGTGAAGCTGCTTTCTATGGCCCCAAGCTTGACTTTATAGTGAAGGATGCTATAGGCCGCAAGTGGCAGCTTAGCACTATTCAGGTTGACTACAATCTGCCCGAACGCTTCGAGTTGGAATACATCGGGGCCGACAACCAGAAGCACCGGCCTGTGATGATTCACAGGGCCATTTTCGGGTCTATTGAGCGTTTTGTGGCGGTCATGATAGAGCACACAGCCGGTAAATTCCCGGTTTGGCTTGCCCCCACACAAGCTATAATATTGCCAGTGAGTGAAAAATATCAGGAATATGCCGAAAAAGTTTTAACTTTACTAAAAAATTCCGATATTCGCGCCCTCATTGACGACCGCAGTGAAAAGATAGGTCGCAAGATCAGAGATGCTGAGCTTCAGCGCATTCCTTTCATGCTAGTGGTCGGTGAGAAAGAACAGAACGAAGAAACCGTATCTGTAAGGCGACAAGGCCAGGGCGACCTGGGAAGCTTTACCGTAGCGGATTTCATAATGTCTGTGCTAAAAGAAATAAGGGAAACCATCGGCGACTGAAAAAACCGAAGGGAGTTCCCATAAATGTTTAACTAAACCCAATTGAGGAGGAAAATTTATAGCTGCCTTGGAAAGAAAGCCTGATTCCGGACGACAGGCAAACAGACAAGAAGAAACTTACAGGGTTAACGAAAGAATAAAAGCCCCTGTGGTGAGGGTTGTAGGCGACAAAATCGAACAGCGCATCATGCCTATTAAGGAAGCGCTTGATTTAGCCTACGAGATGGGCCTCGACTTGGTGGAAATCGCTCCTACTGCTAACCCCCCTGTATGCAAACTTGTAGATTACAGCAAGTTTATGTACGAGCAAAAGAAGAAGCAGAAGGAGATGAAAGCCAAGTCGGCCAAAGTAGTGGTAAAGGAGATACGGCTGGGGCCCAATACCGATGACCACGACTTTGAGTTTAAGCTCAATCACGCCCGCAAATTTTTAGAAGAAGGAGCCAAAGTAAAGGTAGAAGTCTTCTTTAAGGGAAGAACCATCATTTACAAAGAAAAAGGCGAGATTATTCTTCTAAAGTTTGCCACAGCCCTCGAAGATATAGGCAAGGTAGAAAACCTCCCTAAACTGGAAGGTAAGCGCATGTATATGATGATTGCCCCCAAAAAGTAGAACCCATAAATACCTTACATACGATGCCTAAGATGAAGTCGAAATCCGGTGCCAAAAAACGTTTCAAATTCACCGGAAGTGGTAAGATCAAACGCAGTCATGCTTTCAAGAGCCATATCCTGACCAAGAAATCGACCAAACGCAAACGCAGACTCACTCATGAGACCCTGGTTTCGAAGGCCGATTACAGGGCGGTGAAAGAAATGCTTGCCTGCTAAGGACAACAAAATCAATGTCGAACCCTTACGCTCAGCTCCCAAGTTTCTGAATCACAGAACGCTGACGTAAACAAAACTTAAACAACATGCCACGTTCAGTAAATGCAGTAGCATCCCGCGCCAGAAGAAAAAAGATCCTGAAAAGGACGCGCGGTCAGTTTGGCCGTAGAAAAAACGTCTGGACTGTAGCGAAAAATTCATGGGAAAAAGGTCAACTTTATGCTTACCGCGACCGCAAGGCCAAGAAACGCAGTTTCCGCGCCCTGTGGATTGCCCGTATCAACGCTGCTGTCCGTCAGTACGGTCTTTCTTACTCCCAGTTTATGGGAAAATTGGCTAAAGCCAATATCCAGCTCAATCGCAAGGTATTGGCCGACCTCGCCATGAATCATCCTGAGGCTTTCAAGGCAGTGGTCAACCAATTGTAAGATTCCTGCTGAAACCGAAATTTGATGCGGCCCTTGAAGATCAGACAGGGGCCGTTTTTTTATCTTTGCCCTCATGACTACGGAAGAAAGATACCGCCGTTTCATTACATGGTTCAGCGAAAACATGCCCCGGGCCGAAACTGAGCTTGTTTACTCCAATCCTTACGAATTGCTTGTGGCAGTGATACTTTCAGCCCAATGTACCGATAAACGGGTAAACCTCATTACTCCGGCATTTTTCCAACGATTTCCCGATGCAAATGCGCTCGCCTCCGCTTCGCAGGAAGAGGTATACGAAATTATCCAATCGTGCTCCTATCCCAACAATAAAGCTAAAAACCTGATTGGCATGGCTCGCACGTTGATTGCTGAATTTGGAGGAGTAGTCCCTGAAGATGTGGAACAACTGCAGCGTTTACCAGGAGTTGGACGCAAAACGGCCAACGTGATTGCTTCGGTGGTTTTCAGAAAACCCGCCATGGCTGTAGATACCCATGTTTTCAGGGTTGCTGCACGCATAGGGCTGACCCGTAATGCCAAAACCCCACTGGAAGCCGAAAAACAACTGGTTAAGCACATCCCAGAAAAACACATTCCTGATGCCCATCATTGGTTAATTCTGCACGGCCGTTACGTGTGCACTGCTCGGAAACCCCGCTGTGAAGCCTGTGGTATTAAAGATTTTTGTGCCTTCTTCCAGAAACAGAAAAAAACGAAGCCTGAGTGACTTCAAAAACTACCTGAACTATTTTATTCTTTATTCATTCAATTGAAGCAATGAAAAAGAATAGACTGATTTTTAGTGTATTATACACATTTATTGGGATATTAATAAATGGGCCTACATCTGCCCAGGATAGTGCAGAAATCCTTCTTTTCTCTTCAGGAGATGATGGTTCAAGCTGTTACCGAATACCTGCCCTGTGCGAGGCCCCTGATGGAAGCCTTTTGGCAGTGGCCGACCAACGCAACCCTTCATGTGGAGATCTTCTGTACAATCCAAACATTAATCTCGTACTGCGAAAAAGTACAGATCAGGGGCTGAGTTGGAGTCCTATGCGTGTAATCGTCGATTTCCCGGAGGGTATCTCTGCATCCGACCCTTCCTTCGTAGTGGACAAAAGGGAGGGAAAAGTCTTTCTTCTGTTCAATTATATGGATCATAATCACCCACCCCGCCTATTTCATCACATGGTAATGGAGAGCTCTGATAATGGTGAAACCTGGTCGGAGCCTGTCAACATAACAGAAGAAATTTGTTCACCCTCCATGAAAAGCTATTTCCGATTCATCACCTCGGGCAGGGGAATTCAAACCCGCGATGGAACACTTCTTCATACCCTGGTGACGCTGGAGGAGGGTGTTTTTGTCATTGGCAGCAAAGACCATGGAAAAACCTGGTTTCGACTGCCAGCGCCCATAAAGTCGGCCGACGAGTCTCAAATCGTAGAAGCGGAAGATGGGACCTGGATGGTTAGCGCCAGGCTCAATGGGAAAGGATACCGGATGACTTACCAATCGAATGACCAGGGCCAAAGCTGGAAACCCATCGAAGATACTCTGCATGCTGACCCAGGATGCAATGCGGCATTTATTCGGTTAAACAAGAAGGATCAAGAGATTTTTCTCCTCACACACATCCACCATCCCTCCGAGAGAAAAGGCTTAACCTTGTGTTATAGTGCCAATGGTTGCCAAACCTGGTCAGAGGTCAAAGTTATTGAAACGGGTTCTGCCGCTTATTCCTCAGTGGTTGAGCTTCCTGACAACAAAATCGGAGTCTTATACGAAAAAGATGATTACCACCAAATTGTCTTCAAAGTGATGGATATCAGAGAGATTCGTTAAGACAGTCATACAGATTCCGTTAATTAAACTACTGTAACACCATTAGCTAGAACGGGTTTATCCAGCATCCAGTTGCCGGCTGCTATCTGGTCCTTGAAGCATTGGGTACGATAGATAGTTTTACGAAGTAGTTCGTTGTTATGGTATTTGAGCCACTGGTGTCTTACATCCACATACCGGGTAGTCCACTCTTTTTCGTTGCCGCCAGCAGAGGGCACTTTTTCGCCGAAACGGCGTCGCAGAAAGTCTGGTATGCGGCCTGAATGAATATAGCTGTCATAAATTACCAATAACGATAAAGGCAAAGTAAACCCGTTAGAATCAAAAAACTGGCGGGCGGGCAAGTAATAAACCTCATCGAAAAAATGATCCTGAACGCTTCGCATGCGAGGGTCGTTGCGGGCAGCTTCCCGTAGAAGATTTTTAAAAACATCGTTGTCATGCAAAGGCTCGGTACCCAGTCGTGCAATCCATGGGAATAGGGCCTGAGCATATGTTCCCCCCAGTTCGCAATACATCTGCACCAGTTTCTTCAAATTTCCATATTCTGTGGTCTGGCTTCGTCCGAAGGTAATCTGAGGCCTTCCTCCAGGTCCGTCATTCATTACCACCAACAGGTCGTACCTACCATTGGGAATACCGGTCTCGAATACATTCACTATGCGCTCAATCTTGCGCTTAGTCTCGGGCGTTATCATAACTGATTTTTTAAGAATCATACTTTGGCATATTCGAGCAAGCGGTTATTGGTGATAAGTCCCAGAATAGGCTCCGTGGGCTTTCCAGTGCGGGTAACAAATACATCCTGACACTCAGGAATGGCATCCATGGCCTTTTTAGCGTCGAGCAAAGTGGCTGATTCTGACACAAAAGTAAACCCTTTATACATCAAGGCTCTCACCGCATCGGTAGCTTTTTCTTCCATATCCCTGAGCGTAAGTTCCTGCAGTGTACGCGTAGTCTCGCTCAAACCCAGGGACACCTCTGCCAGAAAACGATAAAAGGTGGTGCGATGAATCATGTACTTCAGCGTCATATCCTTGTTGAAAATCGCATAGCGGTTATAATCTCTGAAACGTTCATCATCCAGAATTTCATGCAGGGAACGTCCGAGCGATTCCTGGTAGTCGAGGTAAACGATTTTTTCAACCGGCAGCATGGCCTCTTTTACAGAGATGGTGGCAATCTTCTCCTCCGGCTTCATCGAACGAATAATGTTCTGGTAGGATTGTGTAGCTGCCTCGAAATTCTCACGGCTAAAATAGAAGGCCAGTATGGTTCCAATCCATGTTCCCCAGAGGGGAAGCAGGGTCTGTGCTACAAATTCAAGCCCTGTATTATCCGTCGATCTTTGAATAGCTTTTACAGCCACGAAAACGGTGGCGCCAAGAATTACCAAGGTAATGATGAGGGCTATGACATTTCTTGCTTTCCACGATTGATAAAATCCGACAGGCTCCTTATTTTCTTCCATAATCATTTAACTTATAAAGGTTTAATCAATCTTAGGAAATAATCGGTCAGAAAACTGATGGCGGCATTGGCTGCTTTTTGAGCTATGGCCTTGCCCATTGCCTCCGTGGCCAAAAGCTGAGCCTCTAATAGCTGAGCTTCATCGCCAAGCTCCTCTTTCATTTGGTCGGCAGTAATAATTTTTTCACTGTAAAGCCTAGCAATTTCAGCCAATCTGTGTTTACGTCTTTCCATATAACGCGAGGCATACTCTTCCAATTCTTTGGCGCCGCTTGTTACATGCACACGCATGGCTGCCAGCATGCCCTGAAAAATCTCATTCATATCAAGATTCATAAGCAGGGTTTTTTAAGGTTTAGCATTTTCTTTAGCTTTTTCAATGCTTAGCAAAGCCAGGAAATATTCTGACAATCGGTCGCGATGTAGGGGAAGCAAAGCAGGGAGATAAAAATTATTGATTTTGTGCTGGGTCTTGTATTTTAGAAACGTTTCCAGAAGCTGGCTACAGATTTTTGAGGATTCACTATTTAATGGATGTGCTTCTGCCATAAGCTTCAATTGGCGGATCTGAAGCTCGGCCTCGTTCCAGTAGTTGACAAATGGGATGTATTGCAGTTGGGTGCTATCAGCCGACATCAAGTGCAAGTAAAGGGCATCTACAGTACGGGCCGTTTCATAGACACGGTTTACAAAAACCTCATCCCGGTCGGCAATCAGGCTGACCCGGCATGATGAATTTAGCCAGACCAAGGATAATAGGTAGAAAACTAACCCCCCTCGATAAAAGATTATAAAAGGAAACTTTCCAACCCCCAGAAAACGGCTGAATGCAGGTAATGTTCTGGTTTGAGTCATAAAGAAAGGTTTTGAATGATAAAACCTCCCATTGTCAGCAGCACGACAAAGATAATACAAAGATTACCAGATTTATCATTTGCAAGAATATATTTTATGGGGTTCAATTTTTCAGGCAGTGCAGTTCTTGAAATGCCAACCAGTTCAGGGTTTGCGCTACCTTTGCACTCAAAATCTCAGCTATGCGGTATCATACGGATTTTTTGGTGATTGGAAGTGGAATAGCAGGCCTGAGCTTTGCCCTGAAAGTGGCCCACAAAGGGAAAGTGCTGATAGTAACCAAGACCCGGGCCGACGAGACGGCCACCCGCTATGCCCAGGGAGGTATTGCCGCTGTAATGTATACCCCCGACACTTACGAAAAACACATTCGAGACACGATGATAGCGGGCGATGAGCTCAATGACCCCGAAATTGTAAGAATCACTATCACCGAATCCACTGCGCGAGTTAAAGAATTGTTGGAATGGGGCGTAGATTTCGACCGAACTGAGTCGGGCCGCTTTGATCTGGGGAAAGAAGGAGGTCATTCGGAATACCGTGTGCTGCATCATAAGGATCAAACAGGTCTGGAGATAGAAAAGACATTGCTAAAAAGGGTTCTCGAACATCCCAATATCACCATCTGGGAAAACCATTTTGCGGTGGACTTGCTTACTCAACATCATCTGGGCAAGGAAGTCAACCGCCGGACACCCGATATTACCTGCTATGGGGCTTATGTGCTCGACACCCAAAATAACGAAATAAAGACCGTCCTGGCCAAGGTAACCCTTTTGGCCACCGGGGGAGCAGGCAATGTGTACAGCACTACCACCAATCCTTCCATAGCTACGGGCGACGGAATTGCCATGGTGCACCGGGCTAAGGGAATTATAGAAAACATGGAATTCATTCAATTCCACCCTACAGCCCTGTTCAATCCTCCGGAAAGGCCTTCATTTCTAATAACCGAGGCGCTGCGAGGATTTGGGGCTGAGCTAAGAAACCAAAAGGGCGAGGCATTCATGAAAAAATACGACCCCAGAGGATCACTTGCTCCACGCGACATTGTAGCCCGAGCCATTGACAATGAAATGAAAATTCATGGCGATGAATATGTATATCTCGATTGTCGACACCTCCCCAAAGATGAGCTCATCAATCATTTTCCCAACATCTATGCCAAGTGCTTAAGCATAGGCATCGACATTACCCACACTATGATTCCGGTAGCCCCGGCTGCTCACTACGTGTGTGGAGGAATAAAAACCGACCCCTGGGGACGCAGCAGCATTAAAAACTTATATGCTTCGGGCGAATGCGCTCATACTGGGCTTCACGGAGCCAACAGACTGGCTTCCAACTCTTTGCTCGAATCTCTTGTATTTTCACACCGCGCCGCCCTCGATGCCGTGCAAGTTGTTGACCATACTGAATTTTGCAATGAATTACCTGATTGGAACGCTGAAGGCATGGTGCTTACCGAAGAGATGATCCTCATTACCCAGACCATCCGAGAGTTGCAAAGCATTATGAGTAGCTATGTGAGTATTGTACGAAGCAATATGCGACTGGAAAGAGCCCTGCGCAGGCTCGAAATCATTTATCGGGAGACCGAGGATATCTACAACCGCTCCATTCTTAATGTAAAAATTTGCGAGCTTCGCAACCTGGTGGCAGTGGCTTACCTCATCACCAAATCGGCTATAACCCGAAAAGAAAGTAGGGGGCTGCACTATACGCTCGACTATCCCCCCAAAAGCCGCTCTTCCGAAACACAGCATCCCCTCAAGGGCGAATTGTAAACCCTAATAACTCTTTTGTTGTTAAAAAATAAAAAATATGGCACTCATACTACCCGTTAATGGCATAATGCCAGTCATTGGAAACGACTGCTTCATAGCTCCCAACGCCACCATTACCGGCGACGTAGTCATTGGCGACCGGTGCACCATTTGGTTTAATGCAGTCATTCGTGGCGACGTGCATAGCATTCGCATTGGCAACAACGTTAATATTCAGGATGGAGCAATCATTCATTGTACCTATCAAAAGTCACCCACCAACATAGGAAATAATGTATCCATAGCTCATGGCGCCATTATCCATGGATGTACTATTCACGACAATGTACTGATAGGCATGGGAGCCATAGTGATGGACGACGCAGTGGTGGAAAGTAACAGCTTAATTGCCGCAGGGGCTGTCATCTCAAAAGGGACGATTGTTAAATCGGGCACTGTGTGGGCTGGGGTTCCTGCCCGCCAAATCAAAGAAATAGACGCGAAGCTGTTGGAAGGAGAAGTTCTCAGAATTGCTAATGCTTATAATATGTACGCAAGCTGGTACGACCTGAAAAACGATTGAGAATCTTCTCTGAGCAGGATCAAGCCAAACCAGTAAACTGGGTTGTTTAGCTCTCTTGATTCCTTAGCACAAGTACCACAAAGAAAAGAGCAATACCCATGGTAACTATACCTGCCAGTACAGCCAACAAATACTCCTGTGTAAAGAAACAGAAATAGTACAGACCACTGAGAAAAGCAGCCCCCAGCAATCCGGTCATGCTATCCACAAAGCGATTGTTGCGGGCTTTCCCCATACCTACAAAAAAGCCCATGATGATAGCCGACAGGACCCCGGCAATGCCCATGGTACCAAGCAAAACCTGATAAAACTCATATGGACGGAGCAAGGGACTCAGGATATAGTAGGACAAAACGACCATACTCATCCCCAAAGACACGGCGATGCCATAAACCATGCCATCGGCTGAGCCCTTGAAAATTTTAAGAGGAAGAGCATAGAATCGTAAGACCAGAAATTTTAAGAATTCCAGAGCCCCTCCTAAAACCACAAAAGATAAAAAAGAGGTTCGTTTGAGGCTTTTAGGCTGGTCGAGGCCCATCAGGCCGGCC
>JBMFOU010000021.1:0-58341 GCA_049969475.1 Bacteroidales bacterium | reverse complement strand
GCCGATGTAGCTCAGGGGTAGAGCACTTCCTTGGTAAGGAAGGGGTCACGAGTTCAATTCTCGTCATCGGCTCCACTTTTTGTGTTTAAACCTCAACCCGAAACTTTTTACTTAACAACACTTTAATATGGCAAAAGAAAAATTCGATCGTTCCAAACCGCACGTAAACATTGGAACCATTGGTCACATCGACCACGGTAAGACTACCCTGACCGCAGCCATTACGTTGGTTCTGTCCAGAGCCGGCCTTTCGGAGTTTAGGTCGTTCGACTCCATTGACAATGCTCCTGAAGAAAAAGCCCGCGGTATAACAATCAACACCGCTCACATTGAATACCAAACTGCAAATAGGCACTATGCACACGTTGACTGCCCCGGTCATGCCGACTATATCAAGAATATGATCACTGGTGCAGCTCAGATGGACGGTGCTATCCTCGTGGTTGCAGCCACCGATGGCCCTATGCCCCAGACCCGTGAGCACATTCTGCTCGCCCGTCAGGTAGGTGTACCCCGCCTGGTTGTATTCATGAATAAAGTGGACCTCGTGGATGACCCCGAACTTCTTGACCTCGTGGAAATGGAAACCCGCGAGCTGCTCAGCTTCTACGGCTTCGACGGCGACAACACCCCTGTGATTCGTGGTTCGGCCCTTGGCGCACTGAACGAAGAACCCAAATGGGTTGAAACCGTTATGGAACTCATGAAGGCCTGCGACGAATGGATCCCGTTGCCTCAGCGCGACCGCGACAAGCCCTTCCTGATGCCTATCGAAGACGTATTCTCCATCACCGGCCGTGGTACTGTGGCTACCGGTAGGATTGAAACCGGTGTAATTCGTACCGGTGATCCCGTTGAAATCATTGGCCTGGGCGCTGAAAAACTTAAGTCAGTTGTAACGGGTGTGGAAATGTTCCGCAAGATTCTTGACGAAGGTGAAGCTGGTGACAATGCAGGGCTGTTGCTCCGCGGTATTGACAAGGATGAAATCCGCCGTGGTATGGTTATTGCGGCTCCCGGAAGCATCAAACCCCACAAACACTTCAAAGCTCAGGTTTATATCCTGAAGAAAGAAGAAGGTGGTCGTCATACACCCTTCCACAATAAATATCGTCCTCAGTTCTACTTCCGCACCACCGACGTTACTGGTGAAATCACCCTTCCTCAGGGCGTTGAAATGGTGATGCCTGGTGACAACCTCGAAATCGAAGTAAAACTGATCTACGAAATTGCTATGAACCTCAACCTGCGTTTTGCTATCCGTGAAGGTGGTCGTACCGTAGGTGCCGGTCAGGTAATTGAAATTCTTGACTAATCGATTTCTTTTGCATATTAAGCTTCTGAAGGTGTCCCTGCCCGCAAGGGCAGGGCGCCGTAAGATGCCCAAAGCAAAATACACGGGTGTAGCTCAATTGGTAGAGTAGCGGTCTCCAAAACCGTTGGCTGGGAGTTCGAGTCTCTCCACCCGTGCAAACTTTTACAAGTTATGGCTAAGTACAAACTGACAGAATATTTCCGGGAAAGCTACGATGAGCTGATCCACAAAGTAACGTGGCCTACCTGGAGTGAACTACAGAGCAGCGCTGTTGTAGTATCCATTGCTTCCCTGATCATCGCTTTGGTGGTGTTCCTGATGGATATTACGTTCGAAAACATACTCAAGTTTTTTTATGGACTTTTCTAGTCTAGTTGTTTTCATGGCGCAAACCTATCCGGAACCTATTCCTCTAACGTCAGAAAGGTGAGTATGAGCGACGAGAAAAAATGGTACGTTGTTAGAGCCATCAGTGGAGGTGAAAAAAAGGTGAAGCAGTATCTTGAAAATGAGATCAAACGGCTTCACCTCGAAGATTTCATTTCCCAGATTCTCATACCCACCGAAAAGGTCTATCAAATCAACAAGCAAGGAAAAAAGGTTTCTAAAGAGCGAAACTACTTTCCGGGCTATGTTTTGATTGAAGCTAATCTGACGGGTGAGATTCCTCACATCATTCGCAACATTCCTGGAGTTCTTGGATTTCTGGGCTCAGGCGATCAGCCGCAACCACTCCGGCAGTCGGAAGTTAACCGTCTCCTGGGTAAAGTGGATGAGTTGGCAACTGCAGGTGAGGAAATTAATTCTCCCTTCATTGTTGGCGAGACTATAACAGTAATCGATGGACCTTTTACTAGCTTCAGTGGCGTTATCGAAGAGATCAACGAAGAGAAGAAAAAGCTGAAGGTTATGGTGAAAATCTTCGGCCGCAAGACACCCCTGGAGCTTGGATTTAGCCAGGTAGCAAAGGAATAGGCTTTTGTAGGTGTCCTACCGGTGAATAAAATACTTCCACCGGTGGGTATATTCAATTATTAATATCAACACAAATGGCAAAAGAAGTAACCGGAATCATTAAGTTGCAAATCAAAGGCGCTGCTGCAAATCCGGCACCTCCCATTGGCCCCGCACTCGGCTCAAAGGGGGTGAATATTATGGAGTTTTGCAAGCAGTTCAACGCCCGTACTCAGGATATGGCCGGAAAAATTGTTCCGGTTATTATCACTGTGTATAAGGACAAGTCTTTCGATTTTGTAATCAAGACCCCACCGGTTGCCGTTCAATTGCTCGAAGCTGTGAAAGCCCAAAAGGGTAGTGCAGAACCTAACCGTAAAAAAATTGGCTCTATTACCTGGGATCAGGTAAGAGAAATTGCCACGGTAAAAATGCCCGACCTCAACTGCTTTACCATAGAATCGGCAATGAAAATGGTAGCCGGAACCGCTCGCAGCATGGGAATCACCATTACCGGCGATGCCCCCTTTGCTGAATAATTATTATTTGCTAAAGCGTCGCAAATACCGACATAAAATTAACACGACCTGAAATGGCAAAACTGACACGTAAAAGGAAAGAAGCTTTAGCCCTATACGATAAGGACAAAGCCTATACACTTGCCGAAGCCGCTGAGATAGTAAAAAAAATAACTACTACCCGTTTTGATGCCTCTGTGGACGTGGATGTCCGCCTGGGTGTGGACCCCCGCAAAGCCAACCAGATGGTGAGGGGCGTGGTTACCCTTCCTCACGGTACCGGAAAAAATGTTAGGGTTTTGGTTCTTTGTACTCCTGATAAGGAGGAAGAGGCTAAGGCTGCAGGTGCTGATTATGTCGGTCTTGACGATTATATTAACCAAATCAAAGCAGGTTGGACGGACGTGGATGTTATTATCACAACGCCCAACGTGATGCCCAAGATTGGGGCCCTGGGTAAGATATTAGGTCCGCGCGGCCTGATGCCAAACCCCAAATCGGGTACTGTGACCATGGACATCGCCACTGCGGTTAAGGAAGTCAAGGCCGGTAAAATAGATTTCAAGGTAGATAAATATGGTATTGTACATGCCCCTGTTGGCAAGGTATCGTTTGATGCTCAGAAGATTTACGAAAACGCTAAAGAACTTCTGCAGACTATTATCAAGCTGAAACCCGCTGCTGCAAAGGGTACATACATTAAGAGTATTTATCTGTCGAGTACGATGAGCCCGGGCATACAAGTGGATCCAAAGTCCGTTACAGTTGCCTGAGCGCGCAGTCAGCACTAACCGGCATAATAAGAACCGATTATGAGAAAAGAAGAAAAAAATCAGCTCATAGAAGTCTTAACAGAAGAAATCAGGAACAGCAATTACTTTTACCTTACGGATGCGTCGGAGCTCAATTCTGAGACGACGAGCCAGCTTCGCCGGCTTTGTTTCCGTAGGAATGTGCGCCTGAAGGTGGTTAAAAACACCCTGTTGAAGAAAGCGATGGAACGCAGCGGACGTGATTATAGCGAACTCTATCAAACGCTGAAAGGACACACCGCTGTTATGTTTGCCGACTCTGGCAAGGTACCTGCTCAATTAATTCAGGAGTTCAGGCAAAAATTCAAAACGCCAAAACCCCTGTTCAAAGGTGCTTATGTGGAAGAGTCTATTTACATTGGGGAAGCACAGCTCGAAATGCTGGCCAACCTTAAGACCAAAAACGAACTTATTGGCGATATTATCGGCCTGCTTCAGTCGCCTGCACGCAATGTGGTATCAGCCCTGCAGTCGGGTGGTGGTAAACTGGCCGGAATCGTTAAGACTCTTTCTGAACGTCCTGAATAAGGAATTCTCTTTTTAACGTAAATAATTAAAGCAGAAACAAGCAAATCAATAACTTTTAAATACACATTAAAAATGGCAGATCTGAAAGCTTTTGCTGAACAGTTGGTTAATCTCACTGTAAAGGAAGTCAACGAACTTGCAAAAATCCTCAAAGAAGAATACGGAATCGAACCTGCAGCTGCAGCTGTAGCAGTTGCAGCTCCTGCTGCTGGCGCTGCTGGTGCTGCACAGGAAGCCGCTGAAGAAAAGACCTCGTTCGATGTAATTCTGAAAGATGCCGGTAAGGAAAAGCTCAAGGTTGTAAAACTGGTTAAAGAGCTCACCAGCCTGGGTCTTAAAGAAGCCAAGGACCTTGTTGACGCTGCTCCCAAGCCCTTGAAGGAAGGCGTTTCCAAGGATGAAGCCGAAGCCCTCAAGAAATCTCTGGAGGAAGTCGGTGCTGTTGTTGAGATTAAGTAAATTTGACTCCTTCCCCATACCGATGTAGACTGCCGTCGCTCAACAGCCGACGGTAGTCTGCATCTTTGTTGGTATAATAACTTTTACGTTCTTTTTCTTGATTATCAGAAATTTAAAAATCTACTACCTTGGCGCAAATTAAAAACGAACGGATCAATTTCGGGACCACCAAAATTTCGATGCCCTACCCGGATTTCCTGGATATACAGCTTAAATCATTCCGGGATTTCTTTCAACTCGAAACCAATCCGGAAAATCGCGTAAACGAAGGGCTCTACAAAGTATTCGCCGAAAATTTTCCCATCACCGACGCAAGAAACAATTTCGTACTGGAATTTCTGGACTATTTTATTGATCCTCCCAGATATTCCATCGAAGAATGTCTTGAGCGGGGACTCACTTATTCGGTTCCCTTAAAGGCAAAATTAAAACTTTATTGCACCGACCCCGAACACGAGGACTTTGAAACCATCATTCAAGACGTGTTTTTGGGTACCATTCCTTATATGACGCCCAAAGGTACCTTCGTAATAAACGGCGCCGAACGTGTAGTAGTATCCCAGTTGCATCGCTCGCCGGGTGTGTTTTTTAGCCAAAGCCGTCACGCCAATGGTACCCTCCTTTACTCTGCCCGTATCATTCCTTTCAAGGGCTCGTGGATGGAGTTTACCACCGACATCAACAATGTGATGTATGCTTATATCGACCGCAAAAAGAAACTACCGGTAACCACCCTTCTTCGCGCTATTGGTTACGAGACAGATAAAGATATTCTAGACTTATTTGGCCTGGCTGAAGAAGTAAAAATTACCAAGAGCACGGCCAGAAAGCTCGTTGGACAGAAGCTGGCAGCTCGTGTTGTTCGTTCCTGGATTGAAGACCTCGTGGATGAAGAAACCGGCGAAGTGGTTTCGATGGAACGTAACGATGTAATCATCGATCGCGAAACAGTACTAGAACCTCACCACATCGACCTGATTCTCGATGCGGATGTAAAGACGGTTCTAATTCACCGTCAGGAAGAAGACCAGCTCGATTACTCCATTATCTTCAATACCTTACAGAAAGACGCTGCCAACTCGCAGAAAGAAGCTGTTGAATTTATATACCTGCAATTGCGAAATGCTGCCCCGCCCGATGAAGAAACGGCCAAGGGCATTATCGATAAATTGTTTTTCTCCGACAAGCGCTACGACCTGGGTGATGTAGGCCGATACCGTATAAATAAAAAGTTGGGCCTTGACATTCCTGAAGAAGTTAAGGTATTGACCCGGGAGGATATCATAGCCATTATCCGCTACATGGTGGCCATGGTGAACAACAAGGCTGAAATAGACGACATTGACCATCTAAGTAATCGTCGTGTCCGTACGGTAGGCGAGCAGTTGTATGGACAGTTTGGGGTTGGCCTGGCCCGTATGGCCCGCACCATCCGCGAACGTATGAATGTTCGTGACAATGAGGTGTTTACCCCTATCGATTTGATTAACGCCAAAACCCTCTCATCGGTAATTAACTCCTTCTTTGGTACCAACCAATTGTCGCAGTTTATGGACCAAACCAACCCACTTTCGGAGGTTACCCACAAACGCAGGATTTCTGCGCTGGGGCCCGGAGGTCTCACACGCGACAGGGCGGGTTTCGAGGTTCGCGACGTACACTTCACCCACTACGGACGACTTTGTACCATCGAAACCCCGGAAGGACCCAACATTGGGCTCATTTCCTCACTGTGTGTATTTGCCAAGGTAAACAACCTGGGTTTCATCGAAACCCCCTATTTTAAGGTAGAAAACGGACGAGTAAAACTCGAAGAACCGCCTATATATTTATCGGCTGAGGAAGAAGAAAAATTTGTTATAGCTCAGGCCAATACACCTATGGCCGAAGATGGCACGTTGTTGCCTGAGCGTCTCAAGGTGAGGTTCCAGGCCGATTATCCCATCGTTTCGCCGCAGGAAGTAAACCTCATTGACTGTGCGCCTAACCAGATTGCCTCTATCGCTGCTTCGTTGATTCCCTTCCTCGAGCACGACGATGCCAACCGTGCACTCATGGGTTCGAACATGATGCGTCAGGCAGTTCCGTTGCTCAACCCCGAAGTTCCCATTGTAGGAACTGGTATTGAAGGCGATGTAGCCCGCGATGCCCGCGTCCTCATTAATGCCGAAGGCGACGGCGTAGTGGAATATGTGGATGCTAAACGTATTACCATCCGCTACGAAAGGACCGATCTCGAACGTCTCATCTCATTCGAAGATGATGTAAAAACTTATTATCTGACGAAGTTCCAGCGTACCAACCAGAATACTACCATCAACCTGCGTCCTATTGTGCGCAAAGGCGACCGGGTGACCAAAGGACAGGTATTGTGCGAAGGATACGCTACCAGCCAGGGTGAACTCGCCCTTGGCCGCAACCTCATGGTGGCCTTCATGCCCTGGAAGGGTTACAACTTTGAGGATGCTATAGTAATTTCTGAGAAGGTGGTTAAGGAAGATATCTACACCTCCATTCATATTGAAGAATTTACCCTCGAAGTCCGCGACACCAAGCGAGGGCAGGAAGAGCTTACCAACGATATACCCAATGTAAGTACCGAAGCGCTGAAAGACCTGGACGAAAATGGTCTCATTCGTATTGGTGCCGAAGTGAGGGAAGGCGATATTCTTATAGGTAAGACCACGCCTAAAGGAGAAAGCGATCCCACTCCGGAGGAAAAACTACTAAGGGCCATCTTCGGCGACAAGGCCGGCGATGTGAAAGATGCCTCGCTAAAGGCACCCCCGTCAATGAAGGGTGTGGTAATAGATAAAAAACTCTTCTCCAGGGCTATCAAGGAAAGGAAGACGAAGTCGAAGGAGAAGGATATTTTGAAGGAGATTGAGGACGAATTCAGAAAGAAATCCACCGAATTGAAAACCAAGCTGGTGGAAAAACTGATGATATTGCTTGAAGGAAGAACTTCCCAGGGAGTTTACGACAACTTTAAGCAAGAAATCGTCCCCAAAAAGGCCAAATTCACCGAAAAGATTCTTTTCGACATCGATTACAGTACTGTTAATCCTAACCGATGGACCAGCGATAAGGACAAGAATGAGCTGATAAAGACCCTTATCAACAATTACAATATTCATTACCGTGAGATTCTCGGGGTTTATAACCGTAAGAAGTTTGTAGCCACGGTAGGTGATGAATTGCCCAACGGTATTGTTCAGATGGCCAAGGTTTATGTAGCCAAGAAGCGTAAGCTGACAGTAGGCGACAAGATGGCCGGCCGACATGGAAACAAGGGTATTGTGGCTAAGATTGTTCGAGAAGAAGACATGCCCTTCCTGGCCGACGGAACGCCGGTGGATATTGTGCTCAATCCCTTGGGTGTACCTTCGCGAATGAACCTGGGTCAGATTTATGAAACCATTTTAGGCTGGGCTGGCAAAAAACTCGGACTACGTTTTGCAACTCCTATCTTCGATGGTGCAACCCTCGACCAGATCAATGAATACCTGCGCAAGGCCGGTCTGCCCGAAAATGGGACCACCTACCTATACGACGGTGGAACTGGTGAGCGTTTCGACCAGCCTGCCACAGTTGGTTACATTTACATGTTGAAACTGCATCACTTGGTAGACGATAAGATGCATGCACGCTCCATTGGTCCGTATTCGCTCATCACGCAGCAGCCCCTGGGTGGTAAAGCTCAGTTCGGGGGACAGCGATTTGGGGAAATGGAAGTTTGGGCACTTGAAGCCTTTGGTGCAGCCAACATTCTGCAGGAGATACTTACCGTGAAATCGGACGATGTGGCTGGTAGGGCCAAGGCATACGAAGCTATAGTGCGTGGTGAGAACATGCCTGTGCCCAATATTCCTGAGTCGTTCAACGTGCTCGTACATGAACTAAGGGGCCTGGGCCTCAACATCTCCTTCGAATAAGCGGTAGACACCGTTTTTTTAAACCTTGATAATCCAATCAGAAAATGGCATATAGAAAAGAGATCACTGCATCTATCAGCAATTTTAATCAGGTGCTCATCAGCCTGGCCTCTCCCGAAAGTATTCTGGAGCGGTCGTATGGCGAGGTGCTGAAACCTGAAACCATTAACTATAGAACTTACAAGCCCGAACGCGATGGCCTTTTTTGCGAGCGCATCTTTGGTCCGGTGAAAGACTGGGAATGTCATTGCGGAAAATACAAGCGCATCCGCTACAAGGGTATTGTTTGTGACCGATGCGGTGTGGAGGTTACCGAGAAAAAGGTAAGGCGTGAACGCATGGGACATATCCAATTGGTGGTTCCCGTTGCCCATGTATGGTATTTCCGTACCCTTCCCAATAAAATTGGCGCTTTGCTGGGCCTCCCCACTAAAAAGCTCGAAAGCATCATCTACTATGAAAAATACGTTGTAATTAATCCGGGCGTAAAGGCTGCAGATGGTATCAAATACCTGGATTTTCTCTCAGAAGAGGAATATTTTGATATCATTGAAAGCTTACCCCCTGATAACCAGCATCTCGACGACAGCGATCCGCGGAAGTTTATAGCCAAGATGGGCGGAGAAGCCTTGTATGACTTGCTCTCTCGTATAGATCTTGACAAAGAATCTTTTGACCTGAGGCACAAGGCAAGCATAGAAACCTCGCAGCAACGCAAACAGGAAATTCTGAAGCGTTTGCAGGTATTCGAAGCATTCAGAGAAGCTAACCGCAGGGTAGAAAACCGGCCTGAATGGATGATTGTGAAAGTGGTACCCGTTATTCCCCCCGAATTGCGTCCTTTGGTGCCTCTCGATGGGGGCCGTTTTGCTACTTCCGACCTCAATGATTTATATCGTCGGGTTATCATCCGTAACAACCGACTGAAGCGTTTGATTGAGATCAAGGCTCCGGATGTGATTTTGCGCAACGAAAAGCGCATGCTTCAGGAAGCCGTCGACTCTTTGTTTGATAATAGCCGTAAAGCCAGCTCGGTAAGAACCGAGAGCAACCGTGCCCTGAAGTCGCTTAGCGATAGCCTCAAAGGCAAGCAGGGTCGATTCCGCCAAAACTTGTTGGGTAAACGTGTGGACTACTCGGGTCGTTCTGTTATCGTGGTTGGCCCCGAGCTTAAACTCAACGAGTGCGGTCTACCTAAGGAAATGGCCTCCGAGCTTTTCAAACCCTTTATTATCCGCAAGCTTCTTGAAAGAGGCATAGTAAAAACCGTTAAGTCGGCCAAAAAAATCGTAGACCGTAAAGATCCGGTGGTTTGGGATATTCTTGAGAACGTGCTCAAAGGTCATCCGGTGCTGCTTAACCGTGCTCCTACCTTGCACCGATTGGGTATTCAGGCTTTCCAACCTAAACTTATCGAAGGCAAAGCTATTCAGTTGCATCCCTTGGTATGTACGGCATTCAACGCCGACTTCGACGGCGACCAGATGGCAGTGCATGTGCCCCTGGGTAATGCGGCCATCCTCGAAGCTCAGTTGCTGATGCTTGCCTCTCACAACATCCTTAATCCCGCCAATGGTGCTCCCATTACGGTTCCCTCCCAGGACATGGTGCTGGGTCTGTACTACATCACTAAGGCCCGTAAATCGGAGCCCGGCAATCCGGTGAAGGGCGAAGGAATGATTTTCTATTCTCCCGAAGAAGTAGTTATCGCCTATAATGAGAAAAAGGTCGATCTGCATGCTATTATCAAAGTAAGGATCACTGACTATAGTACTAATCCACCACAGCGCCAGCTTATCGAAACCACTGTGGGGCGGGTGCTTTTCAATCAGGTGGTGCCCAAAGAAATGGGATTTATCAACCAGTTGCTTACCAAAAAGAATCTGCGCGACATCATTGCTGAGGTTATCAAACGTACAGGCACAGCTGTTACGGCCAAATTCCTTGACGACATTAAGGAACTCGGCTTTATGTCGGCCTTCCGTGGAGGGCTTTCGTTCAATCTGGGCGACGTTCTTATTCCAGAGAATAAAGATGAGTTAATAGCTCAGGCCAATGAGGAAGTAGAGGAGGTGATGACTAACTACTCCATGGGTTTCATCACCAATAACGAAAGATATAATCAAATTATCGATATCTGGACCCACACCAACAGCCGCTTGACCATGTCGCTGATGGACCAGTTGGTGAAAGACAAGCAGGGTTTCAATTCTCTTTACATGATGCTTGACTCTGGGGCCCGCGGTTCGAAGGAGCAGATCCGTCAGTTAGCTGGTATGCGTGGACTGATGGCCAAGCCCAAGAAATCGGGTTCGGAAGGCGGAGAAATCATTGAAAACCCCATCATTTCTAACTTTAAGGAAGGCCTGTCGGTGCTTGAGTACTTCATCTCAACGCACGGTGCCCGCAAGGGTCTGGCCGATACCGCACTTAAGACGGCCGACGCTGGTTATCTGACCCGTCGTCTGGTGGATGTAGCTCACGATGTTATTATTAATGAGGAAGACTGCGGGACCCTGCGTGGACTCACCGTTACTGCCCTCAAGAAAAACGAAGAGGTTGTGGAAAGCCTTTACGATCGCATTCTCGGTCGTGTGGCCCTCCACGATGTATACCATCCGCAAACGGGTGAACTTATCGCTGCAGCCGGCCAGGAGCTGAATGAAGAATTATCTGCCCGTATAGAGCAGTCGGGTATTGAATCGGTGGATATTCGTTCGGTGCTGACCTGCGAATCGAAAAACGGTGTGTGTGCCCTTTGCTACGGGCGTAACCTGGCTACGGGCAAGTTGGTGCAAAAGGGTGAAGCCGTGGGAGTTATAGCCGCCCAGTCAATCGGTGAACCTGGTACGCAGCTTACATTGCGTACGTTCCACGTAGGGGGGGTAGCAGGTAACATTGCCATGACTTCAAAAATCGAAGCCAAGCACGAAGGTCGTCTGCAGATTGATGAACTACGTTCAGTAGAATATACCTCAGATGCAGGTCAGAGCTACGAAGTGGTCATTGGACGCTCGGCCGAAATGCGTATCATCGATCCCAAGACTGAAGTAGTGCTTACAACCGCCAATATTCCTTATGGAGCACACCTGTATGTGAAGAGCGGCGACCTGGTGAAGAAAGGGGACCTCATTTGCGACTGGGATCCTTACAATGCTGTGATTGTATCCGACGTCACGGGTATCGTGGCGTATCATAACCTCGTGGATGGCGTAACCTACAAGACAGAATCCGCTGAGCAAACCGGTCACCCGTACAAAGTAGTTATCGAGAGCCGTCAAAAGGTGAAAAACCCGGCCATTCGTATTCTTACTCCAGAAGGAGAAGAGATCAAAGTGTTCGACATACCGGTAGGTGCTCACATTCAGGTAGAAAATGGAGAGCCTATTAAAGCTGGTGAATTGTTGGTGAAGATTCCGCGCGCTGTGGGTAAAACCGGCGACATCACCGGTGGTCTGCCCAGGGTAACCGAGCTCTTCGAAGCACGTATTCCCACCGACCCGGCCCGCGTTGCCGAAATTGATGGTATTGTCACCTTCGGTAAAAAACTTAAGCGTGGCAATCGTGAATTAATTATCACCAACCGTACGGGCGAGGAAAAGACCTACCTGATACCCACAACCAAGCAAATCCTCGTGCAGGAAAACGACTATGTGAAAGCAGGACAGCCCCTCTCTGAAGGAGCTATCTCGCCGGCCGATATTCTGGCTATTAAAGGTCCTATGGTTCTGCAAGAGTATGTAGTTAACGAAATCCAGGAAGTTTATCGTCTACAGGGTGTAAAAATCAACGACAAACACTTTGAGGTCATTGTTCGCCAAATGATGCGTAAGGTAGAGATAGAAGATCCTGGCGATAGCAAGTTCCTTGAAGGTGAATTGGTAAACAAACCGGATTTCCAGGACGAAAACGACTGGCTCTTTGGCAAGAAAGTGGTTGTGGATCCTGGCGATAGCCCCAATCTGGTAGCTGGCCAGATAATTACCGCCCGCAAACTGAGGGAAGAAAACTCGCAGTTGCGTCGTAAAGACAAGAAGCTGGTTGAGGCCCGCGATACCCGTCCTGCTACGGCTCGTCAGGTATTGCAGGGTATTACCCGTGCCTCCTTGCAGACCAAGAGCTGGATCTCAGCGGCTTCGTTCCAGGAGACCACCAAAGTGCTTACCCAGGCTGCCATCAATGCGAAAATCGATACCCTGCAGGGTCTCAAGGAAAACGTTATCGTAGGACACCTTATCCCTGCCGGAACCGGTTTGCGCGAGTATGAGAACCTCATGGTGGGTCTAAGTGAAGACTGGGATGCACTCGAAGCCTCCAAAAGGGATTAATCATAATATAATAAACTCTTAACAATCAGGTACATGGATAATAAAAAGCCCCAGCCCAATCAGATACAGGTAGACCTTCCAGAGGATGTTGCCACCGGAACGTATTCAAACCTCGCCATCATTACCCACTCCGACTCTGAATTTCTGGTTGATTTTCTGAGTGCACTGCCTGGAATGCCTAAGGCACGTGTTCGCTCAAGGATCATCATGACTCCGGTGAATGCCAAACGCTTGCTGCGTGCCTTGCGCGACAATATTGCCAAGTATGAGCAGGTGCATGGCGAGATAAGGGAAACCGGCCCTGATGGAGGAGGATTCCCAATGAACCTGGGGCCCACCGGCATGGCCTGATGAGAAATTTTCTTAAGAAGTTATTTTCCCGATAAATAAAAAGACTGGTCGGAAATGCTCGGACCAGTCTTTTTTTGAGCTTAATGATAGTATAAAACCAAAAAAATCACTGGAATAAGAATGCCCAGAATGGTAAGTACAGCTCCCCTTCGGGTGATACCATTTTTTCCTTTAAGAATAAAAAGGCCCGTGAAAGCCAATAAGATGAGAGCACCGGCAAAAATATCTGAGGCCCAGGTCCACCAGCGGCCGGGATTATAATGAAGGAAATTGACGGTATGAAAAATGGGACGGCGGTTGATGCGCTCTACTGTGGCTTCGCCCGTCTCGGTGTTTATCATCACGGTCCCTCCATCTACAAAGATTTTCAGGATATTTTCTGATGGCATGTAGTGTTTCTTGAATTTAGGTTTCTCTCCACAGGCCACCAGCATATCGCTTATGTTTTGCCGGGTAAGCGATTCGGGTTGGGTCACTGGTGCCAGCATGACGGTTTTGTTAGTGATGATATAGCTAGGATTCCAATCATTAATGTGATTGAGGGCAATACCTGAAAGAGCATAAATTACGGTCATGGCAAAAAATAGATAACCCAGATCGCGGTGAATTGCCCGGTTGTATTTCCTCCAATTTTTCAGCCAATTCATAACTTCGTTTTTGGGGTTAGTAGTCAGACAAAGTCAAGATAAAAAATCTTTGGCAGGGAACATAAAAACCCGGCCGGGAGGCCAGGTTTTAAATATTTCCTCAAATTATTGACATTATTTAACGGTGTCTTCTTTGGCCTCTTCATTTTCGTTTTCGTCGGCCAGCACATACCTGGTGCATTTGAGGGAATAGAACGAAAGATGATCTTTTCCGCTATCAATAATGGCGGTTCTGTAGTCTTCAATCCTTTGAAGTTCAGCAGCTATATCGCCTTCTTCTTCTTTCTCATGACCGGCTTCGCCCATGTGTACACCTGAGCTGTGATCGCCACCCTTTTTCTCTTTAACTTCCTGCTCCCATTGGGCCAGATAAGCGCTATCGATGCGAAGTTCTTCTAAAATTCCAGTTACATAAGCGGTTTTTCCTTCCCATGCTGCATCGAATTGCATGTTTTCGCCAGCATCAATGCGAATGCGGGCCGAGGGTTTGCTTCCTACCAAAAACATACGGCCCCCTCCATGCTTGCAGACATGGTCAACGGTTCCGCTCAGGGTAATTTCCTGCCCCACAAATTGGGGTGCCATGGTTTCGAGTTCAGTCAGGTCGAAGGTTACTTTGGGAAGTTGTTGGGTTTGCCTGGTTCCACAAGCTGCAAGCAGAAATAATGCAGAAGCAAAGATTAATAGTCTTTTCATGCTTTGTTCGATTTTGGTGTTGTTTAATATGATTGACTCTGCAATTTTACATAAAAAAAATCAGCCGGCAAGGTAGCCGGCTGTTAATGAATTGTTAGCGAGTATGGATTGCATTACCATTTAAAACCTTTAATGTAGTTGTTCAGCTCTTCGATGGACGACTCGAAAGAAAAGGCATCGTTGAGCATATAGTAGTTGCCTATGTCGTAGGTATGGCCGTAAGCGAATTTAGCCAACTCGAGACGAGTCGATTCAAAGCTGAAAAGCAACATGATTTGCTTTACCTGGGTCGTCCATAAGCAATTTGAGCTAATCACCTGTTTGGCGATGGTGAGTTTAGAATCATCAAAAGATTTGCTCTGAATGGAGTTCAGTACCTGGTCGAATTGTTGGGCACTGATGGGATAGGGGCAACCCACGGGGCCTGTATAGGCCGGCCCTCCGCCATATACCGGAGGCAGAGGTCGGATTTGCTGACCGGCAGGACCCTGCTGACGAATGTAGTTGTTGAGTTCTTCAATAGAGGACTCGAAAGTGAAGGCATCATTGAGCATATAGTAATTGCCTGGGTCATAAGTGTGTCCATAAGCATACTTGGCCAGCTCGAGACGGGTTCCTTCAAAACTGAACAACAGCATGATCTGTTTTACCTGGGCCGAAAGCAAACAATTGGCATCAATTACCTGTTTGGCAATGGTTAAGCGGCTGTCTTCAAAAGCTTTAGAACGAATCGACTGGAGCACACTCTCAAACTGTTCCTGCGGCAAGGGCCAGGGGCAACCAATAGGGCCGGAATATCCAGGCATATTATAGTATTGCCCTGTTGGTGGAAAAGATTGTCCCTGAGGTGGGTATTGACTCTGTGGCGGGTATTGCCCCTGAGGCGGATAAGGATAATTTCCCTGCTGACCAGATGAGTTAATTCCAATATTCATGTTAAATCCCGTGTTGGGATCATTTACCGAAACGTTGATGCCTCCCTGACCTTGCGGCAAAACATTAGGGTCCGCCTGGGGGGGCAAAGGAGTGGTGTGGTAAGGAATAACATATTGGTCGGGAACCGTCTGAGTGTAGTTTGCCAGAGGCGCCTGGTTCATAAACCTTAATACAAGCCGGTTTTTTCGATCTCTTTTAATAACATAGGTTGCTTCTACACTCTCATCTTCAGCAAAATAGACGGTTTTGTCAATGCTTTTTAGGGATGGATTTTCAAATATAACCTTTACTTTATAGCTGGGGGCCGTTAGACTTGTAATTCTTACATTGGTGCGGGCCTCATCGTTTTGTCTCAAACCATTCATTATCAGAAAAAATCGTTCTCCATTTTCTGAGAAAACTACCAGATTGGAGCCCTGGGGAAACAGTTTCAACGACCATAGAACTATAATCCAGATAAATAGCAAGAGTTTTTTCATATTTCATGGGTTGTTGGTGATTAAAACTTGGGCAATTTACGGTTTTTTGTATGTTTGCAAACGTTTTCTGAAACGTTTTTTAACTCAATATATATGTCTGTGAGGATAGGAATCAGGCACGAAGACAAATACAAGGCGGAGCGTCGCACGCCACTTATTCCGCGCCATGTGGAAGGATTTATCAAAGAACAGGGTTTGGAAGTATTGGTCCAGGAGTCACCCAAAAGAATATTCACCCATGAGGAATATGTAAAAGCAGGGGCAAAAATAGTGCCTGATCTTAAGGAGGCAGAAATAATTTTCGGAGTAAAGGAAATACCTATTGAAGCCCTGGAGCCAGAGAAAACCTATATCTTTTTTTCTCATGTCATTAAGGGCCAGTCCTATAATATGCCCATGCTTCGTAAAATTCTGGAGCTGGGATGCAGCTTGATTGACTACGAGAAAATTACTGACGGGCTGGGCAAACGCCTGATTTTTTTTGGTCGGTTTGCCGGGCTGGCTGGAGCCATCAACACTTTATGGGCGCTGGGTTTGAGGCTGAAGTATTATGGCTACGAGACTCCTTTTTTGCATCTGAAGCAGGCTCACCATTATAGCCATCTGGAAGAGGCCCGTCAGGCTATTTCTAAAGTGGGGTTTGAAATTGCCATCCAGGGATTTCCAGCCGAACTTGCCCCCTTTACTATAGGGGTAACGGGTTATGGCAATGTTTCGGGTGGTGTTCAGGAGATTTTATCCTTGCTGCCTACGCAGGAGATTTTACCTGAAGATTTGTTGAAACTTAAAGAATCTGGTAATTATCGTAAAGACCTTATTTATCGCATAACTTTTCGCGAAGAGCATATCAGCGCGCCATTAGAACCCCAACATTCCTTCGACCTGGAAGATTATTATCGTCATCCGGAAGGTTATCGGGGGATTTTTGAGCAATACTTGCCCCACCTGAGTGTGCTAATCAATGGCATGTATTGGGACGCCCGTTATCCAAAAATTCTTACCCGAGAATACATGCTTAAGCATCATCGTGCTGGAGCGCGTCCCAAATTGTTGGTGGTGGGCGACATTACTTGCGATCCGAATGGTTCAGTGGAGGCTACTCTACAAGGTGCGGAGCCGGACGATCCAATTTATGTATATAGCCCTGAAAAGCATGATATTACATTTGGATATGAAACGGAAGGATTGCAGGTAATGGCTGTTGACATACTGCCCACCGAACTTCCCCGCGATTCTTCTATTGCTTTCAGTACTATGCTTCGTCCCTTTGTGAAAGCCATTGCACATGCCAATTACAAGGCCGATAACCCCGACGATGCAGGTTTACCAGCTCCCATTCGAAGGGCCCTTATCGTTTACAGAGGTAAACTTACTCCTGAATACGCATACCTTACGAAGTATATCAAGTAAAACACCAAACACATTTTTATTTTTATGAAAAAAGTTTTGATTTTAGGGGCAGGTCTTGTTGTTAAGCCCATTGTAAAATACCTACTGGAAAAAGGTTTTGAGGTAACCGTAGCTACCCGTACGCGTTCCAAGGCCGATGAGATGATAGCCGGGCACCCCAATGGTAAAGCTGTGGCCTGGACGGTAGAAGATGAAGCCGGCCTGGATGCCATGGTGGCAGCCCATGACCTGACGGTGAGTCTGCTGCCGTGGATTCATCATCTGACTGTAGCAAAAGCCTGCCTGAAGCGCAAGAAACACATGGTTACCACCTCGTATGTGAAACCCGAAATGCAGGCCCTGGATGCTGCTGCTAAAGAGGCAGGGATTATTATTCTGAATGAGTTGGGGCTCGATCCGGGTATCGACCACATGTCGGCGATGCGAATTATTGATCATATTCACGGAATAGGCGGAAAAGTTGAAGAATTCTACAGCATATGTGGAGCCTTGCCGGCACCCGAAGCTGCCAACAATCCTTTTAAGTACAAATTCTCCTGGAGCCCCAAGGGGGTTGTTATGGCCGGCAACAACGATGCCCGCTACCTGAGGCATGGTAAAATTCATCAGATACCTACAGAAGACCTCTTTAAAAATCCGCTGAAGGTCGACTTTCCCGAAGTGGGCATGTTGGAGGTTTATCCCAACAGAGACTCAGTAAGTTACATCGATATTTATGGAATTCCGGAAGCTCAGACCATGATGCGGGGTACCTTCCGTTATCCGGGTTGGTGCGAAACCCTCGATGCCATGAAGGCGCTGAGACTTATTTCTTACGACAAGTACGATTTTACAGGTAAAACTTATGCAGAATTTGTGGCCATGATGATTGGAGCTGCCGATGCAAAAGATATTCGCAGGAAAGTAGCCGATTATCTGCATCTCGACTATCATGCCCATGCGCTTGACGCCATGGAATGGCTCGGACTCTTTGAACAAAAACCCATGAACCGGGGTGAAGACTCTCCCTTTGAAATTACTTCCGATCTGATGATTGCGAAAATGGAACTGGGCCCCAATGAGCGGGATATGGTAGTGATGCAGCATACCTTCCTGGCCAGCTATCCCGATGGCAAGCAGGAAGTGATTCGTTCTCGCATGCTCGATTTTGGAACACCAGCCACCGACACCAGCGTGGCCCGTACCGTGGCTCTGCCCGCTGCCATTGGGGTTCAGATGATTCTGGAGGGCCAGATTAGCCTCACAGGTGTATATCGTCCTGTGTTACCCGAGCTTTACAATCCTGTCCTCGATGAGCTCGAAAAAATGAATATCCGCATGGTTGAGGAATATGGATTGCCCCTGAGTGAAAATATCAAGTAGCAATTTTTAGTCTTCTTAAACATAAGAGGCTGTCTCTAATCGGGGCAGTCTTTTTTTAATTCAGAAAGTTGATTATCAAAACATAGTTACCTACATAGCGATGCGCAGCCAACCACCATAGGCATTTGGGCCATTATAGCGCCTTTAAGTACGCATGTGTATGGAATTTTCGAGTAAATCAACCTATTGCCGGAATAAATCTGGCACGGAATAATCTTATTTTGTGTTGAATGAAAATCAACATTTAGAGCAAAAGGGGTTGGCTAGTTAACAGGAATTTTTTCCTTTAGTACTTTCGCAGAAACTTTTAGCATGAACATTGATTGTATTGCCCCCCCCCCGCTTAGTAAGGGCGATAAAGTGATTATAACAGCTCCGGCCGGGCGCATAGCTCCTGAGAAAATAGAACAGGCGGCAACTTTTTTACAAGCAGCAGGTTACAGCGTCGAAATAATGCCGCATGCCTTGGGAGCATGGCATATGTTTAGCGGTACCGACGAAGAACGGCTCAGCGACTTACAGCAGGCCATGGACGATCCGGAATGCAGGATGGTGTTGATGGCGCGGGGAGGCTATGGTTTGGTGAGAATCATCGATCAGCTCAACATGAAAGATTTTTTGTCGCATCCGAAATGGGTGGTGGGCTTCAGTGATATAACCCATTTACATGCCCGGCTCCAGGGATTGAATTTTCAGAGCATTCACGGTCCTATGGCTGCTGCCTTTGCAAATTCAGAAGAAAGCGGTGTGGTATTGCTGCTGGACATGGCTGCCGGCCAACGACCGGTACTGAGGCTACCCGGGCATCCGCTCAATCGGCAAGGCAGGGCTCGCGGAAAGCTTGTGGGTGGAAATCTGGCTATTCTTTCTAGTCTTCTGGGGTCACCCGATGAACCCGATACCGATGGGAGTTGGTTATTTTTGGAAGATGTGGGAGAATACCTTTACCGGCTCGATCGTATGCTTCATAGTATGAAGCGTGCCCGTAAATTTGACCATCTAGCCGGATTGATTGTAGGTGGGCTGAGTGAAATGAAAGATGGAGACCCTGGGATGGGCTGGTCGGCCGAAATGCTGTTTCGGCAAATCGTTGAAGAATTTGATTTTCCGATTTGTATGGGGTTCCCAGCCGGGCATCTTCCCTTTAATCAGCCATTAATTCTGGGGGCAAATGTTGAATTAAAGGTTACTAAAGGGGAAGTAACGTTTAGTTATTGTTAATTAATTACTTATGGCCGAACATAACGAATTAGGGAAAACCGGGGAAGAACTGGCCGCTGAATTTCTGAAAAAGAAAGGTTTCCAGATTGTGGCCACCAACTGGCGTTTTGGGAAGGACGAAATAGACCTGATAGCGCGCGATGGAGAAGAACTGGTGATAGTAGAGGTAAAAACCAGAAAAACCAACTATTTTGGCGAGCCTCAGGCTTTTGTGAGTCGTGTAAAGCAAAAGGCCCTTATACGCTGTGCTAATCAATACATACGCTTGCATAAATTCGACGGCGAAACCCGTTTCGATATCGTATCAGTGCTTATTACCCCTCAGGGCAATGAGATTCATCATATTCCACGTGCTTTTTTCCCCATGCTTTAAGATAGAAGCCCTTGCAAAGTTCGTTGATTGAATATGTAACAGGTTTTGAAGAGCTTCTCAAATCACAGGCCGATCCAGCCGTAGCACAGGGGGCTTCGGCCTATATGCGTCACATAAGTGAATTTATTGGGGTGAAGGCTCCGGCCCGTCGTGAAATCCTCAGGCATTATTTAAAAATGCAAGGACTACCAACGCATAAATACATTTTTGAGTTTGTGGAGTACTGCTGGGAGCGACCCTAACGCGAGATGCAATATTTTGGGGTGGAAGTGGCTGAAAGGGTGATGAAAAAGCCCCTGCCTGCTGATATAGAAGTTATTGAATACATGATAATTAACCGCTCGTGGTGGGATACGGTCGATTTCATAGCAACGCATCTGGCCGGTCAGTATTTTTTGCATTTTAAAGACGAAATGAGGCCACGCACTCGCCTGTGGATGGATAGCAATAATATCTGGCTGCAACGCACGGCTTTGTTATTTCAACTTAACTGGAAGGAGCGTACCGACATTGATCTTTTGTTTGAATATATTGAAGAACTCATTCAGGTGAAGGAGTGCTTTATTGAAAAAGGCATTGGTTGGGCTTTGCGTCAGCTAAGTCGGACCTATCCGCAGCATACCCGACAATTGGTGGAAACTCATTCTCTGCGTCCGCTCAGCCGGCGTGAGGCTTTGCGTTTGCTGTCTTAATCTTTTGCTTGTTTGGCGAAGCATTAATTCACTTAAGAAGTATGTAGGCGTTTTCTTATACTCAGAACTCCTGATCAGATTATTGAGAAACTTTTAATTTCGCCAAAAAATTAGTGATGGAAAAGACAAAAAAGGAGGGCCGCTATAAGCGCATTTACGACCAATTGAAGGATTTGCTCACCAAAACGAGGAATCCGGAAGCCCGCATGGCAACTATTGTGGCATTGCTTCACCATAAAATGGATTATTTTTTCTGGACAGGCTTTTATATGCTCACTGACGGCGAGTTGATTGTCCGCACCTATCAGGGTCCTGTTGCCTGTCAGGTACTTGAGAGGAATAAAGGAGTGTGCTGGGCTGGAATTAATAGAGCAGAAACCATTGTGGTCCCCGATGTTCATGAATTTCCAGGGCATATAGCCTGCGACTCGCGATCCAACTCAGAGATTGTGGTACCGGTTTTTCATCCGGAGGGAAAAGTTGTCGGCGTATTGGATGTAGATAGTACCTCTTACGCTGCTTTTGATGAGGTAGATGCGGCATGGCTCGAAAAAATTGTGGCTTTCATTTATGCGTAATTCGGTTCGTTTTCTGATAATATTTCTTTTCGTGTTAGCAGGATGTGGTTTTACCTCCGGACCAGAAAAATATGTCGCTTCAGTGGAACAAATACAGACGGAGCTAGCTGGACGCATCTACGATATTACAAGGTATTCGGAGGAGCTTGACTCGACCTTACTTTGGAAGGCTTATCATGAGACTCTGGATTATGCAGAAAACGCTGTTTACAAACTTCAGGAGTTAGGGCCATTTCGGGGAGATAGTATTTTACTAAAGGCAGCTCTCAGACTGATGAGTATATATCAGCAGGTGCTTAACCAGGAGGTTCAGTCTATGGCAAAAATAGTTTCACGTCCGGGTGAATTGAGTGATGCTGACGAGCTGAGGCTTCAACGACTCAGAAGGGCCATGTTTGTAAAGCTCGCGGAGGCTGAACGTAATTTTCTTAAAGATGAAAATGCGTTTCGCCGAAAATATTCTTTATCGGCTCTTAATGAGGAAGATGAGGGTACTTGGTTTGGCCAGGAATCTGATACTACGGGTTCCTGATCCGCTATTCTTTTTTCCCTCGTACTTTTTTTAAAGTCATCATCCATTGAAACCACAACCACTGCCTCAGGCGGGGTATTGAATATAGTTTTCCATAGGTTTCTGGGATTTCATCCACATAATCTGGGGAGGCAATGCGAAATAGTGCCTGGCTCATGAGTCCTGCGCAGGTTTTTTCCACCATTCGGTCAAGGTCGGAAAGGGTGGTATGGGGTTGGAGGGGGAAAATCTTCTCAACCACAGGAATCCCGTTGTCGATACCTTTTCTGATCTTCTGCACAGTAACCCTAAATTCTTTTTCATTATTATATAACTCCCAGAAACCCGCCGGTTGACCCCGATATTTTCTCAAGTCACCATAGTGATAGGACAATACGCCTTTGGGAAATAAGTTGATAAACGACTCTTTTACAATCAGATGATAGCCGGCCAGAATAGCTGCTTCAGCATTTAAATCCCTGATCATTTGTAGGGTGTCAGGAGCATAGAGATGGGAGATTTTAAGTAAAGGGATGTTTCGTTGATTGACCCAACTATGCAGATTGAATGAAGGGGGAGTTTTTTTGATTATTTTATTCTTGATTTTTTTCGAAAGAGCTTGGAGAATCAATACCACCAGGTATCCTCTTACTCCTTTTTTCCAATGCCGACGAAGTTTTTCAAGCAGCGAGGCTTCGGGTGGTGAATGAAGCAGACAGGCTATGATGTGCAGATCGGGCACATTCTCCACCTCCTTAAGCATATCCTCGATAAAGGGTGGCTGTATCAGGTTTTGAGTGAGTAGAATTATTTTCATTCGGAGAGGATTTCCTCGATTTCATGCCGAGTAAGCCGGCATATACCCTCAATGCGATCTTTATGAGCTGAGGCTGCTGAAACGTAAAAAGATGAAATTGGAAAAGACTGGATGGAGAAATATCCCCTATCGGGAAGAGGAAGGTGGCTGCGACATCTCTGCCCCATGAGGTTGATACCTGTTACCACCTCAATGCAGTGCAAAGAATCGATAATTCCTTGACCCGTGGCTTTAAGCAGGGCTTCTTTGCGGGTCCAGTATTTAAAAAACCAGGGGCGTCCGGAGCGATGGATGTGCCGGATTTCGCGCAGGGTGAAAAAGCGACCGGCTATGGGTTCATAATCCATGTCCGGGTCAATCAGCTCAAGGTCTACCCCCAGGGGATGAGGTGCATAACCCTGAAGAAAAACAGTGCCTGAGTCGGAGAGGTTGAAATGAGGGAAAGGTTCCGGAGCAAAAGGTTTTCCCTGTGGGTCTTGCTGTATAAGGATGTTTTGGGGTCTTTCTCCAGTGACTGAAGAGAGCATGAGCCGTAAAAGCGCGTGATTGATAATAAAGGTAATGCGCTGGTCTTCTCTACGCATTTTTTGCGCTCTTTCCTGTTCTTCCTTACTGAGTTTAGAAAATGCAGATTTTAGGGTGGAATCCGCTATGCCTTCTGTTTCTCCCAAAATGATTGCTATTCCCTTACGGGAAAGCATAAGGACTTCTTTCCAAACTATTGCAGGAGGAAGCGAGGTATCTTCACAGTGAATGATAAGTTCGTTCATTGAACTGAATTCGCCCTGCAAAGATACGCCTGCTGGTACAGATATTTTATTTTTTAAGGAAACGTGCTGTATGTGTGGATTTAGCAGATGAAGCGCTGATAATATAGAGTCCTGGTTTTAGCCCACCTGTTAATAGGCGTATTTCGTGCACTGAGGCATCATAAATGCTTTGCCAGACTTTTTTCCCATTTACATCGAAAATACTTACCAGGAG
This sequence comes from Bacteroidales bacterium, assembly GCA_049969475.1. Taxonomy (GTDB): domain Bacteria; phylum Bacteroidota; class Bacteroidia; order Bacteroidales; family TTA-H9; genus UBA2030. The sequence goes on along the minus strand of JBMFOU010000021.1, from coordinate 34,435 downwards.
TGTGCCCACGGCTGGCTGATTTCGGATGTTTATAAAATCTTCTGCTGGGTTAGGGAAAACCCAAAGGTCTTCATGCGTATCCCTAGGTTCTTCTAAACCAGTGCACAAAGTAAAAGTAACAGTAATCTGGTCCGTTTGGGTGCCAAAGGCATTGCTAACTGTGCATCCCACTGTGAGGCTGGTGGCGCCTACTCCTGTAGTATCGAGCAAAATCTGGCTGCCATAGCCCCCATTTGACCAGGTGTAAGAAGTAAATCCTTTTCCTGCATCGATAATCACCTTTTGTCCTGCACATACAGTGATATCGGGGCCCAGGTCGAGTTTGGGATTGGAAGCTATGATTTTTGAATTTTTAAAACGGGCTGCAAACTCCTGATAATAGAGATTAGCAATCTGGGCATCGTAAATGATAAGGGTATTTTCGTCGTTTCTGTTTTCAGCATTGTTGCTCCAGTTGTGCGAGCCGGTAAGAACCAGCGGATTGGATAGGGGATTCAGTGCATCGGCTATCAATGCCTTGTGGTGCAGCAATCCACTTTCGCTGGTTTCGCGGAAATTGCTTCCTAAGGCCTGCGTGAGGGTGCTCACTACCGAAGATGTACATGAAGCGTCATCATCTACTATCACCTTGGTCATAACATTTTGTGCCCGACGTTGTGCTATGGCATCGGCCAGATCGTCGCGGGTAATGAGATTGGTGGGAATGAAAAGACTGGTATTGGCACTATTTATGGCTGCTTTAATTTTGGCGGTAACACCGTCGGAAGGACTGAACCAGCTTTCAACGGGCCGGCCTCCGATGTTAAAATAGTGCGGTGTATTGTTGGTTTTGTAAGGTCCGAATTTCGATGCTGCGAGATTGGGCTGGTCGCCGCTGCCTCCCCACATTTCTTCAAATTCCATACGATAGGCCAAAGCCAGGCTTTTATCCTGAATGATAAGGAAATTGTTGGCGTCGGTGGTTACCTGGTTTGTGGTAAAGTTCATACTGCCCGTAAGCAGCCATGCGTCATCTGCATTGTCGGTGTCACAGTCAATCACCAGAAATTTGTTATGCATAATGGAGTATGAACTTCCCTGGGGGCTGGCAAGGGTGGGTATGCCCTGAAGGACATAAATAGAGCTGTTGGAAGTGCTTCCGTCGTAAATCACCCTAACTCTTACACCCCTTGCCTTGGCCTGATTGAGTGCATAGCCTATCTGGTCGATGTTCATGTTGTAGATAGCCAGGTCTATGCTTTTTTTCGCTTTTTTGATTAAGGCGATTACGGTATCAGGTGCTGTACCCGGCAGATAAACCGCAGGGTTTCCGGTGGAAACCGAGACATCTACGGGCCGGGTGAAAAACACTTTGATTTGGCCAGTGGAAGCCGATTGGCTCATCATCACCAAGGTATCCCCACGCAAGGTGTCGTTACCGTATATGCTAAAAGGAACTGCTTTAACGAGTATTGAAGGACCACTTACGGGAATTGTAATCTGATGAACTGAATCCTCTGTTTTGGTGGTTTGAAGCAGAAATTTAGTCGGTAACGACTCAGCGTAATAAGCTCCGGCTGCAGTAGGTTGATTGGTTTTCCATTGCAGAGTGATGTTATGTTGTGTGATGGACACAGGGTAGGGTTTTTCAGTGAAAAATATACCCTGAGCAAATGATGATACTACCTGCCCTGCTGCAAGCAAGATCGCCAATAGTTTTTTTGGGGACATATAAAGGACTATTTTTTTCTAAGGATGATAAAGGAAGGAAGGTGGTCGCTATAGCCGCCTACCCAAGCACCACCTGCGAAGGTTCGGAAAGGGTAGCCTGCATATTGTCCTTCTGCCGTAAACATGAAGGGTTTGCTGAAAATGCGGGTGGCGTAGAGATAATAGCCCTTATTTTTTTTATTTACAAGGGGTTCTGAAACAATGATCTGGTCGAAAAGGTTCCAGGCATCGCGATAGGCCAGCGATCCAACACCTTTTTTAAAGAGTTCCACCATGGGATTGAAAAGGTCGCCGGGTTGCAGTTCTTTTTTCGACCCTTTAGCTTTAAGGTATTGGGTAAGGCTAGGATCGGTAGGGTCGTCGTTGAGGTCGCCCATGATGATGATTTTGGCACCGCGATGGATAGTCATCAGGGAGTCGGCCAGTTTGCGGCTGAGGGATGCAGCTGCCGCTCTAAATTCAGGTCCACTTCGGCGCGAAGGCCAGTGATTAACGATGATATGTATAGTATCGCCGTATAGCAAGCCACTTACCACCAATTGATCGCGGGTGCGAAAACGGGGATTGTCGGCCATGCGCAGAGGTACTGCCTGGGCTTCAAGTACTTTAAAGTCTTTATATTTATACAATAAGGCCACATCCACGCCTCTTGGATCGGGTGAGTCAAAATGAACGATTCCATAACCCCGACCCTTCAGTGGCGGTGTTTTTATAAGATCTTCAAGCACTCCCCGATTTTCCACTTCGGCCAGACCAATGATGGTTGGGCCGCCAGTTATATACTCATCGCCAATTTGGCCGATGACTTCCGCCATATTTTTGAGTTTAACAGCGTACTTTTTACTGTTCCATTGATTGGTACCCTCGGGTAAGAACTCCCGGTCATCGGTGTCGGGGCTGTCGATGGTATCAAATAGATTTTCAAGATTATAAAAGGCTACACAGGCCAACTCTCCGTTGTTTATTTGTTGAGCCTTTACAAGCCCCTGGTGCAGCATTAAAATAACCAGGACACTTCTTAAAAAGTTTTTCGCGTTCAGCGGGTAGTGAGTAGTATTCATAAAGTTGATTTCTGGGTCGAAAAGTGCAAAATTATTAATATTACGTAAATACATAAAAATTTCAAGATACGACGACTGAGCAAAACAGATTTTTTTGTTTCTTTGTAAACTTTTCCCTGCTCTGGGAATACAAAAAACTAACGTAAAAATTATAGACTTATCCAGATGTCAATGAAAAAAGTCATTTTGTTCTTTTCAATTTTCATGCTTAATGGACTTTTATTGCAAGCGCAAGAGTCATGGAGCCTGAAGGGGATACTTCAGGATGAGCCAGGTGGACAAGCACTGGCGGGTGCGACAGTGCGTTTGCCGGGAAAAACTGCGACTACCGATGAAAAGGGTGTATTTGTTTTAAGTGGTTTGCAGGCTGGGCGGCTAAGTATATGGTTTGAAGCCGAGGGTTACGAGCCTTATTCCATGGCTGTGCAATTTACAGGTCAGCCCTTGGATTTAGGGGTTATTCAGTTGAAAAAAATTACCAGCGAAACCGATCAGGGACTCTCTGATGTAGTTCTTATCACCCTGGAGAACGAAGAAGACAACCGTACGCAGGCAGGTTCTGCTTTGTTGAGCGCTGGCAGCGATGTATTCAGTAACACAGCTGCCTACACCTTTGGCCCTATGTTTTTTAAGACCAGAGGTTATGACAATGAGAATCTTTCAGTTTACATGAATGGCATTCCTGTCAACGATCCAGAGACGGGACGTGCCTCATGGTCGGAATGGGGAGGGCTGAACGATGCTACCCGAAACAAGGAAGTTGTCAATGGTATGGGGTTGGCTCCCTTCACTTTCGGAAGCCTGGGGGGGAGCACCAACATTGTTACCCGTCCTTCGTTGCACCGGGCTCAGACCAAACTAACCTATTCGCTGAGTAACCGCACCTATGTTCATCGTTTGATGTATACCTATTCCACAGGTCTGCGTCCGGATGGATGGGCTTTTACCTTTAGTGGTTCTCGTCGGTGGGGAAATGAAGGCTTTATCGAAGGTGTTTTCTACGATGCCTGGGCTTATTTCCTGGGTGTAGAGAAAAAGCTGAATGCTCATCACAGTCTGGCACTCACCATTTACGGTTCGCCTACTCGTCGCGGCCAGCAAGGGCCTGCTACTCAGGAGGTTTTCAACCTGGCCGGCTCTAATTTCTACAACCCTTACTGGGGCTATCAGAATGGAGAGAAACGCAATAGCAGGATTAAGGATTTTCATGAGCCTATGATCCTGCTGAATCATTATGGTAATTTTTCAGATAAGTTACAGTGGAACAATGGATTGGCTTTTAATTTTGGATATAATGGAAGCATAGCACCCAATTGGTACAATGCTCCCGATCCCCGGCCTGATTATTATCGTTACTTGCCTTCCTACGCTCCTGACCAGAGCACCAAAGACCTTATTGCCAGTCAATGGCAGACTTCTCCCGAGGTGAGCCAATTCAACTGGGATCGCCTGTATCAAATCAACTATCTGAGCAATCTCGAAGGCAAAAGTGCCCGATACATCCTTGAAAATCGGCGTACGGATCAACGAAATATTGTTTTCAACTCTACCCTGAAGTATCAGGTGCTTCCTTATCTGAATCTTACGGGGGGCGTTATTTTCAGAAATTATCGGGGTAATTCTTTTAAAATCATTGATGATCTGTTAGGAGCCAACTACTGGAGGGATGTTGACCAATTTGCCGAACGGGATTTTTCGGGAGACACGGCCAAGCTTCAGAACGACCTCAATAACCCTAACCGCAGGGTGGTGGTAGGCGATAAATTTGGATACAACTATATCCTCCATCAAAATTGGTGGCAAGCATGGGCACAGAGTGAGTTCAGTTTCGAAGATGTAGAATTTTTTGCTGGTGTGGCCTATACGGGTCAGCAGTTCTGGCGCGAGGGTCTGATGCGTAATGGGCGTTACCCCAACAATTCGTATGGAAGTTCTCAAAAATATAATTTCAATGATATCTCTCTTAAAACCGGGGGAACCTATAAAATTACGGGTAGGCATTTCCTACAGGTAAACGGGATGTACATGACACGCGCACCTTTCCTGCGTAATGCATTCCTTTCGGCCCGCATTCGTAACGATGCTGTTCCTGATTTAATCAGCGAAAAGATTGTGAGCGGCGAGGTAAGCTATCTGATGCGTTATCCCAATGCCAATGTTCGTCTGACTGCTTTCCATACCATTTTTGATGATCAGACCGAAATCAACAGTTTCTATCATGATGATTTGAAAACCTTTGTCAACTATATAATGACAGGAATCAGTAAGACGCATCAGGGGGTAGAATTCGGGGCTGAAGTTAAGATTACCCCACGTCTGTCGGCTCTGGGAGTTGCTTCGTTAGGCAATTATCGGTATACCAACCGCCCTATGGCAACCATTAGTTATGATAACGGTTCCAAACCCGATACTACTGAGCTCGTGTACATTAAAAATTTCTATGTGCCCGGAACACCCCAAACGGCTACTTCGCTGGGATTGAAATATATGGGGCCTGGTTTCCTGTTTATCAATGTTAATGCCAATTATTTCGACAATAACTATGTTGACTTTAACCCAGAGAGGCGTACACAGGCTGCTATTTCCAACCTGGGACCCGGCGACCCTCTTATTGCAGCCATCACCCGCCAGGAAAAATTGCCTTCGGCTTTTACCCTCGATGCTTCTATTGGAAAATCCTGGAAAATCAGAGAATACTATCTGAATCTGAATTTCTCAGTCAGCAATATTCTCGACAATAGGGACATTATCACAACCGGATTTGAGCAGTTCCGCTTTGATTTTACCAATAAAGACCTCAATAAATTCCCGCCTAAGTATTATTATGGCTATGGCCGGACCTTTTTCCTCAATCTTGCTTTCAGATATTAACCATAACGTAAAAATTTAACTTTCGAATATATGAAATACAGAAAATTAATCCTTTGGTTTGCTGCCTTAATGGCAGGAGTCCTTTTTTTAGGAGGATGTGTAAAAGGCGATTTCGATGAACCTCCTATCAATATCCCAACGGTCAATTTTGAGGCCAATACTACAATTGCTCAGTTGAAAGCCATGTATAATGGCACTCTTGACTCGATTAAAGACGACGTAATTATTAAAGGTGTAGTTGTGGCTAACGACGAGTCGGGCAATCTTTACAAGCAGCTGGTCATTCAGGACGAAACGGGAGGTATTGTATTGGGGCTCGATAAATCCTATCTCTACACGGAATATAAGTTGGGTCAGCGGGTATATGTAAAATGTAAGGGTATGTACCTGGGCGATTATAATAAGCTGATCCAGTTGGGGTATCCATATAATGGCGCTATTGGCCGTTTGCCTGAAGCACGCATTCCTAATCATATTTTTAGAGACTCTCTTCCCGGGAAAGTTCCTAACCCGGTAACTATCAACCTGGCTCAAAACAATTCGGCCTACATCAGCATGTTGGTAAGAGTTGAAAATGTGAAATTTCAGGAAGTTGGAGTGCCCTTTGCCCCGCAGGGTGTATCGGCCACTAATCGTACCCTGGTGGATGCCAATGGAAACCAGTTGGTGGTAAGAACCAGTAGCTATGCCAATTTTGCCAGTATGCTCACGCCTTCAGGCTTTGGCACTGTTCAGGGTATTCTGAGTATTTATCAGACCACTTTCCAACTTACCCTTCGCGATACCTCCGACCTTAAGGGCTTTGGTGGTTCAACACCTCCACCTCCCTCGTCTGATTATCCTTATCCTGATGCAGGGCTGACACCAGTGACGAGTCTGGAAGAGAATTTTGACAACATCACCAATCAGATTGATATTGATATTGCCGGGTGGACTAATGTGGCTATGAAAGGCAACCGTAAGTGGCAGGGCAAAACTTATCAGACCGAAAAATATGCACAGGCAACTTCCTACAATTCTTCTGATGCTGAAAATGTTACCTGGCTTATCACTCCACCTGTAGTTTACAACTCCGACCTGAAGCTAAGCTTCAAAACGGCCATGGCTTACTACAAACATGATGGACTTTCTGTCTGGATTTTAACGAATTATACGGGTAATCCAGAAACAGCCACCTGGACTCAGATTAATGCTACCCTGGCCAATGCAGCATCGGGTGACAACAATTGGGTTCCCTCGGGTGATATTCCTTTGTCAAATTTTGTTCCTGCAGGCTACACGGGCAATGTCTACATAGGTTTCCGTTACGAGGGTACGCAGACCAATACAACTACCTACCGTGTGGATGAGGTAAAAGTTAGCACCACAGGTGGCGGTGGTGGCGGCGGTGGAACCGTAAATGCCGTCAGTGAGGTTCATGAGAACTTCGATGGCGTGAGCAACGATGTTGATGTGGCTATCGACGGCTGGCTTAATTTGGCCCAGGAAGGTACTCGTTTGTGGAGAGGTAAAATTTTTAATACTGATAAGTATGCACAAGCTACCTCCTATAAAACTACGGATGTCCAGAATATCACCTGGTTGATTACCCCTCCGGTTAAATATGAAGGAGGCAAGGTGCTCACGTTTAAATCTGCCAAGGCCTATTGGGTGCACGATGGATTGACAGTCCTCATTTCCACCGATTTCAATGGTACCAATCTGAATACCGCTACCTGGACCCCCGTTAATTGCCGGATTGCCCAGCAAAGCGATCCTGATCACGCCTGGATTGATTCCGGTAATGTGTTAATTAGCGATTATGTGCCTCAAGGATATTCGGGTAATTTTTATATCGCCTTTAAGTATGTTGGCGATGCTACCAATACTACCACTTTCAGGGTGGATGAAGTGAATGTTTCGCCTGTAAAATAAGGATGTCCTTAAAAAGAATCCGGGTCGTCGGCTCTCTGCCGGGGACCCGATACTTTTTTATTCAACCTGCCTATGCCCTTTACTCCTGACGAAATCCTTGTTTTTCGTACTGCAGATATATCCATGAGATAATCAGGCTAAAGGCTACTGCAAATGTTATCAGGAGAGAACTCACGATACCCTCGGCCGTAAAACTCAGCCTAATCAAGACCGTGCTTACAATATAACCACTGTTGCGCATCAACCGGTGAAAATCGTGGGTATGATAGTGAGAGATGAGCAGTATAAAAACATCGGATATAATAAGCACAGTGAAAAAGTCTTCAAAAAATATTGCACTCAGATATTTTACAGTAAAAGCCTGGCCTTCAATAAGTGAATAGTAAGCGCTTTCACCAATACTGTAGAGTAGCATAGCTCCGAATATTATTAGCAAAATACCGGCTATACGTTGTTTGGTGATAATGAAGCGATCGAGTTGTATTTGTTTATCAGGCTGAGGGGGCCTCGAACATTTACGTATGTTCTTAAGCGTGGAATAAAACAGCCAGATAAGAGTAAAAACTGCCAGTGTGGCCAGCAGATCAACCGTAAAGGTCAAATCTTCTTTATCTCTAAACCACAAAGGAGAGATGTTGATATGGCCCAGGTCGTAAAATATGCGCCGAATCATTATAAGCGCTATAATTTCAAATTCTTTGGCAATATATTCCGTCGTTGAGCGAGGCAGATAATACACCAGCAGATAAACTTCAAAAATGAGAATCAGAGAGAAAGGAGTGTAAAGGGCAACTAAAATGTTTTGAAAAATTTGGGTAGAAGGAAGCCCTGTACGGAGTCCATGAACCAGAAAATAGCTGATGTGCAACATATAACCGGCAATGGCCAGGTGTATTACATAGCGTTCGAACAAGCTTTTGGCCCTGGGGCTGAAAAAGAAATAAAATATGCGAGAGGGAGGAAGCATGTTTTTTTTTCAAAGTTAATTGTTTAAAAGGGAAATTCTTCAGGAATTTCCTCTTTGCTTTGGGGTGATTTTTCAGGGGGAGAAGCTTTGGCATGGATGGCATGCGCTTGCACATAGATAGCTTTATAAGGCTGAGTAGGACAAGCATATTCGCAAGCACCGCAGCCAATGCAGATTTTTGTGTTTACCTCGGGGATAAGCAGTCCGTTTTTGTAGGACACCATGTGAACAGCTTTTGTAGGGCAGTGTTCTGAACAGGCTCCGCAGGCGGTTTCATGGGTATATACCACGCAGTTGAGTTTTTGAAAAGCTGCAATCCCCAGTTGGGTGATTTTTTTCTCTTCAGGAAGTAGGTGGGTTATTGCCCCTGTGGGACATACCTCACCGCATCTGGTGCATTCGAAATTGCAAAAACTGGCCTGGTAATCTAACATAGGCTGAAAAAGCCCTTTCAAACCATATTCAAGAAAAGAAGGACGTAGCACACGGGTGGGACAGGTTGATACGCATAGGTGGCATGCCGTGCAGACGGTATTGAACCTTTCCAGACTTACGGCTCCGGGAGGCAAAACCGGTTGCCGACGGGGTGAGGGCACCAGGGCCTTTTGCAGGGTTTCGGCTTTTGCCATTTGGGGTTCAAGAATTAATCCTCCGGTGCCCAACATAAGCCAGTGTAAGTTTTGTCGTCGGGCAGGCTCAAAGACGTTTTGAGCTTTTGCCTTTCTCCGTTGAAAGCTAATGCCGTGGGAGGGGCAGGCTCCCAGACAATTGAAGCAGCCCACGCAACGTTCAAAATCAATCGTTAGCTTATGATAATCAATGCAACCGGCCTTGCAGGCTCTGGCACATAGCCCGCAGGATGTGCAACTATCTTCTGAGATTTTTAGGGAAAATAAAGATAACCTTGAGAACAGCCCCAGAAGGGTCCCCACGGGGCACCAGGCCGTGCAGTAAATCCGGCCATATTTTACAGAAAGGAATAATAAAAGACCTGCCCCTGCCAGGGAGAACCAAAGGGAAGCCTGATGAAAAGCCGCCGCAGGGTAAGGTTTAGCAAAATATATATTATGCCCCACCAGAAAACTTGAAAGCTGATTGTTGATAGTCATAAGGGCAGGCATCAGTAGATTGTGCATTATTTTACCAAACAGAGAATAAGGGTCGGTTAAAACCAATGGCTGCATGATACCTGCCAGCAATAACAGGGTTACAATAACCAGAACTGTGTATCTAAGCGCTCTCAGCGAGGGTAGGGTGCGATACTTCTTTTTCTTTTTACTTTTCCAATTTCTGAATCTTCCCAATAAATCCTGTAGTACTCCCAGTGGGCATATCCAGGAACAATATATCCTGCCCCAGATTATGGTGAGAAGCAGGATTATCAGAAACCCGGTTGCCAGAATCGACGGATCGTAAAGAAATTTAAGCAGAGATGGTACAAATTGGAGATATCCTGGCCAGCGAATGACCCCGGTGGGTAAAATTCCAGCAAAATCGGTAAAAGCAAGTAAAAGCAGTAGAAAAAACATCAGGCCGGACAGCCTTCGCCAAACGACAAGTTTGTTTATTTTCATCTATTACAGAGAAATGCGTTGAATATTTAAGGAGGTTAAATCCATGGTGCCTATCTTCATTTCGTGTGCGAGCCTTATATGAGCGATATTTCCAGGCTCGTTTCCCATGAGTCGGGTAGCAGCTGCATCGGCAGCCACGATATCTGGCGAAACAATCAACGATTTCATGATTTTAACATCGGCTTCGGAAACGCCCCTGGGCCCATTTTTCATCATCACCCGGTAAGCATCTATTACGTTGAGGTCGGGTTTGCGCAAGCCGGCAAAGTCGGCTATGCACTGATGAAGGTTGTTGCGATGCCACCAACGCCTGTCCCATACAATACCCATAAGATTTTTCATGGCTATGCTTACATCGGCCGAGCTGTGATGTTTAAGCACAGGCACATTGATAAAGACATCACTTGTAAGAATGAGTTCGTGAACGCTGGCATTTTTTAATACTCTGCCAGGAATGCTGACGGGTTTATAGAATTTTTCTTCATTTCCGGGAACCATTTTTCCTCCGGCTTTTTTTACAGCTTTTTCTATTCCGCTGGTTTCGTAGCATTTGAGCCAGTTGTCGCAGGTATTATCGAATACAAATACCTCTTCAGCACCGGCTTCAAGGCAGCGCTTTATAATATGACCGATAAGCTCGGGGTTGGTATTGGCTGCTCGTTCAGGAATTACGTCCCAGCCAATGTTGGGTTTTACCACTACTTTTTGTCCTTTTTTAACGAAACGTTTCATTCCGCCCAACGCTTCTATGGCTTTGTCGAACATCTGGGCAGGTTCTCCTCCTTTAACAGCTACCAGATCAGGTAAACCAGCATTAGGCTGCGTGGGATGTGCTTCTGCATTAAGCCCTCCGGGCCACTTGGTGGCTATGCTCCCGGCCAATGCTCCCAGAGTCAGGTTTTTCAGAAAATTACGCCTTACCATACTAGGGTATTTTAAGTGATTGATTCAGATTTTTTTATTGTTTTGACATACTAAGTTAGATATAATTTGTGTTCTACTGTTTAAAACGGACCCACTTTGGAAAATCATATTTATCTCTCGCCAATAAATCCTTAATTTTAACGCCGGGAAAATAGAAAGTAATCCATGCAAAACCGTTCGTTTCTCACCTCTCCCAAGTATTATTTCGGCGATACTTCCTTCGATAATTTGATGAAAAAACGCATTTATCATGTGCTAATTATTGCCAGCGCCTACGATGCGTTTATGCTCGAAACCGACGGACGAATCGAAGAACAGATTTTTAACGAGTATGTCTCGCTCAATCTGCGCTACCCTCCGCATTTTATTATTTCCACCAGCCCCGACGAGGCTTTCGAGAAGCTTAGAACAGAAAAAATCGACCTAATTATTATCATGTCGAATGTAGAGCGGGTGGACTGCTTTGGGCTCGCTAAGAGAATTAAAATGTCGCATCCGGTCATTCCCATTGTGGTGCTCACTCCTTTTTCGCGCGAGGTAAGCCTGAAGGTAAGTATGGAAGACCTCACCGTTATAGACTACATTTTCTCATGGCTTGGTAATGCTGACCTACTATTGGCCATCATCAAGCTCATAGAAGACAAGATGAATGTGGAGCACGACGTGGAGGAAGTGGGCGTTCAGGTCATTCTGTTGGTGGAAGACTCGGTGCGGTTTTATTCGAGCTACCTACCAGCTATTTATAAAATCATTTTCCAGCAGTCGCGACTATTTATGACCGAAGGCCTTAACGAGCACCAAAAAACTCAGCGTATGCGAGGCCGGCCCAAAATTGTGCTGGCGACCAGTTTTGAGGAAGCCGTAGCCTTTTATAAGAAATATAAAGACAATCTGTTGGGTATTATCTCCGATATCAGCTACAAGCATGGGGGAGTAATGGATAAAATGGCCGGAATACATCTGGCCCGCATGGTTAAAAGGGAAGATCCTCACCTGCCTATTCTGCTTCAGTCGTCTGATGCCGAACATGAGGCCACAGCCCGCGAACTGGGAGTGGGCTTTTTAAATAAAAACTCCAAAACCCTATTACAAGATCTGAAGAGTTTTATCATCGATAATTTTGCTTTCGGCGATTTTATTTTTCGCGACCCTGATACCCTCGAGGAAATAAATCGTGCAACCGATCTTAAAGACCTTCAGGACAAAATTTTTCAGATACCCGATAAATCGTTGCACTGGCACCTGTCGCAGAATCATTTTAGTAAATGGTTGTATGCCAGGGCTTTGTTTCCTATCGCCCGCACTTTTAAATCGCTCACCTTAGAAGACTTTGAAGACCTCGACGAAGTAAGGCGTTATCTTTACGATGCTATCGCTTCGTTTAGGATGAACAAGGCCCGGGGAGTTATTGCTCAGTTTTACCGTGACCGCTACGATGAGTACCTCACTTTTACTCGCATTGGAGAAGGAAGCATCGGTGGAAAAGCCCGTGGACTGGCTTTCCTCGATAGCATGATTAAACGTCATAGCGAGCTGAACCGATTCGACAATATCGTGGTATGCATTCCACGCACAGTGGTAATTTCTACAGATATTTTCGATGAGTTCATGGAAGAAAATGAGCTCTATCATTTTGCTTTGTCTAATGCCCCTGATCCTGAAATCCTTAACCGATTCGTGAGGGCCAGATTGCCCTTTCGAATACACGAGGATCTCTATACTTTTATATCCTATATTCATGGGCCTATTGCCATCCGTTCTTCGAGTCTGCTCGAAGACAGTCACTACCAACCCTTTGCAGGCATCTATTCTACCTACATGATACCCAACATCAAGGATAATGAGCGCTTGATGATGGAAATGCTCAGCAACGCTATAAAAAGCGTTTATGCCTCGGTATATTTCCGCGACTCCAAGGCCTACATGCTGGCTACGCACAATTTGATAGATGAGGAGAAGATGGCCGTGGTTTTGCAAGAGGTGGTAGGCACTCGTTATGGTGACCGTTATTATCCCACGGTATCGGGCGTAGCCCGTAGCATCAATTTTTATCCCATCGAGCCGGAAAAACTCGAAGATGGTATAGCTTCGTTGGCCCTGGGACTGGGTAAACATATTGTGGATGGGGGCGTTACGCTGAAATTTGTTCCCAAGTATCCTCGTAAAGTACTACAACTAAGTTCTCCTCAGACGGCCCTGCGTGAGACCCAAAAAACCTTTTATGCCCTCGACCTACATCCCGAAAGTTTCCGCCCTGCTGTGGATGATACTATCAATCTGTTGAAACTGAATATTGAGGAAGCTGAAAAAGACAACTCCCTCCGACTTGTAGCATCGACTTACGATTTTGAAAACAATATGCTCCGAGATGGTATCCAACATCCCGGCCGGAGGGTAATTACTTTTGCTAACATTCTGAAAAATAATAATATCCCTGTTCCTCAGATCATCCAGGAGGTGCTTACCATTGGACAGCGTGAGATGGACAATCCCATTGAAATTGAGTTTGCTATAAACCTCAATCCGCCGCAGGGCTCACCTATGGTTTTTAGTCTGCTGCAGATAAGACCTATTGTTAATCTCAACGAAGACCTTGCGGAAGATATCGATCAGTTGAATAATAATCAATTGTTAATACGCAGTAATTCTGCTTTGGGTAACGGGGTGATCGATTCGATGTATGATTTTGTTTACGTGAAGCCCGAAACTTTCAATGCTGCCAACAATCCCGAGATGGCTGTGAGACTGGAAGCGCTTAATCAGCAGTTTTTAGAGCAGGGAAAAAATTACGTGTTGGTTGGCCCCGGTCGTTGGGGGTCGAGCGATCCCTGGTTGGGTATTCCTGTGAAATGGCCCCAGATTTCAGCGGCCCGGGTAATAGTGGAATCGGGACTACCCAACTATCGTATCGATCCCAGCCAGGGTACACACTTTTTCCAGAATCTAACATCGTTTCAGGTGGGCTATTTTACCATTAATCCCTATATCAACGATGGATTTTATGACCTTGACTTTCTTAATGCCCAACCGGCCGTTTACGAAGACGAATACCTCAGGCACGTTCGGTTTGAGCATCCTATCATAGTGAAAATCAATGGTAGAAAAAGTAAAGCCGTGGTGCTGAAACCAACACCTCCGGCTGAAAACAAGGAAGAACTTATCGCTCCTGAATTCTAATTATTTGCAGATTTTTTCTTTCAATTGACTGGCCTCTAGCCCGTAATCTTTTTCAAACCCTTTTTCGAGGGCCTTGTTGAGCGATTTGCAGGCAGCCAGCGTATCGCCCATGTTCAGGAAAATAAAGGCCAGGTTACGATAGGCGTAAGCATTATTGGAATCTTTAGCTATCGATGCGTTTAAGTCGGCCAGGGCTTCTGCATTTTTTCCCATAAGGTGTAGGGTATAACCGCGCATACTCAGGCTATAGGCATCGTTTTTTCCGGCCAGCAGTTCCAGCGATTGGTTGAAATCAGCCAAAGCACCCTCCAGATCTCCGGCTGGCAATTTGCAGTAAAACGCCCGGTTGTGATAAGCTTCAGCATACGATGGATTGAGCTCAATGGCTTTGTTGAAATCGGCCCTGGCTCCGGCTGTATCACCTTTTATGGCTTTTTCTGTACCCGACTTAAAATATTCCACTGCTTTTTGGGCAGGATCGGCGCAAGCTCCTACCCACAAGGCCAGAATGAACAGGTAAGCAACTTTTTTCATGGTTCAGTTATTTATTAGGTTTTGGTTTCTGCGAAAATATAAAATTTGATAACTGAATTATTAAACAGTGACCAAAAAACAAACTGCCCCCCGGTAGCGAGCAGTTTGCCTGATAGTGAAGGTTTTTCCTGCTTAAAATCTGAATCCTAATTCAAGCACATATTGGTGCATCTGAAGGGTAATGTACTGTGCCGGATCGAGAGGATTGGCACCGCGTACTGTGTTGTTGAAAGCATAGACGAAAGCAAAGTCGAGTGCTTTTTTGCCGAAATATTGCGAGAAGCCCCAGGTGAGGTGCTTGGTGGTAACGCCCGGAGCCAGAATATTGAAGAGAACCTGAGATTCCTGCACCGGATTGTTGCCAGCCGAGAATCCCAGCCTGAATTGGGTTTCGTCGGCAATGTAAGCTTCCATGCCGAGTTTGAATATCAGCATGTCTTTCCACCCAAAGCCAGAGCCTTCGTTGCTGCCCAGCGGCTTGTAGGCCGGATTGGCAACCATATTGCCATTCTGGTCGGGTACAAAGGGAAGCAGGGCCATAACATCGAGGGGATTACCCACCGATTTCACCTTGCTGTAAAGGATTTGTTTTACGTCGAAAGCTACGTTAATCTTTTCATTGGGTTTCCAGCCCAGACCTACTGTCCAGTTGGCCGGGACGTTGAATTTTCCGCCTTCAGCAAACAACCCTTTGTATTCTTTGAATTCGCTCATAAAGAGCGGAGTCTGGAAAGTAGCTCCCAGGCTGAGCTGGGGAACGAGGTTGACCAGCAGTCCAATTTTACCGCCAAAGCCAAACGATGTGCTGGCTCCGTTGTTGGTAAGGTTGGCCGGATCCGACGACATACCGAAGTTGGCAAATGCCTGTAAACCTTTAGCTTCAAACGACTGCCAGGCGGCGATGCCACTGAGTCCCAGGCTGAATTTGTCGCTAAATTTGTGAGAGAGGGTCAAAGCTCCGAACATCTGCATGAGGTTGATGCCGGTGGGGGCTGAAATGCCACTCATAGGATTCATTCCTCCGGGCAGCACTGGACCATCGAGGTAGGGCGAGTAAAAAACTTTGGCATTGTAATCGGTGCTCATACCGCCATTTCCGTAAAGCGAGATGCCTAAAGCATTTTTTTCACCCAACATGAAATTGGCCGCTATGGCTGGCATGGGGAAAAAGGTGCTTCCGCTGAAGGTTTTTCCAGGTTGTAAACCCAAAGGCGGGGGAAACATGCCTGGCATGGGGAGGGAACGAGCACCGGTGACCTCGAACGAACGCATCGGATTAAACATTCCTACACTGATGCCGTACGTTTTACCCAGGTAAACCATTCCGGCAGGATTGGTGGCTCCAAAAAGCGAATTACCATAGAGGGCAACGCCTGCACCTGCCATCCCCTGGCTGCGGGCACCATACCCCAGGGTAAAATACCCATCGGTGGCCTGTGCCTGGCCTGGTATCAGCAGCGCGGTCATCAAGAGAAATGCGCTAAGTTTGACGATTTGGGTTAAGATTCTCATAGAAAAGAGTTTTTTAGAATTAACCTTCAAACATAAGGTTTTTACGAAATATTCACATAAGTTGACTTGTGATTTTTTGCTTTTTTAAAGTTGTTCTCCCGAGCGAAAATTTCTAATTGTCATCTTTCGATAAAGCGTGAAGTTTTGTTTGCCTATATAAAATTTGAGATAGCTAATCGTTTGATCTGAAAAAATGTTTTTCAGAATGCCAATTTCAGAAAAAAGTTTTTTTCTATAGCTTCTTGGTGTATATTTGCCACTAACATATTTTGGCTTTTTGTATAAAATAATAAATCATGGATATGATTAAAAACTTCACTCTTTTTGTTTTGATAGTTAGTTTAATGGTTGCATGTGGGCCCCGTAAAGCAGCAGAAGAAGCTCACACGCAAGGGGCCTCAATAGCAGGAAGAAAGTATGAGATTTACACCACGGCCCGAGATACCAACCTGCGGCTCACGCTGAGTGCCACGGGTCAGTTTGGCGCATCCCGTCAGCCTTCTGAGAGGGAAATTGCTGTGTTTGTCAATCCTGTAAAAAGCTATCAGGAAATCATCGGGATAGGGGGTGCCATTACCGATGCAGCTGCCGAAACCTTTGCCAGACTTACCCCGGAAAATCAGCAAAAGCTGCTCGAAGCTTATTTCCATCCAGAAAAGGGAATAGGGTACACTTTCATTCGCACCAATATACACAGCTGCGATTTCAGCAGTGCAAGCTATACCTATATTGAGGAAGGAGACAGTGCCCTTACTACATTCAGTATAGCTCATGATTTACAATACCGTATTCCTTTGATAAAAAAAGCCATGGAAATGTCGGGAAACCAGGCCCTGCTTTTTGCCAGCCCCTGGAGTCCCCCGGCCTTCATGAAAGATAACCAGCATATGTTGCGTGGCGGAAAACTGCTGCCCAAGTACTATCAGGCCTGGGCTAATTATTTTGTAAAATTCATTCAGGAATACGAAAAGGCCGGCGTTCCGGTATGGGGGGTTACTGTACAAAATGAACCTATGGCCACTCAAACCTGGGAATCATGCATTTATACCGCCGAGGAGGAAAAAGATTTTCTTAAAAACTACTTGGGCCCCACCTTCTGGAAAAATGGTCTAAAAGACAAAAAAATCATTGTGTGGGACCACAATCGCGACCTGATGCCTTACCGGGCCGATGTCATTTTCTCCGACCCGGAGGCCTCTAAATATGCCTGGGGCATCGGCTATCACTGGTACGAAGACTGGTCAGGAGGAAAGCAGATGTACGATAATGTGAGAAATGTACACGATAATTATCCTGATAAATACATAATCTTTACGGAGGGTTCAGTAGAAGGCTTTTATCCCGACCATCTCGATTATTGGCCCAATGGAGAGGAATATGCCCTTTCTATGATTCATGATTTCAATAGTGGTGCATCCGCCTGGACCGATTGGAATATTCTGCTTGATGAAAAAGGAGGACCCAATCATGTGGGCAATTTTTGCTTTGCCCCTATGCATGGTGATACACGCACGGGTGAATTGCATATAACCTCTGCCTATTATTACCTCGGACATTTCTCCAAGTTTGTCCGTCCTGGGGCCCGACGCATTAGCACCTCACCGTCGCGTAGCAACCTTCTGTCAACCTCCTTTCTTAATGCAGATGGTTCCATGGTTACCATTGTTCTCAACCTTACCGACCAGGCTATTCCCTATCTGCTAATCTCAGGCGATGGGTTGGCTGAAATCACTATCCCTGCGCATTCCATCCAAACCATAAAATATTAAAAAAATGAAGAAGTTTGTTTTTTTGTTTACCCTGGCTACGCTAATTCTTGTGGGCCATACATCTTGCCAGAGAAAGCCCGTCTACAAAGATTCCGGTCGATCTGTGGAAGAGCGGGTAGAAGACCTGTTGGGTCGGATGACCCTGGAAGAAAAAATCGCCCTGCTGGCTGGCTTGCCCGACGAACGGGGCATGAAAACTGCTTCTATCGAGCGCCTGGGCATTCCCGATTTTAAAATGAGTGATGGCCCTATCGGCGTGCGGTGGGATGAGTCAACTGCCTTCCCTTCTGGGGTTTCGCTGGCTGCCACCTGGGATACCTCGCTGGCCTCGGCTTACGGTCGTCAATTGGCCAAAGAAACCCTTTTCAAAGGACGCAACATGATTCTGGGCCCCTGCATCAATATGCATCGTTTGCCCACGGGTGGCCGCAACTTCGAAAGCTATGGAGAAGACCCCTGGCTGGCCGGCCGTATGGCAGTGGCATATGTGAAAGCAGTCCAAAATGAAGGGGTTATTCCTTCCGTAAAACACTTTGCCCTTAACAATCAGGAATGGGAACGCTTCAAGGTAAATGTAAGAGTGGACGAACGAACCCTTCGTGAAATATACCTGCCTCATTTCGAGATGGCTGTCAAGGAGGGGGGTGCTTATACCCTGATGGCTTCCTACAACAAGGTGAACGACTGGTGGGCCTCTGAAAACAAACACCTGCTAAAAGATATCCTCAAAGATGAATGGGGCTTCAAGGGTTTGGTCGTATCTGACTGGGGCGCCACCCATTCCACCGTGCATGCCATCAATCATGGATTGGACTTGGAAATGCCTACCGGTGAATTTCTTAATGAAGTGAAAATTAAGGAAGCCCTGAAAAAGGGGGAGATTTCCATGGATGCCATTGATAAAATGGTACGGCGTATTTTGTGGGTGAAATTCAAGGCTGGCCTGTTCGATCGCCCCGCCGATACAAAATATTCTGACCCCAGCGCTGAAAGTGATCGTGTAGCCTATGAGGTGGCTTCACGGAGCATTGTTTTGTTGAAAAATGAAAACCAGCTGCTTCCGCTCGATAAGACAAAAATTAAATCCCTGGCCATTATTGGGCCCAATGCGGCAATAGCCCGCACGGGAGGAGGAGGTAGTTCACACATCACCCCCCGCAAGGCTGAATCCCCTCTTGAGGTTTTCAGCAAACTGGCCCAAAATAGCCTGCAAATTAATTATGCTGAAGGAGCTAAATTGGCTGCTTCGCCTTTGCATATAACCCCCTCAGCCTACCTGCGTACACCCGACGGCCAACCTGGCCTTAAGGCTACTTATTTCAATAACAAAGATTTACAGGGGAATCCCTCCCTCACTCGCATTGATGCTAAGATTGATTTTAATTGGGAAGACAAAGCCCCGGCTGATGAGCTACCTGACGATAAATTTTCCGTGCGCTGGACAGGAAGTATTATCCCGCCCAAAACGGGCCGTATTGCACTTTTTACTGCCAGTGACGACGGTATCAGGCTCTTTGTAAACGGTAAAAAACTTATTGACAATTGGACCGACCATGGCACTTCAATCGACTCTGTCACGCTGGATATGGTGAAGGGCAAGCCCCTAGATATTGTGTTGGAGTTTTATGAAAATGGGGGAGCTGCGGTTGTTCAGTTGGGTTGGGATTACACTGAAGAAGGAACGGATGCCGACCGTATGGTGGCCGAAGCCGTGGAAGCAGCCCGAAAGAGCGATGTGGCTTTGGTTTTTGTGGGCTCCAGTGATTATGTCGAAAGCGAAGGTTATGATAAGGTATATGGCATGCGATTACCGGTAGGTCAGGATCGACTCATCGAGGAAGTAGTGAAGGCCAATCCCCGAACGGTGGTGGTACTTTATGGAGGAACAGCCATCGATATGCGCAGCTGGGGTGCCAGGGTTCCAGCTATTCTCGATGCCTTCTTCCCCGGACAGGAAGGCTCTCAGGCTATTGCCGACATTGTCTTCGGTAAAGTTAACCCTTCGGGAAAACTCCCTTTTACGTTCTGGGCCTCACCCGATCAGTCGCCGGCTTACAAAGGGTATAAAGATCCCTCGCTCGAGGCTCCTTACCACGAGGGTATCTTCATGGGCTACCGTTGGGTTGATAAAAAGGGCATACAACCCGCCTTCCCCTTTGGACATGGACTTTCTTATACCACCTTCTCCTTCGATGAAATGAAAGTCAATCCATTAAGCAATAAGGAGTATGAGGTACTGGTGAAGGTAACCAATGCGGGTACCCGTTCCGGCACCGAAGTGGTTCAGTTGTATGTGGCACCTCCCCAGGCCGACGATATGCCCGTGAAGGTGCTCAAGGGCTTTGCTACCCTAACCTTGCCACCCGGCAAAAGCGGAACCGCCCGTATGCTGCTCAACGAACGCTCGTTTGCTTATTGGGACACAAACTCTCATGGATGGAAGGTGCGTCCTGGTAAATATGCTCTGTCAGTAGGCGCCTCCTCGGCCGATATAAGGCTTACACAGGAAATGGAACTCAAGTAAAGTTCCCTTCTTTATTGAAGTAATGGCTTCCTTTAATTTGTTCCAATAAATTGTAAATCTTATATCTATGGGGTAATGTGTTTTGGCATTACCCCATTTTCTTTCAGTGCCATGCATCTACTTTAGAAATAAATGAGCCACTTTTCCCTTACGGCTGTAACTCCATGAGGAATTTAACGTCTTTAGTCTGTCCGCTAACCAAAAACAATTTACCTCATATGACTACTGCCCGTTTCGAGGGATTACTTTTAGTACTATTTTTCTTGATGACGTTTCAGTTGAAGGCCTGGGAACCCGACTCTGTAAGGGTTTGTCAGGCTTTGTATGTACCTGGTGCCCGTTTGCATATCGATGGAGTAGATGATGAGCCAGAATGGGGACGAGCCAGCGAATGCAGCGAATTTGTCCAGCAAAAGCCTTATCAGCGTAAACCACCTACTGGCCAGACCTCTTTTCGGGTACTTTATGATGAGGAATTTATGTATTTCTTTATAAGGGCTTTGGATGATGAACCCGAGAAAATAGTGAAACGTCTTTCCCGCCGCGACGATATTTCTGGTGACTGGATGGGCCTGATGATCGACTCGTATAACGATGGCCTCACTTCTTTTTTCTTTGCCGTGAATGCGGCTGGTGTGAAAATGGATGGAATTCAGAGCGATGTAGGTGGCAATGGGGACCCCGACTTTACCTGGGATGCCATTTGGGATGTTAAAGTGAAATCGGATGTCCGGGGCTGGTCGGCCGAGCTGAGAATCCCCCTCTCGCAGCTTCGTTTCGATGAAAAATCCAGTGGAAAAGGTTGGGGGCTCAACGTTTTTAGAAATATTCACCGCCTCGACGAGTTTTCCATGTGGCAGTTTATAGCCCGCGATGCACCGGGCTGGGTTAGATTTTTTGGCCGGCTGCAAGGACTCGACCAAATTAAGACGGTACCTCAGGTGGAAGTTATGCCTTACCTGGCCATGAAACACGAGTCTTACCCCAAAGAAGAAGGAAATCCCTATCGGCCGGGTCACAATAACAGTTCCTACCTGGGCCTCGACGGAAAAATCAGTCTCAGTTCCAATCTCATTCTCGATTATACAGTGAATCCTGATTTCGGTCAGGTGGAGGCCGACCCCTCAGAAGTGAACTTAACAGCCTTTGAGACGTATTTTGAGGAAAAAAGGCCTTTTTTCATAGAAGGCCGGAATATACTCGACTATAAGATTACTCCGGGGGATGGGGATCTTTCCGCAGACAATATGTTTTACAGTCGTCGCATCGGTCGCCGACCCCGTTATTTTCCAGAGGGCGATTATGTGAAAATGCCAGAAGCTACTCCCATTCTTACTGCACTGAAACTTACAGGCAAGTCGGCCAAAGGTTGGTCGGTAGGGGTGCTGGAAAGTATGACGGGAAAGGCTTATGCTCGCGTTTCTGACGGAGTGAACGAAGAAAAGGTTTTATCTGAGCCTTTTACCAATTATTTCATAGCCCGGGTTCAGAAAGATCTTCGACAGGGGGCCACTCAGGTGGGAGGTATTTTGACTAACACTCTTCGCGATCTCTCGGCAGGAAATCCTGCCTTGTTGACCGAAACTGCCACTGCAGGAGCTTTCGATTTTTCGCATGCCTGGCACAATCGTACCTGGTTCGTTAATGCTAAGGGGCTGTTCAGCCATGTGATGGGTTCGCGTGAGGCCATTACCCAACTGCAACAGTCTTCAGTGCATAATTTTCAGCGACCCGATGCCACTTATCTCAAGTTCGACACTTCGCTGACCCGTCTTTCAGGGCATGGGGGCATCATTAGTTTCGGACGGGGTGGAAATAGCCATTGGAGCTTCACCACGTTTGTTTCGTGGCGATCGCCTGGTCTCGAACTCAACGACGTGGGTTACCTGCGCCTAGCCGACGACATTAGCCAGGTGGTGTGGGTGGGCTACCGCTACTGGGACCCCGTGTTTATATTCCGTAACTTCGGCCTGAATTTTAATCAATGGTCGGGTTGGGATTTTGGTGGACACAACAAATTTAATGGTGGTAATCTCAATGGATGGGCCGAGCTCAAAAATTTCTTGAATTTTGGGCTGGGCGTCAATCTCAATGGCCCGGGTCGCGACAATTACATGCTTCGGGGTGGACCTTCGATAAAAACCTCGGGCGGCTACTCTCTCTGGTCGAATATCACTACCGATACGCGTAAAAACTGGCGTATCAGCCTATTTTCCAATCTTTACAGGTCTCAGGATGGAATTAGTAGCTTTCGACAGGTGCGGCTGGGTTTCCGTTACCAACCTGTCCCGGCTGTCAGCTTTGGTATCTTCCCGCGTTATTCCGTGGACAAGGAAAACTTGCAGTATATAACAACTCTCGATTACACATCCGATCGCAGGTACATTCTCGGCTATATTCATCAGCAGACAGCAGCCATGGAATTTCGTTTTAATTTGAATATTACCCCCGACATGACCTTGCAATACTACGGTCAGCCGTTTATTTCATCTGGTAAGTACAGCCATTTTAAGCGAATCACCCATCCGCTGGCAGAGCCATATGAAGACCGTTTTGCAGAATTCAACGACACGCAGCTGAGCCTCCGCGACGAGGAGTACCAGGTTGATGAAGATCGCGACGGCCGCGTGGACTATACCTTTTCTAAACCCGATTTCAAAGCCCTATATTTCTTGTCGAACCTGGTCTTTCGCTGGGAATTTGTGCCTGGTTCCACGCTTTACATCGTATGGTCGCAGAACCGATCTGATTATCGGGCCGATGGTCGTTTTTCCTTTGGCGATGATGTAGAATCTCTGTTCGATATATATCCGAACAACATTTTCATGCTAAAGATTAGCTATCGTATTCAATATCAGCATTTGAAGAGAGTGATGAATGCGATTTGATTAATAATTACTAAGTAGCTGTTTTAATTTATTGTTTTAAGGTTGCTATTCAATGTATTACGTTGTATGAACAATTAAAACCAAACTGCAACGAATAATTAGTTTTGCTATTATATGTTAATTTTTCCTGGTCAAGGGGTGATCAGATTTCATAACCATTCTATATCCATCCATGAAGATTATTTCGGTATGATAATTTCTTTACGTAAGATGTTTGAATTCTTGGTTGATTCCTGATTTTTGCCTTTTGTTGTCATATTTTATTTGACTCATAGATTTTTTATATCCCTTGAAAGGGGAACACGAACAAACCAGGTTTGGCTTTGTTATTGAAAAGAAATAAGGTCTGGATGCTTAATAAATTCTTTCTAACTGTTTTCTTTTGTCTGCTTTTTAATTCTCTCATCGCTCAGGAAACATCCTCAGTTTTGATGCACGAAAGCCTCAAAGCTCAAAATACTGGTATGTTGTTCCTGGGTGGCTGGGCGATTACCAATCTGGTTGTCGGAGGCTATGGTTGGGCACATGCCACGGGCCATTGGAAGTATTTTCACCAGATGAATTTCATGTGGAATGTAGTAAATTTATCCATCGCTGGTTATGCTTTATACAGCAATTCCAGCACTCACTGGGAAACGATTCACGCAAGCGAATTTTTAGCAAGCCATCTTAATACGGAAAGAATTTTATTGATAAATTCTGCTTTGGATTTGGGATATATAGGAACTGGTTTTTTATTAAAACATTTTTCCTACCGCTCAGCAAACCATAGCAATCTTCTAAAAGGTTATGGAAATGCGCTAATACTACAGGGTGCCTTCCTGTTGGTTTTCGACCTTTCGCTATATCAGGTATTGCACCATAAAAGATTAACCCTGGGTCCAGGACCCGGCGTAGTGGGTTTGAGTATTGGCTACGCTTTATGAATCGAAAGGCGATGTCCTGATTACCACCAGGAATTAATGGATTTATCCTGGGGTTAACTTAGGGTAATAGGCTCAAAGTTTCTGCACAAAATACAAATGGCCAACAAGGGGTTGAATGATGCGAGAGATTTCGCATTTATATGCTTTGTTATAAAGTTAATTTTCCCGATTTTGCTGTTAAATTTTTGAACTGCATCTTTATTCATCCTGTTAGACTTTGGCTCATTCGATTTGAGTTTTTTTGTGCGATAAACTTAAAAGGAATTTTTGAGCTTGTCGATAAGTCTTCTTTCCAATTTGGTAGGGCGACCAGCCCCCTTGGGGCGTTTCTCGCTGTTCATCTCTCGTATCAGTTGCTGACGCTCGTATTCTTCAGGGGGGGTAAGGTCAGTGAGGTAGTCGGGGACAAGGCGGGCCGAAACCCGATTATGCAGGCAGGCTTTTACTTCCACGGTTTTGTTGAGTGAACCCAGATTGATATTGTAAACATCTCCTACTTTTACTTCACGCGAGGGCTTTACCGATTGGCCGTCTATTTTTACTTTGCCTGCCTTGCAGGCCTCAGTGGCCAGACTTCGGGTTTTAAACAACCTAACGGCCCAAAGCCACTTATCAATCCGTACGGTTTCTTTCTCTGTCATTTCTCTCTGAAGTAAATTTCCATGGGAGCCCCGGTAAACTCAAAATGTTCGCGTAATTGGTTTTCCATAAAGCGCTTGTAGTCTTCTCTCACATACTGGGGATGATTACAGAAAAAGACAAAGGCTGGATAGTAAGTTTTCAACTGAGTGATATATTTTACTTTAACCCGCTTGCCTTTGACCATGGGAGGCGGATTTTGCTCAATAATAGGCAGTAGGGTGTCGTTGAGTTTTGAAGTGCTGATGCGGTTTTTGCGGTTGTGATAAACTTTTACGGCCCATTCTAATACTTTCAGCAGACGTTGTTTTTCGGTAACCGAGGTGAAGACAATGGGTACATCGGTAAAAGGAGCTATCTGGTTTTTAACGTATTCTTCGTATTGTTTAAGGGTTTTGTGGTCTTTGTCCACCAGGTCCCATTTATTCATAGCAATGACCACCCCTTTATGGTTTTTCTTGATAAGTGAGAAAATGTTGAGGTCCTGGTTTTCAAAACCTACAGAGGCATCCACCATCAAAATACACACGTCGCTGCTTTCGATGGCACGTATGGAGCGCATTACAGAGTAAAATTCTATGTTTTCCGAAACTTTCCCTTTGCGGCGGAGGCCGGCCGTATCGACGAGGTAAAAATCGAAGCCAAAGGCTTTGTAGCGGGTATCAATAGCATCACGGGTAGTTCCCGGGATGGGGGTCACGATATTGCGTTCCTGACCTGTTAGCACGTTAACAAGGGATGATTTTCCGACGTTGGGCCTACCCACCACGGTAATGCGGGGAAGGTTGTCGGTATCTTCCTCTTCACGGGTGGGTTTAAAATGTTTGACAATGGCATCAAGCAGGTCGCCGGTGCCACTCCCCGTAATGCCTGACACAGGGTAAACATTTTCGAGGCCGAGGGCATAAAATTCGGCAGCGAGATTCGTCAGCGAGGGGTCATCGATTTTATTGACTCCTACGAAGACCGGCTTGGTGGTTTTTCGTAGCAGTTCGGCTACCCCTTCATCGAGGGGGGTGAGGCCTTCGCGGCCGTCGGTGAGGAAGAGGATGACATCGGCCTCTTCGATGGCCAGGGTGGCCTGCTTGCGGATTTCTTCTTCAAAAATATCATCCGAGCCTTCCACATACCCTCCGGTGTCGACCACCGAAAAGGAGATGCCATTCCAGTCGCTGTGCCCATAGTTGCGGTCGCGCGTAACTCCGCTGGTGGGGTCCACTATGGCCTGTCGCCCACCAATGAGCCTATTGAAAAGCGTCGATTTTCCGGTATTGGGCCTTCCTACTATGGCTAGAATGTTTGAGCTCATTGTTATGGTTTTATTTTAAAAGTTTTTAGAACATTATAATTCGTACCCAAAGCGACGCAGAAGTTTAGGGTCGTCGCGCCAATTGTCGGCCACTTTTACTGACAATTCAAGGAAAACTTTTTTCCCCACAAAGGCTTCAATGTCTTTACGTGCTTCAATCCCCACTTTTTTTATGGCTTCGCCGCCCTTGCCGATTATGATGATCTTTTGCGATTCGCGAGCTACATATATGATGGCACTGATGCGTACCAGATTTTCTTCTTCCTTGAATGACTCTACCACCACTTCGGTATGATAGGGTACCTCTTTTCGGTAGTTGAGGAAGATTTTCTCGCGGATGATTTCAGAGACAATGAATCGTTCGGTTTTGTCGGAAATTTCATCCTGGGGGAAGTAGGGAGGATTTTCGGGTAAAAGTTCGGTGATGCGTTGTTTTACCTGGTCGAGGTTGGCCCCTAAAAGGGCCGATATGGCAAACACCTCGGCCTCGGGCAGGAATTGTTTCCAGTAGGCTATTTCATTATCCACCTCCTGAGGCGAAATCTGGTCTATTTTGTTGATTAGCAACAGAACGGGTGCCCCCTGTTCCTTGAAACGGCCCGGGAGCCATTCCGGCGGGTTGCGTTCGCCGGCTTCCACCATATACAGGAAGATATCGGCATCTTCAAACGAGCCTTCCACATATTTCATCATCGACTCGTGAAGCTTGTAGGCTGGATCGAGAATACCGGGCGTATCGGATAAAATGATCTGATATTCTGGTGTGCTGATTATGCCCAGAATGCGGTGACGGGTTGTCTGGGCTTTATAAGTAACCGCAGATATTTTTTCGCCAACCATCTGATTGAGCAGGGTGGATTTACCCACGTTGGGCTTTCCGATAATGTTCACAAAACCTGCCTTGTGTGCCATCTTTCTGATTTAAAATTTTTTGCAAAGGTACGGAATTGTAGGCAAGTTGCCAGCCATCATTAGTAACTGGTTGTTGAAACAATAAAGATGTGTGGATGCTGAATAGGTGAGATCCTCACGACGTCCGCAAGGGACTTTGGGGTTGAAAGTTAGTTTTAGCTTAGAGGAGCTGTGATTCCTGCTTTTTTGAGTGCTTTGAGAGCTGCTTTTTCTCCGGCGCTTATTATCTCTGTTGATTTATAGAAATGGTAGGTGCCAAAGGCATTCATGGGAATGCGGATCAGTAGGTCGGGAGGATAGAGCTGGAGCGTAAGGTCGGTGATCCGCTGCAACATCATACGCACCGAAAGAGTCAATAATTGGTAATAGTTGTATTGTTCTGCTTTTTTATGGTGTAGGAAGTTGATTTTTTCGAGGCGCATCAGCTCGAGCAATTTGAGCTCGTGGTTGTTTTTATGAGCCTGCTGTGGTGCATGGGTGCGAGGGCGGGGAGCCGGGGAGGGGCCGTTAACGTCCACTGCGATCAAGATGTCGCCGTGGGTGCGTTTCACCCGGTTGATGGGCAGCGGATTCACCACGCCTCCATCCACCAGCACCATACCATCAGACTTCACCGGGGTAAAGACGCCGGGTATGGATATAGATGCCCGAATGGCTTCATAGAGGCTGCCTGTGTCGAAAACCCTTTCGCTACGGTTGTGAATATCAGTAGCGACAGCGGTGAAAGGAATGGGCAGGTCTTCGATGTTCATATCGGGGATCATTGCCTGCATTTCTTCCAATACCTTATGCCCTTTGATAATGCCTTCGGGGCTGATGGTGAAATCCACCAGGCTGAGCATGGATTTTTTATCGAGGGTGGCCATCCAATGGGTATATACGTCGAGGCGGCCTGCGGCAAAAATGCCACCTACCAGAGCCCCCATGGAGGTACCGGCCACCGAAGAAATTTCAAAACCATAATTGCGTAAAACGCGTATAGCACCAATATGAGCAAAGCCACGGGCGCCACCGCTTGAAAGTACCAGGGCTGCTTTTTTAGTCATGATGGGATGTTTGTGAAGGGTGATGAAAAACACGTGCCAGGCCACCCATGGCAGTTTCTTTGTAGATGGGCGGGATGTCGTGTCCGGTTTGGTTCATGGCTGCTACTACCCGGTCGAAACTCACCAGATGAAGTCCGTCGCTTAAAAGAGAATAAACGCTGGCATCCACTGCCCGGGCAGCGGCAAAGGCATTGCGTTCGATACAGGGGATTTGCACCAGGCCTGCCACTGGGTCGCAGGTGAGCCCCAGGAAATGTTCGAGTCCCATACTGGCGGCATATTCCACCTGTTGAGGGGTTCCCCCAAACAATTGGGAGGCTGCGGCAGAAGCCATACTGCAGGCAGTGCCTATTTCGCCCTGGCAGCCTACCACGGCTCCCGAAATGGAGGCATTGGTTTTCACAAGGTTGCCGATTATACCTGCTGTAGCCAGTGCCCGTAAAATTTTCATCTCACTAAAATCGTAATTCTCCTGGTTCATAAAAAGCACGGCAGGTAGCACCCCGCTGGAACCGCAGGTGGGGGCAGTAACGATGCGTCCACCCGAAGCATTCTCTTCTGCCACAGCCAGTGCATAGGCAAACACCAGGTTACGGCGTTTGAGGCTTTCTTTATGGCTGATGAGTTTGATGTAGTATTGGGAAGCTTTACGGGGCACATTGAGCCCACCGGGAAGCACACCCTCGGCCTCTATACCCCTTTGTATAGCGTCCTGCATCACCTGCCACACTTCCCTCAGGTAATCCCAGATGGAAGGACCTTCGTGTTCTTCCACAAATTCCCAGATGTGCCGGTGGTTGGTATTGCACCAGTTAAGGATTTCCTCCATAGTGCTTAGGGGATAGACCCGAGGTCGGTTTTCACGGGTGCCGTCTTCACTGATATCGCCGCCACCAATACTGTATACCACCCAGTCTTCGAGCGTTTGGCCTGTGCTATTCAGAGCCTCAAATCGCATTCCATTGGGATGCACGGGTAAGAAGGTTTCTGGTTCCCAGTGGAGGATAGTTTTGTCACTGCCCAGTTCCTGAAGAATGGCCTTATCGGTTAAATGGCCAACGCCTGTGGCTGCCAGGCTTCCATAGAGGGTAACCCGGAATGATGTGGCTTCCGGGTTTCTGCTTTTGAATATCTGGGAAGCTTTCCGGGGCCCCATGGTATGGCTGCTCGAAGGACCGTAGCCGATTTTATAGATTTCGCGAATGGATTCCATGTATTCCGATTGTCGTGTAAAGATAAGTCAAGAGTCTACACCAGATTCTTATTTTATTTTAGGCTAACCACCGTAATACCATCTCCGCCGGCATCCGGGCTCTCGTCTCTATAGCTGGCAACGCTGCTTACCTCCCCAAGATGCTGACGTACCAGGGTTCGTAAAATGCCATTTCCCTTGCCATGGAGTATACGTATTTCTCTGATATTGAGCAACACGGCTTCGTCGAGGAAATGATCTACCCGACGCAGGGCATCTTCTCCCCTGAGGCCTCTCAGGTCTATGGTCAGACGGAAGCTGTCTAATTTTTGCTGAATATCAGCAGCCAGGGAGCTCCTGCGCGAGCCCGAAGCTTTTCGCTGACGACCGGCAGGCTCGAGTTCCGATAGCCGGGTAGTGAGCTTCACGTTATTAAACAACACCACGGCCTCTTCTCCGTCTATGCTTACAAGTTCTCCCACGGTATCGATGTTTTTAATTCTAACTGTGTCGCCGGGAGTTAAGGGTCTGTGGGGCTTTTCTTCTTCGGTAGGGGTGGGTTCCTTCACCAGGCGTATCGTTTCAGGTTTTAACTCCTCTTTTTCCTTCTCGAATTCTTTTCTTTTTTCCTGCAATTGTTGCCTGAGCCGCTGGGTGGCTTCTTTTTCGGCCTGAGCTTTTTTGATTTCTGCAATCGTGCGTTCAATCAA
The DNA here is from genome assembly GCA_049969475.1 of Bacteroidales bacterium. GTDB lineage: Bacteria > Bacteroidota > Bacteroidia > Bacteroidales > TTA-H9 > UBA2030. The sequence continues at coordinate 4,276 of JBMFOU010000021.1, read as the reverse complement.
TCGGTTGGTTTGTCTAAGCAAGTCCGAGGCTTCTTCACGGGCTTTGCGCAGTATTTCCTTGCGGTTGACCTCCAATTTGTTGTACAATTCCTGATACTTTTTCAGGGCCGTGGTCAGAAGTTCGTCGGCTAGTTCAAGTTCCCTGCGTTTTTTTTCGAGTTCTTCTTTTTCTATCTCAAGTTGCTGGAGTTGCTGGTCGAATGAAACCTGCTGCTGGCCGGCTTTTTTCTCGGCCGAGCGTATGACCTCTGAGGGTAAACCCATTTGTGAAGCTATTTCGAAGGCAAACGAAGAACCGGGTCTTCCGGTCTGTAGCTTATATAATGGTTTCATGGTGCGCAGGTCGAAGAGCATGGCTCCGTTGACAATGCCATCTACTTTTCCTTGTAACAATTTTAGGTTGGCATAGTGGGTAGTGATGATGCCGAGGGCTCCGCTGGCGCTCAATTTTTCAATGACCGCTTCGGCAATGGCTCCACCAGCCCGGGGTTCGGTTCCCGAACCCATTTCATCCACCAGAAATAAAATTTCGGGCCGGGCCTTTTCCATAAAATGCCTCATGGCCAGCAAATGCGAGCTGTATGTACTCAAGTCGTTTTCTATCGACTGCTCGTCGCCGATATCCATCATGATACCCTCAAAAATGCCTGCCACCGAACCGTCTTTTACAGGAATAGGCAAGCCACATTGCAGCATGTATTGCAGGAGAGCCACCGTGCGCAAGGTTACGGATTTTCCACCCGCATTAGGCCCGGAGATAATGAGAATACGATGTGTGGCATCGAGATGAATGTCCTGCGGAACCACTTCCTTCCCCTGAGCCTTATGCAGTAGCCAGAGCAGGGGATGAACAGCCTGGTACCAACTAATAATAGGTTCGTTGGAGAGCTGAGGTACAATAGCATGAATGCTGAGTGAAAATTCGGCCTTGGCTCTTAAGAAATCAATGGTAGTCAGGTAAGAATAGGCCTCCAGCAATTCATTGGTGTGGGGGCGAAGACGGTCGGCCAGGCCTGTGAGGATGCGGATGATTTCTTGTTTTTCGCGAATACGGAGCTCAGCGATATCGTTGTTCATGTCAAACACTTCGTCGGGCTCCACAAAGAGGGTTTGTCCAGTGGCCGATGCATCGTGGATGAAGCCTCGCAGGCGGCGCTTACCAACGGCCGGAATAGGAATAACCAAGCGCCCATTGCGAACGGTAATCTCTGCTTCGACGGAGGTTATTTTTTCTTTTTTGGCTTCTTTGAGAATTTCTTCAATCCTTCGTGCCACCCGGCTTTCCATTCGCACGATTTCACGGCGGATATTGAGCAATTCTTCGGAGGCATCGTCCCTGATTTCGCCTCTTTCATCGAGAATTTTGTTGAGCAACTGTAAAATAGCAGGTTCTACCCTGATGGATTGGCTCATTCGGCGGAGTTCGGGATAGCGGGCTGCTTCTTCTTTGCTAAAAAATGCAAGCAGTCGCTGGATGGAGATCACGGAGGCACGAAAATCGCCCAGTAGGACTGGATCGAAGAAAGTACCCTCAGGCCGAAGCCGGATGATTTCGTCGCTAAGGTCAAAATAATCGGCAGCCGGAAAACTGGCTTCTGTCTTCAGTATTTCCATAAGCTCTGCGGTGAGCTTTAATTGCTGAGCAATTTCATCGAAAGAGCTGCTAAACGCCATGTTCAGTGCCCGTTCCCGACCTGCCTGGCTCAGACATTGGCGGGCTACTAACCTTTTGATTTCTTCGAATCCGGCTTTCTGTTCAAATCCCGTTGGGTAAATCAATCCGCTGAATGCTTTAAGTTTTCAGGGTGCAAAGATACACCGACTGAAAGGAAGGACGGAGGCATAAAAAAACCGGCAACAGTCGCTGCCGGCAAATCAACCTTAATAAAGGCAAACTCTTACCTCAGGGCAATATCGCGAAAAGCCTGGGACGATTTCATAAGGTAATCGATATACTGCGCCCGCCTGTATACAAAGGGGTCGCGTGTGTTTTTGAGTGAAAGCTTCCCTTTAAAATCATCAATTTTTTGATATCCCTTGCTTTCCATCCAAAGGCGGAGTCCATCAACTAGGTGCGCGATGTGATTGATACCGTTTTTATAGAGCGTTGAAACCACTTGCACGCAATCGGCACCAGCCAGCAACATTTTGATGACTTCCTCTGGTTGGTAAATGCCCCGGGAGGCACACAGGCTGGCATTTAAATTCCCATAAAGAAGGCCTGCAAACCGCAGGGTAAGTCGGTAGTCGCCTTCAGGACTGAGGTTATACGGAGTGATGTGTTTTTCTACATTAATATCAATATCCGTATGGAAGAAACGGTTGAAAAACACCAGGCCATTGGCTCCGCTCTCAGCCATACGGCGCATATTACCTAAAGGATTGGTGTAATAAGGGCTGAGTTTTACGGCTACCGGAATATTTACCGCACGTTTTACATCTTCTATGGCTTTTAGTTGTGCATCAATTATTTCTCTTGAAGTATCCTCAAATTTTAAGGGGACATGATAAAAGTTAAGTTCAAGTCCGGCAATGCCAGTCTGGGCGAGCCGGTGAGCCCATTCGGGCCAGGTTTGGGCATTCACGGCATTGAGGCTGGCAAATACTGGGATATTTACTGCTTTTACTGCTTTCTCCAATTCAGCCACATGTTCTTCGGCTCCAGAGTTTTCAAGGTTGGGAAAAATTCGTAGCATTTCGGCATGGCGCTCATTATAAGGCTCGATAATCTGGCTGAATTCGTAATTTTCGAGTTCAATCTGTTCTTCGAAAAGGGTTTTGTAAACAATGGCAGCAGCGCCTTCTTCCTCGAGTTTACGCAGGTTACGTACATCGGTGCAAAGGTTGGAGGCTCCGGCGATTACTGGATTCTTGAGGCTAATCCCCATAAAGCTGGTTGAAAGGTCGGTCATGGTTTCGGATTTTAAGGTTTTTACACAAACGTTTGCAGAGATATAAAAGTTCGATGGTTATAGTAATAATTTATGGAAAAGTGGTACTTTTTTAAAATGTTTCTAAATAGGGTGGTCAGGGCAAATAGGTTTGAAAATCAGGCTTTGCTTACTATAAAACTTCCTACCTTTGCACGGTTTTTTTTGCGCTACGTCAAACCCATTGCGAAATACCGATAAAATTCAAACAAGATGGAAAAAAAGAAAAAGTTTATTACATGCGACGGTAACATGGCAGCCGCGCATGTAGCTTACATGTTCAGCGAAGTGGCAGCTATATATCCCATTACACCCTCGAGTACAATGGCCGAATATGTGGATGAGTGGGCTGCTTTTGGTAAAAAGAATGTATTTGGTGAAACGATGAAGGTTGTAGAGATGCAATCGGAAGCCGGGGCTGCCGGAGCCGTGCATGGTTCGTTGCAAAGCGGTGCCCTTACTGCCACTTTTACTGCATCGCAGGGTCTTCTGTTGATGATTCCCAATATGTATAAGATAGCCGGTGAATTACTTCCCGGTGTTTTCCACGTGAGTGCCCGTACGGTAGCCTCGCATGCTCTTTCCATTTTTGGGGACCACAGCGACGTAATGGCTACCCGTCAGACTGGTTTCGCCCTACTGGCCAGCGGTAGTGTGCAGGAAATTATGGATATAGCACCTGTGGCTCACCTCACAGCTATTAAATCAAGGGTTCCTTTTCTCCACTTCTTCGATGGTTTCCGTACCAGCCACGAGATTCAGAAGATAGAATCTATTGACATTGAAGATATTAAACATTTAATAGATTGGGAAGCCATAGAAGCGTTCCGCAACCGTGCGCTCAACCCTGAGCATCCGGTAACCCGCGGCACAGCTCAAAATCCAGATATTTTCTTCCAGGCTCGCGAAGCCAGCAATCCTTACTATGAGGCTGTGCCCGATATGGTGGACGCCTATATGGAAAAAATAGCTCAAGTTACCGGCCGTCGCTATCGCCCCTTCGACTACTATGGTGCACCAGATGCCGAACACATCATCGTAGCCATGGGATCGGTAACCGAAACCATCAGGGAAGTTATCGACCATAAATTGAAACAAGGAGAAAAGGTGGGTCTGATTGCAGTCCATCTGTACCGTCCCTTCTCCAGCAAATATTTCTTTAACGTATTGCCCAAAACTGTTAAACGTATTGCTGTGCTTGATCGCACCAAAGAACCCGGGGCTGAAGGCGAACCTCTGTACCTCGACGTGCGCAATATGTTTTTCGGTATGGAAAATGCCCCCCTCATCATAGGAGGACGCTATGGTTTGAGCTCAAAGGATACCACCCCCTCACAGATCCTGGC
>JBMFOU010000020.1:0-64128 GCA_049969475.1 Bacteroidales bacterium | reverse complement strand
TCTGATTGAGCTCTCCAGGAATAAAAGGCTTGGTAATCATATCGTTGAGACCATATTTCTGGAGGTTTTCCCTAATTTCGGCCAGAGTAGAAGCTGTGAGGGCAATGATGGGAACTTTTTTAAAATAATCGTCATCCATTTTCCGAATTTGCTGGGTAGCCTGATATCCATCCAACTCGGGCATTTGAAGGTCCATCAGCACAATATCAAAATTTTTCGACTGAATTTTTTCCACTGCCTGCAAACCATTTTCTGCGATTTCGATTAGGGCACCCCAGCGGGTAAGGAATTTCTGTGCAATCATCTGGTTTATCTTGTTATCTTCTACCAGCAGAATTCTAATACCTTCGAGACTTTCGAGAAAATCGGCGGGTTTTTCCAATTCGCCCGACCCTTCCTGAACGTTTTTAAACTTTAAATTGAAAAAGAAGGTGCTACCTTCGCCCAAACGACTCCTCACCCCAATGGTGCCTCCCTGGAGTTCCACCAGTTTTTTGGTAATGGCCAATCCCAGGCCCGTGCCTCCAAATCGTCGGGTGGTATTGGTGTCGGCCTGGCTAAACATGTCGAAGATGATCTCTGTTTTATCGTCAGGTATTCCTATACCCGTATCTTCTACTTCGAAATACAGAGGTACCTCCTCTTGCGTTATGGGGCCATTCAACCGAACCCTTACGGTAATCCCCCCTTTTTCAGTGAATTTGAGTGCATTACCCACCAGATTATTGAGAATCTGATTCAATCGAACCGGGTCACCTTTTACAAACTGAGGGATGCCTGGGTCTATCTCTGACTTAATACTAATACCTTTATCCTGAGCCTTGAAACCGAAAATCTTCAATAGGTTTTCTACCACTTCACGAATATCAAGCGTAACAGCTTCGAATTGGATGCGATTGGCCTCAATCTTCGAAAAGTCGAGAATATCGTTGATGAGGGAAAGCAGGTGATTCCCTGAAAATTCGAGGGTTTTAAGATATTCCATTTGATCAGGTCGCGGGTCTTCCTGCACCAACAGATTGATGGTACCCAGAATACCATTTAGGGGGGTGCGTATTTCGTGACTCATCACCGAGAGGAACTGCTGTTTAGCACGGGTAGCAGCCTCTGCCCTTTCTCGGGCTTCGATAAGTTCTTTCTCGCGTTGTTTACGTTCGGTGATATCACGGATAATAAAAAGTGCATACCACAAATCGTCCACCTGCAATGGAGAGACTGATATTTCGACCGGGAAAACCCTTCCGGATTTATGCAAACCATGGGCCTCGATGAGGCCACCTTTTTCGTGATGTTCGCGGTAAAACCTCCTTAAAGCCAATGTAGTTGAAGGCCAGTCGGGTGGCATAGATTGAGAATCGAATATAGAATTGTAAGGTAAAGCTATGGCTTCGTTGGCCTCGTATCCAAAAATTCGAGTAGCAGCCTGATTCCAAAAAAGTATCTCTCCTTTTTCGTTTATGATAATAATGGCATCGATGACACTGCCAGCCAAAGCCATAAACTTCTCTTCCTGCAGGCGAGCATTGCGCTGGGCAATAACTACCTTGCCAAAACGGTTGATTGTCTCGTAAAGCTTGTCGCGAAGAACCGGTTTTACAAGAAAACCGTCCACCCCTATGTTGATAGCTTCTATAAACGACTCGGCATCGCTATGAGCAGAAACGATGATGGTTTTAACATTAGGATCGATGTTCTTTATGGCAGCTATCATCTCGAGTCCATCCATCTGGGGCATTTTCAGGTCGCTTATAACCAAGTCGGCTCCTGTCTGCCTGAATGCTTCGAGTCCTTCCTCTCCATTAACTGCTACAATGATGTCGTCCACCCATCGCGACATCATTTCAAGCATAGGCAAGCGGATACCATATTCGTCTTCAACGTAAAGGACCCTTATGGGCAATTTTTCGCGTGTTGCCAGATTTGTTGCCATATAAATTTAATTATCAATTGCATTGAGTATCAATGCTACCTTTTTCCAGTTGCTAAACACATGAAAACTAAGATTATAAGCACCTGCTGTTTTATCGGGACAATAATTGAGAAAAGTATTATTCTCAATACCATTTAGCTTCAAAAAGCCATCAATCCAGGCGAGGTCGGTACCTGCATCGTAGGTAAAAGTTTTATTCTTTAGTGAGTGAAAAAACTCCAATACTGAATGGTTTTTGCGATAAAACTCGTTGCGGTCGGCAAAACCAAAGAAGCGCAGAAACTCCTGATTGAGATGTACCACCTCCTGGGGAAATTCAGCTACGATAATCACCCGGTTGTTGGTATTGAGCATCAACTCGAGGAATTCCTGATAATCGCGGTTAGCTTTTTGAAACTCCACCAGTCGGGTCATTTCTGCAAGAGCTTGGTCTACTGCGGTACGTTCTATGGGTTTCACCAAATATTTATTCACGCCTACCTCAATACTTTTCTTCAAATAATCCTTGAATTCGAAAGCAGTGGTAATGATGACAGGGATGTGTCGGTCGGTTTCGCGAATTTTAGCCACCATCGTAAGTCCATCCATCACCGGCATCTTAATATCTGTAATTATGATATCCGGATGATGCTCCTGGAAGAGCCTAAACCCTTGTTCTCCATTTTCAGCCACCAATACCTGCATGACCCTTCGATTGAGCATTTCGGCAAAGGGTTCACTCACAATCACCTCGTCTTCAACATATAAAACGCTAACCGGAAGTTTTTCCATTTCCTTGTTGCCTGAGTATTATTGATTCGCCAAAGGTAAATAAACAACAAAAGTTGTACCCACGCCTGGATGGCTTTTAAAATCAATAACTCCGCCATATTGTTTCACAGTAGTTTGTACACTGTATAGGCCTAAGCCTGTGCCACCATTGTCCTTATGGGTAGTAAAAAAGGGTTGAAAAATATTTTCCTTCATGGGTTCAGAAATACCCGGGCCATTATCGCTCACCTCAATTTTTACAAATTCCCTATCGCCCTGGGTATTATCGGGGTTCGATTTTTCCGTTTTCAACTGTATCCGTCCTGGGGAATTACCAATCGCTTCTAATGCATTTTTTACTAAATTTCGAAGTATACGTCCTAAATCAATCGGGGAAATGTTGATTATGTAAGGACAACCTGGATTAAACTCGATACTAATGTTTTGAGGGGCAATTTCCTTTATTGTGTTCACAAGGCTTTCCACATACTGATCGACCCTTAGGGCCGTTGATTCAGTAGTGGACTCCGGATACATAAGATGTCGCAGAATTTCCTGCGCACGTCGGAGCTCACTCCGCATTTTTTCTAAATAGCCATAAGGCGTTGAATTAGGATCTATTTCAAATCCTAGCAAATCAGTATAAGTCACCACGCTTTGCAATAAATTCCTGAAATCGTGCAAAATAGCCCTTTCATGTAGTTTATTACCAAGTTCTACCATGCCAGTCATCTCGCCCCGAGGGTAGGTACCTATTAGAATGAGTAAAACTTCTTGTCCAATGGTAGAAAGGGGAATGAGGTAGCTATGATAGACTAAGGTTTGCCAGGTTCCATCGAAAAACTGAAAATGTAAAGGCCCTAACATACCCGGCTCTCTAAACAGTTGAGAGAGGTCATGCATTTCTTCGTTCATTCCATCCACCGGTCGTAAGTATTCATCCACAGACCTGACATACAACTCTCTGACTGGCCAACCGGTTAAGTTCTCGACTTCCTCGTTGGCATATAGTAAAACTCCGTCGTATGAGTAGGCCAACAAGGCCAAGCCTGTCAAATCAAAGAAAGCAATCAATGAGCCTTGTGTATTTATGTATTCAGCACTGAAAACTTCCCATAGGATTTGACCGTAAATCCTGCGTGAAAGGTATTGCGGTCCTTTCGCTGAATATAAATCAAGCTTACGGGCAAAAATGAGTTGAGTTCCTTTAAATCCAGCCAGTATTAGGCAATTCTCATTGAAACTATACTCGGGCGAGATCTCCCAATATTCGGGGCGTTGTGTAATCAAAAAGAAAAAGCTACTGCCACTACGAAGGAATTTAACTTCCGAAGCGTCGACCAGTTTTATCTTTTCGTTATTCAAACGGCCAAGTGCCTGCATTATTTCAGCAGTTAAACCCTCGTCAGTTATGAGCGTAATTTTATGCATTATTTGCCTACTATAGGTAATTCAATGGAGAACACCGCGCCCTGCTCGTCGTTGAATACCTTTAGGCGGCCCTTCATGTTCGATTCGATGATGGTCTTCGACATGTATAAGCCCAGTCCGGTACCCATCTCTTTGGTGGTAAAATAGGGTTCAAAGATTTTTTCCATGACCTCTGGTGACACGCCCCCTGCGTTGTCGGAAATGGTGATTACAGCATATCCCTCAACCTGAGAGAGATTTATTTTTATCTCAGGATTGCTGATTTTGCGTTCCAGGAGGATTTCTTTCGCATTGTTCACTATATTTAAAACCACCTGGGCAAATTCGTTGGGATAACCTTCTGTGTAGATACCTTCGGCCAGATTCTTTTCAAGATTGATATTGTTATGCAACAGTGAGCTACTCACAAAGTTTAAAGCTTGCTCGATGGTCTGACTCAGGCTAAATTCCATTTTTTCCTTGTCGGGTTTAAAGAAATAACGGAAATCGTCGATAGTTTGGGACATGAAGTTGATGATCTCCATGATACGACCGATCTTCTCACGAAGATAGGCTTCATTCATCTCGCCGTAAATATAAGCGTCTTCAAGATTTTGAATCATCACTGCGATGGAGTTGAGGGGCTGCCGCCATTGGTGAGCAATGTTTCCAATCATTTCACCCATGGCTGCTAGCCTCGATTGTTTGATGAGCATATGGTCCCTATCGCGAAGCTGACGAACAGCCTGGGCCACTTTTTCTTCCAGCCTATCGTACATAGCTTTTAGCTCTTCGGTCATTTGATTGAAATTAGCAGTGAGCAGGTCTATTTCTTCAATACCCACAGGTTTAAGGTCAACCTGCTTTACTTTTTGTGAAACTTCTGCAGTAGCCTGAATCAAATACTCTAGAGGTGAAATAATGCGAGCGGCAATAACATCGGAGCGCTTCAACAGAGCAATAAAGAAGGGGATATAGAAAATGATGAGGAATGCAAGGGCTATGATACCCAGTATGGTTCCCAACCTGTGCAGCTTGTAAATGGGACCAAACAGTATATCCTCGTTGATAAATGCATAAAACTCCCACCCTGTTTCAGGAATCTTATGTCGGGTAATCAGGTAAGTCTTTTGTCCTAGCTTAATTTCTACCAGTGAATTATTCGACTTTACAAATGCCTTAAACTCCTTAGGAATGTTGGGGTTCTTCAACAGGTTATAGTCATCGGGTTTATAGGTATCATGCTTAACTGTTTCATTGTATTCGTGCGATTTGAGTTCAACCAGGCCAAAAATCTTTTCAGCTTCGGGGGGCATGGCCAGTATACCCTTATTTCTGTCGACCAACAATGGAACTCCCTCCCAGGGTAGTTTGAGCTTTAAAACATTTTTTACAAAGCGTTCTACCGTAACATCAATTCCCGTAACTCCCTCGAGGAAATCTCCTTTATAGATAGGAACAATGCAAGAAGCCATCCAACCTTGGCCAGCCGGATCAAGATAAGCATCCGTCCATACAACACCCCGTGAGGGATTATGCTTAGCGTCGGCTTCGTAATAAAAGTTGAATTGAGGAATGTTCATTTTGGGTTCATATTGCTTGTAGGTATTTTCAATGAAAGGATAATATCGGTTCATATTATCCCAGGTATTGAGGTAAACTGCCACAATGTTTGAATCAGCTTCATAAACCGCTTTGAATAGCGGGTCGAGGGCTTCGGTACTGCGTGCCTTACGGAAACTTTCGGCCGTGAAAGGTATCAGGTCAGAATAATAGACACTTGAACCGCCATTGTTATTTTCTTTGTACATTGAACCATTGGGAGCTACCTTGAGGATGGGCTCACCTGCAGGTAAGGGAAACTTTTCGGGGTTTGCAAAAAAACGTTCGTGCTCTTTTTGAAGAATTCGGGCTAAGGCTGAGATTCTGGTAAGCTGTTGATCAATTTTTTGTGCTTCGCGTTTAGAAATTTCCTGCAGGTTAATCCTGGCCTCTGTCAACAGGGTATCACGGGTCTTAATGTTTTTATAGTGGTTAATACTGAAGTAAAGCACCAGCAGCATCAATTCGATTATCAGAATAGGGATAAGGGCTGCTTTAAAATACTCTCTTCGGATTAATTCTCTGAACGATTGTTTGTTTACATCATCATTTTTTTTCATAGGTAACTGTTGTTAACCAAAGTTAATACAAAAGCTTTCTATCAAAGACGATTTTTCGCACTTTTGGGGCACAAAACAATGACCAATTTATAAAAAATTATTTGTATGAGAAAGTTTTTATTTCTGTTAACAATGGCCCTTGCAGCCTTGTTTACAGGATGCCAGAAAAAACAGGCTCCCGGGGGCGATGCTTTAATTGGCCCCAAAGATCTTAAGGTAGAAAATGGCCTCTTAACCCCTGAACTCCTCTGGGCCATGGGCAGGGTAAGCGAAGTCGAGGTATCGCCTGACGGAAGCAAAATTCTCTTTGGTGTTTCATGGTACGATGTTGCCCAAAACAAAGGAAACAGGGAATTGTATGTGATGAACGTTGATGGTAGTGAGCGAAAGCAGATCACTTATACATCCTTTTCGGAACAAGAGGCCCGCTGGACTCCTGAAGGCAAAATTACTTTCCTTTCACCAGAGTCGGGGAGTATGCAGGTTTGGATGATGGATGCCGATGGTAGAAACCGTAAACAGATAACCCAAATCGAGGCGGGTGTCAACGGCTACCGTTTTTCAAAAGATATGAAGCTATTGGTATATTCGAGTGACGTACCTCGCAAGCGTATCAACGAAAAACTCTTTGAGGGCCTCGACAAAACCAGTGGACGACTCATGAACGACTTAATGTACAGACATTGGGATAGTTGGGTAGATGCCTATTCACACATCTTTATTGCTTATTACAATGGGCAGACCATCAGCACAGGCAAAGATATCATGGAAGGAGAGCCCTGGGAATCGCCTGTACGTCCCTGGGGGGGTATGGAGCAAGTAGCCATCAGTCCCGATGGAAAAACCATAGCTTATACATGCCGCAAAAAAGAAGGTAAAGCCTACGCTCTGAGCACCAATACAGATATTTATCTTTATAACCTTGAAACCGGCCACACAACCAACCTCACAGAAGGCATGGCCGGATACGACATGGAGCCCGTATTCTCGCCTGATGGCAGTCGTATTGCCTGGTTGAGCATGGAACGCGACGGCTACGAGGCTGACCTCAACCGTCTTTTCATGGCAGATCTGAAGTCGGGCGAGAAAACCTGGCTGAGCCAGGGATTCGACAACGATCTGGCCTCTCCCTGTTGGAGCCCCGATGGTTCCAAAATCTACTCCATCGCCGTGGTGGAAGGAACCCATCAGGTATACGTTTTCGATTTCAACACCCAGAAGTTATCACCCCTTACCCAGGGAGCTCACGATTACAAGAGCATTGTGGCCTCGGCCCAGGGACTTTATGGTATAAAAATGTCGATAAGCAAGCCCGACGAGATTTATGCCATCGATCCCAATACAGGAGTCGACCGGGAAATATCCTTCATTAATAAGCCTTTACTCGAACAAATAAAAATGGGGGAAGTGAAGGCCCGATGGATTAAAACGACAGACGGCAAGCAGATGCATTCCTGGATTATTTTCCCACCCGATTTCGATAGTACCAAAGCATACCCCACGCTGCTCTTCTGTGCTGGAGGGCCGCAAAATGCTGTGAGTCAGTTCTGGTCGTATCGATGGAATTTCCAGATCATGGCTGCCCATGGATACATCGTGGTAGCTCCTAACCGCAGGGGTGTCCCTGGATTTGGCCAGGCCTGGAAGGAACAAATTTCGGGCGACTATGGAGGTCAAAATATGCAGGATTACCTTAGTGCCATTGACGATGTGGCAGCCGAACCTTGGAGCGACGAGAACCGCCTGGCAGCCGTGGGTGCAAGCTATGGTGGATTTAGCGTCTACTGGTTAGCCGGGCACCACAACAAACGTTTTAAGGCATTCATCGCCCACGACGGAATGTTCAATCTTGAATCTCAGTACTTAGAAACCGAGGAAATGTGGTTTGTAAATTGGGACCTTGGAGGGCCCTACTGGGATAAAGGAAACCCTGTGGCTCAGCGCTCTTATGCCAATTCGCCCCATCGTTTTGTGGACAAATGGGATACACCCATTCTTATCATTCATGGTGAAAAAGACTACCGCATAGTTGCTTCCCAGGGAATGGCAGCATTCAACGCGGCGATTTTGCGAGGCATACCGGCCGAGTATCTTTACTTTCCTGACGAAAACCACTGGGTGCTTAAACCTCAAAACTCAGTTCTCTGGCAAAGGGTATTTTTCGACTGGTTGGATAAATGGCTGAAATAACAATAATGGGGTTTAAATAGGAGAACGCTACCCTTAACGTCGTGATAGCCAGGGCCGAAAGGTTGGAATGATGGTTCTCTCTAAATATTTAAATTCCATAAAATTTCGCTTAACAATAATTAAAAGAGGCTGTCCCTGAAGACCGAGACAGCCTCTTTACTGTTTATTGTCAATCTAAAGTGGTGTTGGGGTAAAATATACAGAACGAGTAACCAAGTTGTACTTGGTTTATTTGGGAAAAAATTTACGAATGGTCTCGATTAAAACGGCACTCCGTATGGGCTTGGATAAATAATCGTCGAAGTCAGCGGAGAGAATTCTTTCTCTGTCGCCGGCCATGGCATGGGCCGTCTGGGCAATAATGACAACTTTGGGATTGATTTTTCGAATTTGCCGGGCAGCTTCAAAACCATCCATACCCGGCATCTTAATATCCATCAATACGAGGTCTATATCTGGGTGGTCTTGCATAAGCTCTATTGCCTTCAGGCCGTCGGGAGCATGTAATACTTCGCATCCCATGCGGGAGAGAAGAATTTTTAAATAGTTGTAACTCGATATATCATCTTCTGCTACCATCACTTTGAGCTGTCGGGTCGGAATTAAATCCTTCGCCTTGATATTTGACTCTGATTTAGCTTTGGGGGCTTCTTTGATGGGGAGAGTAAAGGCAAAAACAGAGCCTTCTCCCAGCTTCGACTCCACCCAGATAGTACCTCCCAGCATTTCTACGAGCCCTTTGGAAATAGCCAATCCCAGGCCAGCCCCCTCCCATCCTCGGCTATAAGAATAATCTGTTTGGTAGAAACGCTCAAAAATACGGGGCAGATGCTCCGGAGCTATACCCCTGCCTGAATCGATTACTTTCACCACCAGATTATCACTTTCAACTGAGCAGGCCACTTCCACGTATCCCTTATCCGTAAACTTGATTCCGTTATTCACCAAATTAACCAAAATACGATGCAGTTTGGATACATCGGACATTATGACCAGATCTTCTACCTCTGGGGCAATTTTTTTCCTAAGTCCAATATGCTTTTTGCTGGCCAATGAATTCATCTGCGCCAGCACTTCATCAATAATTCCGGCAGGAGATACCGACGACCAGACGATTTCTTCAGCCCCCGCCTCTATTTTGCTAAGATCAACGATATTGTTTAGCAATTCCAGGAGCCTTGTACTACTCGACAGAATCACCTGCCCGAATTCAGTAACCTCTTCGGGGCTGGCATGGCCTGTAGCCAGCATTTCTGCAAAACCAATAATACCGTTGAGAGGGGTACGAATTTCGTGGCTCATATTGGCCAGAAAGCCCGATTTGAGACGGTCGCTCTCTTCTGCCTTTTCTTTAGCTTCATGTAAAGCGGTAATCATTTCAATTTCTTCCGTAATATCCTGCATTACGGCAATAAAGTGGGTAATGATTCCTTCCTTATTTTTCATGGGAGAAATAACCAAGGTAGCCCAAAAAGTGCTTCCGTCTTTACGTTTGTTTAAAATCTGTCCTTTCCAGGGCTCGCCCGAAACGATAGTTTGCCACATTTTTTCGTAATAGTCGGCCGGGTGAAGTCCTGATTTAAGAATCCTGGGAGTTTGCCGCTTAATATCGGACGGAGTAAAACCTGTAGTCTTATAAAAAGCATTATTCACATACAGAATATAACCCTCTCTATCAGTTATTAGAGTACTTACAGGGCTGCTCTCTATGCCAATAAGCAATTGCTGGGCTACCATCATTTGCTTCTTTTGCTCAATAAATAAGCTGACTCCAATGCCAATTTCTTCCAAAACCTGAAGCAATTGCTCTGAAAAAGGAATGTCTTCGGAGTATGATTGAACAACCATAACCCCCTCTGTAACCCCACTCATTCTCAGAGGTACACCTAACCAATGGACTGCCGGATGTCCAATTATCTCAATTTCACCATCTTCAGCCAGTTGTTCAATATCTTTTCTTTTAAGAAAAACAGCTTTATTAATCTTCAACAAATATTTTGAAAGGCTGCCCTTGGCTGGCCATTTGCTAACCCTGTCAACCTGGTCAATAAAAATTACCGAATGGAAAGTATCATCATTTTCATCATAAAAAGCAATATAGAAATTTGTGGTGTCGATTACTTTATTTAATTCCTTTTTAATAGTGGCCACCAATTCCTCCAATCCGGTGGTCTTTACCAAAGCTTCTGCTACATTGTATTGAATTTCCTGCAAAAGCTGGGCAAGACGCACTTCTGTTACATCTCGCGAAATGCCTTCCAGCGCCACCAACTGGCCGGATTCATCAAAAATGGGCACCATGCGCAGGTCAGTCCAGATTATATGACCATCTTTACGTTTCCAACGCAAGCTAAGCTTCACTGGGCCTGCGCCCGGCTGAATATTCAATGCTGAGGCCAAAATTTGTTTGTCTTCATCAACAACAATTTTGAAGCCCAAGTCAGGATCGGCATAATGTTCCTCAGGCGTATATCCAGTGATTTGAGTGGCCGAAGGACTGACATAAGTAAATTTCCGTTCAGGCAGAATTTGATAGTGAAAAATCAGGTCAGGGGCATTTTCAGCCAAATTGCGGAAACGACGTTCGCTTTCAGCCAATGCCTCTTCTGCTTTTAGGCGTTCAGTAATATCATTAACCATGACATGCCGGGCCGGCCTGCCGGCAAATTCTACGGCAAAAGAAGTAATTTCCACATCAATGACTTCACCATTTTTCTTGAGATGCCTCCAGCGCCCTGCCTGATTGAGTTGATGTTTGGTGGCCTCAACGTCTTTCAAAAGCAAGGGGATATCCTCAGCAGGTCGAATGTCTTTGATCGTCATTCTTAAAAATTCATCTCTGGAGTAACCATAGTGCTTTACTGCAGCGTCGTTTACCTCGAGAAAAGACAGGCTATCCAGATCGTAAATCCACATGGGCTGAGGATTATTATAAAACATATAGCGATAGCGGGCTTCGCTCTCTTCAAGTTTGCGTCGTGCAGCCCTTTCTTCGGTTTGGTCGTGAAAAACCAAAACGACCCCTGTTATATCCCCATCGTCATTTTTTATGGGAGCACCGGAATCGCTGATAGGAATTTCTCTGCCATCTCGGCTGATGAGCAGCGTATGATTGGCTAATCCAACCACTTTCCCTTCCCTTAAAACCTTTATAACTGGATCGTCCACTGGAAGGCGTGAATCCTCTGAAATAATCCGAAACACTTCTGCCAGGGGCTTGCCTGTAGCTTCCTCTTCTTTCCAGCCTGTGAGTAGCTCTGCCACAGGATTCATTTGCCTAACGTTACCCAGGCTGTTGGTGGTTATTACACCATCGCCTATACTGTAGAGTGTAGTACGAAAGAGAGCTTCATTATAACGAATCTGTTCTTCTGCTTCGCGGCTGGCGGTGATATCGAGCATAATTCCACGCCGCACCATCCCCTTTTTTCGCGACAATGAAACTTGAACAAAATCTCTTACCCACCGAAATTTCCCTTGTTTGTCCCTGAAACGGTATACGAGCGTAAGATTTTCGACCGTATCAGGAAATGCTTTGTAGAGGGCGATTATTTTTTCGACATCCAACGGGTGGATATGCGACATCCAAAACCCGGGTTCCATGGCTTCATGCCTTGAGAACCCGAATATTTTCTCTATCTGTGGGGCTATATAGGTCCATCGGTCTTCTTCAATGTCGTACTCCCATGCGATGGCCTCGGTCGATTCGATTAATTCCTTGTATTGTTGCTCAGACTGCTCCAGCTTGTAATTTTTATCCTTTAATTCTTTCAATTGCTGTGAGATACGTGTTTCATACAAGGTACGCTCGGTAATATCCTGTATAGCCACTGTTACACCCACAATTTCACCTCCCTCGTAAAGAGGGCTGACATTGGCACTTTGGAGCATATAATCGACCTTGCCATCGGGATACTCCACTGGAATACGGATGAAGTACTTGTGAAAACGTCCTGAAAGCACATGAATTTCGCCTTTGAGTGCTGCTTGCAGATAACGATCGTTTTTAAGTTCGGTTATCTCGGGAAAGACCCTTGTAATCGGGCAAGTAATAATCTCATCTCGCCGCTTACCTGTTTTTAGCAGTACCCACTCATTAACGTCCATAATATTCAAATCCTTGTCGAGCAGCAGGATTCCCATGCCCGATGCTCCCATCATCCACTTAAGCAGAGCGTCCTTCATGCGGCGAAAGTTTTAGGATTCTTCCAACATTAAATCATCCAGGCGATTAATTTTCTCAAGCAATTTGGCTAGCGAAATTACACCGAGCACAATCACCAGGTTTCCGGAAATAAATTTCTCGCGCAACGAAAACCCATAAACACCAGCAGAGCGTAGTCCACCCTTTTTTCTCCCGCGTCGAGTGTTTTCAGCATTTCTTCTATGGCATTTATATGGAGTTCAGGCACGCTGAAGGTGAAATGCACTTTCAGAAGGTTACCAAACATCCCCAAACAGGAGTTAAGAATGATGTTGCCCACCTCGAGAAGTACCTCCTTAACGGTGGAGCTGAAGTCGGTGTAGGTTCCGGTTTCTGATTCTGTGAGCAAGTCTGTCAGCAGTAGTGCACCCTGGCGGTTGAGAATGAGCATGGCATCGCCACTCACCTCCCCAGCAAAAAGCTGATGCACAGTAGTCACTTCACCATCAGCCATGGGAGATAGTCGTTTTGAAAGCTCATTCACCGGAACAACATTCACTTTAGGTACTTCCAGGAGGATGCGATCGCCCGTAAGCTCTGATAGGGCGGCCGCCGCTCTCGAAAACCCAATATTTATTAGCTCGGTCAGATTATCTTTCTGGGTGTTTGTTAGTATCATGGTTGAGGTAATGAATTAAATGAATTCAGATAAATCGTTTCAGAATTTCCTTTATTTGCTCCTGTTTGAAGGGTTTGGTAATGTAGGCAGTGGCTCCGGCAGCCATAAACTCGTCGATAGTGGCCTGCTGAATATCGGCACTTCCGATAATGATCCGGGCCTGAGAGTCAATTTCTTTGATATGCCGGAGCACTTCCATACCCGACATGCCACTCATGTTGAGGTCGAGCAAAACCAGGTCAGGGTGGTTTGCCTTATAGGCTTCAATGGCTGCCAGGCCTTCACCCGCTTCGATAAACTCATAACTTTCTTCACCAATCATTCGCCGGATGATCTTACGAGAAAGAGAAGAATCGTCGATAATGAGAATCTTTTTCATAGCAACAGTTCTTTAATTAGGGTGTTTAACATTTGGTTTAATGGAACTACTTTATCGGAAAGGCCTGCCTCTAACACTGAGCGAGGCATTCCGTATACTACGCAGGAATCTTCATCCTGGGTAATGATTTTTCCTCCTCTGGCTTTTATCCATGCTGCGCCTTCCTGTCCATCGTTTCCCATGCCTGTCATTACCACTCCAAGCACCCTTTGTCCAAAAACTTCGGCTGCTGAACGGAAAAGTACGTTGACAGAAGGTTTGTGAATACTTTCGGTGGGTTCGCTGGGGAAGGTTACTACCGCTTCACCTCCAGGCAATCGCTTGATTCCAAAATGTTCACCCGCCTGCCCCAAAATTACGCGGCCCGGCAAAAGCTGCATCCCTACGCTGGCTTCGAGCACCTCAACTGCAGATATTTCGTTGAGCTTCTGTGCGTAGAGACTGGTATATCCTACCGGCATATGCATTACAACACACACAGGAACCGGAAAATCGGCCGGCATCAGGGGAATGATGGATTTCAAAGCCTGGGGGCCTCCGGTAGATACACCTATCACAACTATATCGAAAGCAAGACGTTCGCGCTCAAAGCCAGGAATTTCTCCGGGTAAAACTGACACCCTTTCCTTTTCAGCGGGGATTAAACGTGCCTGGGCTGCACTTTTCACTTTCTCTATCAGTTCACTGGAAATCTCAAAAACTTTCTCAGTAGCCAGGGCCGTAGGTTTCTGAATGAATTCAATGGCTCCGGCCTCCATGGCAGCCATAGCCAACTCACCGCTTTCGCTGGCAATACTGGCCACTACAACCGGTTTAGGCTTTCGCTTCATCAACTCTTTGAGAAAGCTCACCCCGTCCATCTCGGGCATTATCAGGTCGAGGGTGATAACATCGGGATCCAGTAATTCAACCTTCTCCAAAGCATCCAATCCATTGATAGCGGTTCCCACCACCTCAATAAATGGACTTTTGTCGAGCATCTGCCGCATGACCTTGCGTATGTATGCCGAATCGTCGACGACCAGTACCCGGATGATCTTTTCTGGATTATGATTCATTTATTCAGATTTTTATGATTTTTAGCATAAAGAAGTGCCCCATTTACATCTACCATCTCGAAAGGAATGGGGTATTTGAGCAGAGATTCAGATACACCTACTACCAAATAACCGATCTCAGGCATAAATTTATAAAAATTTTCCACGACCTCTTGAATTACAGAACTTGAGAAGTAAATAAATACATTGCGGCACAGTATGATGTGGCTGGCAGCAAAAGGCCGTACCTGAAACGCTTCTTTAAGGTTTACCACCGCCCAACGAATACTCTGGTGAATTTCAGGCGCTATTTGATACAATCCATTTTCAGTAAGTTTAAAATATTTTTTACGTATTTCGTTGGATGTGGCTCTGAATGATCGCTCGCTGTATAGGCCCTTAATGGCTTTTCCAAGGGCCAGGCTCGAAGCATCAGTTCCTATGATTTCTATAGTTGGGTCCCATAGCCCCGCTTCTTTTAGCATTATTGCAATGGTAAGAGGTTCTTCCCCACTGCTACAGGCTGCACTCCAAATGCGCAAAGTTCCTCCGTTGAGGTGATTTTTAAGCAGGGGTACCAGATGGTACACAATAGCCTCCAGCGCATGCATTTCCCTGAAAAAGTAGGTTTCATTAACTGTAATAAGATTAAAAATTACCTTAAACTCGGATTCCCCTGCGGGATCGTATTTCAGGAAATAATAATAATCGAGGAAGCTATTAAACCCCAGCTCAATAACTCTTCCAGAGAGTTTGTCTGCCAACATGTCGCGGCGCATCTCGTCGAAATAAATACCTGTGCGCTCGTGAATGAGATCGCGTAAAATAGTAAAAGCACTGTCACTCAGACCTAGAGATTCCCGATAAAAACGCATAGTTAATTTTCTCGATGACCGGTCTTATTGCCCGTAACAGAATCCTCGAGTGCCATGAGCAGATCAAGCTCCGTAAGTAGCATATGGTAATGATTTCTTACCCTAAAGTCTTCATCCGATGCATATCTTACCAAAATGTCGCGGAACATGGCAAGGGGCAGGTGCTGTAAAAGGCTCACCAGGAGCAGGCGATTTTCAACACTCATCTGACCAAACTGCCAGATAAGCTCCGGATAGTGTTTCTTTTTAGCAATGAGTGCCTCAATCGTGCCGGTTTGACATGCTGGAATTCTAATAAGCTTGAGCAAACCAAGATACGCATGTGGGGTATCCAGGATTGAAAGGGTTTCAATACATGCCTGCCGGAGCGCTTCATCGTGAGAGGCCGAAGCCAGAACAACGAGTTGATCGACCACAGCATTATGATTGAAATGACGAAGCACCTGTATAAGATATTTTTTTAGTTCGGCGTCGACTCCCGGAAGCATTTCAAGTAAGTGATTAAGCGCTTCCTCCATACCCAGGTCAGCAAGTGCATTAATGGCAGCGCCGGCAAGGTCAAGATTACTGCTTTGAGCATACTGCTTGAGCAATGGCATAAACTCCACGAGCTGTAAGGCTCCGACTGCTTCCATGGCTGCCGCATAAAGAAAAGGAGGATGGTCGCCCTCAAGAATTTCTTTTAATATGGGATGAAATTCTTTAAGCCCCTGTCTCGATACACTTCGCAACGCAAAGGTTCGCACCCAGGGATCAAGGTCAGAGAGGGCAAGACGCAGAATGGGCAAGGCCATTTCAGGCTCCAGGAAAGCTGCCGACTTGGCAATCTGCGACCTAATGCGTGCATTGGACGTATGAAACAACCCAGTGAGTAATTTTTCAGCATTCTCCAGGTCGAAAAAAGGCAAAGCCTCAATCGCTGCTGCGAGAACGAGGTTATCGGAATCATATAAAGCACTGACGACTTTTGGGGCGCAGGAAGGATATCCAAAATAACCGGCAATTTTGATAGCCGACTCACGTACCAAAGGATCAGGATCATCCAGAAGTCTGAAGATAACTGCTTCCATCTGCGGATGACCTATGCTATTCAGGGCTGAAATTGCAGCTCTGCGAACCAGGGGATCGGGATGACCCAAATTGGCTATCAGGGGTTCGAAGGCAGCGCGGTCGCCGATTTTAGCCAGGGCCCCGGCAGCAAGTATAGCTAACTGAGGCTCATCATTGAGGGCCTTTACAAGATAAGGCAATGCTGCCGAGTTACCAATGCGTCCCAACGTGATAATAGCGGCGGAGCGCTCCGATTCGTCGCCGCTCTCTATGAGTTGAGCCAAAGCCGGCATCAAACGGTCACCTTTTTTTACTAAACCCTCAATCACTACCTCCTTTACCTGAGGGTTCCCAATCACCCTGATCAAAAACTTGTCAACCGAAGGGTAATCCAGCAAAGCCAGAATTCGCAATAATGCAGGAAGTTTATCTTCTGGTGCCTGCTCTGCCACCCGAAGTAAGTTTTGCGCCCCTGTGGCATCAATCAACTTTGAGATTAACTTTTCGTGAGGGGTGGCAGTCAAAGGAAGACGATGACCTGATAATATTTTTGCCAGCGCTTGGGCTGCTTCCGCCGTATATAAAGGATTCTGATTAATAACGGTACACAAATCAGTAACCGCTTCCACAGTTCCACAGGCAGAGGCCAGCGAAATCATGGCATCGGTTAGCATTTCATTTTTCCAAAGCAAACGCAGGGAAGGATACACCATTGCGTCACCCATAAGTGCCAGGGCCATGATAGCAGCTGAAGAAAGGAAGTAATCATCACTGAAAGCTATGGAAACCAGTTGGTTGACACATTCTACAGCCTTTAGTTTGCCCAAAGCTTCTATAGCATGGTATTTAACATTAGGGTCGGGATCGTCGAGGGATTTAATGATGGCCGGAATAGCCTCGTTGTCGCCTCTTTCGCCCAGGGTCTGCAAAACATATATTTTCAGGTCTGCATCAGATTTTTCCAGTAATTCTACCAGCATAGGTACCAGGTTACCGGTAGCTGTTGTGAGAAGAGCGAGCACCGATGAAAGCAAAGCCGGATTGTGATGGCGATGTATCAAATCTTCCACCAATTGAGCCGTATCGAGCGCCTCATACGGACAACTCACGGATTGGGCTTCGTCAGTCTTCTCTCTTTGGCCCTGTCCTGTAACCTCCAGAATCAAAATCATTCCCACCGACTCTTCCTCCTCTATACGAAGGGGTGCCAGGGTTAGCATAAAGTCTTTCAGAGCCTCAGAATCAGATCCGGGCCGAATAAAAAGTCGGGAATTGAGGACTCCGCTAATGAATTCCACCACTCCGTTTCGCACACAATTATCCATCCTCCTGCGCATAAGTGGACTCTTGAAACCCGGGAGAATATCCTCAATGTGTTTCCCTTTTACCTCAGCTTCGCTCAGCCCGGTAATACTTCGCATGTTATCGTTCCAGTAAACAACCTCATAGAGTAGATTGAGCGAGGCCACACCTACCCCCTGGGGTTCATTGTAATTATTTTGGGAAGCACCTATCTGATTCATAATGTCATCAATGTATTAGATAAGCCTATCCAGTTCAGCGGCTTTTTCTCTTATAATTTGTAAGATGGAAAGACTTTCGCGGGCTTCTGAAGAGTTGCGATCAGTAATTCGTCTGATTTCAGCCAGTCTATTCAGGGCGTCCTCGTTAACTTTAACATGTTCTTTATTTGCCTTCGAAAGTTGGGCTATTTGACGGCTAATACTCTGGGTTGCCAAACTCATTTCATGGATAGCCTTCGATTGCTCAGCAAGCGCTGAAGCCGTCTGGCGTGCATGTTTGCGGATATTTTCTATAGAGTGTGAAATTTGGTTAGCGGCTACCGATTGTTCATTCATGGCCTTGGATGTGGCAGAAATAATTTTCTCAAGCCTTACCACTTCTTTAGCCACCTGATCACCAGCCAATATCTGCTCCTGAATAGCTTTAGCTGTTTTTTGAGCCATTTTCTGGACGCTGGAGGTATTTTGGGTAATAAGCTGAACTGCTTTGCTTTGCTCGGCGGAGGCATTCTTAAGATGCACAGCCAGCTGAGAGGTAGCTTGGGCGGCCCGAATAATTTCGCGGGCAGCTTTGCCTTGCTCGGCCATGCTTTGAGCAACCTGTTTGGCTGAAGTGCGCATGGTAGCCATACTGGTAGCAATTTCTTTCGACCCCAAAGTTTGTTCCTCAATAGCTCTTACTACATCACGGGTCTTTTCAGAGGTTTCCTTGACCAGCTTCATAACATTGGCAGAAGCAGCCATCTGTTCATCCGATGCTTTGGCCACCTGCCCAATAACCTGGTTGGTTTGCTCAATGGCTTCTTTGATTACATTCAACCCTTTTAAACTTTCATCAGCCAGGTGAGTTCCTTCATCCACAATACGTAAGCCCTCACTGGTTGAAGAAACTGCTTCCTGTGTAATCTCCTGAAACGAACGAATAATAGCTGCAATATCAGCAGTAGCTTTGGCTGCTCTATCGGCCAGATTGCGTATCTCCTCGGCCACTACCGCAAATCCTCTGCCTGCCTCACCTGCCCTGGCTGCCTCTATGGAAGCATTGAGCGACAGAAGATTCGTAGGTTCAGAAATGAGATTGATGGTATCTACAATACTACTTATTTCTGAGGATCGACGTCCTAACTCTTTGATAACGGAAGAAGTAGCCGTAAACGATTCCTTGACCTTAAACAATCCCTGAATGGATTTCTGCGCCAGATCAATACCCTCGGTGGTTCTTTGCTTCATTAACGAGCTGAATTCTTTGGCCTGTGAGGCCATGGAAGCCACCGACCGGGAGCTGGCATCGAGCTGTGTGGCGCTTGTCGCCGCATTGTCGTTGGCTGAACTGATAATTTTAACGGACTGCGAGACGCTTTCAAAACTTCTTGCAAGTTCTTCATTTGCTGAAGCAACCTTTTCGATATTGGCAGATAGATGTTCGGTAGTGGCTGTTACCTCTTCTATGGCAGAAGCCATTTCGTTGATGGCAGAAGTGCTTTGTTCGGCGGCAGAGGCTAAATCGAGCGAATTCTGGGCGAGGTTGTCGGTAGTTTTTCCAATTTGTTCGATGGCGGTTGCTACTCCATCAATGTTTCCTATTAGCACTTGGGTGTCTTCGCCAACGCTTCTAAAGGAAGCCGATAGTTCAGTCATTGAAGCGGCCAGTTCCTGGGCCGAGGCTGACATCTCGAGAGCACCCTGCGCAACTTGCTGGGTTCCGGCCACGGATTCCGTTGTAGCATTGGCTACCTCCTCGGTAGCAGTATCCAGAACTTTGGCTCCTGAACTGATTTGCTCAACAGAGGCTGCTATTTCATTAATACCACTGAGCATTTCCTCGGCCGAAACGGCAATCGACTCGGCCTGTTCAGCATTTTCTTTAAGCGTGGCTGCCGCCTGATTCTGACCACTCAACAGATTGTCAATGGCTTTCACCTGGTCTTCGGCACCTTTCACTACCCGTTCGGTCTTTTCTTCCAAGCCCGTAACATGGCTCAAGAGCGAACGTATGTAAACATTCAGGGTCTCTCTTACCTCAGCAGAAATCCCTGTCTCTTTCATTTTTTCATTCATAACTGTATTTGTTTTGCGTTTTTTCGAATTCCAGAGCATATTCACCTTAGATTTATTTATTATCAGTAACTTCTTCATTCATTAAAGCATCCACATTAAGCACAATAACCAAGCGGTCTTTGAGGTGGGCTATACCCATAAGGTAATTTCCCGAGAGTCCGGCTACATTTTCAGGAGGGGGAAGGATAGAGTCAGCCTGCAAGTGCACAAAATCGCGGGCTGAGTCCACAATCAAACCTATATGTCGATTGTGGCTGTAAATGATAATCATACGTGAACGCATATCGGGCTGCTTGTATTCCATACCCAGCCTCAGTCGCAGGTTAACCACTGGAATCACCAGGCCCCGGCTAAAAACAATCCCTTCAACATAAAAAGGCGCACCAGGGATAGGGGTAATGGATTCTACCATATCAAGTTGCTTCACGACTACACTGGGCAAAGCAAAATGATTGTCTCCCAATTGAAAAAGTATGTATGAATCAGTCTGAACCGTTGAGTTACTCATTTTTCAATAAATTAGG
The DNA here is from genome assembly GCA_049969475.1 of Bacteroidales bacterium. GTDB lineage: Bacteria > Bacteroidota > Bacteroidia > Bacteroidales > TTA-H9 > UBA2030. Next base: position 43,417 of record JBMFOU010000020.1, on the reverse strand, counting down.
TAAACCTTCAATTTTCCTTGCACTTTTCTGACGGATTTGAACTACATGTTTTATGAGTGCGTTAGCATCGATAATAAGAATCAGCTTGCCGTCGCCTAGCTCGGTAGCCCCAGAAATACCCGGAACCGAGACCAGTGGGTCGGTGATGGTTCGTACCACAATTTCCCTTATTCCTTCTACTTTGTCCACCATCAGGCCGGCCAGCCTTGAACCACTGCTGCACACCAGCACGTTTCGCATTCCGCTGCCGCCCTCTCCTATATGGAAATATTCCATCAGATCGATGATTGCCAGCACATGATTCCGGTAGGGAATGATGAGATTCCCTTCAATGCTGGTTATATCGTTTTGATCTACCTGAATCACTTCTGAGACCATAGTTTGAGGGAGTGCAAAACGCATGTTTCCTACCCGGAGGATGAGTGCATCGAGAATAGCAATGGTTAGCGGAAGCTGGATAATAAAAGTGGTCCCCTGATTGGGTTCCGACTTGAAATCGAGCTGACCGCCCAATTCAATTATTGTACGCTGCACCACATCCATTCCTACTCCTCTACCACTGTAACGATCTGCTTCATCTTTGCTTGAAATACCTGGTCTGCACATGATATCCAGTATTTCAGCATCGCTTACTTCGTTTTTGGGTGCCAGAACTCCGGCCTCAATTCCTTTGCGTATGAGTTTCTGTCGGTCTATCCCTCTTCCATCGTCAGAAATCTCAAGAATAACAGAATCGCCGGAAGTAAAAGCCTTTAGATAAATATTTCCTACTTCTGGTTTACCAGCCTTCACCCTTTCTTCAGGGGGTTCAATACCATGGCTCACCGCATTTCGCACCAGGTGAAGCAAAGAATCGATCATGCGCTCCACTACATATTTATCGATTTCTGTTTCCCTACCAACAACATGTAACTGGATTTTACGATTGTAATTGCGCGAGGCTTCCTGAATTATGTATTGCATGCGGTCGAAAGCATCGGCAATAGGAACCATGCGTACACGCATGACCCCTTCCCTCAGATTACGCAACTGACGCTCCATCAGTTGGTTAATTTCAATCAATGATCTTAGTTTATTCTCCTTTACCTCTTTTGACAAAACCTGCAGGGCTTCTTCCAGCTTGCTGCGGCTAATTACCAGATTTCCAATCAGGGTCATCAGGTCTTCCAACCGATGGATGTCAACCCGAACAAAGCCACTTTTAAGAGCCGACCTTTCTTCGCGTCCTACTGGCGATTCTACCTTCTCTTTGGCCTCCACAAACGCACTTCCTGCTCCGGAAGAATTTATTTCAACGGTAGCTCCCTCTGTGGGTAAAGCCTCCAAAGCTTCGCATTTGACCGCAACAGGCATAGTTCTGCTCAGCTCGTCGCAAGGCAATTCAGAAGATACGATAAATTCAAAAAATAACCTGTCACTCTCACCTGTAATAGGATGAACCTCAAGAATTTGACAATGTGCACTTAAAATATCCCGAATCGTATTTACCGTGATATTCTGTTCAAAATTTTCTTTCGATGATTCGAAAACCACTCTGAATTTTTTGGCCATGGGGGATGCAGAATTGGCTGTATCTTCCACCTTCTCACCCAAAGTCAAATCTTTAAGTCGCCCCTTCAATTCGCCCCATGATGCCAGATCCGCTTCGTTGGCTTGTCCTTTAGAGCTCAAATTGGATTCAATGAGCGAAGTTCCAGTGATAATAAAGGTAATATTGTCCTTGTCAAGATTCTTCCCTTGTTTTTGAAGATTCTTAAGGTAGGCTTCCAGGTCGTGGGAAATTTCTTCAACAAATCAAAATCCCATCATACCCGAGATTCCTTTGAGTGTATGATAAGCTCTCAAGAGCGCCTGCAACTGGTCGGCAGTCAGGGGATGCTGCTCTGCTTCAAGCAGCAACTTTCGAATCGAACCCAGCTATTCATCGGCCTCGGCATAAAAATCATCAGCAAACTCCTCAATAAGACTCGTCATGGCTCAATGGTTTAACTGTTGTGCTACCACTTCTTTAAGCTTCTGGGGCTGAAATGGTTTAGTTAAATATATCGTGGCCCCTGCTTCAAGAGCCGAAGACTTGATGCCATCGTCGGAACGGGTGGTAAGCATAATAACCGGCATCTTGAAAAAAATCTGGTGATTCCTGATAAATCGCAACACATCCATACCGTTCATATCGGGCATATTGATGTCGAGAATCACCAGATCGGGCCGATGGATAGCAATGAGTTCCAAAGCTTCCAATCCGTTGGATGCCTCTAAAAACGATATATCCGGCAGTATTCGCAAGGCTGCCATAACCATTTTGCGCATGGTTGCCGAATCATCGGTTATTAGAATTTTTTTCATGGTTTAAGATATTCGGTTTTCCAGGTTTAAAATTTTTTGAATCAATTTTTCATGATCATCGGGTTTTCGAAAGAAAAAGGCTCCGCCCATCGAGCGGCAAATTTTTTCTACATCAGGGTTAAGGTCAGAAGAATAAATGAGTGGAGTGCTCATGGGATAGTCTTTGCTCAGAATCTGTATAAACTTCATCCCTGGGTCATCAGGCAGGAAAAGGTCGAAAACCACAACATCAAAAGGACTGCTGGCTAATTCTTCATATGCATCGGAAGCCGTGCTGGCCACAGCTATTTCAGCCTGGCATCCCTGACGTTTTAAAGCGCGGGAAAGCCGGTTTAACAAGGGTATGGATGTGTCAACCAGCAGTATTCTCATAATTACATTTTAACGTTTGTAGCAAATTTAGTAATGGAAGAATGCCGGCAGCAATCAGACAAAGTCTGAAAATGACATCAGATTTTGTCCTATAGGGATTTCGAAAGAAGGAATTCTTATTTAAATCTAGAACTAAGTATTTCAACATTTTATGAATAATACATGATATAAATTCCTTCAAAATTCACCTGTAAAATTTCCTCCATCCTCTAATTTTTCTGATGCACAGGTTGCTTTGCCCATGTGCTTCAAACCCGTATTTTTGCTCCTATCCGATTTTTAGCACCCATGAACCACCAACTTGAGCATTGGTTTAGGCCCTTCCGCGAAAACACGATTGGAAACGAAATGCTTTTCGAAACACCTTATGGCACCCGTCGGTTGATTTATGCCGATTGGATCGCCAGCGGACGCCTTTACCGCCCTATAGAAGAGCGCATCATCAATACTTTCGGTCCCTGGGTTGCCAATACGCATACTGAGACTAGCGAAACCGGCACACTCATGACCAAGGCCTATCACTATGCGCATCATTTCATAAAAGAGCATGTGAATGCCGGGCCCAACGATGTCATTATCACAACGGGTTTCGGAATGACAGGCGTTATAAACAAATTGCAGCGCATTTTAGGGCTTAAGTTTTGTGGTCAGCTTTTCAAAACTGGTTGCTTGAGCATGAGGGAGAAACCCGTGGTTTTCATCACGCATATGGAACATCACAGCAATCATACCTCATGGCTCGAAACTGTGGCCGATGTAGTGATTATTAAACACACACCCGACCTCTTTGTTGACCTTAACGACCTGGAAGCCAAACTCAAGGAATATGGCAACCGACAGTTTAAAATCGGATCATTTTCGGCTTGCTCAAATGTTACTGGCATTCAGCCTCCCTATTATGCCATGGCACGGCTGATGCACGAATATGGCGGGGTTTGTTTTGTGGATTTTGCAGCCTCGGCTCCTTATGTCGACATCAACATGCATCCGGCCGATCCCATGGAAAAATTAGATGCCATTTTTTTCTCTCCTCATAAATTCCTGGGTGGGCCAGGCAGTTCCGGCGTACTCATTTTCGACTCTTCGCTCTATCACAATCCGGCACCCGACCAGCCGGGCGGTGGTACTGTCGACTGGACCAACCCCTGGGGAGAATACAAATACATCGACGACATTGAATTACGTGAGGACGGAGGAACTCCCGGATTTCTACAAGCTATTCGCACAGCCTTGAGCATTGAGCTGAAAAACCAGATGACCACTCAACGCATGCACGAAAGGGAAAAAGAACTCGTATCGAAAGCTTTCCAATTGTTTCGCGACATTCCTCACGTGCATATTCTTGCCGACCACGTAGAAGACCGATTGGGCATTTTTTCTTTCTATCTTGATAATGTGCATTACAACCTGGCAGTCAAACTGCTGAATGATTTGTGGGGTGTGCAGGTGCGTGGAGGATGTGCCTGTGCCGGTACTTATGGACATTTTCTATTGAATGTAAGCTACGAGCAAAGCAAGCGTATCACTGAAAAAATAAACCAGGGAGACCTTTCAGAGAAGCCGGGGTGGGTAAGGCTTTCGTTGCATCCCACGATGACCGACGAAGAATTGGAAACTGTAGCCGGTGCTGTACGTGAAATTGCATTGCATGCCGAACGCTGGAGTGGAGACTACATCTACAATCCCCGCAAAAACGAATTCAGACACCGCAACGAACCAAAAGATAAAACCGTAAGAGTGGAGTCGTGGTTTAAACTCTAAAATTAACTCCATTCCCCCAAAAGTACTACTCCCCTACTTTTTCAACCAGGGCGCTTCCCTCCTCCATTTCCCTTTGTACCCTAAAAATAGCATGGTCGATGGAGCTTTCGTTAAATATTGACTTGATGCGCGATAGATGCGTATCGGTAATAAACACCTGGCCAAATTGTTCCTCGCCAGCCAGCCGAATCAGCGTTTTTACCCTCTCCTCATCGAGTTTGTCGAAAACATCGTCGAGCAGCAAAATGGGCTTATAGCCGATGATGCTGCGTGTAAACTCAAACTGAGCCAGCTTTATGGCTACCACAAAAGACTTCTGCTGTCCCTGAGAACCAAATTTTTTAACGGGAAATCCTCCAATCAGAAATTCAAGGTCATCTTTATGAATACCGACCGTAGTATAGCGCAAGGTCCGGTCGCGGACAAGCGAATCTTCGAGTAGTTGTGGCATCCCAGCATCGTTCAGCTGACTTTGATAAACAATATTAACTTCTTCGCGATTACCTGATATCTCCCTGTAAAAATGGTTGAAAACCGGAAGAAAAGCTTGCAGAAAGGACTTTCTTTTCTCATAAATACGCTGGCCCGTATTAACAAGCTGAGGGGTGTAAATATCCAGCATAAAAGCATCGAAAGCCCCAGTATCGGTAAATTGCCGCAACAAAGCATTGCGGCTCGCCAAAGCACGGTTATAGGTCAGTAAGTCATCGAGGTAGGCGTGGTCGAATTGTGAGATGACGCCATCGATATATTTTCGGCGTATTTCACTCCCATCGTTTATTAAATCACGATCGTATGGTGAGACGATAACCAGGGGAATGAGCCCAATGTGGTCAGCCAGCCGCTCATATCTTTTTTGATTGAGGCTAAACTCCTTAGCCTGTCCCTTTTTCTGAATACAGCTTACCAGGTGGTGTTGCTCTCCATCCCTGAAATACTCGCCATGTAAAGCAAAAAACTCCTCTCCATGGCGAATGTTCTGATAATCGATGGGGTTGAAAAACGAACGAGTAAACGACAGATAATAAACCGCATCGAGCAGATTGGTTTTACCTGCCCCATTGGGCCCAACCAGGCAATTGATTTTAGGGGAAAAAACCAAGCTGGAATCCTTGTAATTCTTAAAATTGATTAATTTAAGACTATGCAGATGCATGATGCAAAAATACAGCGCATTAAGAGGTTAGGGTACGAATGGCATGGGCCACCTGTTCCAACAGCCAGGGAGGTGTGCTGGTAGCACCGCTTATGCCACAGCGCTGAGCCCCTGAAAACCAGGCTGGGTCTAGTTCGCTGGGCGCCGATACGTGGTAGGTTCTGGCATTCACCGCCCTGCAAACCTCGAAGAGTGCCTTCCCATTGCTCGAATGGCGGCCACTGACAAACACGACCACATCGACACTGACAGCAAACTTCCGCAGACCCTCTACGCGGCCTGAGACCTGCCTGCACGAACTAGGATGTACCTTCAGTGTCTGTCCTTTCGCAGTGAACCTGATTCTAAGCTTTTCGGCCAATCGAGTGTATGACTCAGCATCCATAGTGGTCTGGCTGAACAACTCTGCTGACTTGTCGAAATCTATAGCATCAAAATCAGATTCGTCTGAAATCACGAGGGCCCGGTATCCGGTTTGTCCGTTCAGCCCCATTACCTCAGGATGTCCTTGTTTTCCATAGATGAGGATTTGCGAACCGGTCTGTCGGGATGCCTCAAACGCTTTTTTAACTTTCTCCTGCAATCGAAGGACGATAGGACAGGTGGCATCAATGACCTGAGCGCCGGAGTCACGAAGTCGCGCATAAGTTTCTGGGGGTTCGCCATGGGCACGAATCAGTACCCTTCCCCCTGGCCACTTGTTATCACGCGATGGGCGAAAAGTCTGCATTCCCAGGGCTTCCAGGCGGGCCACCTCAGCCTCGTTGTGCACCATATCGCCCAGGCAGGTTAGAGGTCCATCGGATAAATTATCCTCAGCTAATTGTATGGCTCTACGAACCCCGAAACAAAATCCGCTGTCGGGGTCAATAATGATTTCCATGCGGTTTTTGGTGCAAAAATACAGAAAAGCCGGCTGCCTTCCGGAAGCCGGCCCATCAGGCTTTTGCCTGTGCGTTATTTTTCATTTATATAAAATTCAAAAGTCTTTGTGGATGTATTTCCCAGTTTATCGGAAGCAGTAACAATCAGCCGGTGTTTCTGCCCCCGGGAAAAACCTGCGATACGACTTTGATAAGGCTGCTCAGGTGCCCCATTGAGTGACCAGCCTACCCTTTCGATGCCTGAGAGGTCATCATGGGGGGCAAGATAAAGGGCTACGAAAGGAGGATAAACATCTAGTCCTTCTCTTTTTCCAATAGGCTGTACGCTAAATCTGAAATCAATAACCGGAGCCTTGTTGTCCACCACAAAACCAAATACTCTCTGGTTACGGTTATTCACATTATCATAGCCCACAATTTGGATGGTATGCCAACCTGCTTCATGAATCGAGAATGGACCAGTGTAATCTATTTCTGCGGGATTTCCGTCTTTGGCATAGGCCAGGTGTTGGGGCCCCGATTCTGCATCAGTGAAGCTCAAGCGAATACGGGTTTTATCGTTAATAAAAACTGTATCCCGGCTGGTGTAGTTGGGGCCGTCGTAGGCATATTCAAGCGAGGGACCTGTAAGGTCTACAAATATTTTACTCACATTATGCTTAAATTCCTCAAATCGAAGATTCTTTAGGTCGGCCGTTGCATTATCCAGGCTATCGACGGCATAATAGCGAACGATGTGAATACCCTGCCTGGAAGGAAGGTAGAAGGGTTCTTCATAGTCCTTGAAATTTAAATCGTTGATTGCATAACGCAATGTCTTGATTCCCGTTTTGTTATCAACTGCCGTTATTTTCAGTTTAGTACGACCACTAAAATAAATCCTATCGTTAACAATAAATCGATCGCCTAAAATATCCGTGGCAATAATAGGAGGTGTCTTATCATAGAAAAACTCAAATTTTCTTTTTTCCTCAACATTTCTGACTTTGTCTACCGAATAAAACCAAAGGGTATTTTCGCCCTCAGGCAGATAAGTAAAATTGATTTTGCCACCCAAGTATAATTTTTCTCCTTCATCATTAAAACCAAACCGGGTAATGTCCACACCGCTAATGTTGTCACTCGATTCGAGCCAAATATCGGAGGATGCCGAAAGTATTTTTCCTTGCAAAGTAACACCTCCAGTTTTGTGCTCAGTAACCGGAGGAGTTAAATCGACAGTGAAGGCACGTTCATTCAGGTTTTCTACATTTCCTACCTGGTCGAAGGCATAATATTTCAGGATGTGGTTACCCTCCTTGTCAACAATAAGGGGTCTGAGGTATTGGTGATATTTTTCCCCATTGAGAGAATAAAGAAAAGCTTTTACCCCTGACAAATCATCACGGGTTGAAAGTGTAACGGTTAAATTTTTGCCGTAATAGATTTTTCCACCTGCCGTGTATACCGGTGCACCAGTAAAAAGGGAAGAACTGGAAGGTGGAGTTCCGTCAGCATAAATTACAAACACGTTCTCGGTATTATGCAGAGCATCTTTGTGCCTGAGAGTATGCTTACCGTTGCCATCCATATACATAGGAATCAACACATTATCTTTATCTGCATGATCGGTTTGAGAAAGGGTTACTGGACTGGGGTCACCGGGTTTTGAAGCTATCTGCACATATAGGGGTAAGTCGGTTTGGGTATAAAACCGATGCAAAGAATCAATGAAAAAGCTCTTTTCAGGAATTACAAGTTCCTGCCCGCTGAGTACCCAGAAAATTAGCAGGAATAAGGACATTAGAGGAAATTTTCTTCTCATAATGGCTTTTATTTTTAATCGGTGACAGATTAATGAATCTCATCTGGATCGTGGTTGGGAAGGCTAAAAAAGAAATTACTACCCTGTCCGGGAATACTTTCAACACCAATTTCTCCTTTATTGCGTTCAATAAGCTCGCGGCACAGAAGCAATCCCAGTCCACTGCCCCTTTCTCCGCTGGTTCCATAGGTACTAAAATGTTCTCCGGTATTAAAAATACGGGAAAGATTTTCCGGGTTTATTCCCACTCCTTCATCCTTCACACTTACATAAGTAGTGTCGATTCCTGGTTGAATGGTAATAAATATAGTTCCCCCTTCATGCGAAAATTTAATAGCATTGTTTACCAGGTTGCGTAATATGGTTTTCACACTATTGTAATCGAAGTAGGCATAAGCCTGCTGCGGAGCTTCGATCTTAATTTCAATTTTTTTACTTAGCGCCATGGTTTTCCAAAAGGGCAACTGACTTCGTAAGAGGTAGACGAGGTCCTGTAGCTGAAACTCAAACTGGAGTCGGTTTCGCTGGTTATTGGCCCAGAGTAGGATATCTTCGAGCATGCTCACGGTATCGCGTACGGTCTCTCGACTCGACTCCAAAAGTGCCCGGCTGCTTTCGTCTAAATTGAGGTTGGGTTGACTCAGGATTACATCCATCATGGGGGCGAGGTTTCCAATAGGCCCTCGCAAATCGTGGGCTACAATACTAAAAAGCTTTTCGCGATGGGCCAGCAAAGTCTTTATCTCCCTGAAACTATCTGATAGTTGCATTACTGAATTTACGCGTGCAATCAGCTCAAGCTCATCGATGGGTTTTCGAATAAAATCAACTGCACCGGCGGCAAAAGCTTCTTGCAAATGGGCCGATTTAGTCATTACACCTGTGCACATGATTACAGGGATGTCCTTCAATATTTCATCGGCTTTCAATTGCTTCATCAATTCAATGCCCGAGAGTCCGGGCATAGCCCAGTCGAGTATGATGAGATTGGGTAATTCCAAACGGCCAATGTCATAAGCTTTGCGGGGGTCTGTAGTTTGGAAAATCTCATAACTGGGATAGGCTTTTTCCAACACTTCTACCATGTAATTGATGAAGCTAATTTGGTCGTCGATAATAAGGATTTTATGAGGCATATCAAGGTTTGGCATAGTTCATCAGGAAATTAGAATATTTCTGGGAGTCATTAGTTTCGAGAATAAAATAAAAGGCCTCGAGCCATTGCAAGATACCATCGCTGGGTTTTTGACGCAAAGGTGCTATAATCTTTCGAATAAGGGAAATTTTATGCATGGGGACTGATTTTAATTGTGCCACTACTGCTCGAATTAGCTGAAGTTCCTCTCGGTTTAATTCAGGCTGCAAGTTCACAAAGGGTGGAACTACTATTACTTCTCCTTCAGCAGAGGTATCAACCCATTGGGCCGGAAGGGTAAACCAAAATGTGGTGGTCTTACCCGGTGTGCTTTCCACACCAATTTGGCCCTTGTGAGCTTCCACAGCCAACTTGCAAAAAGTGAGGCCCAGGCCAGTGCTTTTAATGGCCCCCGACTCTCGGGCATCTCCCTGGGCAAACTTATCGAAAACCCGGGGAAGAAACTCTGAGGAAATCCCCTCACCCGCATTGGTTACCGAAATCCGGGCCACTCCACGCTCCTCGTCAAAAACCCCGTGAATGGTGATTTCGCTCTGGGGAAAAGCATATTTTATGGCATTAGTCAACAAATTGACCAGTACCCTCTTTATAATTTCCGGGTCACATTGACCAACAATATTTTCGGGAATATTGACCAGGAATACCAGGCCCCGTGACTGTCCCAAGAAACTTGTCTCGTCGACGGCAAGTCGGGCCAGAGCCGAGAGGTTACATGCCTGTATTTCTAGAGGAAGCTTGTTCTCTTCAAATTTTTGAACATCCAGAAAATTCATCACCAGGTTAAGCATCTGCCTTCCTGCTCTGTGAGCAAGCTCCAAACGCAGACTTTCTTTGTAGTGCGAAGGAGGGTTAAGTATGGCGTTTAAGGGATTTTTTAGGTCGTGAACAATCATGGAACGAATTCCCTCCTTGAAATCAGTGAGTTCGCGCAATTGCTGATAAGCCGACTCGATGGCGTTTTTTTGACGCTCTATTTCAGCCTTTTGTTCAGCCAGTAAACGATTGGTTTTCTTTTTGTTCAGATAAGCCCTCCACACTACAACCGTCAGGGCCAACAGTAAGAAAAGTATGAAAGCCAACGATAACAATTGGGTACGTTGACGAGCGGATTTTTCTGCCGCATTTTTCAACTCTGCATTTTTCAACTCGTTGTCACGCTTTAGCAGCTCGTTGCGCAACTCGGAGCGTGTGAGGTTATCGTAAAGGTTTTTTTGTCGTTCGCCGGCTGTTTTAAGTTCTTGCTCAGCTTCGCTCAATTCTTTTTGCTTAAGGAGAAGTTCTAGCTCTTTATTCCGTTTTTCTGCTTCTGTAAGTTGCAACTGAAGTTGCGTTTCCTCTACTATTTTTTTTGCTTTAGCTTCTTTTTGCCTTTGCAATTCTTCGTGGAAGGTTCGGTAAAGGTCGAAGTAATATTTGGCTTTATCAGGCTGGCGCGCCTTTTCATAGGTCTCCGAAAGCATGCCATAACAGCTCTTCATCTGGTCCATGTCGTTGAGCTCGCGTGCCAATGTAAGTGCTTCAAGCAAGTTGCGGGCACTTTCCTCAAATCTACCTAAGTTATTCAAAACTACAGAGATGTTGATTCGGGTGGTAATAATCCCCACCTTATCTTTTATCATTTGGCGGTAGTTGAGGGTTTGGTTGAAATGCTCCAATGATTTTTCATACTGCTTGAGGTCGGCATAGAGCATTCCCAAATTACTATTAATCATTGATATACCCGCCTGATTTTCAAGCTTCTGATTGATAACAAGGGATTTTTTATACCATTCAATGGCTTGCTCGGTAAAATTATGTTCCCAATAAAGAAAAGCAATCAGATCGTAATACCGGCTCTCTTCCCGCAGGTCACCAGTTTTCTGTTGCTGCGCAGCCATTAATTTCCATTCTACTAATCGAGCCGAATCGCTTCGGGTAAGTGGGACAATCTGCAACTGACCCGAGGAAGGAACCCAAATAAAAAACACTGAAATAATTGCCAATAGCAGGCCTTTAGGTAACATATTAATTTTTAGTATAAAATAACTTTGCGATACTTTAGGCTTCACAAAATTAATCTGTTTATCAAAAGCTTCCAAAATATTGTGAAAATATAGGTCTGAAATTCTTCATATTAATTTTAAAAAACAAAAATGGGACTGCCCCTTTCGAGACAGCCCCATTACCAGCCATTAAGCGATTACTATTTCACAACAGGGTTATTTTCGTCAAGCACCCAGTGGTTATACCCTCCGTTGAGAATTTTTACTTTGGGAAAACCAAGCACTTCTTTCAGGGCATAATAGCCTACAGAGGCCAATACCCCTGAATTGCAGTACAAAATGATCTCCTGCTCGGGATTGAGAGAACTAATGACAGGCATAGCCCTCAGTTCATCGGCATTTTTAAAATTATTGTTTGTATCAAGAAAATCACGATAATCGATGTGAATAGCTCCGGGCAAGTGACCTTTGCTTTTATCGGTCTGTCCGGCAAACTCCTCCAGTTTACGCGTATCAATTAACGTAAAGCCGCCCTCATTTAATTTACCCTTGAGAACATCTATAGAAATCAGCATATCGTTATTCAAATTAAGATTGAATGTAGTCTTGGGTAAAGTAGTAGGCTGTGAGGTGAGGGGGACGCGGTATTTACTCCATTCCTGCATATTTTTGGAGAAAATCTTTACATCTTGGGCTCCCAGCATCTTCAGAACGAAATAAAGCCTTGCCGTATATTTATTGGAACCATCGTCATAAAGAATAATGGGCGCCTTCTCGCTGATTCCCTTGGCACCAAAAATTTGAGCCAATTCTTCCGGTGACTTCAATATTCCATCGGGCTTACCAGAAAACAAATCTTGTTGCCAGATATTGATAGCACCCTTGACATGCTGTGTGGCGTAGTTTTGAGGACGATCGCAATCGACCACCACCATCTCCTTGCTCGTCTTAAGAAGTTCCATAAACTCGGCCGTGCTCACAAGATTTGCCGTAGGGAAAGCTTTTACACCCAGAAAGCCGAGTATAAACAGCATTGAAAATAACATCCTTTTCATAGGGCAATATTTAACTTTTTCTTTGTCAATAGATTACTTGATTTTTACCTGAACCTGCAACAAAATGCAGTCATTGGGTTTCTCCACGGCAGCGGTTTCTTCTGCCTTGTAGAGATAGTTAAGTTGAATACGGGTCCAATCGTTGAGGAAGTAATTGAGACCGAATGTGATAATATTCTGGCGGTCGGTGTTGGAAGCCGCGTCTTTGTTGGGGTCGTAGGTTTCAAACTTAACGACTGGTTGCAAATTCCAGGGTGTGGAATAAGCAGCCATGACGAAATAACCATCACGCAGCACGCTTCCGGTGCGTATCTCGGGTGTCGACCCGCATCCACCTCCTACAGTGTAGCTCCCTTTATCGTCACCATGCAGGTATTCTCCCTGAATCAGAAGGTTTCCATACTTGAATTCAGCATCGAAACCATAACGGGATTTCTCGTCGTCCTGCGTGGCCGAGGGATCAGCTGCTTTGTATTTTCCGAATAAATAACTTGCACCCAGACTCAAGTGTTTCCAAGGAGTAAATACAACACGGCCTGAGTAGGTTTTCCCGTTGTTGTTATCGAGTCCCAACACTCCTGTGCCATTGGAAACCGATAGGCTGTATTTAAAAAGATTGACTGTCTGTAAGCCAAAAAGATTCAAGGTATCCGTCGAGCCCAGCACCATAAATCCCAGGTCGCGGTTGGGTGTCAGCTCGTCAACCACCATCGAACGATTTATGGTATAAAGAGCATTGCAAGGAGTGTTCAGTTCAAGGCTTATGGGCGATTTAAAAGAGCCTAAACTAAACCTGGCATAGGGGCCCAAACGGGTATAAGACACAAAAGCATCGAGCAAATAGGGATGTCCGTAAGCATTGGGACTAGCTTCCAATAAAACATAGTACTCTACATCATAGGGAATACTACCGGCAACGCCAATGCGCGCCCTGTTAAACTTGAATGTACTCTGATCGAGAGACTTACCACTGGAGCTTTTGCCATAAAAATGATAATCGAACTGAGGTTGCAGATAACCGATGATTTTAGCTCCATCGCTACTACCACCCAAGGGTTCAACGCAACCCTGACTGTATCCCGAAATAAAAACACCGGTTATTAGAATGAAGCTGAGAAATATTTTTCGCATAATTGAACGTATTATGAGTGTTCTGAAATAAACTTTGAAAAGGGGTGGCAACAAAACCACCCCCACCACCCTATGAACGGGTTAGTTACCGGTAACGTAGCTGTAACCGGCCGGTCCTTTATATACAGTTTTTGATGCATCTTTCAAGGCGTCATAAACCAGAGCATTAGCTCCAAACTTGATACCCTTGGTTTTATAGCCCAAAACATTTAAGTAGGTGGTTACAAAGGCCGAAGTCATTCCCGTATAGCAATAAATCAGCACTTCTTTATCGGGATTGATGTATTTAATTTCATCGCCTTCGATAGAGATTTTAGGAATATCAAATGCACCTGCAAAATGTCCGAAAGTAGTATAATCTGCTTCGGGCCAGAAATTGATAATGGTGTAGTTGGCAGGATTTGCCAATACATCCGATGCATTTACCCCTTGCAGACCAGCATTTAATACTTCAGCGATTTTCTGGTCGAGAAGGGTCTTTCCATCGGTTGCTGTGGATGTCCAGGAAGGTTTGTTGTAAGCAACGGGTGCGGGAGCAGCATCGAATACCCAATTGGCATTTCCTACAGCAATGTTACCTTTTGCGTTCATCCACGGTCCCTGGAAAGCCTCATTCCAGGCAGCCATTCCAAACTTCAATATTTTGGCATCCTTGAAACCGGAAAGCCTAAGAGCTGCGCATGCTACGGCAGCATTTTGTCCGGTATAGCAAACCAGTAAAATGGGTTTGTCTGTCTTACCCTGGGCTGCAGTAACCACATCTTTCAGCGCAACATTTATAGCTCCTTTAATGTGGCCAGCAGCAAAATCGGTAGCTGAACGTAAATCGAAAACATAATAACCGGGAATGGAATGATCTGTGGGGTCAACAATTCCGCCATCGGTAGTCAGCTTGGCATCAATGGCCCACTTATCGAGCAAAGCAGGTAAATCCATACCCTGCGCTACCAGGTATGATTTTAAGGTTTCAAAATTACCCGTTTGGGTGTTGTCGTCCGACTTTTTGCAGCTAGTAAGTACCAGGGCTGGCACCAATGCCACAAAGAGGAAAAATTTAGCAAATCTGTTCATAGGTGATTGATTTTTAAGGTTAGTAAAAAGAGTTTGAACGTTCACGAGTGGTAACGCAAAGGTAAATGGTACTATCCGTCAAAGCACCTTTAACTTACTGATATTCAAAATTAAAATCAATCTTTTGTGTCAACTAAAAAACTGACTTAAATCAATTTTTAAACAGACGCAAAATAACCCTCAAAATATTACTCACTGTATATGAATGATTTACATTCTATAACTTATTACTATATTTGCATATTCAAAATGCGCAGATGGAAAGCAATTATTTGAAAGGTCCTTCTTGTTTTCTGGAAAACCAACACACGAGTTGCTTCGATCTACTCACCCCTGACCAGAAGGAACTGGTGCGTTTGAACCGGATTCAAATCAGATATAAAAAAGGAGAAACCATAGCCAAGCAAGGAAGCTTAGCCTCTCACATCATTTTTTTGGATGAAGGCCTTGTTAAGGTTTTTTTGGAAGGTCGTCCTAAAGATCTGATTCTTAAAATCGTTCCTTCTAATCATCTTATAGGATTGCCGTCCATTTACGACGGCAACAACCAATTCATTTATTCCGTAGCTACCTACACCGATTCATTGGTAAGCCAGATCGACATTAACATTTTCAAAGAGTTGCTAAGTTCTAATCCGCAATTTGCATTGAAAATCATAAATATTCTTAACGAAGACACGGCGCTTGTCTACGGAAGATTTTTTTGTTTAACAATGAAACAATCGCACAGCCGTGTGGCCGATATTCTGCTTTGCCTCTCGAAAAGAGTATACAAGGCCAGGGAGTTTCATCTGGCCATTTCGCGCAACGACCTTGCCGATCTAACCGGGCTGGCCAGTGAAAGCGTTATTCGCATATTGAAAGATTTCAAAGACGAGGGCCTTATTGCCACCAATGGCAAAAAATTTACGATACTGAATTTTGAAAAACTGGAAAAAATCAGCGAGCTTTAAATCAATTCTTTAATTAATCCCCAACCGGTTGAGGGCCCGGCGGTAGCGCTCGGCGTTTTGTTGATGCTGTTGGTAGGTGGAAGAAAACACATGATAGCCCGACATGTCCTCGCGAGCGCAAAAATAATAGTAATCGTTTTTCTCATAATTGAGCACAGCATCTATCGAGGCGATGGAGGGGACGCATATGGGACCAGGAGGCAAACCCGGGAATTTATAAGTGTTATAGGGTGAATCTATTTCGGTATGGACTTTTCGTATGCGTTTAATCGACCAATCGCCGTGGGCAAATTTCAGCGTAGGATCGGCCTGCAGGGGCCAACCCGAGCGAAGTCGGTTAATATAAACTCCGGCTATACGGGCCTTTTCATCATTTTTATTGGTTTCCTGCTCGATGATGGAAGCCAGGGTAACCACCTGTATGCGCGAAAGCCCTGTCTGTTTAGCTTTCTGAAGCCGGGCTTCGTTCCAGAATTTATTGGCCTCATGTGCCATGCGTTCGATAAATGCAGAGGCAGAAGTATTCCACCAAACTTCGTAGGTATTAGGAATAAACAATGCAAAGGCAGTCTCAGGCCTGACACCCCATTTCTTTAGAAAAACCGAATCGTTGAGCAATTGGAGCAATTCTACCGAATCTGCCTCAATCTGGGCGGCGATACGGCCTGCCAATTGTTCCTTAGTTCGTATACTATTGAAAACCAGGCGAACTGGTTCCTGATGCCCACCCATCAGCATGCGAACCAATTGCAAGTTCGACATTCCGTCACGTAAACGATAGCGACCCGGTTTTACCCTCTTATCCAGACCTTGCCTGCGAGCCACCCATTCAAACGTTCCGCGGTCGCGAATCAGGTCTTTTTCGTACAAAGCTGCTTTCAAATCATCGTAACTACTTCCGGTTCTTATATTTATAAAGGTGGTCTCTCCCTCTTTAACTCTTACATTGGGCAACAATAAAGCCTTCACCAGGAAAAATAAGACCATCAGAGCTATTCCAAGGGTAGACATCAGACTCCACAAAATCAAGCGCTTATATCGCGAACGGGGCTTTGAATAATATTCTTTGCCTGAACGACTTAGCATAAAATTTAGTTTCAATCTTCCACTTGGCCCAAATTAATTATCTGGAAAACCATCACATCTTCCCAGCCCTGGCCTACTTTCACCCAGTCTTTTTTACAGCCGGTGATTTCGAAGCCTGCAGATTTAAACAACTTCAGACTGACCTCGTTGAGTAAATCCACCTCAGCATAGAGCTGATGAAGTTTTAGATGTTCGAATCCGTATCTGACAATCAGGCGGAGGGCATCCGAAGCATATCCCTGTTTGCGCGCCCGGGGATCAATCATGATGCCAATGCCCGCCCTGCTGTTAATCATATCAATATCAAACAGATCAATCATGCCAATACGCTGGTTATCCTCCAGTCGCTCAATCATAAACCGGGCCTGCTTCATGGCCAGGATATCATGGGTCATGGCATTTTTTACATATTCCTGAATAGCTGATAGGCTGTAAGGCCCAGGCACCTGACTAACCCGCCAAAGGTCGGGCTGGTTTTCCCATGTGTATATAAACCGGGCATCATCAAGTTCGAGAGCCCTGAGTCGTACCAGTTTTCCTTCCATAGTCAGGGATTAAATCCAGGTTTCTGCTTCATAAACCAACTCGACGGGGCCGGTAAGGAATACCTCCTCCGCCCGATTACCTTCCAGTTTGAAATCGACTTCAAGAAAGCCTCCCCGTGTGGTTACCTTAACCGGACCCTGACTTAATCCTTGCTCCAGGGCCCAGGCTATGGCCGATGCCGTAACCCCGGTGCCACAGCTCAGGGTCTCGTCTTCCACGCCTCGCTCATAGGTTCGCACATAAATGCCATCGAAAATCTCAGAAACAAAATTAACATTCACCCCATCGGGCATAAAACGCTCGTTGTAGCGGATGCTCCTGCCCTCTGAAACCACATCCAAATCTTCATCGGGGACGTTTCTCAGAAAACGAACAAAATGGGGAACACCGGTATTTAGCAGATAATCCCGCTTCTCTATATGGATTTGCTCAACATCAAGCAAAGACAATCTGACGTGAAAAAACTTATCTTCTACCTTAAGAATTTCAGCAGTATGCATACCATCGGCCGCCTTAAACCTGAGCTTTGTACCAAACCCTCCGAGCCAATAGGCAAAGGAAGCCACGCAACGTCCTCCGTTACCACACATTTGAGCCAAACTTCCATCCGCATTATAATATTTCATATAAAAATCGGCTTCCGGGTCCTGATTCAGTAAAATCAGTCCGTCAGCACCAACCCCAAATCGCCGGGTGCAAAGTCTGCGTATGATAGCCGGGTCATCTGAAAAAAAGTCAGTCCTGTTATCAATGAGAATGAAGTCATTGCCGGCTCCATGAAATTTAAAAAACTTTAGCTTCATTTAACTGTTTTTAACCAATTATTTAAAATACTGAATATTATCTATTTACAAATAAACTTACGGTTATTTTCCCACTGCGAAATTAATGCGAAAGCTAAAGGGGTACAAAATTTGGTAGTCATTCGCTGGTTTGTATTCAATTTAAAAGTTATAACCCATTAAAAATCCATCACTTAAAAAAGGAGGTAATTATGTTGAAGAAATATGCAGGAATGCTTGCCATGGCAATTTTAGGTGGACTCGTTTCTTTGGGCTTGTATACCCATTTTACATCACTTAAAAAAAGCGCTTTAATACAAACCCGTCAGGAAATACCCGTACAGCGAGCCAGTTTGACGGCCAGTGCTCCGATGATGGCACCTGATTTTGTGGAAGCTGCCAACCTGTCGGTTCATGCCGTGGTACATATTAAGGCAGAGTTTGCCCGTAAAAACTTTTTCTACGATGACTTTTTTGGAGATTTTTTCAATCCCTTCGGGATGCCCCGGCAAGAACAAGCCCTCATTGGGACAGGGTCGGGGGTAATCATTTCACCTGAGGGATATATTGTAACGAACAATCACGTGGTACAGGATGCCCGAAAATTGGAAGTAACTCTCAACGACAAAAGGGTTTACGAAGCCAAAATAATTGGGACAGACCCCAGCACCGACCTGGCCTTGATTAAGATAGAAGAAACCGATCTCCCCTACCTGACTTATGGAAATAGCGACGACCTGAAAGTAGGTGAATGGGTGCTTGCCGTGGGTAATCCCTTTAATCTAACCAGCACGGTAACTGCAGGCATTGTGAGTGCTAAGGCACGCAATATCAATATTTTGAACGATCGGGAGGGGAATACTATTGAGTCGTTCATACAGACCGATGCTGCAGTGAATCGGGGAAACAGCGGGGGTGCGTTGGTAAATACCCGGGGCCAACTGGTGGGCATCAACGCCGCCATAGCATCGGGTAACGGTTTCTATACCGGCTATTCATTTGCTATTCCCGTCAATATCGTTCGTAAGGTAGTGAAAGACCTTCTGCAGTATGGTGAAGTACAAAGGGCTTACATTGGAGTTCAGATTCGCGAGGTAGATGCAGATCTGGCCCGGGAAAAAGGCCTGGAAAAAATTAAAGGGATATATGTGGCTGGTGTTATGGAGAATGGTTCGGCAGAGAAAGCTGGTATAAAACCCGGCGATGTAATAGTGGCTGTACAGGGAAACGAAGTAAACAGCAATGCTGAGTTGCTTGAAGTTATCGGGCAGTACAGTCCTGGTGACAAGATTTCGGTAACGGTAGAACGTAAAGGTACCCCTCTCACCTACGACCTTGTGCTGACCAATGAAAAAGGGACTACCAGTCGCGTCAAAAAGGAAGAACCTTCGTATTTAGAAAATCTGGGGGCTGCTTTCAGACCGGTATCAGAAGAAATGAAAAAAGAGCTGGGCATTCAGTCGGGGGTGGAAGTGGTGGAGCTCAGACCTGGCGCTCTGTCATCCATTGGAATTAAAAAAGGTTTCATTATTACCCGTATCGACCGTATTAGAGTTAACTCAGCCAAAGATGTAGATGATGCCCTCAGAGGCAAACGAGGAGGCGTACTCATCGAAGGAGTTTATCCTAACGGAGTAAGAGCCTATTATGGACTAGGACTATAAAATCTGAAGCTCAGAAGTAACAAAATAACTTTTCAGGCGTTATTGACTGGTGAGGAATAATTTTGTAAATTAGCCATTTTGAAATAAACCCGACGCTGAACAATTGGGTCATTAAGATTGTTTAGAGTCGCTTAAATAGTGGGTGTAAATCAACATGAGGCAACTAAAAATTCAAAAATCCATTACCAACCGTGAGACGGCTTCACTGGATGTCTATTTGCAGGACATTGGGCGTGAAGAACTGATTACGGCCGAAGAAGAGGTAAAGCTCGCGCAACGCATCCGCGAAGGCGATCAGAAAGCCCTCGAGAAACTCTGCAGGGCCAATCTGAGGTTCGTTGTTTCGGTTGCGAAGCAGTATCAGAACCAGGGTCTGTCGCTGCCCGACCTTATCAACGAAGGAAACGTAGGTTTGATAAAGGCTGCGCAGAAATTCGATGAGACCCGTGGTTTTAAATTCATCTCCTACGCAGTATGGTGGATCCGTCAGAGCATACTGCAGGCATTGGCCGAGCAATCGCGTATCGTAAGGCTTCCCCTTAACCAGGTAGGTTCGCTCAACAAAATCAAAAAAGCTGCATCGTTGCTTGAACAAAAGCTCGAACGTACGCCCTCGGCCGACGAAATCGCAGAAGCTCTCGATCTGCCGGAAAGTAAAATTGAAGCAGTGCTGAAGGTCAATTCACACTATGTTTCGATGGACGCACCTATCGGCGATGATGAAGAAACTAAATTGATCGATGTCTTTGTAGCCGAAGACACCCCTGAAACCGATGAAGCCCTGATTCAGCAATCTCTAAAAGAAGAAATAGAAAGGTCGCTTAACAGCCTTACTGAAAAAGAACGCGAAGTGATCAGGCTCTTCTACGGTATCGGTGAAACCCATGGTCTCACGCTCGATGAAATCGGTGCCCGTTTTGGCCTTACCCGAGAAAGGGTTCGTCAGATTAAGGAAAAAGCCATCAGACGTCTTAAACATACATCCAGAGCCCGTCTGTTAAAGGCCTATTTAGGTCATTAAGTGAGCAGGGACACAGAGTCCACTCTTCACTAGGATACATACTAAAATGGCTGCCTCAGAATTCCGGGGCAGCCTTTTTGTTATCATCCTTATTATTCCTGATAAATCAAATCGAAATTTCACGCGCAATTTAAAAAGCGAAAAGTGTTTTCAGTTTTGGACGCCCATACCTGCAAATGCTGTGAATTTATCCCTAATTAATTTCTTTCCTTTATTCTGTTGGTGACTCAATTCACATTTTGAAACAGCCTACACATAAACCGTTTATCCAAGTTACCTTCCATTATTAAACCATTCCAACTGCCAAAACGTTAAATTAACCTAAAAGGTAATTTCCTATGAGACTTAAACCCATCCAAAATCTGGCAGACATTCCTCCTACTCTTATCGATACACCAGTGGCAGACTTTATTGCCTATCACAATCTGGGAGCACCTTTTAAAACTTACGATAAAGCCGAACTGCTCATTGGCATGTGCATGGATAACCGTAAACAACTCCGTATCCCCGACCGGTTTGCTTATATCATCAGGGCAGGAGGAGCCAACCTCCGCTAT
Source organism: Bacteroidales bacterium (assembly GCA_049969475.1). Lineage (GTDB taxonomy): Bacteria > Bacteroidota > Bacteroidia > Bacteroidales > TTA-H9 > UBA2030. The sequence goes on along the minus strand of JBMFOU010000020.1, from coordinate 22,090 downwards.
TCGGAATTCAAAGTATCCTATGCCATAGCAGTGGGGGGCGTAAAGTACATTGCTCTGATGGGTCATACCCAGTGTGGTATGGTAAATCTGGCGGCCCGTCGCGAGGCTTTCGTGGAAGGACTCGTAAAAAACGGAGGTTGGAACCCTGAAAGGGCTCTCGAGCATTTTCAGAATTTTGCACCCCTCTTTGAGATTGACAACGAAATGACTTTCACCGTCTCCGAAGCTCGCAGACTTAATGAAAAATACCCCAGGGTAGCAACGGTGCCCCTGCTATACAGAGTGGAGGATAATTTGATTTACTTAATTGAGGAATAGAAAAAAATTAAAGTCCGATTTACAAACATTTACTTTTCCAACCGCACTGCCTTATCTTTACTTTTTCATTAAAAAACTCTCAAGCGCCAGACGGTAGCTATCGAGTCCGAAACCACTAATAAATCCCCGGCAGGCAGGAGCTGTCAACGATTTCTGGCGATACGGTTCTCTACCGAAAATCAGGCTGATGTGAACCTCAACAACAGGGGTGGTTATCGAGCGGATGGCATCGGCAATGGCTACCGATGTGTGGGTAAAACCTCCCGGATTGAATATGATGCCATCGGCAGAAAAGCCCAATTCATGCAGGGTGTCGATTATTTCTCCTTCAGAATTGTGCTGTCGGTATACAATTTCAACCCCAGGGTAGAGACCACTGAGCTGCACTAGGTAATCTTCAAACCTTTCCTTTCCATAAATACCCGGTTGCCGAATACCTAGTAAATTCAGATTCGGACCATTGAGAATCAGAATTTTCATACATCACAAGTTTTATTCAAAATTATATTTTTTCGGGAGTATTGCAGTCATAGTAAATAAAATGATATAACTTTGCACACAGATACCTTATAGGGGTGCTCCTTGGGAAAAGGGGCTGAGATTATACCCTTTGAACCTGATCCGGGTAATGCCGGCGTAGGGAATAAAAAGGTGCATTTTTCTCATATTCCCCTATATGGTTTTAATTCAAAACATTAACTAATTAAAACCATGTAGTCATGTTTAAAAAGTTGTTTTTGCTTTTTTTAACTGCCCTAGTTTTCACAGGGGCGAGAGCACAGTTAACACTCTCAGGCAAAATTACCGATGCTACCAACGGTAAAATTTTAGCCGGTGCGCATGTAATGTTGGCGGGGCACCAGTTTGCCTCAGTAAGCGATGAATCGGGCCGGTATGTCATCCGGCACATTCCGCAGGGAAAGTTTGTAATGCGGGTTTCTTTTATGGGGTATGAAACCTGGCAGGAAGAAATCGTTTTGACAACCAACGCAGTAAAGGACGTAGCACTAAAGCCCTCGGTCTTGTTGCAGGAGGGTATAGTGGTGAGTGCTACCCGGGCTGGAGAAAAAGCTCCTATAGCCTTTACCAATTTACCATCCAGAACTATTCAGAAACTGAATACCGGCCGCGACCTTCCCTTTCTTCTCGACCAGACGCCTTCAGTGGTGGTAACCAGCGATGCCGGAACGGGAATAGGCTATACGGGCCTCAGGATTCGTGGTTCTGATATGCAGCGCATCAATGTGATGATTAACGGGGTACCTTTGAATGATGCTGAGTCGCAGATGGTGTACTGGGTAGATGTGCCTGATATAGCGTCTTCTACCGAAAACATCCAGATACAGCGGGGAGTAGGACTTTCGGCGCATGGGAGCGGAGCCTTTGGCGGAGCCATCAACCTGCAAACTTCGGCCATCAGCGAAGAGGCAGAAGCCCAGCTCATCAGCTCAGCAGGCAGTTTCAATACCTTACGCAATACCCTGAGCTTTGCCACTGGCCGACTGGGTTCGCATTTTGCCCTCGAGGGACGCCTGAGCCGCACTTCATCCGACGGCTATATCGACCGGGCCAGCGCCAACCTCAAATCCTTTTTCCTCACGGGTGGGTATTTTGGGGAGAAGAGCTTTCTGCGCTTCAATATTTTCGGAGGAAAAGAAGTCACCTACCAGGCATGGGAAGGAGTGCCTTCAGAACTGTTGAACTCACGCCGTACATTCAATCCGGCTGGTATGTATTTCGATGAAAACGGTGATACACTTTATTACAAAAACCAGGTGGACGATTATGAACAAAATCATTACCAACTTTTCTATGGAATTAAGCCCACCTCTTCCCTCACCCTCCATTTTGCTTTGCACTACACCCAGGGATTTGGTTTTTATGAATCGATGAAGCAGAACCAGAAATTCAGCAAATACGGATTGCCCAATGTGATTATTGGAGGAGACACCATCCGTAAAACTGACCTCATACGTCGCAAATATCTCGACAATGATTTTTACGGCGTAAATTTTTCTGCCATATGGCAACCGTCAGAAAAAGTTAGCTTTACTACGGGAAGCGGATATACCTACTACGATGGTTGGCATTTTGGCCAAGTAATCTGGGCTCGTTATGCCTCCACTGGGTTTATCGACAGAGACTATTACCGCAACCAGGGAATTAAAAAAGATTTCAACGCATTTGCCCGCCTGAGCTGGCAGGCTACCGACCGAATCAACTGGATGACCGACTTGCAATACAGGCACATCGATTATCGCATCGAAGGAACGCACGATGACCTTCGTATACTGGATCAAGTGCATACCTTCGACTTTTTTAATCCCAAAACGGGCCTGAGCTACCAAATCACTAAAAATTCTTTGGCTTACGCTTCAGTAGGAATTGCCCATCGCGAACCCTCGCGCAACGAATATCGGGATGCAGACGAGGGCTACCAGCCCCGTCCTGAAAAAATGACCGATTGGGAACTGGGCTATCGATATTCTGCAGATAAGGCGCAGGCAGGAGTCAATTTTTATCTGATGAATTACAGAGATCAGCTCGTCATGACAGGAAAAATCAACAATGTTGGAAGCCCGGTAAATATCAATGTGCCCGAAAGTTACCGCATGGGCGTGGAGCTTATGGCATCGGCCAGCCTGGCCTCTTCACTGAACCTGGCCGGAAACCTAACTCTTAGCCGAAACCGAATTAAAAACTTTGTAGAATACATCGATAATTGGGACACCTGGACCCAGGAGGAACGTCCCCTGGGAGAAACGACCATCAGCTTCTCCCCTTCCATTATTGGAGGAGCCACTCTGCAATACCACCCCACTCAGCCCCTTAACTTCACCCTCACAGGAAAGTACGTTGGTAAACAATTTATTGATAACACCTCCAGCGAATCAAAAAAATTGAATCCATACGGCATCCTCGATCTCCGGGCAGAATACCAAGTGGTTTTACCTTTTGTAAAATCAGCTTCTCTCTTTGTTAACGTGTATAACCTGTTAGACCACAAGTACGAAAGCAATGCCTGGGTTTACAGTTATCTGGAAGGAGGGGTGGAGAAAAAAATGGATGGCTATTTCCCTCAGGCCGGTATCCACTTTTTGGCAGGGTTTGATATCCGTTTTTAAATATCCTGAACCTTAACACTTTTTAACTTTCAGGCGGATTATTTCCTTCAAAAACCAGTGTAATTTAGCAGCGTCATGAAAAAGGCGCTGCTATTTATTTCTATTTGGGCCTACACTAGCCTCATGGCCCAGACCGCCGACAGGACTTGGTGCAAAGGACGGGTGCTGGGAACCGACCATAGGCCCGTGGCGCTGGCCCACATCATCCATTTAAAAACCCTTACAGGAACGGTAAGCGATACCTCGGGATATTTTAATATACCACTAAAGCCCGGCGACAGTCTGCTGGTAAGTCGCATAGGGTATGTTACCAGGATTGTAGGATTCACAGCAGAAACCCCGGTTTACAACGGAGAGCTGGAAATTATTCTCTTGGAACAGATATACCAGTTAAAAGAAGTAGTAATACATCCTTTTCCCTCCACCTGGCAAGAATTTTCCGAAGCCTTTAAAAATTTGAAGACCGACCCCGGCCCTCAGCCTACCGACCTGCACCTGGCCAAAGAAGGCGTGTATAACTATCAGGGACCCTATGGAGGTTTTGGAGTTAGCCTCATGTCGCCAATCTCTGCCCTTTACAACATTTTTGGCAGTGCCCCCAAAAGCAGGCGCAAATACGCTGCGCTGGTGGCTGCCGATCGAAGGGAAGCCCAGATTAAACAAAGGTATAATGCAGATCTTGTACGCCAGCTAACGGGTATCACCGACCAGGAAATCTTAAGAAAGTTTCTTGATTTCTGCCATCTTGATGAAGATTTTGTGCTCCATTGCAGCGATTACGAGCTCTATGTGGCTATTCTGGAGTGTTTTCATTCCTTCAAGTCCAATAGCTAAAATTGATTTTCAGAATGATACTAATTTTACTCAGTAAAATTTAAAGCCATTTTTACAGGTTTTTCATAGGTAGTCCCATTCATCATTTCTCAATGACTTGTTTCTACACTGCTTCCAGGTTGTAATTCTTTTGCAATAAAATAACCGGACATATTCACCGGAAAACCAGACAGGTTCAGGGATATAGAAAATTTTTTTCTTCATAAAAACCTTAGAGGTATTGCACATGTCAAAAAGTTTGTATCTTTGCAAACCCTTTGCCCAGGTGGTGGAATTGGTAGACACGCTACTTTGAGGGGGTAGTGCCCGTTCGGGCGTGCAAGTTCGAGTCTTGTCCTGGGCACCGTTCTTTAAAAATACCCGAGTGGCGGAATTGGTAGACGCGCTAGTTTCAGGGACTAGTGTCCTTTCGGACGTGCAGGTTCAAGTCCTGTCTCGGGTACCACCAGAACTTCGTAAATTGTTTAATATAAGCATTTTACGAGGTTTTTTCTTTTATTTCACCCAAGATTACACACCATCTGAAGCCTTCCTGGCTTACTTCAATAAGATAGATTCGCTGTCCTGGGGTAGTCGATAGAGTAGAGGATCAGGAACATACGGTCGAATCTAAAAAAAAACTCCCCACAAGACAGGCTCATGGGGAGGATTTGAACAATAGGTTTGAAATGCCTCAGTTATTTAGTTAGGTCTTCATCTTTAGGATCTTTGGGTTTACCCTGGGGGCTGGCAATGCTTTCGCGCATACGAGTATCGGCCTTCAGGTTTTCAAAGCGATAATAATCCATGATGCCCAGATTTCCGTTGCGGAAAGCTTCGGCAATGGCTTTGGGAATTTCTGCTTCAGCCTCGATGACGCGTGCCCGGGCCTCCTGGGCTTTGGCTTTCATTTCCTGTTCGTAGGCCACTGCCATAGCTCGTCGTTCTTCGGCTTTAGCCTGGGCAATATTTTTATCCGCATTGGCCTGGTCCATCTGAAGCACAGCCCCTATGTTTTTCCCCACATCGATATCAGCTATGTCGATAGAAAGTATTTCGAAAGCCGTACCAGAGTCAAGTCCTTTATCGAGCACCAATTTTGAGATGGAGTCGGGATTTTCGAGCACAATTTTGTGATTTTCGGCAGAGCCAATACTCGAAACAATGCCTTCGCCTACGCGAGCCAGAATAGTTTCCTCACCGGCGCCTCCCACCAAACGGCGAATGTTAGCCCTCACTGTAACCCTTGCTTTGGCAATAAGCTGTATCCCATCTTTAGCTACCGCTGTCACGGGAGGAGTATCGATAACTTTGGGCTGTACCGACATCTGAACAGCCTCGAAGACATCGCGGCCGGCCAGGTCGATGGCCGTGGCTGTTTTTATGTCAAGGCCCATGTTGGCTTTTTCTGCCGAAATCAAAGCATTTACAACAGATTTTACGCGACCACCCGCCAGATAGTGCGTTTCAAGGTCGTTGGCCGTAATCTTGAGACCGGCTTTGGTAGCCGCAATAAGATTATTGACAATAACAGCGGGAGGAACCTTACGCCAGCGCATCAGAACGAGCTGAAGCAGGGAAATGCGAACGCCGCTTACCTGGGCCGAGAACCACAGACCCACCGGAATAAAATAAAAAATCATCCACAAACCGACCAGCGCTGCCAGTCCAATAATAATGATAATCACAGGATTTCCGTCCATAACTTCAGTTTTTAATGGTTTTTACATATATTTTGTTAAATTCAATTTTATCTACTATAACACGGGTTCCGGGATTGAGAAATTCCCCATAGGTGTGTGCTTCGTATTGTTCACCATTGATTTCCACGGTTCCTGCAGGAGCCATCCGGCTAATTGCAATACCACTATCCCCCGGCTTTAGGGCCTTCTCATCCACTACATTCACTTTGGCTTCATTGCGCGTCTCAAGCGAAAGTTTTCTCCAGGTTTTCGACTTTAAGGCATAAAAAAGTGCCAGAGCCGAAAGAAAAACCGTGAGGCCCAAAGTAATTAATCCGGCCATCGTTCCATGGGTTGCAAAAGCGGCCCAAACGGCTACCACCACACAAGCAAAACCTATCACCCCAGCCACTGTGATACCAGGTATTACCAGCATTTCCAGTAGTAAAAATATCAGCCCTATCAGGATAAGAACGATAATCAATGACCAGCTCATGGATATCGATTTGTTGGGTGTGAAATTAATCATTTCAGGCTATCCCCGCAAAATTTTATGTGGGTTTTACTCTCTTAGGAATACTGTGATTTAGAAAAAACACAAAAAAATACAGCAGCCCCAGCCCTATTAAGCCTGGAGCTTTTGCTCAACAAAAAAATACAATACTATTGAATTTCAACCGTGAGATAACGCCGGGTCAGTTCGTCGGCCATAGGTTTCAGCTCAGTGAATGAACCCGATTTTACAGGGCATTTCCCCTTAAAATGAGCAATAAGGGCACACTGTTCTGCCTGTTCGGTGGTATGGCGGCAGACCTCCACCAGGCATTGGATTACGTGCTCAAAGGTATTTACCTCATCGTTAAACAGGATGAGTTCCTTCACATCATCCGAATCATTGATTTGTTCTTCTATGGGTTTAGCTTTAACTTCGTCCATGGTTTGGTTATCACCCTATGCTTTTCTGGGGGTAAAATTACAACAAATCAAGGGATGGATGCTAAAATATTCGATTTTTGCACTATGAAAAATACAGGGAGAGAGGATATAAATCCAACATTCATTAAAAATCTTTCATTTCGACTGAAGGAAGCATTACCGGGTCCGAAAGCCTGGAAGCACATGATGCCAGAAGGGCGATTATTGGATATGCCAGCTGAGGTTGTTCCTGTGGAGAGTGCTGTTTTAGTGTTATTTATTGAAAGGGACTACCAGCTTTTTCTTTTGCTTATCCGAAGGAGCGAGGACGGAAGAATTCACGGAGGCCAGATCGGGTTTCCAGGAGGAAGAGCAGAATCTTCGGATATTGATTTATGGAATACAGCGCTGAGAGAGGCACAGGAAGAAACAGGCATAGCACCCGAAACCGTTGAACAGCTGGGGCTGCTAAGTCCTTTATACATACCCCACAGCAACTTCAGGGTACATCCTCATGTGGGATATACGTCAAAGACTCCAACGTTCGTGAGGCAAAAAGAAGAGGTCGATGAAATTCTTATGATTCCTTACCCCTTGTTTTTCGATAGAAATTACCAAAGCACCTTTGTTTTTGACACCCTGCGTGGGCCAGTTTCTGCTCCTTGTTTTGCGATGGAAGGAGTCCGAATCTGGGGAGCCACAGCAATGATTATCAGCGAATTAATAAGTATTAGTCCAGCGTTTTCCCATCCAGACTTACCCCATAAAGAAATAATCCATATAACCTGATCCCCCAATGGCGTTCACGGGTTCATTTTTTCTATCACTTAAAGGGTGGCCTTAGTAATGCGAATAAAAAAAATCTGCAAAGAGAGACAAACTCACCCTTGCAGACTTTAAAAAGGGATAAATGTTAAAACTTATTTTTGGATGTTAGGTTTTTCGAGACCGTAATTTTTGATTCTGTCTTCTCTGCGAAGCAGAAGGCCAAACACCATGGCTAATAGACCTAATGAGGCAAACACCAGCATCGGCACGGTATAGTTATAAACGGCTGTAGTATCGCCTGCTGCAATCCGTTCGGCCACACCAGGGTTAACAGCGTTCAAAATGATACCAATGACAGCAGGAATTAAACCCAGTCCCCAGTTCTGAATGAGGAAAATAACAGCATAGGCAGAGCCCAGATAACGGTCTTCCACCACTTTGGGTACCGATGGCCACAGCGAAGCCGGAACAAGAGAAAAAGCAACACCTAAGATCAAAATAGCTACGATATAAAGCACCATGCTCGGAGGAGCAATGGCAAAAATGAGGTGAGAGCCTGAAAGCAAGAGAGCACCAAGCATCATTACTGAAGCAGCTTTACCTTTCCGGTCAACCATATTACCGAAAATGGGAGTGAGCAATATAGTGCCTACAGGGAGCAATCCTGCTATCATCCCCCCTGCTTCAGGAGAAATGCCCAGCTTGCTTTGCATCATGTTCACAGCATATTTCAGGAAAGGGAAAACACCGCTGTAAAATAGTACGCATAATAAAGCGATGTACCAAAACCCGCGATTGGAAACAATTTTTCCCAGGTCGCTGATTTTGAATTCGTCTTCAGCTTTCTCTTCATCGGTAGCGTTTTCTTTAATCTGTTTACTTAAGGGAATATCGAGAAATAACACATAAGAGAGAAATGTGAGAAAACCGATCATTAGAAGAACCACACCGAATAACACAGAGCGGTAAGGAATACCTGAGGCGATAATGGGGGAAAAGAAAAAGGCCACAGATGCTCCGATTCGGGCGGTAGCCATTTCCATACCCATAGCTAGAGCCAGCTCCTTGCCTCTAAACCATTTCACGATGGTCTTAGAAACCGTAATACCGCACATTTCCACACCAATGCCAAACAAGGCATAACCCAAAGCCGCAAGTTTTGCCGAAGCGGGCATCCAGGTCATAAATGAGTTAAAAAAATTAAAGCCGGGACCACCTGCATTAAAATAATCTGAAAGAGCGTAAAGCTTGATGACAGCTCCTAGTACCATCACTCCCGTGCTAAGCAGGCCAGTAAAACGAATTCCCAATTTGTCGAGAATGATGCCTGAGATAAGCAAAAAGCCAAACATATTGAGGTAATACTCAGAACCGCTAAAAGTGCCATAAACTTCGGGGTTCCATTTGTAGTTTACCTCCAGCAGGGCCTGCAAGGGAGCCAGGGCGTCTACGAAGAAATAGGCTGTAAGCATAGTGAAGGCAATCAACATGAGGGCCGTCCACCGGGCTAGTTTCGATTCGGATAACAAAACCTGCAATTTTTGTGTCATTTTGTTTTAGTTTTAAAAACTTTAACGTAAATTTGTTTAGGTGATGCCTATGCCTTTCCAAAAAGGCGGCCAAATGTAAGAATTCTTTTTTTTCTTGTAGCTTTGCAGCCCAATTATCCCCCACCACTAATTTTATTTCAGCAGAGCAGCATCGAAATTTTGACCTAAAAGATTAACAATGAGGATTTTACTTGTTACAGCCACCTGGCTAGAAGCTAAGCCCCTGATGTCAGGCTTTCACTTCCTGCGTAAATATTCGGGCAATAATTACTCTTTTCGTTATGGAGAACATCGTGTGGATGTCCTTGTTACGGGTATGGGTATGGTTGCTACAGCTTTCGGTGTAGGTAAAGCTTTGATGAATACCCGGTATAATTTGGCGATCAATGCAGGAATTTGCGGCTCGTTTCGCAAAGAACTTAACCCGGGCACGGTTTTAAACATTAAAGAGGAGTTCTTCCCTGAATTCGGAATGATGGATGATGCAGGGTTCAAGTATATTCAGGAATTGGGGTTCGATACAAACCTTCCCTCGGCTTGCAAAAACACCTTGCTCGAAAATCCTCACTTCAATCAGGTAATAGGATTTAAAAATCTTCCGACAGCCCGCGGAGCTACAGTAAATCTGGTTGATCTCTCAGGTAAGCGGAAACCCTCTTATCTCTCCTCGACCCTCGAAGCCGATGTGGAGACTCAGGAAGGAGGAGCATTTTTCTTTTCCTGCCTGGCCGGGGAAGTTCCCTTCATTGAAATAAGAGCTGTTTCGAACTACGTTGGTGCCCGCGAAGATGAATCCTGGGATATTGAATCAGCCCTTGAGAATCTTACCATAGCTGTGCATGCCGCCTTAGATGTTTTGCCCAGGTAAGTCTGGTTTCCTTGTTTAATTTCACCTATCCATGATTGTAATTACAGGGGCAGCAGGGTTTATTGGTAGTGTGCTTACCGGATGCCTCAACCAACTAGGTCGCGAGGATTTGGTGCTGGTAGACCATTTCGGAGTACCCGAAAAAGAAAAAAACCTTGTCCGCAAGCATTATCTCCAAAAAATCGAGAGAGACCTCTTTTTCGAATGGGCAGAAGAAAATGCCAGCTTCATAGAAGCCATCTTTCACTTGGGGGCCCGCACGGACACCACAGAATTTGACTCCTCTATTTTCGACCGTCTTAATGTTGGCTATTCTATCAGCTTGTTTAATTTCTGTACCCGACATCAGATACCTTTACTCTATGCTTCAAGTGCTGCCACTTATGGTGCGGGAGACATGGGCTATAGCGATGATCATACACTAATACCTTTTCTCACCCCGCTCAATCCTTATGGGTGGTCGAAACAGGAATTCGACCGTTGGGTATTGCAACGGGAAGAAACGCCCCCAAGGTGGTATGGATTCAAGTTTTTTAATGTATATGGCCCCAATGAATATCATAAGGGCCGAATGGCCTCTGTGGTTTTTCACGCTTTCCATCAAATACAAAACACTGGTAAGGTAAAACTGTTTCGTTCGCATCGGCTCGATTATGCCGACGGCATGCAGTTACGTGATTTTGTATATGTGAAAGATGTGGTGGAAATGATGATTAATTTCTGGCAAAAACAACCCACCTCAGGTATTTACAATGCAGGTACAGGTAAAGCCGAACCCTTTCTTCATTTAGCTACAGCTGTTTTTAAAGCCATTAAAAAAGAGCCCATAATAGAATTTATCGATACCCCGGCCGATATTCGCGATAAATACCAGTATTTTACCCAGGCCGATATGCATAAATCATTGGCCACCGGATGCTGCCCTTCTTTCAGGAGTCTGGAAGATGGCATCATTGAATATGTGAGGAAGTATTTACTCATGGGAGAGTATTTATAGGAATTCATTTTCTTTTTTCCCTGATATTCCTAAGGTTGAGGGTCAACGACCCCAGAAAGCCCAACGCCAGTCCTCCTACGGTTATTAGGTCGGCCTGATGTGTGCTTATTTCCCAACCCCAAAAACGATCCAGCATAAATTGCAGATAAGAAGGGGGTAGATGCCTGTAACCCAGTTTTTCGAGGAGTGAAAAATGCAGATCAGTTAGTGGGCAATAGCCCCACCCGTACCAATAACCCAGAAAAGTCCAGGAAAAAAAGGTCAGAAGTAAAGATAGCAGGTTGAGGCGACGGGTAGAAGGGATAAGCCAACCTAAAACATTAAATATCATCAGGCTGGTGTGAAAAACCGTGAGAAAGATATCTCCCAAATGAAACCATAAGTTCATAAAAATCAGAGGCTATCGCGCAGATGAACCAAAAAAGCTCTAATATCCTTAAGCGTAGCGGCAATTTCCATATCGCGCAGCCCTTGTTTCTTATTCAAGCGAATATATTCCCGGGCCCCTTCGATGGTGTACCGTTTATCTTTTAAAAGGTAATATATAAGCTTCAGCATTTCCACATCTTTGGGATGATAAAACCGGTTGCCTTTTTTGTTGCGGTAAGGCTTAATTCCCTCAAATTCCTTTTCCCAGAAACGCAGCGTACTTGGGTTTACGCCCAGCAGGCGGCTTACTTCGCCAATGGTATAATAAACTTTGGGGCTATTTTCACCTCTTTTCATGGGAAAAATTTTCAAGATTATTCAGCAACCGGGGCATTGGGTGTTTCGGAGAACGTTGGGGACTGATTGATCATTTCCTGGAAGGTAGCCGGATCGATATCGAACATAAAATAAGCCGGATTAACAGGTTTTCCATTATACACCACTTCGTAGTGGAGATGCGGTCCGGAGGAAAGACCAGTGTTGCCCACGTTAGCAATCCAATCACCACGTTTCACTTTCTGTCCGGGACGAACCCTGAATGATTGAAGATGGGCATAAACAGTTTTATATCCAAAGCCATGATCGATAATAACTTTACGGCCATAACCATCTTTAATAATCTGAGAGGCTTCTTCCACCGTACCATCACCTGTGGCAAATACTTTGGCACCTACCGGGGCCGTGAAGTCCATACCTTCATGAAACATTACCGTTTTATAAAAGGGATGTATTCGATAACCGTAATACGAGGAAATATATTTTAAGTCTCTTTTGTTGATAGGCTGAATAGCGGGAATGGAAGCCAACATAGCTTCTTTTTGCTTGGCCAGGTTGAAAACCTCGTCGAATGATTTCGACTGAACGTACATTCGGCTTTTGATTTTATCGAGCTTTTGAGCAGTTTCCAGCAAAAGCTCTCCAGTGGTCATATTTCGCAAAGCGGAGTAAGGGTCGGCGCCTCCAAGCGCCCCTTCACGAGCAGAGGCGGGAATGGGTTCTGCTTCGAAAATAACCCGATAAATGTTATTGTCGCGCTGCTGCAAATTGTTCAGTACCTTTTGCATGCGGTCCAATTCCTGGTTTATCGCCTGTAACTGGGTTTTATAGGTATCGATTTCGCGCAGCAGCATGCGTTCTTTAGGAGAGGAGAAAAATGAATAGGCAATCGAAACAACTATGGTACTAAAAACCAAACCCGCAGATAAAACATAAAAAAACCTTTTTAGCTTATCCCTGAACCGAACAGGGATAATCTTGTAGGTAAGCGTAATGGGGTCAAAATAATATCGGTGTTTTTTCGACATCCTGTGGGTGAAGTGATTCCAACAGTGGGCTGCACTCCCGTGCAGAACTGCTTTGCGGGCAAAATTAATATTTTCCAGTAACTTTGCAGACCTTTTCGTAAAACAGAATCCACTCCTATTTTATCATAAAACTTTCAAAATCAAACCAAAACATCTTTTAAACCTAAAAGGTTAAATAATGTTAAGATAATTAGCAGATAAGACAAATAAAACATGAAATCCGCAGAGATCCGACAAACATTTCTCGACTTTTTTGCAGGCAAAGGGCATCAGATAGTGCCCTCAGCACCCATGGTTATCAAAAACGACCCCACCCTGATGTTTACCAACGCAGGGATGAACCAATTCAAGGATATTTTTCTGGGGCACACTCCCGCTCAATATCCAAGGGTAGCCGACACCCAGAAATGCCTCAGGGTATCGGGTAAACACAACGACCTGGAGGAAGTCGGCCACGACACCTACCACCATACCATGTTTGAGATGCTGGGCAACTGGTCGTTTGGAGATTATTTTAAAGAGGAGGCTATTGCCTGGGCCTGGGAATTGCTCACCGAAGTTTATAAGATTGATAAACAAAAGCTCTACATTACAGTCTTCGGGGGAGATGAGGCAGATGGTATTCCAAGGGATATGGAGGCCTACGAAATCTGGAAAAAATACGTTCCTGAGGATCGTATCCTTTTTGGAAGTAAAAAAGATAATTTTTGGGAAATGGGCGATACGGGGCCCTGCGGACCTTGTTCGGAGATTCATGTTGACATTCGAAATGATGAAGAACGCAATACAGTTCCAGGTCGTGAGCTGGTAAATAAGGGGCACCCTTTGGTCATTGAAATATGGAACCTAGTATTTATTGAATTCAACAGAATGGCCAACGGCAGCTTACAGAAATTGCCTGCCCGTCATGTAGATACTGGGATGGGATTCGAGCGCCTATGTATGGTATTGCAAGGAAAACAAAGTAACTACGACACGGATGTTTTTCAGCCCCTTATTAACAGCATCGCTGCCATGGCCGGTAAAAAATACGGAGAAGATCCTAAGGCCGATGTGGCCATGCGAGTAATAGCCGACCATTTGAGGGCCATCTCTTTTGCCATTGCCGATGGACAATTACCCTCAAACACTAAAGGAGGTTATGTAATTCGTCGCATTTTGCGAAGAGCCGTCCGATACGGCTATACCTTCCTTGGATTTCGCCAACCCTTTATCTCACTGCTTGTTTCGCGGCTGAAAGAACAAATGGGTACTTTTTTCCCCGAACTCATTGCTCAGGAAGAACTTATACGCCGGGTGGCAGCCGAAGAAGAAAGCAACTTCCTGCGAACCCTCGAATCGGGTATCCAAAAATTCAATGCCTATTTAATCAATGCTCAGCAGCCAGGCCTTATCGATGGAAATTTTGCTTTTGAACTGTATGATACCTATGGCTTTCCTATCGACCTTACCCAGCTTATGGCCCGCGAACAAGGCTGGGATGTGGATATGACAGCCTTCCACAAAAACCTTGAGCAACAGAAAGAACGTTCCAGAGCAGCCGCAGCCGTTGATACCGACGACTGGGTAGAGGTAGGCAACGAGGAAACAGAGACTACATTTCTGGGATACGACACCCTGGAAGCTGAGGCAGAAATTGTTAAGTTTAGAAGGGTTAAAACAGCCAAAAAAACCTACTATCAGGTTGTTTTCAACCGAACCCCTTTTTATGCCGAATCCGGCGGGCAGGTAGGTGACCGTGGAATATTAATTTCAGGAGAGGAAAGGATAGAGATTGAAGATACGGTGAAGGAAAACAACCTCAGCGTTCACATTGTAAGCCGAATGCCTGCGGATATCACGTTACCTGTGTTACTCAAAGTAGACGCCCGCAAGCGCTGGCTCACAGCCAACAACCACTCGGCCACTCATCTGATGCACGCTGCCCTTCGTAAGGTTCTGGGAACGCACGTAGAGCAAAAAGGCTCGCTGGTAGATGAAAAACGACTGCGCTTCGATTTCTCCCATTTTGCACGGTTAACATCTGAAGAAATTCGTAAAGTAGAAGACCTGGTCAACGAAAAAATTTGGGCTAACCTTCCGCGAAGTGAGTGGAGAGAACTGCCCATAGAAGAGGCGCGGAAAATGGGAGCCATGGCTCTTTTTGGTGAAAAATATGGAGATAAAGTACGTGTAATCGCGTTCGATCCGGAATATTCGGTGGAACTTTGCGGTGGCACCCACGTGCCCTCTACAGGTCAGATAGGGCTTTTTAAAATTGTCTCAGAATCGGCCATTGCTGCTGGCGTTAGACGAATAGAGGCACTGACAGGCCCCGAAGCCATCAGCTTTTACAACCATACCCTCGACACGCTGGAGGAAGTGAAAGTATTGGTTAAAAATCCGGTTGATGCCGTCAAAGGAGTTCAGAATCTCCTGGAGGAAAAGAGCCGCCTGGAACAGCAGGTTGAGGAATTACGCAAGGTGCTCACTGATAGCATTATAGAAACATTAAAAAGCAAAGCCACAAACCTCAACGGATTTCATTTTATAGCTACCCGCATTGATGGAGATGCCACCCTGGCCCGCGACCTGCTTTACCGCCTTAAACAAACCCATACACCGCTGGTAGGTCTACTGGCCTATATTTCGAATGGTAAACCAGGCATCAGCCTCCTGATTAGCGAAAACCTTGCAAGCGAGAAAGGCTGGAATGCTGGCCAATTAGTCAAAGATTTTGCCAGGGAAATCAGAGGAGGAGGCGGGGGACAACCGCACTTTGCTACGGCTGGGGGCAGCTTTCCCGAAGGACTGGATGCTGCATTGGTCAAAGCCTCTAAATTTTTCGCCGGATGAACTTCTTCCATGAAATAACCTTCTTCCCTTACTGCGTAAAAGCGTATTCCGTTTTTACGCAGTTTTTCTTTCCACTTCCTCAGAATATAAGGCGTTACATCCGCACCAAATACCACAAGGGACGGACGGCATACAGCCAAAAACTTCTCAGGGTTAAGAGATATTCGACCCTGTATATAAAGAAAATCGACATGCCTGTTCATGGGAACTTTAAGGCTGTCACCCTTCAATAAACAAAAAACCCTCCCCTTCCAGATAAAACTGGAAGGAGCTTTTAGAATCCTTATATCCTTTATCCCATTCGAACCTAACCAGTCTCTAATTCCTTTATCGCTCAATAAAGCTGAATCTGAAAGCCAAGCCCGGGTTTCATCCAACAGGAAAAACCCGGAACGGGAAGATGCATTGACCACAACTCTCCCTTCATTATTTCGGGCCATGCATGAAGTGATGGGGAATTTTAGTGCCAGGACTGAAATACAGGCTAAAGCACCGTAGAATAACCAACTTTTCGAAAAATAAAAATACAAGACTATCAAGAAAATAGATAAATAGAGAAGCACGGTAAATATAGTGTCGGGGTATAAACCTGAAATAACGGCACCAGGCAGATTTTCAATAAACCCGACTCCGCCATTCATAATGCGCAAGGCCCAGGCAAGAAGCCATCCGGTCCAATGACCCAAAAGGGGAATCCAGGAAGTAACGAAGAACAACACCCCTAAAAACATGACCACAAAAGAAATCGGTATTACCCAAAGATTGGTGATAAGAAAATAGGCTGGGAACTGATGGAAATAATAGGCTGCCAGCGGGCCTGTTGTTAGCTGGGCTGCCAATGAAACCGCAATCAACGCCCAGATTTTATCAAGCAAGGTATTATTAAAGGAAAGCAGGCGATAAATTCCAGGCTGTATGCTTACAATTCCAAGAACAGCAAGGTAAGAGAGCTGAAATCCTATTTCAAAAAGCAGATAAGGATTAAACAGAAGAATAAAAAAAGCGGAAGCTGCCAGCGTATTATATATTGATGTCCTGCGACCCGCCATTTGACCTATGCTTAAAAAAGAAAACATAGTAGCTGCCCTGATTACCGAAGCACTAAGCCCAGTAAGCAGGGCATATCCCCAGATGACTACCATGCTTATAATACTCTTTAAAAGGCGACCGCTTTTCCAGCGCACCCAGGGAGCCATTAAAACCCCGAGAAACAAATAAATAATCCCCACATGCAATCCCGAAACACACAAAACATGCATGGCCCCTGAACCGGCAAAAATTTGACGAGTTTCAGGATCAAGAGCTGAGGAATATCCCAATAAGATAGCAGAAGCCACTGCATATTGCTTACCCTCGAGGCCATAAGTATGCAAAACCCTTAAGAGTTTCCCCCTGGCTTTAGCAGCCCAAGGCTTCAACCCGATGGAGTGCTGAACCGGATAAGATTTCCATGCATCACCCGGGAGATAAATTTGATAGAAAATTCCTTTGCGGGCCAGGTACTGTCTATAATTAAATCCACCCGGTAACGAGGGACCCGGGATTGCCAAAGGGGTTCCTTTAAATACAATTTGCGTACCTGGTGCCAGACTCAATGCCCGGGAGTCTTTAGCCAGATAGAGAATAATTTTCCCTCCGGCTGGCCTCTCTCCTGTCGAATCCAGCGAGCCTTCCATTTGAGCAAGGTATTTTACCGATCGCTCCTTTTCCTGGCCGTAATCCATAATTTGTGCCACCCAACCATCACTCGTCGGCAGGTATGATTCAAAATGGTGGTAATGGAAAAAATAGTTTTTCACAGCCATGGAACCTGCTCCTGCCAACACCATGGAAAAAAACACCAGAACCGAAGTAATCCATTGCTCCGAAAACTGAAACCTCCGTTCCAGTATCCACAAAGTGATGAATGCAACCCCAAGAGCCATACCCACAAAGGCTGGGCCCCAATCTAAGTTCACCCTACTGTAAAGCAGGATTCCCGCTAAAAATGGAATTAATAGCCGCAGGATTGGATTTTCCTTAAGCATTCCCTGGTAAATTGGAATGCTAAGTTAATAAGGGAAAAGAAGAATAACAGCCTTTTCCTAAAATTTATTTCCTACCGCAAAGGTCAAGTAAAGCATTTATAATCACCAGGGGATGAGGGGGATTACCCGGTATATAAAGGTCTACAGGATGGTTGTCAAGAAATGAACGATCAAGGGCCGGGCTATCAGAAAAAATGCCTCCGCTAATAGCATCCCCACCTGCCAGAATAATAACTTTGGGATCAGGTGTTGCTTCGTATGTAATTCGCAAGGCTTCAGCCATATTGGAAGAAATTGGGCCTGTGGTAACTATACCATCGGCATGACGGGGTGAAGCTACAAACTCAATCCCAAACCTGTGCATATCGAAATTAGCGTTTCCGCTGGCATTAAGCTCCCATTCGGCCGAATTGTCACCTCCCGCCGATACTTGTCTGATTTTTAATGATTTTCGAAATATGTGTTTAATTTCGGACCGAACCGATTCAGGGTCGAATAAGGTAGGACTATCGTCTCCTTCTTTGATGATGAGATTCTCCCTTTTATTGCTGTAAATCTGCTTATTATTCGTGAACTTTATTTTTTCGGGAAAGGCCAGGGCACATTCACCACAAAAGGCACAGCGACCCAAATCTATAGATAGTGGGGCAGTGCTGATGGCCCCGGTTGGGCAAACCGCAGCAACCGCCTCCTCAACTACCCTGGCATCGGATATGACAGGTTTTCCCCGCCAGGGAGAAGGAATCTCTGCCTTTCGAAGGTAAAGTCCCAGACTTTGTTGAAGTTTCAAAAGAGGGTTAATGATTCAAGATAACGTTTTTACCTTTGCGGTTCATTTTTTGAGTCATGTCTTCCTTTCAACACTCCAAATCGGTTGTAAATTTCAGGCGTTGGACCAGAAAGCCTTATGCTGTGTTCAATAGCCTGGGCAGGCTTATACGCATAGGGGTATTGCTATACACGTTTAGCATTTTGCGGGAGCCCTGCCGTGCTCAGCAAACCGACACGTTGCTGATGCAGAAGACCTTACCCGATGACGAAGTAGTCATCACAGCCCAGCGGGTGCCTGTTCTGGCTTCACAGGCCTCGCGTCCGTTAGGGATCATGGCTCCGGAGCTTATCCAGCAGCTGGCTTTGGCCACCCCTGCCGAAGCGCTGGATCTTATGCCCGGAGTCGATGTCCGTCAACGCGGAGCTCCGGGCACGCAAGCCGACATTAGCCTCAGAGGTGGATCTTTCGATCAAACCCTCATTCTCCTCAATGGTATCAACCTCACAAATCCACAAACCGGTCATCACAGCTTTGATCTTCCCCTTGTGCCCCGTTGGCTTTCTAAAATCGAAGTATTACGTGGGCCAGCAGCCCGTATCTGGGGATCGAATGCCTTTGCTGGTGCGGTAAACCTTGTCACGCCTTTTCCTTCAAGTGATGCCTCTGAAATTCAGATTCAGGGAGGCCAACATCAGTTAATATCTGTGGATGGCTCGTTGATGCGTTCACTGGGAAAGTGGGGAATATTTACCGGAATAGCTCATCAGAGCCACAACGGATTTGCCCCCAACACTGATGCTTCGCAGCAGTTAGGCTTTGCCCGTGCTGTTTATTCAAAGGGGGAGGAGTCAATGCTCGACTTGCAGGCTGGTTTCTCGCACAGGGCATTTGGAGCCAACAGTTTTTATTCACTCAAGTATCCTGATCAGTTCGAAGAAACGTTTGCGGGCTTTGTGTCAGCCTCAGGTACCATTCAGAAAAAAAGGTTTTCACTAACCCCAAAGGCCTACTTTCGGAAACATTTCGACCGTTTTGAGCTATTTCGCTATCAGGCACCTAGTTGGTATAAAGGTCCAAACTATCATTCCTCTCTGATAGCAGGATTACAAATTCCTGCAAACCTTTCCTGGAAAGGAGGAATCACTTCGCTGGGCATCGACGGAAGGTATGAGACCATTCTAAGTAATGTTCTTGGAGAACCCTTGAAAGAGCAACAGAAAGTTCCTATGGCTGATAGCGCATTCTACACACGCCAGGCGGGTCGCTATCAAGTGGGGGTATATGTAAACCATTTAATAAGCTTTAACCGCTTTACTCTCTCTTCTGGAACCCTGTTCAATTGGCTCAGTTCTCTCCACAGATGGGAAATCTATCCAGGGGTTGATATTTCGTATGAAAGTGGACCTAATTCTCATATTTATTGGTCTGTCAACCGTTCCTTGCGCCTTCCCACCTATACCGACCTATACTACCAGGGGCCCACAAACATCGCGAATCCACAGTTGAAACCAGAAACCGCCCTCGCTTACGAAACTGGCTGGAGGTATCACGCGCCTGCAATTGCTACCTCCGTCGATTTATTCCTCAGAAAAGGAAGAAATCTAATCGATTGGGTTAGAGGGCCGGGTGAGGAAAAATGGAGAAGTGTCAACCATACCAGGGTCGATGTTTACGGAGCCGAATTCTCTTTCCTTGTTTCTAATTCTCTGGCCAAATCGCTGTGGAGAATGTTGTCGGATGTAGGAATGAGCTATTCATTTACTCACGCTTCCAAAACCACCGACACCTTGGCATCACGGTATGTACTCGACCCATTGCGGCACAAATTAACCCTGACCACACTCATTCAACCCCTGCCATCCCTTTCAGTGGGCATCAATAGTATTTACCAATACAGGGTTGGACAGTATATTGCGTACGAAAAGGAAGGTACGGAGATAGCCAGAGCCTACGGTGGCAGCTTCATGGCCGATATTAAAGTAACCTTTACTGGCAGCAACTGGGAATTTTCATTCTCTGCTCAAAATGTGACCAATGCTAAATATTACGACCATGGGGGCGTGCCACTACCCGGTCGCTGGTTTGTTTTGGGTCTTGTGTTGAAAAATAACAACTAATTACACACTAACAACTGACCAAAATCTTTGAATATTAAGTTAAAATCAATCTTTCACAATTCCAGCAAACAAATAAAATCTCTACCTTTGCACACGCAAATGATTTTCTAACCCAAAAAATTTGAAGAAAATGGCAAAAGCTAAAATTGCAATCAATGGATTTGGGCGTATTGGACGTCTCACTTTCCGCGCGTTGTTGGAAAAAGAAAATGTTGAAGTAGTAGCTATCAACGATTTGACCGATTCCGCCACTCTTGCACATTTACTTAAATATGATTCAGTTCATGGAAAATTTCCGGGGACTGTAGCCGTAGAAGGCGACTTCCTAGTAGTCAACGGTCAGCGTATTCGTATTTTTGCTGAAAAAGACCCTGCCAATCTTCCCTGGAAGGATTTCGGTATCGATGTAGTTGTAGAATCTACCGGTGTATTCCGCACCCGTGAAAAAATGTCGAAACACCTGGCTGCTGGTGCACGCAAGGTGGCTCTCTCTGTGCCTTCCGACAATAAAGAAGATGTTGATTTGACTGTAGTAATCGGTGTTAACGATAATCTCATCAAACCAGAGCATCAGCTGATTTCGAATGCCAGTTGCACCACCAACTGCTTGGCTCCCATTGCCAAGGTTTTGAACGATAAATTCGGAATCAAGAGGGGGCTGATGAATACCATTCACTCTTACACCAATGACCAGATTATTCTTGATGCTCCCCATAAAGATCTGCGCCGTGCCCGTGCTGCGGCCATGAGCATTATTCCGACCAAGACTGGTGCTGCCAAGGCTGTAGGTTTGGTAATTCCTGAATTGAAAGGCAAGCTCGATGGTTTCGCTATGCGCGTACCTACTCCCGATGGCTCCGTTGTTGATCTCACCTGCGAACTCAACACCACAGTTACCAAGGAAGAAATTAATGCTGCCATGAAAGAAGCAGCTGAGGGCCCGATGAAAGGTGTCCTCGAATATTGCACCGATCCTGTGGTAAGTAGCGACATCATTGGAAATCGTCATTCCTCCATTTTCGACAGCTTGCTCACCCAGGTCATGGATGGCAACTTTGTAAAAGTTGTTTCCTGGTACGACAATGAAATGGGTTACTCACAGCGCCTGGCTGACCTCGTTGTAAAAATGATCTGAATCATTTAAATCAAAAAATCCTAAAAAAAGAGGCTGTCAGGAATTTTCTGAGGCAGCCTCTTTTAATTTGCGCGTTTAATTAATCGCCACAAATCAAATGCAAGGCGAAAAGCCATATTTCCCTAGTGGTATTAGTTGCTTCGAAGGCAGGTTTCTTATCAAGCCCAGGGTTTCCAGGCGTTCTGCGCAATGCAAACAAACATATACTCCCGTTTTACGCCACAGAGGCAGACGGTGCCGGGTTTATAAAGCATTTTAAAGTCAATCGGAGTCGCCAAACGCCGAAGAGGGTAGCTCAGATTTCAAAATCGAACTTCGGATAAATCACTTATAATCGACTTAATTATCATCAATAAAAGAATTGACTTTTCCTTTTCCTATTCCTATGGAAAAACAGAGGAAGGCGAAATAAACATTCAGGAGCCATGGCACTTT
>JBMFOU010000019.1:0-65095 GCA_049969475.1 Bacteroidales bacterium | reverse complement strand
CCGTCGATGTGAATGAGATTTTCATGATCCTGGGTTTCATCCTTGGGCTTATCGGTTGGGGTATTGAGACCCTTGGCGACTGGCAATTATGGCGTTTTAAGCAAAAAAGCGAAAACCGGGGCAAAATATTTAATCAGGGTCTTTGGGCCTGGACCCGCCATCCTAATTATTTTGGAGAAAGCCTGGTATGGTGGGGTATGGGATTGATGGCTGCCTCCCAGGGCTTATGGTTAGGCCTGGCTAGCCCTTTGCTTATGACCTGGCTTTTGATAAGGGTTTCAGGCGTGAAGATGACGGAAAGGAAAATGATAGAGGACCGCCCGCAATATGCTGAGTACGTTAGCCGCGTTCCGGCGTTTTTTCCCCGTAAGCCTAAAAAATAAGTCAGCTTTTAACGTTTTTATTAAAGCGCAGCAGTTTTTGAATCGCTTCGTAATCTTTCCTGAGCTCTGCACGGGGTATGGGCATGTGGAACCAGAATGCCAAACCTGTTAGGCCACCTATTAAAAATGATGAGGTAAACTGGAGGAGGCTAAATGCAAGAGCCTGTTCACTAGAAATGCCATACAATGCCATCAGCATGACCAGCGAAAATTCCCGGGTGCCCATACCTGCCCAGGTTACCGGCAATAAAAGCACCACGCTGGTGAGTACCATGATGGCCGACAAGGAGAGAAAATCGATGTTTAAATGGAGTGAGCGGGCAATAAACCAGGATTGCAGGAAATAAGCCAGATAAGCAAGGAGTGTGCTCAGCCAGGGGAACAAAGATGAAGCACCTGTGAGGAGATGGAGCGAACCATGTAAAAATCCGAAAAAACCCTGGGCAGGGTTGGAAGGTCGCCAAGCCTTGAGTAACATCCATAAAAGAATAAGAGCGGCTGGGAATGCCCATATAGCTGCTTGAATCCAATGGGGTTGCTGTTCTCTAAAAATCAGTAGATAAGAGATGAGTCCCGCACTCAGAAGAAAATAAAGGTCGTAAAACCGATCGGCGATGACGGTCTGAAAACTCTTGAAGAGACCGGCTTCGGGTAGAGCCCGAACGTAGTAAACCTTCACGATTTCGCCGAAGCGGCCGGGAGTCAGCAATCCGATAAAAAAACTGGTCAGGTAAGCGATGTAGGATTTCTGAGGGGAAAAGTGAATGGCTTTTTGTCGAAGTAATAAATGCCAGCGATAGGCCTTAATGTAAAGAATGATAAGCACACCAGGAAGGCTGGCGGCCAACCAGGGAAAACTGGAATTTTTGAGGGTATTTACAAAGGCCTCGAGGGTAAATCCAGTGCGGGTAACCACTAATCCTAATAAGCCAAGTGCCACCAGGGCTTTCAGCAGGTTTGTGGCTATTTTTTTAATGGGGGCGGATTTCATGAGAGTTGAGATCGTTTGATTCCGTGGGTAGCTTTTTTCCAGCGTTTGCGAGCGTTTTCGAAAAGTGCCCCCATCCAGGTTAAGGGAATCCGGTCGGCTACAAAACGTGCTGGGGCAGTTCCCAACACCAGAAAAAGACTGCTGATGATAATTTCCATAAAATATCGGGCCAGGGGGAATCCTTTCAGTTCATAGCCATAATCAGGATTGGGAAGGCCCAGCCATCGCCGGAAGCGCATGCGGATAAAAGTGCCACGTTTTTTAAGGTCGTATCCATGGCTGTGCATGCGTATGGCCTCTTCTTCCTCTAGGGGCCACACATTGAGCCATCCCTCGTGTACCATCTCGTTTATTAAAGCTTCGGCTACTGCACTACGGACAATGATCATCGAAAATCCTTTACCTCTTTCTTCATACACAGGTGCCCAGGCATCTCCTCCCGCCAAATCGGTAAATTCGTTGGTGAGGTCGGTACAAAGCAGACTGTTTTTAAGAATATGGAAGGGGATGAGATAATTTGCGTGAAATTTCGGAAGTTCCATCACCCGGCCATTGTCGAGTTCCACGCGCATACGTCCTGGCCATTCCCCATAGCGGAAATACAGTTTATGGATGCGGTGAGGGTCTTTTTCCCTGTGAGCGCGCAAGAAGCTGCGAATGGATGAGAAATGGAGCGTATTGCCATAAAAAGGCCCGAAAACGTATTCAATATTTTTAACAGCAGGATGCCCCATGGCCTGCAACTTGCGGATGGATTGCACCTGTCCTGGAAGGCCTACATAAGCGAGCCGCCCGGTAAATGCTGCTATTTGGGGCAAAATTTCGTTAACAGAGGTGATGATGTATTTGCTTTGAGCTGCTTCCAGGATTTCTTCCCGAGTAGTTGCAATAAACGATTCGGCCAGCCAGGGTTGAGTGTGCGACATGCGGGTGGTAACCACCCCGTCGATGCGTTTTTTTTCGAGCAGGAAAAGCAACACAGCACTTAAAATTCCACCACTGGCAGCCTGGGCTCTTACTTCCGGGTCGTTCACATGGCCTATATAAAGCATGCGGTAACTGCCTATAAAACGGTGAAAATGGGGAGTATCAGGGAAAAGCTTTTGGTTAAACTCGGGGAAAGGGAAGGAATGTCCGGCACAGGCCTCCCCGAGCAGACGGGCTTCCTCCTCGTTCAGGGGCTCGATAATGGAAGGCCGGTAGTCTCCCTCACGATCGCGAAAAATTACCTTGCCCTTGCCCAACCCAACACAGGTTCCGCAACGGTTGCAGAGTTGACTGCGCATTACTCGTTCAATCGGCATTTTCTTTTTGGGCCACATAGAATTGACGAATTCCTAGTTCGCTAATAAAGGTATGTTGAAATTTTTGAATAAATTTCTCGCCCCAGCGCTTTAGAGCCGGAGGCCCCACAGGAACAAGCAGGGTGCCCTCGTGATGGAGCAATTTCCATCCACTTACTTCCATCATTTTTTTAACCTGCTTCGAGGAGAGAAAGCGATGAGGCCCTTCACCGTGTCCCCCAACGAGGGCTGTATAAATCCGATAGGGCCATTCACTGGTGGCCGGCGGGCAACTTAGCACCAGGGTTGCGCTGGGCCGTGCTACGCGGTATAGTTCTTTGAGAAAATTAATGGGTTCGGCAGCGTGTTCCAGGGTCTCGAGGCTGACAATCGCATCGAAGGAATTGTTTGCAAAGGGTAACCGGCTGTAGGTTTCAATTTTTACCTGCCGTATGCCGGGCCACACACGGGCAGCTTCCTGCATGAGGCCGGCTGAAATCTCTGCATTAATGACCTTCACCCCGGGTCTGGCTTTTTCGATATAAACGGAGGCTTCTCCATCACGACTGGTAATATTCAATATTTCTGCTCCCTGAGGCAGCTCAGGCAGTAGCTCCAGCATACGCCGGAACCGTTGATCGTGTGTGTCTTTTACTCGCTGATTTTCAGTTATATAAATGGAAGCCACCCGATCCCAGTGGGCTTCTACTTCGCGGTCGGTCCAGGGATTGGCCTTCAAAAGATTCTTCATGCCTTAAATTTTACGCCGGTTCATCACCGAAATCTGATCGGCTAATAAACCAATAAAAAAAAGGAATATACCACTGATAATAAGGATGGTAGCCGTATTGGGAAAACGACCGAAAACCGTATATCCATGAATACCCCAAAGCATGCCAGCAATAAACAGCATTACGCTGCCAGGGAAAAAGACCTTAAGGGGATTGAACAGCATGGTGAGCCGGAAAAGGAGCAAAAAAGTTTTGGGTCCGTCTTTCAGGAATTTTACAGTGCTGGCCCTACCCACTCGTTCCGATACTTTAATGGGAAATTTCCCGATGGTATATCCTTCTTTGAGGAAAGCCAGGGTGCTGGTGGTAGAAAAAGAGAAGCCATTGGGCATGATGTGCAGCAAAGACAGAATTAAATCGCGCTGAAAACCGCGGAAACCCGAATTAAAATCCGGCAGTTTTTGTTCCACAAGATATTCCCCTACCCAACGAATGAGTTTCTTGCCCCCTGTTCGGGCTTTCACCTGATAAGAGTCGGCAGTTCTTTCGCCTATGACCATGTCGTAGTGGTCGAGCATTTGGGCTATTTGGGGCAGGAAAGCGGGGTCGTGCTGGCCGTCGCTGTCCATAAAAATGACCTTGCTGCCGCGGGCTTTACGTATTCCTGTTTTCAGGGCAGCGCCATATCCCTTATTGGTTTCATGCCTTATGAGCCGAAGGGGAAAATCCGAGGCCACTTCTGCCGTGCGATCCGTTGAACCGTCATCCACAACGATAAACTCGAATTTTTCAAAAAAACCTAATTGGGCAATTTTCTTCAATGTGGCCTGCAGACCAGTTTCTTCGTTGTAGGCCGGAATGATGACAGATTTTTCGGGGGGTTCCATTTCGGGTTACTATGTTATCTTGGTGGGTGAAAATCGTCTTACGTTTTTAAACCCAAATAGGTGCTAAAATAT
Source organism: Bacteroidales bacterium (assembly GCA_049969475.1). Lineage (GTDB taxonomy): Bacteria > Bacteroidota > Bacteroidia > Bacteroidales > TTA-H9 > UBA2030. The sequence goes on along the minus strand of JBMFOU010000019.1, from coordinate 60,748 downwards.
TTTGTGCTTAGCAATGCCTCACTGATAAGAGTCTTCCATAGGCTCAAACACTTCAATTCGAAGGTCGTCGATATGGTAGCCTTTTTTACCTCTAAACCATAAGTAGCTTTTAATTCCGTCATCGGGTTTAATACCCTCTGGGGTCATGTAATCCATCCAGAAATAGTTCCATCGACCTGGTTTTATGTAGAGAGAAGTATCTGAAATAGAGCGTGCAGCATATTTGAATACCTGATTGTCTCTAATGGAATGGGTCACAAGCAAAACGGGGGATTTTTCGAGAGGGTTTACATTTGCATCGGGGAAAATGCGGACACTGATACGAATATAAGCGTAGCTACGGTTAGTCAGCTCTCCGAATTTGCACTCCAACCCGCGCGGAAATTCCAGGGTGCTGTCAAGACGTAAGGAGAAATGGCCGGAATAGGCCAGGGTTGAATCAAGCCAGGGATTGTAAGCAGGATTAGGGGTTTCGTAGTCGTAAAATCGAACTACACGATTGAAAAACTTCGCAGTGTTGTTAAGCGATTCTTTTCCGGTAGCCGGACGGTCAGGCAGGAGTAACTCGCGGTCTTTATCGGAAGGATATTTTTTAAAAAGGGTGGCAAAATAATAAGCCCGGGTCATGCGTGAACCACTGATAGTGCCTAAGTGGATCTGCATGGCCTGGAAGATATTCAAGATACCAAGGAAAATCAGGATTATTCCCCAAAAGTATTGCCTGACCCTTCGAAGCTGTATTACATACCGAGCAAACAGGGCCATGGGAAGTAAAAGAGCTGCATAGGTTTGTATAAACGCCCTCCAGCCATAACTTATCAGGCTCGTGAAACTGGCAATCAGATACAGGTTCAGTATGAAATAGGAGACAGCCGCCCATCCCCACACTTTTTTATCTCTGATAGATTTCCATAAGCCCCACAGGGCGAAAACCATCACAGGGCTGTAAATTAACCATCCTTTACGGAAACTCAACAAAGTATGCAGCAAACGGGGATTTTGGAGGTCGAGTTGCGAGCCCGGGTCGTTGTAAGCCTGAAAGAACCACTCACCCGAGACGGATTTCCAATAGAGCAACTGGGGTATGATGGGAAGAATCAAGCCTAAACCCATGGCGATAACTGAAGGCCAATTTTTAAGAAATAGCATAAGCTTGGCCTTGGCTGTTTCTTTGTCGTAAACACCCCAGAGCAGGGGAATAAGCAATACCAGTGCCTCACTGGGTCTTGAGACAACTATAAGTCCTGCAGTGAGTCCCCCGGCCAGTGCGATTTTTATATCAGGAGAATTGTGCCAGCGTATGGTGAGCCAGATAAGTAGGGTGATTAAAGAGAAAAGATGTACATGCGGAATTTCGTTTCCATAGCCCATAAAAAAATAGAGATTGGAAACCAAAAACATAAGGATCAGGGTGAGCGTGGTGGTTTTTTCGTCGAAATAGCGCAGCAGAATTTTTCGGCTAAACCACAGACCTATGAAATTCAATATTAAACTCCAGAGCCATACAGCGGTAGTGTAGGGTCTGGAAAATCCGTCGCGGGGGGCGCCGCTCAGTCGGGCCCAAATATCTCCGGCCCAGAAGGCGGGCGTTAACACAAAAGACATCCCCCTATAAAATCTGATAACCTTTTGTCCATCCTGGCCCTCAGCAAATTGATATAAAGTAGGCGTGCATTTATAAGTCTTGTTGATTTCCTCTACCCACTGGAAGTTCTTCAATCCCGGGTCGTGGTAGATATAACGGGCTGGCAGGTGAATGTAATAGCCAAAAGTATCGTATGATAGGATATTGTTGGGTGGATTGAATACCCGGACGGTTGCCAGGATTATAAAAATCAGAGCCAGTGCGACCCCCGAGGGGTTATTTCGTAGTTTTTGAATCATAGGCGGGTAGGTTGATGAGGTTGTGACATTCCAGTTCGGGCAAAGTTAACAAAGGCCGTTGAATCGACGGGAATAATCCTTACGCTGAAATCATCAACATAAACAGTATCCTGGCCTGAATGCCATACATAGGCGGTCAGCAGGTCGCCTTCCCGCAAACCTTGTTCAATCAATGTTTCACAGCGTAAAGGTTTCCAGGTTTCATGGGTGGCATCATCCACATAAAACACTTTGTAGATCTTCGGGTCATCCTTGTTTTTCAGGCTAATAACAAGCTTGAGCTCTTTGGGCTTTGGGTTCCCGTTAAACCAGGTTTCTATTTTGAGGGTAAAGGGTCCTTGAAAATCTGTGTTTTCGGTAGTGAGATAAAAAGACGGACAATAGGGACGGTCGGGATAAAGGGCAAAGGCATGCCTACCGCTGCGGGCTTTCGTCTGGTTGGTGCCTGAAGAAGAGAATCCCACGGCCGGTCGTTCAAAGTCATTCAAAAACAAGGTTCTTCTTTTTACGTCGAAGAAGGCTGCTGGGTAAAATTCCTTCAGGGCCAGGGCTACCTTGCGGGCTACAGCCTTGCGTCCAGGTTCGGTATAATGTTCTGTGGGCCAGTCTTTATCGATAAAAAAGGCGGAATCTACCGTAGCAAGGTTATCAACCACCACCACACCCATGCCCGAATATCGCTTGACAAGAATATCGCGGTTGCGCTGCATAAGATTGGGGAGCTCTTGGCCAGTCAATTGCCGTGCTTTTTCCACGTTTTCTGAAAGTAGATTAAATATCAGATGCCACCCTCGCTGGCGGGCCAACCGGGCGATGCGATCCAGGTCGTGAATGCGGGGATTGGATAAGGTATCAATAGAAAAGGCAAAGAGCCGTATAAAATTCAGGGCCTGTTTACGTTCCGATTCCAAGGTAAGAGGAGGTTGGGCCTTGTTTTCTTTTATGGCACTCATCCACGCCTGAGCCGTAGGATAAGGGCACTCCGGGCCCAAAGGGTCTTTCGCATAATGCCATTGCTGCAAGGCCTTTCGCTGGGTCTCATTAGGATTATAATAGGCTTTGAGGCCCATGCGAAAACGGTTCCATAGCTTCGGCCCAGGGCTGAGTAGTAAAATATCTCGTTGAAGCACATTTTCGAGTTTCGAATGAATCCAGTCGGGGCCAAAGCTGCGAAGATTGACGGTTACAATCACGGTTTCCAGTTTGCTTTGAGTCGGGATTTGTTCGAGCAAACGCAGGTAAATGCCAGCATGCAGGGCTCCTTTGTTGAGCGTACCCAGGCTCAGGGAGGGATAATAATCCGCCACAAAGTCGCTGATGCGTCGACGGTCGTGGTCGCCCCAGGAAAAACTGAAATTCGACGATTCACCTAAATAAAGTATCTGACAGGTATCCTTTATCCGTGCCAAGGAATCAGCCAGGTCTATCTTTTTTAAATCATGGGGATAAATATATCGGGTGTAAATCTGGTTGAGCAAAACCAGAATCATAAGAACCGCTACCAGCCGGGGGATGACTTTTTTAATCATGGCACTTTCAGAATTGAAAATAGATAAATGGCTGATTGTCGGTACCGGCAAAGCCGGTGATAGCGAAAAGGAGCAGAGAATAAATTATCCAGCGGGCTGCCAGCGGTAGCTTTGCCATGCGCTGATCGAAACGTGAGTTGAATAGCCAGATGTCGCTGATAATGAATAGACTGAGCCAGAATAATAAAAAGGTATCGGGTCGCAAGAATGAGGAGAAATTGGGCTGAAGGAATAGGTGCTTAACTAAATCTAATGCCTGATGCAGCGAAGGACTTCTAAAAAACACCCATGCCAACGTTACGATGATGAAAGTTTTTACAACCCCCACTGCTCTGAGCCAGTTCCATCGTTCCGGAGTAATCCAGCCCAGTTTTTCCTGAAAAAACCGTTCGACAAGGAACATAATTCCGAAAATGCTACCCCAGACGACAAAGGTCCAGTTAGCTCCATGCCAGAGTCCACTGAGGGTAAAAACCACGAAGACATTGAGTGCCCATCGCAGCCAGCTTACCCGGTTGCCTCCCAGAGGGATGTAAACGTAGTCGCGGAACCAGGTACTTAGGCTGATGTGCCATCGTTTCCAGAACTCCGAAATGTTACGCGAAAGGTAAGGCGTGCGGAAATTGTCCATCAGCTGCACTCCCATAAGCAAAGCCGATCCTACGGCAATGGTGGAGTATCCATAAAAATCGGCATAAATCTGAAAAGAGTAAAAGAATAGCCCAAGGGCAATAGAACTTGTGGATAACTCGGGGTATGAATTATAGATTTTTTCTACATACGGAGCCAGATTATCCGCTATCACCATTTTGGTAAAAAGACCGAAAAGTATGAGACGAAACCCATTGGCTAATTGCTGATAATTGGGATGGAAGGTGGCCCTGAGCTGGGGGGCAAGGCGATCGTATCGCTCGATGGGGCCGGCTACAAGCTGGGGGAAGTAGGTAACATAAAGAGCAAAATAACCCGGATGCTGCTCTGCTTTCGTTTTGCCCAGATATACATCAATGGTGTAGCTCAGGGTTTGGAAAGTGTAAAACGATATCCCCACAGGCAGTAGTACATCGAGATAAGGAAATTGTATCTCTACTCCTGCCAGGGCCAGCAGACGCTGAAGGCTGTGAGTAAAAAAACCGTAATACTTAAAGCTAAAAAGCAGCCCAAAGTTAGTGAAGAGGCTCAGAAGTAAGTATTTGCGTTTGTTTTTCTTCTCCGGGGTTCTTTCTATGGCTCGAGCTGCAAAAAAATCGATAGCTGTGGAGGCGATTATCAGGATGATATATAACGGATTCCACCACATATAAAAGAAATAGCTGGCTGCCAACAATAGCATCCAGCGGTATCTGGGATGCAGGCTGTAATAAAGCCCCACCACAAGGGGAAGAAAAATTATAAATTCTAATGAATTGAATGTCATTCGATAGTCAGCGCATTATATAAACACTGTCGGGGACTTCGTTGTGGTATTTTACTTCGAAAATGTACTTTGCATCGAGTGTAAGCATGGAATCTTCACTAATACCCCTTTGTCGGGCTTTTTCTTTGATTTGCTTCCACCAGCCAGGGCTGGCTTTGATGTTGTTGCGCAAGAGCTCTATGAATTCCTTCCTATCAGGCCTCAGCATTTTATTTATTTGTTTTTGATTTTCCATTATGGGTTGAAAATCATGTCTGAAATAAATACCCCGCATGGCATCCTTTATATCTGCTTCCCATATCAAATAATAATAGTCTTTTTGGGGAATTTTGTTTTTCAGCGAATACCAATAAGCTTCCCGGGTCATGCCTGCCCAGTGAACAATGCCTTTGGAATATTGCCAGGTTTGGTAATAATTGAGATGGATAAGCAGGCCTGCAACGATCAGCAGTATTATCCTCGCCCATCCAGGGGTTTTGCCTGTTTTGCGAATGAAAGCAGCCAGCGGGATGGCCATTACCGGGTAAATATCTATAAAGCTACGGCCCCCGAATGACCCCCCATACCACCAGCTCCACCATGAGGAGATGACATAAAGAAAAGTGACGAAAAATACAGTGATGGCAAGAGCATGGCGATTTTTATCTCTCCATAAAAAAATAAAACCTGCCAAAGCAAAAAACATGAGGGGGGTATATACCAGCCATCCATTGCGATAGCTAAGTAAAACATTAAGAATCTGTGGATTGTTAAAGAAGAAATGCTCTCCCTTCAGTCCGTAGGTATAGAAGAAAAACTGACCTGTAACCCATTTCCAGTAAATTAATTGAGGCATCCAAACTAGCAGTATGCCGGCAGCCAGAATGAGGATGTAAGAAAAATTACGCACAAAAAAGACAGCTCTTTCCTTGCAGGCCTGAAGCGAGAGGCAACCCCAGAGCAGAAAGAGCAGGCCAACCAAAGCGTTGCTGGGCCTGATGAGGCTGATGATTCCCATGAGCAGGGCCACTTTGACCACAAGTGTATGATTTGGCTTTCTGTAGAAAGCATCTGTGAAAAATAACAACATGGCCATCAGCCCAAAGCTTACAATGTGGGACATGCCGGGATGTAAGGTTATGTATGCTAATATGTTAGTAGCCAACACCAATAATATAACTGTAATACCTGTAATGAGCGGGCTGAAATATCGTAAAAGGAGTTTTTGGGTGTAATAAATACCCAATCCCAGGAAAATAAAGGAAGTAACTAGGATTGCCCAATGATAGGGTAGGGAGTATCCGTCGGCTGTGCCCTGGGTTTGAGCTATCAGATGAGCCACCCAAAAGCCTGGTAGGTTTATGATTGCAAGCCCAATGCTCATTCGGCCTGTGCCAAGTCCGTTGGGAAACTTGAAAACACCCATACGGTCTTTCACCTCCTGAGATAATGTATCGTAAAATTTAAAACCGGGGTCGTTATAAATGAAAACTGCTGGGAGATATTGGTAATATTCAGCCGCATCGTTGCGAAGAAAATCGGGCTTTTTATCTTCGTAGGTAAAAAAAGTTTTGTAGGCCACAATAAACAGAAGGAGCAGTGTGAGAAAGCCGGCAAAGGGACGTCGGGGCCCCATGTGCTGTAAGTTGTATTTGAAAATGGTGTAAAGTGCCCTGAATCCATCGGCTGCTTTAATTTTTTTCCCTTCAGCATAAGTGCGACCGTAATAGCTGATTCCTACCTCGTAAATCCTAATGCCCGGGATTCTGGCTATCTTGGCTGTTATCTCTGGTTCGAAGCCAAAACGATCTTCCTCTAATTCAATGTTTTTCAGAATATCGGCTCTGAAGAGTTTGTAACCTGTCTCCATGTCGGTCAGGTTGAGGTCGGTAAAGGCGTTGGAGACGAACGTAAGAAATTTATTGCCAATGGAATGCCAGAAGAAAAGGATACGATGCGGATTACCTCCGACAAACCGGGATCCATAAACCACATCGGCATATCCATCCAGAGCGGGCTGCAGCAGTAGGTTATAATCGGCTGGGTTGTATTCCCGGTCAGCGTCCTGGATGATAATCCACTGTCCTGTGGCTCGGGCAATGCCATCGCGGATGGCAGCTCCTTTGCCCCCGTTTTTGGGTCGGCGGATAAATATGAGGTTGTATTCAGGATGATGGTTAATAAATGACTCTATGCAAGCGGCCGTTCCATCCGACGATTTGTCATCCACAACAATAATTTCTTTGGCTACCGCTCTCTGCAGTGGGGTCTCCCACACGCGTTGAATAACCTCTGCGATGGTATTTTCCTCGTTGTAGACTGGTATGATAATGCTCAGCAGTGTTGAATGGTCCATACAATAGGCTTACAATTAGTCCATCAAATAAATCCTTTTTACCCGGGCAGAAATGTTCGTGATGATTTCGTAGGGAATGGTATTGAGTAAACGGGCCAGTTGTTTAATTTCGTCTGCACTTTCAAAAATTACTACGCGGTCGCCTTCCGAAGCCGGTATTCCCGTTAGATCTATGGCGCACATATCCATCGAGACTGCACCAATGAGGGGAGCCGCATATCCGTTTACTTTTAATGAAAAACCTTTAAAGGCCAATTCACGGCGTAATCCGTCGGCATAGCCGATAGGTACTATCCCTATAGGTGTATTTTGGGTCGCTATCCATTGTCGGTTGTACCCCACGCTCTCGCCTGCAGGTATGGTTTTTATCTGAGAGATGAGGGAAGAGAGCCGACTAACTGGCATAAGTTTTTCCTGAATTTCGGGACTGTGCGCTATTCCATATAAGCCCAATCCCAATCTTACCATTTCAAATTGGTATTCCGGAAATCGAATAATGCCAGCTGAGTTTAGCAAGTGTCGCATCACAGGATAGCCCAGCTCTCTGGAAAGTTTCTCAGCCATGTGCTGAAGCTGGTTAGCCTGTTGACGGGTAAATGCATCCTCAGATGGGTCTTCGCTTGCGGCCAAATGTGAAAATACAGACACCACCCTGATATGGGCCTGTTGCTTTAAAAAGCTGATTACTTCATCCCATTCTTCGGGTAAAAAACCCAACCGATGCATTCCGGTATCCAGCTTTAAGTGAACAGGATACGCTTCTACGCTGTATCCCTGTTGTGCCAAAAAAGCCGCCAGACGCCGGAGGATTGACATACTGTATATTTCAGGCTCGAGGCGATGTTCGACAATGATATCGAAATGGTCGTTTTCCGGATTCATCACGGCAATGGGAGCTGTGATTCCGGCCTGTCGCAAGGCCGCTCCTTCATCGGGATAGGCCACGGCCAGATAATCTATGTGGTGATGCTGCAACAGGGCGGCTATTTCGTGACTACCGCTTCCGTAAGCGAAAGCTTTTACCATGGCCATAACCCTTGTGCCTGGTTTTAGATGGCTTCGGTAGTAAGCCAGGTTATGGGCTATGGCCGGAAGACTGATTTCCAGCTTGGTCTCGTGCGACCTTCGACGCAAAGCACGGGCTATTCGTTCAAACTCGAACCGGCGGGCTCCTTTCAGCAAAATGTATTCATCTCTGAACTTATTCAGAGGATATGTAGAAAGGAATGTCTCCGTATCGTTGAAAAAATGTTTTTCCATCGAAAACAGAGAGCCGTGATTCTTCAAATCACTTCCAATTCCAATGATTTTATTCACACCCGCGTGGATAAGTAATTCGTTGACTCTTCGGTAGAGATCTTCCGCAGGTTTACCACTCTGCAGGATGTCGGACAGGATGAGGGTTTTTGTCTTCTGCCCGGCCTGGCGTGTCAGATATGAGAGACCGACTTCGAGCGAGTTGATATCGTTGCTGTAGCTATCGTTAATTAGTGTGCAGCCGTTGACGCCTTCAATCATCTCCAGGCGCATGGGAAGAGGATGGAGCCTTGCGATAGAGTGGACGGCCTGACGGGAATTCCAGCCCAAAACCATTAGCGTGGTCAGGCAATGCAGGGCATTTTCTACCGAGGCATCATCGGTAAGTTGAATGGTTAGTTTTAAATTTTCTCCCTGGTAAGTAAATGTTACTTCGCTGTGGTTACCGTTGCGCTCCATTGCGGTAATTTGCAGGTTGGCCTCAGGATGCCAACCCCAGGTAAAAAGTCGAAGCCGTTTGTGAAATTCAGCTTCTTCAATGCCTTCATGGATTAGCTTGTGGTCGCGGCAATAAATCAGGGTTTGACACTGCTCAAAAAGACGGAGTTTTTCTTTGACTTTGTGTTGAACAGACTTAAAGTTCTCCCCGTGTGCCTCGCCAATATTGGTAAAAATTCCCAGGGTGGGCCTGATAATTCTCTCCAGCTTTTCCATTTCGCTCGGCTGCGATATACCTGCTTCAAAAATGGCCAATCGGTGACCGGATTCCAGATTCCAAACGGATAAAGGGACACCGATTTGAGAATTGTAGCTGTTTGGACTGGCACATACGCTGAATTGTGTGCTAAGAATTTCGCGCAACCATTCCTTTACCACGGTTTTTCCATTGCTCCCGGTGATGCCGATTACCGGTATATTAAATCTGGCTCTGTGCGCTGCGGCTATCACCTGCAGAGTTTCAATGCTGTTTTCTACAAGTAATGCATTGGCCTGACCCTGCAAATGGCTAAAGACTTCGGGTTCGGTCACTACAAACTGCCGGACTCCTTTTTCCAAGAGCTCTGAAATGTAACGATGACCATCGTTTTTGGGAGTCTTTATAGCAAAAAAAAGCGTGCTTTCAGGGATTTGCAAGCGTCGGCTATCGATAAGCAGATGATCTACCAGAGCTTTCCCGTTGAGCAGGGTAACTCCGGGCCAATCGTACATGCGAGCTATATCGGCAAAGAAGTAGCTCATTCCAGGGTCAATCTTCCAGCTGAGTAGCTGCTTCTCCCTCCTTGCTCCTGCGCAGAGGGTTGGCCGTCATATCGGCATATCGTAAGCGGTTTGCGTAAATATCGATGGCCCAAAAAATGGCTTCGCGCATCGACAGGCTGGAGGCTTGGTCTTTGCCGGCAATTTCGTAAGCCGTGCCGTGGGCTGGCGAGGTTCTGACCACAGGCAGTCCTGCAGTAAAGTTTACTCCTCGTCCTTCAGCCAATAACTTGAAAGGAGTTAAGCCCTGGTCATGGTACATGGCCAGAATAGCATCAAACTTCCGAAACTCGCCTGAACCAAAGAAGCCATCGGCCGGATAAGGCCCGAAAACCAGGTAACCTTCTTCCAGTGCTTTCTTCAGTGCGGGAGCTACTATTTTTTCATCTTCATCGCCTAATAATCCTTGATCTCCAGCATGCGGATTGAGGCTAAGCACTGCTATTCGGGGCTTGGTAATGCCAAAATCCTGAATGAGCGACTGTTCAGTGATTTTTATTTTGTTGATAATTAATTCTTCGGTTATAGTATCGGCCACTTTGCGCAAAGGCAAATGTCCCGTAATGGTACCGATGCGGAGATTGTCGGCTATCATGAGCATTAAAGGACAACATGCACCAAAGCGATGGGCAAGATACTCCGTATGCCCGGGAAATTGAAACTGTTCGGATTGAATGTTGTGTTTGTTGATAGGGGCAGTTACCAATACATCAATGTGCCCTTCCTCAAGGTCGCGGCAAGCCATTTGCAAAGCAAGCGCTGCCAGTTCGCCTGCCTCGGTGGTGGACTGTCCCAGGTTTACCTTTACTTCTTTGTCCGTAATGTTCACAATGTTTAGCTTATGTTTTTGAGCTTGTGACGCTTTACGAATATGATTGAAAGGTAAATCGGGAATATTAATGGTTTTACGATGATAGGAGGTGATTTTGGAAGTTCCGTAAAGAATGGGTACAAAGTGATTGAAGATGCCTTCTTCTGCGAGGGTTTTCATAATTACTTCGTAACCAATGCCATTGATATCACCATGGGTAATTCCCACGCGAATTTCTCCCTCAGCAATTACTTCTCTGGGTTTGGAAAAGAAAAGGTGATTATACATGGTTCAGTAGTTTTTTTCGTAAGGTTTCAGGCCAAATCAATGAGGCTCTCAGCAAAATGCACCAGCAGTCTGACGCCGGTACCCGTGGCTCCCTGAGTGATATAATGTTCGGGTTTCTCGGCAAACGACGTCCCGGCAATGTCGAGGTGGATAAAGGGGTAGGAGGTAAAGAATTCCAGGAATTTGGCGGCTGTGATAGCGCCTGCCTCAGCTGGCCCAACGTTCTTAATATCGGCAATATTCGATTTCAAGAGGCCGGCATACTCATCCCACATGGGGAATTCCACCATGCGTTCGTAGGTAGCCTGTCCGCTTTTTTTAAGTTTTTCGGTCCAGGTGGCGGCTTTTACCTGCATCATTACCATTCCGAAAGGACCAACGGCCCGGGCAGCGGCACCTGTGAGGGTGGCTACGGTGATTACCAGCACGGGGTCGAGCCTTGCGGCATAGCTTAAGGCATCGGCCAGTATCAGTCTTCCTTCGGCATCGGTATTGAGTACTTCTACGGTTTTCCCGTTGTGTATGGTTATTACATCGCCAGGTACCATGGCATCGGAGTTAATCCGGTTGTCGGTGGCCGGTATCAGGGCTATCACATGCAAAGGCAGCCCCATACGGGCGATGGAGAGCAAGGCGGCCGATACCGTCGCAGCTCCGGCCATATCCATCTTCATACCGTCCATAAATGTGCCCGTTTTCAGATTCATCCCTCCGGTATCGAAGGTTACCCCTTTGCCGATGAGCACCAATGGCTTATCGTTCACAGGCTGTTGAGGCTTCCATTCCAGCACCGTAAAAGTGGGCGGTATGCTACTTCCCTTATTCACCGAAAGCAGGCCTCCCATCTTTAAGGCTTCTATTTTTTTGATATTGAATACCTCGGCCTTGACGCCCACTTTCGAGGCTTCTTCGAAAAGCACCTGGGCCAGTACCTCTGCATTAAGCGCCGAAGCCGGTTCATTGACCAGGTCGCGGCAGAAAAATACAGCCTCTGATAGTATCCGCAAACGGTCCACATCGGCCTCGCCCAAATCCTCTGAATGCAACTGTATTTCTTGAATTGTATGGGGAATCTTGGCCGGGTCGGTAATATATTTGCTAAAGGTGTAGTTGTCCAACACAAATCCTTCGGTGAAGTGATACAGGTCTTTGGCTGGCAGGTCAAAAGAAACGATTTTTATCGCCCGGGTTTTCTCCTTAACAAAAATTTTCCTTGAGGCGGCTCCGGCCCTACGCTGAAATTCGGCACGAACGCTTTCATCTTCATCCGTTTTAGGTAGGGTAATGACCCAGCTGTAGGTCCCCCGGGGTAAGATAGCCTGGATTTGTTCCTGGTCCTGGCTTATTCGATGTACATATTCAAGCTCTTCCTGGCTTAGCCATCCTTCTGGCAGGCTTTGCAGACTGCGAACCACAAAAAGAGTGGTAGTATTAAAATCTTCACGTAAAAGGGATTTATGCAGGGTGATCATGAGTCACAGCGTGTTTTTTCAGAAATGTAAACCGCAAAATTAAAGAAATTATTGGGAGAGGCTTCCCTTGAGGGGTTGTTCCAAACACTCGCTCAGACAGGCCTATAATGTTTCATAAGTTTATGAAATAAAAGGATTTGCATTGATGGTATTTATTGGGATTTTTTGAATGCCCGTGCCAGGGTGGATTACCATCTCATGTTCTATGGAGTTTTGTTGTAATTTCGTAAGCACTAAAAAAACCAAAAGTCATGAGTTTTCTTGACCTTGTCAGATTAAGACATAGTACCCGGCAATACGACGGCCGTCCAGTGGAACGGGAAAAACTGGAACGCTGCCTCGAGGCTGCCCGTTTGGCTCCTTCGGCCAGCAACAGCCAACCCTGGACTTTCATTGTGGTGGATGATCAGGCACTGAAAGATAAAATTGCTCATGAAACCTATAGCCGGCTGGTATCCTTCAATAAATTCGTGCTTAAGGCTGGTGCCGTGGTGGTGATTGTGATGGAAAAGCCCAAGCTGATTACTCAAGTGGGGGAACTCATCAAGAAGAAAGAATGGCCACTCATCGACATTGGCATTGCAGCCGAACATTTTTGTTTGCAGGCCCAGGAAGAAGGCCTGGGCACATGTATGTTGGGCTGGTTTAATGAGGCTCCTATAAAGGATTTACTCAAGATTCCTTCTTCCAAAAACATAGGGCTTCTTATTGCAGTAGGATACCCGGTTGAAGACGAGGCTGTAAAAGAAAAGAAGCGCAAACCGATGGATGAATTCCGTCGATATAACTCTTACCGCTGATTAAGCCAGGCGTTTCCATCGGGAATTCGCTCAAGGATTTCAAGTGCCATTTTTCGGTCTAATTCCAGTTGAGCCCTCAGGGCATCGAGCGATTCGAAGCGGGTTTCGTTGCGTAGCCGGTCCACAAAGTAAATAGTAAGGGTTTCACCGTAAATGTCCCGGTCAAAATCAAAGATGTGTACTTCTACTGCAAAGCTTCCCGCTTCCACTGTGGGACGATTTCCAATGTTACACATTCCGCCGTACACGATTCCCTGATATTCAGCCCGGGCCACGTAAACTCCTTGAGCAGCAATAAGTTTGTATTTGTCGTCGGTGTCAATGTTGGCAGTGGGAAAGCCCAGCTGATGTCCCAACCTGTTTCCATGCACTACAGTACCGGTTATAGAATATTCATAGCCCAGCAGAAAGTTGGCCAGGCGTATGTTGCCTGCATGCAGGGCATTGCGTATGCGTGTGGAACTAACTTCGTGGCCATCGAGATAAAAAGGCGGAATTTCTTCTACGCAGAAACCCGTCTCTTTGGCCATTGCCAGGAGTTTTTCATGATCTCCCTCCCGGCCTTGCCCAAAGCGGTGATCGTAACCAACAACCAGGCATTTCACCCCAAGGCGGCCTACCAGAAAGTTGCGGATAAACGCTTCCCAGGGTGTGCGAGCAAATTCAGGTGTGAAATGGATTACCACTACATGGTCGATGCCTAACGATTCAAATATCTGGTATTTACGTCGGGGAATGTTGATGAGTCTTACAGGGGTTCCGTAGGGAGCAAGTACCATTCGGGGATGAGGTTCGAAGGTAACCACAAGGGTCTCGCCTCCGTTTTGTGCGCCAATTTCGCGCATGCGTTCCAGGATCTTCCGGTGTCCCCGGTGAACTCCATCGAAAGTTCCTACGGTTACCACCGGATTTTTGAATTCCGGCAAGTGTTCAAGCTCCCTGTGGATTTTCACGGCGTCAAGCTATAAAACCTTTTTTTACCAAAAATTCAGCAATTTGCACTGCATTGGTGGCAGCTCCTTTCAACAGGTTGTCCGACACAATCCACATGTTAAGCGTACGAGGCTGCGATTCATCCCTGCGAATACGGCCCACAAATACTTCATCATTTCCTTCGGCATACAGAGGCATAGGATATATATTCTCCGAGGGATTATCCAGCACCTTTACGCCCGGAGTAGCTGTGAGTATCTGTCTCACTTCTTCCAAATTAAACTCTTCCCTGAATTCAACGTTTACCGCTTCGCTGTGCCCGCCCCTAACAGGAACTCGCACCACCATGGCAGTAACATTGATGGATGAGTCACCCAGGATTTTCCTGGTTTCATTTACCAGTTTAATCTCTTCCGTGGTGTAGCCATTCTCAAGAAAGCTACCTCCGTGAGGAATCAGGTTGCGATGGATAGGGTGGGGATAGGCCGGATTTTCTGCGCTAAGTTGTTGCTCTTCTGCTTCCAACTGCGCTATCCCCTTTTGCCCTGAGCCTGTTACTGATTGATAAGTGGCCACAACAATGCGCCGTATGCCATATCTGGTGTGCAGACGCGATAGTGCGAGTACCATTTGTATGGTGGAGCAGTTGGGATTGGCAATAATGCGTGTGGAGGGACTGATAGTATGTGAATTGATTTCAGGCACCACCAGCGGCACCTGAGGGTCCATACGCCAAAATGAGCTGTTGTCAACCACAAATCCGTACTGGGCAAACTGAGGGGCAAGCTCTCCCGAAGCTTCTGCACCTGCCGAAAACAAAGCAAGTTCCGGTTCTTGACCCAAAGCTTCCCGGGCTGTCAATACTTTCTGCTTATTCCCAGCAATGAGTATTTCATTACCAGCTGATCTCTCGGAAGCTACTGCCAGCAACTCCCAGTTCCTAAATATTTCAGAAGAGGTAACTTTTTCTATCATTTTACGGCCTACCAGGCCTGTAGCTCCTACTACGGCAATTTTGGGCATGGGTTTGAAATTCTGTTTTAACTGCCTGAATACACAGGCCGGCAAAAATACTATATTTACACTTTCAATGCCTTAAATCCTTGCGCATGAGTCGTGCACTCAAGAATCCGGTTTTCATGGCTGTGTTGGGTGTTTTTCTCAGCCTGATGTCAGCCCGGGCACAATTTACCGATGGTTTCGATGATGGCGATTTTTCTCAAAATCCCACCTGGAATGGAACAAACTCCTTGTTTAAAATCAATTCTTCAAAGCAGTTGCAGTTGAATGGCAGTGGCGAAGGAGCTGCCTGGCTTACTACTTCATCGGCCCTGGTGGTTCCAGCCGAATGGAGGTTTTGGGTTAAACTTTCCTTTGCTCCTTCATCAAATAATTTTGCCCGGGTTTATCTTGCTTCTGATCAGCCAGACCTGAGCGGGCCACTCAATGGTTACTTTCTTCAAATGGGTGAAGCAGGTTCGAACGATGCCCTGGAACTTTTCCGTCAGAATGGGACGCAAACCGTGAGTATTTGCCGGGGAACCGATGGACTGCTGGCTTCTTCTTTTACCCTTCGGGTGAAAATTATTCATAAGAATGATGGCACCTGGGAAATTTGGGCCGACCCCTCCGGTGGCTCTAACTTCCAGCTCCAGGCAACGGGTACTGACCTTCAATTGAATTCTTCGCAATATTTTGGCGTGTATTGTAAATACACATCGAGCAATGCCACCAAAATGTATTTCGATGACTTTTATGCCGGTGAAATACAGGTAGATCTCACCCCGCCTGATTTGCTCTCGCTGGAGGTTACAAGCGATACCTCTTTGGCTTTGCAGTTCTCTGAAGCTTTAGCACCCCAGCCTGCAGGTTCGGTTTTGAATTACAGGCTTGAACCAGGAAGTCTGTATCCATCCCGCGTTGTATTTTCCTCTCAGACAGCAGGTGAGGTCAATCTTGTGTTCCCCACAACTTTTCAGCCTAGCCTCACTTACACCTTGACCATCGATTCAGTAAAAGACCTGGCCGGCAACAAGGCGGGTCCCTGGGTTCGAAACTTCTCACTTTATCAAGCCCAACCATTTGATATTGTGATCAATGAGTTGATGGTCGATCCCGATCCTCCGGTAGGGCTCCCCAATTGGGAATATATAGAACTGTTTAATACCACGGAATGGCCTGTAAAACTTAAAAATTGGAAGCTCGTAACGGGGAGTACCTCGAAAACCATCCCCGACAGCGAGATCCCCGGCGGTGGCTTTCTTATCCTTTGCCGGCCTGAGGCCATCCCTGAGCTTTCGGCCTATGGAAATTGTGCGGCCATCACTTCACTAAGCCTGGCTAATACGGGCCAGGATGTGAAGATTCTGGATAATTACAACCGATTAATTTCGAGGGTGGTTTATAAAGACAAATGGTATCGCGACCCGGCTAAGGTCAATGGGGGCTGGAGTCTTGAGCAGATAGATCCGATGGCGGTATGTTTGGGAGCAGCCAACTGGAAGGCCTCGGAGAACATCAGCGGAGGAACCCCGGGCGGACCCAATTCCGTACTCGCTACCCTAAATAACCTGCCTCTCCCTGAGGCTCTCATTGTTATCGACCACTCAACCCTTAAGCTGATTTTTAACCAGAACATGGACAGCCTCTCGTTGGTCAACCCTCAGCTTTATAAGGTAAGTCCATCGATAGGTTTTGCTGACTCAGCCTGGATTGCTGGAGATGATTTTACCACTGTCATGTTGCATTTTGGGGCTGAATTCCAGCAAGGAGTTTCTTACCGGCTGGTTTTACAGGAGGGACTGAAAAACTGCCGGGGCGTTGAGGTACCTGCCCATACTTTTCGTGATTTTAATGTGCCGGCACCCACATCTCGCTTCGACGTTCTTATCACAGAAATTATGGCCGATCCAAGTCCTGTGGTGGGTTTGCCCGAATTTGAATATGTGGAACTTTATAACCAGACCTCTGGCACCATCGACCTCTCGGGATGGGCCCTGCAGATTGGCACTACGACCCGGGTTTTTCAGCAGGCTTATCTGGAGCCCCAGTCGTATCTGATAGTAGGTCCGGATGCAGCCGCCGGGGCCCTGGGAGCCTATGGCGCTTTTTATGGGTTTAGTTCGTTTCAGCTGACTAATGCAGGCCAGAGTGTAGCTCTCATTAATCCCATAGGCCAGGTGATTTCCTGGGTCGATTACACGGATGCTTGGTATGGAAGCTCTCCCAAAAAAGAGGGAGGTTGGTCGCTCGAAATGGTGGACTATTCCAATGCCTGCACCCAGCAAGGGAATTGGAAGCCTTCGGTAGATGCCATGGGAGGAACCCCCGGCCGCGATAACTCCGTGAGAGCCGCTAACCCCGATCTTGTACCTCCCAAACTCCTGCGTGCTTACCCTGCAGATGATATCCATGTAAGCGTTTATTTCTCTGAGCCCATGAATGAAACTTCGGTGGTTGAGCTTTTGAACTGGTCGCTGCCGAATGGTCCGGGTACTCTTATCTCAATTACTCCTATCGATTACCGGAATCAAGTGTTCATCCTTACGTTAAGTTCCCCCATGGAAGTGGGGAAAACTTATCTGCTTCGTCCTCAGGGCGAAATGTATGACTGTGCTGGCAACCTGCTTGCCGATTCAGAAGATGTGGCATTTGGGCTTCCCGGGGTTCCGGGGCCAGGAGAAGTTATTATCAACGAAATACTGACCAATCCCCGCACAGGCGGAGCTGATTACCTTGAGTTGCTTAATGTTTCTGACAAACTTCTTGACCTTTCGGCTTTCTCGCTCACGTACCTAAGCCTTTCCGATACATCTAAACCGAAAACTATTTTCCTGCCTGCCTGGCTGATGGTCCCCGGACAGTATTACTGTCTCACCCGTTTGCCCGATGCCGTAGCAAGTCAATATTCGGTTCCAGCTCCTGCTCATCTCATTGAAACTTCCCAAATGCCCGACTTTGCCTCCGACCCGGGCGGCAAGGTAATCATAGCCCTGAGGGAAAATGAACTTTCCATTATAGACAGGCTCGAGTATCGTAAGGCTATGCACCTGCCGGTGCTTAAAAACCTGGATGGAGTGGCGTTAGAAAGAATTAACCCCCAGCGTCCCACCTCCGACCCTACCAATTGGACCTCGGCAGCCGAATCGGCTGGATTTGGTACCCCAACAGGGAAAAATTCCCAGTATACCGAAGTCCCTTCACCTTCCGGGAAGGTTACGGTTGCACCCCCCATATTTTCCCCTGATGGAGATGGAATAGAAGACCTGGTAACCCTGGTCTTGGTGGCTCCGGGTGAGGGCTGGTTGGCCAATGTAAGTATATACGATGCCATGGGTCGGCAGGTACGAAAGCTGGCCCGGGCCTTATCGGTGGGTACACAAACTTCTCTTTCGTGGGATGGCACCCGCGATGACCGAACACTCGCACCTTTGGGTCGCTACCTGATAATTTGTGAATACTATGATACCAACGGACAGCGGGAAGTGGTAAAAACCTCAGTGGTTTTAGCAACCAGATTCTAGTGTGGAGAATAAGTCATTCCATAACAGAGAAGATTCTCTTTACACTTAAAGAATTCAATATATACCCTGGAGCTTTTTAGTATATATGCTTAATAAAGTGATTAATTTTTGCGATGGTTTATAACTGTTGGTAGACCTATTGGTTTACTTAAAGCCAATGGGGCTGTTCGTTAAATCGCCCTGATTTTTAATTTGATTTTATTTTCTCCTGGGTTTATTCATATAAATTAAGATTTACGACCTCGTTCTTACTGAATTTCAGTGGTTTGCCATTAATGGTTTTTACATTTGGATTATTCTTGAGAAACCGGGTAAGTCCTGATTGAGTCAATTTATTGCCAGGTTTGGGTTTAATGAAACCTTAAATCCATGATATTCAAATTTTAGTTTTTCATTTTAAAACTGTCTTTATTGTACCTGATTCTTTTAAAGTTTATGGGTTTGAGTTTTACATCTACTTTTACTTCAAGTTTGTTAGAATTATTTATTATTTATATGTCTCCCAAATAGTCAGTACAAATAGTTGATAAAGAATGATATGTAAAGTATGTATGGCAACTTTTTGTTCGAAAATTCGGCACTATTAGGCGCACGGATAATTTAGTTGATTTTTTGGTATCTAATGAAGCTAAAAACCAGTATTATCTAATATATATCAAAGAGTTATTTCAGGGCATAGGGTTAAAAACCCAAAGTTTTCATTTTTAATTAAGTAGCACATTGATAAATAGAGTGGAAGAAAATCGTTTAGTGCCTACATTTTTTATATACTTATGTTTATCAATTATTTAAACCAAATTCGCGACGAATTCTGGAAAAAATATTTCAATAACATAATGTAATTACAATATAAGTCGTGTTTACTAGTTGCTTTGTTACCAGTTTTTTGAATTAAGACTCTAAATGGTTGCATCCAATAAATTTGCCTTTGGCCAATTATTGCTTTCAGGCCAATTTTATGAATGTTCAATAAGGAGCGTGCTTACCGGGGAGGTTTGTTATCAATGCTTTTGCTGTTGCGGTTTTATAAGCCGTTGATCCATTTTGCTATGAAAAAGCCAATGGTACTCACTAGCGCGGTTAATAGGGTGCCCCAGAGGATATCGATAAAAACAATGGGCAGCGGCCAGTCTTTCATGGTGGCTAAATTGGTAAGATCGTAAGTGGCATAGGTGAAAAATCCAAATAGCGCTCCCATAAGGAGGGCGTGGGTAAACGAGGATTTTTGCATGGCCGGATAAATGGAGAAAATAAAAATGCCAATGATAAAGAGTGCATAAAATATCAAGGCTGCCGCCCAAATGACTTTGTCGGTGAGAAATGCACCCAGGTATTTCTGATAGAGGCCTTTGGCAATTACACCCAGCCATAGCATGTCGATAGCCAGAAAAGCGACGAAAGTCAGCAAATAACTTAAAAGTAGGTTTTTGATGTTCATAATTCTTAATGTTTTGGGGGTTCTGTTATTATTGGGGTACTTTGATAAGTCGGGAAGTATCATACCCTCTTCTCTGTAACCGCTTCAATAGGTTATCGTAAACAGAGTCTTGCATCTGTGGTATGCGGCTCAATATCCAGAGGTATTTATCGGATTTGCTACCTACGGCTGCCCACTGGTACTCGTTATCCAGCTCCAGCACAAAATAATCACCGTAGAAAAACCAGAAGAAGGAAACCTTTAGACGCGCAGGTACTGTCGGGTCTGGTATTTTGGCTTTTCCAACTACTTCAGAACGTTTGCCATTCAAGCTGTTTTTATAACCACTGTTTACGACTTTCAGGGTGCCATCTTCTTTCAAGGAATAAGTAGCTGTAACTCCTACCAGCCCCTTTTCGAAGCGGTGGTCATATCGGGCAATTTCGTACCATGTACCGAGATACCTCTTGATGTCGAAGTTTTGTATTACAGTTTTTTCAGTCATATTTTTAGAAGTATTGCATGAAAAGAAAACCAGCAAGAATAAAGGTAAAAACCAGTAAAGTTTTCGCTGAGTCATTACTGTAGATAATTAAATGAGAATAGACCTTTAAAGTTACAATTTTTAGGAAATTGAAGAGATTCCTTTCATAAATTGAGTGTGAATGCCTATTCTTTGGCGAGTATAATAATATCTGAGGTCGGTTGATGGGTTTTAAGCAATGGAAAGATACTCTGACCTCAAATAGAATTTAAGATTCAAGGCGTCAAAAAGTTATGGCATCGTGAGTGCGGAAAGCTTCTATCTCCGCCAAAGATAGTTGGTGTTTATTGATAACAAGAGATGAATTAGCAGGATGAAATATTTGGGGAATAGAAAGTTTAATGAGTCCTTGAAAAGTCTTTCAGAATCCAGTTTTGGGGCAGGTAAAATAAAAGCGCTCCCACTATCATTCCAGTTAAGTACCCATAGAGAATGCCATTGGCCATGAGCCCCACCAGTATGGCCAGGAAGAAGTTTCTTCGGTTGGTAATGATATCTTTCACGAGGAGGATGAGCGCTATTCCTTCAAACAGTAGGATAACTCCGAGGATGGGCTTGGGAAATATTCCGAAAATGTGAGAAGGGCTCATCCCCATAAAAAGGCCGAGCAGAATGTAAAACAATCCATAAATAAAGGTTGACCCTCCGGTTCGGCCCCCAAAAGTATAAATCCCCGCTACGCCTCCCGATCCGTGGCATACCGGAATACCTCCTGTCAGTGCAGCGAAAATGTTCATCAAGGAGTATGTAAGTCCGATTTTTTTGATCCTTATCTGCTTTTCTGGGAAATAATCCTTGATTAATTGATGTTTGGCAAAGATGGAGTTTCCGAGCGATAAAGGTATCTGAGGAAGGGCCAGAAGTAAAAAACCGGTCCAGATGTGTTCAGGGGTAATGGCGGGCCATTCCAGAACTGGTAGATGCAGATGGATGTCCTTGTGAATAGAAGGTTGAAACAAAAATGCATAAATAATACCCAGCGAGAGAATGAAAAGGGCCGGAGGATATTTGCGATTACCTATGAATACCAAACCTAACCCAAAAGCCGGGATGGCCAATAAATATCCGTTTAAATGCTCCGATGGAACATACTCTTTAAAGCCAGCAAACTCAACTGCAGTCCAAGCCCGAATTGTATACCTCTTATAACGGTTTTGGGAATAATCTTATGAAGATAACTGATGAGGCCTGTCAGGGTTAAGAGGAGCATAAGTATTCCAATAGCCATACCTCCCCCAAAGATGACCTCGCTGGAGATTTTTTGAGTAATTACTATCATCGCTACGGCCTTCAGGGGCTGCACAGGCATGGGAAGGCCATAAACGAAAGAGGTGATTATTTGCAAAATACCGAAAAGAATGAGAATATTTCCGGCTTTCAGATCGCTGGCAGCCAGCATAGCTACAATTAAAGGCAGGTCTGTGCCGATATCGCCAAACGCTCCTGACAGCTCATTTCGATTGATTTGAATCTTAGTTGAAAACCATTTCATGCAAAGAAGGTGGGTGATTGATGATGAGGTCGCAAAAAACCCGGCAAACTTATGAAGATAGTTGCATATGAATAAATAACCGGACTCCTTTTCTCGTGAAGTCCGGTCAAATAATTTACTAATATCCTCGTGCTGAATAACCTCTTAAGAGATTCAATTACTGTTCTTTAACGGTTTTAAGTAGTTCTTCAGCTGAGAGTTTTTGCTGGGTTCCGGTTTGCATGTTTTTCAGGGTAAACGAGCCGGTTTGAATTTCATTCTCACCTGCAAGTACTACAAAAGGAATTGCATGGGCATCGGCATAGCTCATCTGTTTTTTGATTTTGGCAGGTTCCGGGTAGAGTTCAGCGCTGGTGCCCTGGGCGCGAAGCTTGAGTAAAAGCGGTATGCAATACTTTTCTTCCTTATCTCCAAAGTTGATAATCAGCACACGGGTGCCGCTTGTTGCCTCGGCAGGGAAACGGCCTGTTTGTTCCAATACATCATAGATACGGTCGGCGCCGAACGAGATTCCCACGCCTGAAATACCCGGAAGGCCAAAGATTCCGGTGAGGTCGTCGTAGCGACCCCCCCCGCATATACTCCCAATGCTCACATCTGTACTTTTTACTTCGATGATGGCTCCAGTGTAGTAATTGAGACCCCGGGCCAATGTCAGATCGAAGACAACAGCTGAACGGATGCCGAAGTGGGGCAGATAATTCAGTACGGTCTGCAGTTCATCAAGGCCTTTCATACCCGTAGGAGAGGCGTGGAGGAGATGGGTGAGCCTGGCGATTTTTTCTTCGGCACTTCCCTGTAAGAACAGTATGGGCTGTAGCTTTTCAATGGCTTCTGAAGGAAGCCCCCTTCCGGCCAGCTCTTCGTTTACTTTTTCCAGACCCACTTTGTCGAGCTTGTCAATGGCAGTGGTGATGTCGGTGAGCTTATCGGGGTGGCCAATCGTTTCGGCGATGCCGGCCAGTATTTTTCGGTTGTTAAGTAAAATGCGAATGTTGAGGCGCAGTTGGGTAAACACTTCGTCAATCAAACTGATGAGTTCGGCCTCGTTGAATAGTGATGAGCTTCCGATGATGTCGGCGTCGCATTGGTAAAATTCGCGGTACCGACCCCGCTGCGGCTTATCAGCCCGCCATACGGGCTGTATCTGATAGCGGCGGAAAGGGAGGGTAATCTTATCACGATATTGCACCACGAAGCGCGCAAAAGGTACTGTAAGGTCGTAGCGCAAGCCTTTCTCTGCAATGTAAGATGAAATGCGTTGACTTTGTGGATGTTGTAAGATATCGGCGGGAACCTCCCTCAGAAAATCGCCCGAATTGAGTATTCGGAAAAGGAGTTTGTCACCCTCCTCACCATATTTTCCCAACAGGGTGCTCAGATTTTCCATAGCAGGGGTCTCGATGGGCTGATAACCATAGCTTCGGAAAACTGAGCGTATGGTATCAAAAATATAGTTTCGGCGCTGCATCTCTGCCGGGCCGAAGTCGCGGGTTCCTTTAGGAATACTAGGTTTTTGCATGTTAAAAGTTAAAAATCAGACATGATTCGACACCAGGGTACCTATGTGTTCACCTTCTACTACCTTGCGAAGGTTTCCTTGGGTATCCATATCAAAGACATAAATGGGTAGGTCGTTTTCCATGCAAAGGCTAAAAGCCGTGAGATCCATTACCTTCAGCCCTTTGCTGTAAGCTTCTTTAAAGGAGAGGGTGCTGTATTTAGTAGCCGAGGGGTCTTTTTCGGGATCGGCCGTGTAAACTCCATCCACCCGGGTGCCTTTGAGTAAAACATCGGCTTTTATTTCTACTCCCCGAAGGGCTGAAGCTGTATCGGTAGTGAAATAAGGATTGCCGGTTCCACCACTGATGATGACCACTTTGCCCGTTTCGAGCTCTGCAATAGCCTCGCGGCGGCTCATGGGTCGGGCAATGGGTTTTACTTCCAGCCCTCCCAGCAATGCGGTGGGAATACCCTGTTTTTCGAGTTCGGCCTGCAGGGCCATGCTGTTGATGAGGGTGGCCAGCATGCCCATATAATCGCCCTGAACACGGTCCATGCCCTTGGCAGCTCCCTGAAGCCCTCTGAAAATATTACCCCCACCGATTACTATGGCAATTTCTACTCCCAGCCGGTTAACGTCAGCTATCTGTTCGGCATATTCCGCAAGCCGGTTGGGATCAATTCCGTAATGCTGATTGCCCATCAGCGATTCACCGCTGAGCTTGAGCAAAATTCTTTTATACTTTAACATAACAAATCTATTTGCTGAGGGTTAAACTTGGTTTTTTCCGTGGCAGTTTTTGTATTTCTTACCACTACCGCAAGGGCAGGGGTCGTTGCGGCCAATGCGTTTCTCTACCTTAATGGGTGCAGATTTTGAGGGAGCCTGCGTTGGGTTGGCTTGCGAAAGCATATCCGTACGTTCTTGCTTGAGGCGACTCATATCAGTACGGCGTGGCATCTGAGCCTGCTTGACTTCGGTCTCGGCGCCGGGCAGATTGGCTCGCATAAGGAAGGAAGTAATCTCGCGGTTGATGCGCATTAGCATTTTGCTAAAGAGCTCAAACGACTCGAATTTATAGATGAGCAGAGGGTCTTTTTGTTCATATACAGCGTTTTGTACCGATTGCTTAAGGTCATCCATTTCGCGCAGGTGCTCTTTCCAGGCATTGTCGATAACGACAAGGGTAATGGTTTTTTCCATGGTGAGCACCACTTCGCGGGCCTGGTCGTTGTAGGCCTTTTTCAGGTTAACAACCAGATTTAGCTGCTTACGTCCATCAGTAATAGGAACAGCTATGTATTCGTATTGAGAATGGTTTTCGTATACATCCTTGATAACAGGGAAGGTTTTCTCGGCCAGACCCTGGCACTTAGCGCGGTAGCGGTGGTAAACGGTTTCGAAAAGTGTAGGAGCCAAGTCTTTGCGACTGCGATTGTAAAATTCATTTTCGCTGAAAGGACTATCCACGCCGAAAATTCTTAGCAATTCCATCCTGAATGATGGGAAATCTTTGGCTTCCCAGTATTCATCCACCAGCGTGTGGCACAGGTCTTCGATCATATTGCGGATGTCGAGGGCCAGACGTTCGCCGTGAAGCGCATTGCGGCGGCGGCTGTAAATCACCTCACGTTGGGCATTCATTACGTCGTCGTATTCGAGCAAACGCTTACGTATGCCGAAATTGTTTTCTTCTACCTTGCGTTGAGCTCTTTCTATGGATTTGGTGATCATGGAATGCTGTATCACCTCTCCTTCTTTCAGGCCCAGGCGGTCCATGATTTTGGCTATGCGGTCAGAACCAAACAGACGCATCAGGTCGTCTTCAAGGGAGACGAAAAACTGGGAACTACCTGGGTCACCCTGACGTCCGGCACGTCCGCGTAACTGACGGTCTACTCGCCGCGACTCGTGTCGCTCTGTACCAATAATAGCTAAACCTCCCGCTTCTTTAACTCCGGGGCCCAGCTTGATGTCCGTACCTCGACCTGCCATGTTGGTAGCAATGGTAACCGTACGGGCCAAACCTGCATGAGCCACAATTTCTGCTTCGCGGGCATGCTGCTTGGCATTGAGTACGTTATGGGGAATTTTTCGTAAAGTAAGCATGCGACTCAGTAACTCAGAGGTTTCTACCGACGTGGTACCCACCAGCACCGGCCTTCCGGCATTTATCAGCCGCTCTATCTCTTCAATGACTGCATTGTATTTTTCGCGTTTGGTCTTGTAAACCAGGTCTTCCATGTCTTTGCGGATGACTGGCTTGTTGGTAGGAATCACCACCACATCAAGCTTGTAAATGCTCCAGAACTCACCGGCTTCGGTTTCTGCCGTCCCTGTCATCCCTGCCAGTTTTTTATACATCCTGAAATAGTTTTGCAGGGTGATGGTGGCATAGGTTTGAGTAGCAGCCTCCACCTTTACGTTTTCCTTGGCCTCAATGGCCTGGTGCAATCCATCGGAGTAACGACGACCCTCAAGGATACGGCCGGTCTGCTCATCCACAATTTTTACTTTATTGTCGATGATAACGTATTCCACGTCTTTCTCAAACAAGGCGTAAGCTCTAAGCAACTGGTTGACCGTATGAACCCGTTCCGATTTCACTGCATACTCGCTCATGAGCTGGCTTTTGCGCTCTTCTTTTTCCGACTCCGGAATGTTCATTCTTTCGATTTCCGAAATCTCGCTGCCCACATCCGGAAGAATAAAGAAATGGGGGTCCTGATAGGATTCAGTAAGTGCGTCGATGCCCTTTTCTGTCAGCTCTATGGTATTATTTTTCTCGTCAATGACGAAATAAAGTTCGTCGTCGATGATATGCATGTTTTTGGCTTGTTCCTGCAGATAGAAATTTTCGGTTTTCAGCAGGAGGGCCTTCATCCCAGGTTCGCTGAGGAATTTAATGAGAGGTTTGTGCTTGGGCAGACCCCGATGGGCTCTCAGCAAGAGTTCGCCTCCCTTGGTCTCCTGTTCAGGCGTAGGATTGCCCGAGAGTAGTTCCTTAGCCTCCGCCAGGATTTTAGTAACCAGGTTGCGCTGCAGATTATAAAGCTTGCTCACCATGGGCTTCAGTTCGTCGAAGAGCTGGTCTTCACCTTTTGGCGTGGGGCCCGAGATGATAAGGGGGGTACGGGCATCGTCGATAAGCACCGAGTCCACCTCGTCCACGATGGCATAAATGTGTTCGCGCTGCACCAGTTCGTCAGGGCTTTGCGTCATATTGTCGCGCAGGTAGTCGAAGCCAAATTCATTGTTGGTGCCGTAGGTTATATCGGCCAAATAAGCTTTGCGGCGGGCTTCACTGTTGGGCTCGTGCTTGTCGATACAATCCACGGTAAGTCCGTGAAACTCGTAGAGCACACCCATCCACTCCGAGTCGCGCTTGGCCAAATAGTCGTTTACCGTAACCACGTGTACCCCTTTTCCTGTCAAAGCATTCAGGTAAACCGGAAGCGTGGCTACCAGGGTTTTCCCTTCACCTGTGGCCATTTCGGCTATTTTGCCCTGGTGCAAAACAATGCCTCCTATCAATTGCACGTCGTAGTGAACCATGTCCCATGTAATCATGTTGCCGCCAGCCATCCACTGGTTAAGATAGCAAGCTTTGTCACCCTCGATGATTACATTGTTTTTGCGAGCGGCCAGGTCGCGGTCTCTCTCGGTGGCTGTTACCCACACCTTTTCATTTTCCTTGAAGCGACGAGCCGTTTCTTTTACTACGGCAAAGGCTTCAGGCAATATTTCATTCAAAATCTGCTGACTCTTCTGATAGGAAGTTTTGCTCAGCTGGTCTATTTCCTTGTAAAGGGCTGATTTTTCTTCCACATCCATATCCAGCTCTGTATCAATGCGGTTTTTTAGTTCCTGGATGTGGTTTTCCTCAGGAGCAATGTATTCGGCAATTTTTTTCTTGAATTCGAGAGTTTTGGCCCTCAGTTCGTCGTTGGATAGCTGGCTTATGGTTTCGTAGGCCTTATGAATTTTGGCTACGATGGGCATTATCTCTTTGATGTCTCGTTCTGACTTGGTACCGAAAAATTTCTTAATAATGCTTAGCATGGGTATAATGTAGTTGATTTATTATCAGATTTCTGCCACGCGCAAGAATTGTACCGCAAAGGTACCTAAAAAAATGGGGATTATTGGGTAATAGGTTTCAAGGGCCTGCCCACAAAGATGAGAATTCATCTATGAGGTTGAAAGTCGTTGGTCGCCTATGCTTAATTAAAGACAACAAGAATTGAATGCATGTGCCCGGATTGTTTGAAGATTACAATTGGGTGTCATCCGCGTTATGAATTATACACAATTAACAGTAGTTGAACCCACATAATATCGTCTGCAAGGCATGAGGTGTGAGGCATGTATTCGTTAGTCTGTAGTAATTATCGTCACAAACAAAAAGAGGCTGCCCCGTATGTGAGACAGCCTCTTTTTTCTATATGAGGGAGGATTAATATTCATCCTCATGAAAGAAGAAGTCTTCTTTCGTTGGATAATCGGGCCAGATGTCTTCAATGCTTTCGTAAACATCTCCTTCATCTTCAATTTCCTGGAGGTTTTCAATCACCTCCTGGGGGGCGCCTGTACGAATCGCATAGTCAATAAGCTCCTCTTTGGTGGCGGGCCAGGGAGCATCCTCAAGTTTTGAAGCAAGTTCAAGCGTCCAGTACATAGGTTCAGGTTTTTAAGGGTTTTTCAAAAAAAGGGCGCAAAAATATAACAAAAATGATTTATTGCACATCTATCTTGAAAATTATTTGGAAGGTTTCCACAGATGTTCTTTTGCGCCAGCTTGTTGACCCAATTTGCGTGCCAAAACAAAGAGATAATCCGATAAACGATTGACGTATTTGATGCCAATTTCTTCCTGAGCTGTTTGACGCGACACTTTAACCATGCATCGCTCCGCTCTGCGACATACTGTGCGGGCCACATGTGCTGCTGATACCAGTGGATGGCCTCCCGGCAAGATAAAGGATGTGAGCGGGGGGAGTGTTTCGTTCATCTGGTCTATAGCTTTTTCAAGTGCCACGATGTCTTCTTCGTGTATTTCCGGTAAGCCTGCCATGTCGTCAGGTGAGGCGGCTGCAAAAATCGATTCAATGACGAAGATGCGGTCCTGTATTCTAAATAGAAATTCTTTGAGCTTCGGGTCATCTACGGTATCGAGCAGGACGCCCAGGAAGGCATTAAATTCGTCAAGCGTGCCATATGCTTCTATTCTGTCGTGCCATTTAGGTACGCGTTGTCCGCCCAGGAGACTGGTTTCTCCTTTATCGCCGGTTTTAGTGTATATTTTCCAGTCTTTACTCATTCAGTCTATGTCGAAGGATTTCGGTCTTAAACACATACCAGGGAAATTTGTTGTCCCGCACTTTATTCGACTGCAACCGCCTTATTTACAGTTTGAATGTTGGGGTTGAGGTAGTCGGCCTCTATAAGACCGTCGCGTAGGCGAACAATACGATGGGCATGCCGGGCTATATCTTCTTCGTGCGTAACGAGAATGATGGTATTACCTGCTGCGTGTATTTCTTCAAAAAGGCCCATGATTTCGAGCGAGGTTTTCGAATCGAGGTTTCCTGTGGGCTCGTCAGCCAGGATGATAGAAGGGTGATTAACCAGTGCCCGGGCAATGGCTACCCTTTGCCTTTGCCCGCCTGAAAGTTCGTTGGGCTTGTGGTTCATGCGGTCGGCCAGGTGCACCTGCTCGAGTACCTCCCTGCCTCTGCGCAGCCTATCTTCCTTCCCTATACCTGCGTAGATGAGAGGTAGTACAACATTTTCAAGCGCTGTGGAGCGGGGCAAAAGGTTGAAGGTTTGGAATACAAAGCCGATTTTTTTGTTGCGTATCTCGGCCAGCTGATTATCGTCGAGTTTGCTTACATCGCTGCCCTCCAAAAAATACTGGCCTGCTGTAGGGGTATCGAGGCAACCCAGAATGTTCATCAGCGTGCTTTTCCCTGAGCCCGAGGCTCCCATCAGGGCTACAAATTCACCCCGTTTGACATTCAGGGTTATAGATTGCAGGGCCTTTACAATCTCTGCCCCTACTTTATAATGTTTTTTGATATCTACCAGCCGTATCAGTTGTTCCTGTGTTTGCATAAGTTTGTTTTCGGATTTTTCTAATATGATAAACGCCTGTTTTTGATAATTGTTACAGGTTGGGGTTTAGAACCGCAGTATGAAATGTTGTTTTTTTATTCCCGATCTGAAAAACACCAGCCCCATACTAAAAATGTCCACCGATAGGGTTACCTGAGGGCAGGCCGCTATTTCCTTCCAGGCTTTTTCCATCCCGGCCGACCAATGGATGTCGTCGAACACAAACACAGTATCTGCATGAATAACAGGTAGTAGCTGGTGAAAATAATAGAGCGTGGGTTGGTGGGCATGGTTTCCGTCGAAGAGCACCAGGTCGGGTCGCAATCCCCCTGCGATTAATGTAGGAAGGGTGGTTTCAAAAGGGCCGGATAGCGTCTGAATGGAAGAGAATCCTGCCTGGAGGAAGTTCTTGCGGGCAATTTCCAGCACCTCCTTACAGCCTTCAAGGGTTATGAATTGAGCTTCAGGGCAGGCAGAAGCCATATAGAGACTACTAATTCCCAGCGAGGTGCCCAATTCCAGCATGTGCCTGGGCTGTGTCCATGCAACCAGCCGGGCCAGCATGCGTCCTTCCTTCTTCTTTCTTCCTGAATATCGCGCAATTGTTGATAGACGAATGGGGTAGTGCCTTTGCCGAAGACCACCCGTGCCGAAGTCCTCGAATGGAATGGTCCGGTGGTCTCTGAGCATCCGCCGACGGGTGTTTTCTGCTGCCCTATACCAGGTGGCGTCGCCTCTCCCTCTGAGGACTTTTTCAATAAACTCATAAACAAAAGGTGAGTGTACCGAATACCGCGTTCGGGCTTCAATCAGATATCTGAGCAATGACCAGGGGCGCATGTTGCGGTTTTGGCGCAAAGGTAGGCAGTATTACTCTGCCCTTAAATGCTAATTGCCAAAACCAATTATAAAATCCGCATCAGGCGTTCAATAGCAATTTCTTTTTGGATTTCTTGAGTGATGGCATCGACAATGGCACGAATCATTGCATCGATCACTTCCTGCCTGAATCCCAGGCGTCGGGCTATGGTTTTGCAAAGTCTGTACTCCCTCTCATCAATTTCCCCATCCACCAACATTACCATCACCATGTCCATCAATTGTTCTATCTGCCCCATCACAGTCTCTGGCGGTGTAAAGGAAATGCTTTCAGGACGGGTAAGGATGCGCTTAAACTCTTCTGAGGTTATCCCGTGTCTGGCGGCAATGTGGAATATCAAGTCTCTTTCTTCATCTTCAAGGTGACCGTCGGCAGCTGCTACCGCCCATAGGTTGAGTACGTACGACATGCGTTCTCTTTTGTCCCGGCTGTCGAAATAATCTAATAGACTCATAACTTATTGTATTAATTCTTAGTTGGATCGGTTTTGCCTTCAATGGTCGATATAGCCTGCAAAGGAATTACTCCCCCGTATATCACAGCCATAAAACCAGGTAGGTATATGTCGAGTGTGTGCAATGAGGTAAACAAATAACGCAGAAAAGCCTCATCGCTGATCTCTTGATATTCGTCGTAGATGAATGCATTTTTGTAACGCACCTCACCGTCATTAAAATCCATCTCAAAATTCCCCAGGATAATACTGTAGTTGGCACGTGTAATGAATTCAGCGATTCGCTGTCTGTGATTTGCCGGTACCATAATGGGTAATAGACAGTAAATAAGTACCGTATTTGTTCCCGTTCTAATGTCGATAATAGTATCGCAACGGCCATTTTCGAGCGTGAAGCCCATTCTTAACACCCTCTGGTGGGGTCTATTATGGATTACATTATAGTTCAGGTCTTTTTCCTGAAGTATTGTTTCAATCGTATTTATCATGGCTGTGGTTTTTTATGGTTTCAGCATGAAGACTTTCGCTGATAAGCGCTTGGAAGGCATTTTTATGGTATCCATGGTCCAAATGATGCCGGAGCACCTGGGCCAGGTGATCGATGATGCTGGGGTCGAAGTCCAGCGAGGTGGCAACTCTTCTGCAATCGTCCAGTTCTTCTTCTCCGATTACTCCATCGCAGGCTGCCAGGTTGAGCAGGTCGCTTAGCAGGGAATATTTTATCAGAGGGTCGGAAGGAAGGGGTGGAGGCTCCAAAGGCTCGTTCATGATCTGCTCGGCCAGAGCAGCTTCGACACCCAATTTGTGGGCTACTTCCAGAATACAAGCCTTTTCGCGTGGGTGTAGTTCTTTGTTAGCCTGGGCCAGATGGACCAGGTTTTTCAGGTAGGTGATTTTCTCATCCATGAAATAAATTTTTGATAATTAGACAGCAAGTACACTACGCTGCTGCAGACATCAGAGGATGAAGGTACTCGTGGTATGATTTGGTCGGCTTAGTTTTGTCCAACGGCAGGATATACAAATATAAAATATAGGCTTGACTTTTACCAAAATTTTAATCGGGTCAGCCGTTTTTTTGAAACAGGGGGCTTGCTGAAATTATTTTTCTTATCGCGGGATTAGGAGAGATAAATCAAAATTTTTTGTTAAAACCTTGTTTATGTTGAAAAAATACCGAACTTTGCACTCCCTTTTCAGGGACTCTTTTTATTGAATCATTAAAAACAGTCAATATCATGGCCAGAATTTGTGATATCACCGGAAAACAGCCGTTAACTGGGCACTCTGTATCGCATTCCAACCGCAAAACCAAACGCAGATTTTATCCCAACCTGCAGGTGAAGCGCTTTTACATTCCTGAAGAGGGTGTATGGATTAAACTCAAGGTGAGTGCCGCCGGCCTTCGCATCATCCATAAGAAAGGTATTTTGGCAGCGCTGAAAGATGCTGCTTCCAACGGTATTATTGTTATTGAGTAATTGTGTGCACTTGTTGGGGGTGAATAGCCCCGGTGAGAGGCTGTTGGATCTCCGGCAGCCTCTCTCTTTTTTAAATTCAGAATGAAGGGTTGGGTTTTTATCTAAAGTAATAGATCAACGGATGTGCATAGATGTGCTCATTTGAATAATTATAGCTTTCATACCCTTAAAAAATCGTTGAGCATTGCACTAAAGCTTTAGGCATGCCGTTAAAAAAATAGGCTAAAGGTAAATCCTTAACTTTGGCGCCAATTATTTCATGAATTCAACTGCATTGACACAGCGAAATCCATTAGAAGCGGGTTTTTGCTCGCTGAGAAGCTGCTTTTTTCTGTTGCTGTTATCTTTTTTATGGATTACAGGGGTAGCGCAGGAGAAGCAATATGCCCGCATCAAGGGAAAAATAACCGGACCAGGGGGGGAACCACTCGAGTTGGTCAATATTTCCCTTCAAGGTATGCCGGGAGGGACGGTTACCAATGCCGATGGCGAATTCCAGCTTACGGTGCCAGCCAATAAACGGCTGGAGCTGGTGATAACCTTCGTGGGCTATCGCACTGAACGTGAGGAGCTGATGCTCAAGCCGGGAGAGATAAAGGTGATTAACCTGAAAATGAGCTATGTGGCCTCCGAGCTGCAGGGCGTAATGATTGAAGACCAGCAGATAAGAGGCACCACCCTTACCCGTATAAACCCCAAGATTGCGGCGGTTTTGCCCGGCGTAGGCGGAGGCATAGAATCGATTATCAAGACTATGCCAGGGGTCTCATCCAACAATGAGCTAAGCAGCCAGTATTCGGTGCGGGGCGGTAATTTCGACGAAAACCTGGTGTATGTCAATGATGTAGAAATTTATCGTCCTTTTCTTATCCGGAGCGGGCAGCAGGAAGGTCTGAGTTTTCTCAACCCCGACCTGGTTTCCTCTATTCTTTTTTCGGCCGGTGGTTTCGAGGCCCGTTATGGAGACAAGATGTCGTCGGTGCTCGATATTCAATACCGCAGACCCACTTCCTTCGGAGGCTCTGCTTCATTGAGCCTTCTGGGTGCCTCGCTGCAGCTTGAGGGGGTTTCCTCAGATCGCAAAACCACCTGGTTGTTGGGTCTTCGCCAAAAATCCAATCAATACCTGCTCGGCTCCCTGCAAACTAAAGCCGACTATCAGCCCAGTTTTACTGATATACAGACTTATATCACCCGAAAGCTTTCACCTAGGCTCGAGCTGGCCTTTCTGGGCAACTACTCGCATAATCTGTTTCGTATGGTTCCCCACGACCGCGAAACATCGTTTGGAACCCTACAGCAGGCCTATAGGCTCAGGGTATATTTCGAAGGGCAAGAAGATGATAAGTTTCACAACGGGACGGGTGCACTTACGCTGGCATACAAGCCTCACGAGCGGTTGTCGCTCAGATTCATTACCTCTGCTTTTCGCAGTCGCGAAAGCGAAAACTACGATATTCTGGGGCAGTACTGGATTGGCGAATTGGAAAACGACCAGAGTGTCAATGCCAACCAACGGGTAGTTGAAGAGCGGGGGGTTGGAAGCTATCTCAACCATGCGCGCAACCGCCTCGATGCTACGGTAGTTGCCCTGGAACATAAAGGAACTTTTCTTTTGCCAGGAGACCAGACCCTTAATTGGGGTCTTAAGTTTCAACATGAAGCTATAGACGACAAAATAAGCGAGTGGTCCCTGATTGACTCGGCAGGTTATGCCTTGCCTCTAACCCGCGACTCTGCCGGCTACATTCTTCCTTCGGTACAACCCCCGCTCACCCTCCCTGTAACTGCAAAGGTCAAGGCGACCAACAATACGCGCTCCGAACGCATTTCGGGATATATTCAGCGAAGTTGGTCATGGAAATCTGACAGCATAAACTATACCTTCAACGTGGGTGTAAGGGCTCAGTACTGGAGTCTTAATTCTCAGGCTATTGTAAGTCCCAGGACCATGCTCTCAGTAAAACCTGCCTGGAAAAGAGACGTGGTCTTGAGATTGGCTGGTGGCTGGTATTACCAGCCTCCCTTTTATCGCGAATTACGCGACTATTCCGGCATTGTGCATGCTTCCGTTAAAGCTCAAAAATCAGTGCAGGTGGTTGCCGGCGCCGATTATAACTTTAAAGCCTGGGAACGTCCTTTTAAATTGGTGGCGGAGTTGTATTATAAAAACCTAAGTCGCCTCATTCCCTACGATGTAGACAATGTACGGATTCGTTATGCAGCCACCAACGATGCGCATGGATACGCCGCCGGTCTCGACCTGAAAGTGAACGGAGAATTTGTGCCTGGAGTGGAATCCTGGGCCGGTCTTTCCCTTATGAAATCGATGGAAGACATTGAAGACGATTTTTACTGGGAATACTACAATGCTGAAGGTCAGAAGATTATCCCGGGTTTTACAACGGATGTGGTTGCTGTGGATAGCGTTAGAATAGAACCTGGTTATTTACCCCGTCCCTCCGACCAGCGGGTGAATTTCAATCTGTTTTTTCAGGATTATCTACCCAATAATCCTACCTATAAGATGCATCTGAATATGGTTTTCGGAACGGGTTTGCCCTTCGGCCCGCCCGCCTCTCCCCGCTATCAGCATGTGTTCCGCACACCTCCTTACCGACGGGTTGATATCGGCTTTTCCAAGCTTATTCAGAGCGAAGCCGGGAGTACCCGCGGATTTCTGCGCCATTTTACCTCTATCTGGATAACGGCTGAAGTGTTTAATTTGCTTCAGTTCAGCAACACAGTGTCTTATGTATGGGTAACCGATATTAACGGGAGGCGATATGCTATTCCCAACTATCTAACCCCACGCATGCTCAATGTGAAAATGATGGTTAACTTTTAAGTTTAAAGTATGAACAGGGGAATCATAGAATTCAGCAGGGAAGAAATAGGGCGGATGGCTCATCGGCTCGATGGCATGCCCCGGTCCATTGGTAATGACGAGATATCGTTGCTTCCGCTAGGAGCTTACGAAGGACCGGTGGAAGTGGTTGATAGCCAGTCTGCTCTTAATACGGCCCTTGAAGTGATGCGTACTTGGGACATTACGGGCATCGACACAGAGTCGCGACCCGCTTTCCGCAAGGGCGAAAAAAATCCCCCTGCTTTGCTCCAGGTGGCCGGTCCCGGCATGGTTTTCCTGTTTCGGC
Organism: Bacteroidales bacterium; assembly: GCA_049969475.1. Taxonomy (GTDB): domain Bacteria; phylum Bacteroidota; class Bacteroidia; order Bacteroidales; family TTA-H9; genus UBA2030. The sequence continues at coordinate 25,201 of JBMFOU010000019.1, read as the reverse complement.
TCAATAAATTGGGTTTTGCTCCAGGCCTACGTTCCTTCATGAACAATAAAGACATTCTCAAGGTGGGTATAGCCCTCGAAAACGACCTGCCCGAACTTTTACAAATGGGTCGATTTTCGCCGGCAGCTCTGGTTGACCTCAATCAGCTTTGTACCCGCCTCGGATTTCAAAGTATTGGTGCCCGTAAGCTGGCCGCCCTCTTTCTTAGCATCCGTATTTCCAAAGGGCAGCAGACTTCTAATTGGGAAAACGATCCCCTGAAGCCGGCCCAAATTCTCTATGCTGCTACAGATGCCTGGATTTGCCGGGAGATTTTTCTAAAAATCATGGGTATATCCCAATCTTAAGCCTTTTACGGGAATGATTAAAAGTTTGAAAATATTACGATTTGCGCTTCCTTACTGGGGGTCGGCTCTGTTTAATATCTTTTTCAATGTTTTGTCAGCCCTCTTCTCTCTGGTGTCGTTTGCCCTATTTATTCCGGTACTCGAAATTCTTTTTGATCGCACCCGGCGTATGGTTCCCGGCATTGACTATCACCCCGATTGGCACGCCATCCATAGCGTAGCGGAATTGAAAAGCTGGTTCTACGGAAGTATCAGCAGCATTATTGAAACCTATGGTGAAATGAGGGCTTTGTGGTATATCGCGCTTGTGATTGTGACGCTGTTTTTACTTAAAAACCTATTTCGTTATCTGGCCATGTTTTTCCTTGCCCGGGTGCGAAACGGAGTAGTGATGGATCTTCGCAATGCCTTGTATTATAAATCATTAATACTTCCTTTGTCGTTTTATTCCGGGCAGCGCAAAGGCGACTTGATGGCCCGCCTGGGTGGCGATGTGCAGGAAGTAGAATGGTCGGTGATGAGCTCAATGGAAATGATCTTTCGCGACCCCATAACAATTATAAGTTATCTAGTTACACTCTTTATTATTCATCCCTTGCTCACCGGATTTGTGCTGGTCCTACTACCTATAAGTGGCTTACTGATTGCCCAGATAGGGAAGAGCCTAAAAAGAACCTCGCGCAAGAGCCAGGAAAAGATGGGTTATCTGATGTCGCTGGTAGAAGAGTCGATAGCAGGGCTGCGTATTATCAAGGCTTTCAATGCCATAGAAACCTCCCGGCGTAACTTCGAAAAAGAAAACCGACGCTACACCCGCTTGATGATTCGCCTTTACCGCAAACGCGACCTGGCTTCTCCCCTGAGTGAATTTCTGGGTGTTCTGGTGGTAGTGGTTATTTTGCTGTTTGGAGGACGATTGGTTTTAGATCCCTATGGATCCCTTAAGCCCGAGGTCTTCCTTGTTTATCTGGGTATTTTTAGTCAGTTGATCCCGCCTGCCAAGTCCATCGTGCAGGCTTTTTATAATATACAGAAAGGAACGGCCAGCATCGAGCGTATTAATGAGATACTAAATGCGGAAGAAGTGATCACTGAAAAGCCACAGGCCCTTGAAAAGCACACCTTCGATCATTCCATCGAATACAGAGGAGTGTGGTTTAATTATGGTCAGGACGATGTTTTGAAAGATATCAACCTGAATATTCGTTGTGGGCAGACGCTGGCTATAGTAGGCCCGTCGGGGAGTGGCAAATCAACCCTGGTGGATTTGCTGCCCCGGTTTTATGATCCTACCCAGGGAAATATTCTACTCGACGGACACGATTTGCGCGATTACCGCATCGATCATTTGCGGGGGCTTATGGGTATCGTTTCGCAGGATACCATACTTTTCAACGATTCTGTTTTTAACAATATTGCCCTGGGCATGAAAGATGTCACTGAAGAAGCCGTGGAAAAAGCCGCCCGGGTGGCCAATGCCTACGAGTTTATCATGCAATTGCCTGAAGGTTTTCAAACCGTCATTGGCGATCGGGGACTCAAACTTTCGGGGGGGCAGCGGCAAAGGCTGAGTATTGCCAGGGCTGTGTTGAAAAATCCTCCTATTCTCATCCTCGACGAGGCTACCTCTTCGCTGGATACCGAGAGCGAACGCCTGGTGCAGGATGCCCTCGATCATCTTATGGAGAACCGCACAGTTATTGTGATAGCACACCGGCTCTCTACTATTCACAGGGCCGATGAAATTATCGTGATGCACCAGGGTTCGATAGTGGAAAGAGGCACCCACGAATATCTCTATTCTCTCGACGGAATGTATCGCAAGTTATTTGATATGCAAACCCTAAATGGCATGCAATCATGAATACAAGGGAACATCAGTTTCTCAGCACGGCTGAGCGGCTCTTTCCCCGCTTGGTGGAAATAAGGAGGCATCTGCACCGTTACCCTGAGCTTTCGGAGCAAGAATATGAAACTATGGAATATCTGTCGGGCTGGCTGGCTCGCCTGGGTATAAGGCATGAGCGGGGCATTGCCGGAACGGGCCTGGTGGCTTACATCGAAGGAAAACAAACGGGTAAATCGTGTGTGGCTCTGAGGGCCGACATGGATGCCTTACCCATCGAGGAGAAGAACAATACAGAATACAGTTCTCAGCGACTCGGAGTTATGCATGCATGTGGCCACGATGCCCACATGACCTCATTGCTTGGCGCGATGATGATTCTTCAGGAAAATCGGGATAGTTTTAGGGGAATTGTCAAATGTATTTTTCAGCCGTCGGAAGAAAAATATCCGGGTGGGGCCATACGCATGATACAGGCGGGCGTTTTGCAAAATCCTGCTCCTGAGGCCATTTTTGGCCAGCATGTTTACCCTGAATTGCCTGTAGGTATGGTGGGTTTTAAGCCCGGGAAATACATGGCCAGTACCGATGAAATATATATAACCATAAAAGGGCGGGGTGGTCATGCAGCAGCACCTCATCAAAATATTGATTCTGTAGTAATTGGAAGTGAAGTGGTAATGGCCTTGCAGCAGTTGGTCAGTCGAAGGGCCAATCCCACGATGCCTACTGTTTTATCGTTTGGTCGGTTTGTAGCCAATGGTCGCACCAATATCATTCCCGACGAAGTCCGCATTGAGGGAACCCTTCGAACTTTCGACGAAAACTGGCGTAAAGAAGCGCACGAATTAATTACCCGCATAGTTACAGGCATAGCCAATGCATATGGAGCTACTGCTGAAGTATTTGTTGACAAGGGCTATCCTTTTGTTTATAATCACGAGTCCCTTACCTTACGAGCCATAGAGGTATCTCAGCGCCTGGTTGGGAAGGATAATGTAGTGGAACTCGATTTGCGCATGACGGCCGAAGATTTTGCCTATTACGGACAGCATGTTCCCGCGTGTTTTTATCGTCTGGGCACCGCCTTGCCCGACCGCCCTTTTACCCCTCTGCATAGTGCCACCTTCGATATCGACGAAAAAGCACTTATAACCGGGAGCAGCCTCATGGCATTACTGGCCGTGGAAGAGTTGGATTATCTCTCAAGTGTTAAGGGCAGTTAATTGGTAATATACAACCTGCCATAATTGGCATCGTAGAAAGTCTTGTATCGTTTCAGGGGGATGGTGGCTTTGGAGCCTTCCAGGGGAGTTCCATCAGTTAAAAGAAATGCCGATCCACAACAAGTATCCCTTGCAATGAGCCCTGAGGGGTCCATCACCAGTTTGGAGCAGGGCTTGTCCCAATCGTAGGTGCAGGTGCGTTCGTAGGCCAGATACTCGTCCTGCAGGAAATGATAAACAATAATTCCCCGGTACCCGCCTTTGATAAGTGCATAGTTTCCAGGAATATTCAGATTATTATACTCGATGGAAGCGGGGTTGATTACAATGTTCACATAAACGTCGGGGATGGGTGTTTCCTGGGTGTCAGTACAAGCCCAGCCCAGGGGCCATATTAATGCAATGAATAAAAATAGACGAACGAAGTAACGCTTTTCGGGCACTGGATTCATAATATTTCGTTGTAAGTGTTTTCTTTGCAGGGGCAAAATTAATGGAGGTAAGGTTCACATGAAGAATTTTGGAAAGATTTGGCGGGCAACAGGATTAAGTTATGGCATTTTACTCATATTCATTTTCATTGGGGGGTTAATCCTCCATAGTAGTTGCCAGTTGCGGAGCAGTCAGGCCGAACGACAGCAGCGCGCCATAGAAAAGAGGAAGGAGGAACGCCGCAAGCAGGAACTTGCAAAGTATGAAGCCAAAAAACGGAGGCACGAGCAAATGCAGGGCCCCGAAGGGAAAAAACTCTTGAAGAATGCGGAGAAACATAGCCAGAAGCTCGATAAAGCCTCAACCCCCAGGAAATTTTTCTTATGGAGATGGTTGGGCTTGAGCCGTAGCGAGCCCTCTTGCAATCCCTAAGCTTTATTGCAATCGATTGTTGTTTTCATACAGCCTTTTTTCAGCTTTTTGAATGGGTTTTCAAGTTTATGGCTCACAAAATGCAGGTTTATTGTCTTTTTCATCTTATTTTTACACCGCAAATAATAAATTTATGGATGATCTTTTAACCATTCTCCTTGTAGTTGGCTGGATAGTGCTGGGGATTTTCCAGAATTCCCGTAAGCAGAAAAAGATAAAGGAGGCCAGAAGACAGGCCACCATGAGGGAAGAGGCGAACAAATCTCCGAAAAGAGATTGGGAAACAAGCCCGCAAAGGCCCCCAGAGCATGTTCCTGCTCCAGTACCTGAAATGAAAGAGATTACGATGGAAGAACCAGATTTAGAAGATGTTTTGGGTGAATTATTAGGAATGCCTTCTAAGCCGAAACCTCTACCCAGGCCTCAACCCGCTGCAAAAAGCCCTGTTAATGGCCCAGCCGGTCCCATGAAAACTGAACCCTATTCTCCTTTGGCCTACACCCCACTGATTGAACAGATTAACAAACCTCAATATGAAAGCATAGAATTTCGTGAAGAACACATGACGCCGGGATATCATATTGATAGTCATGAGCCAGAACCATGGAGCCATCCCCTTCTGCAGGGTTTCGACCCCAGGCAGGCTGTCATTTACTCAGCCATACTCCACAGACCGTATCCTTGAATCATTTTCTCTTTATCTGAAAATTTAAAATGTAAACATATTTTATCAAAAAGCATAAAATTATGTATTTCAGCATATTAAAAACCCAGAAAAACTCCCAGAAATGTAAACTTGAGGATATTTTTCTTGTGTATTATTTCTAAAACTTTCTAACTTTACCGACTTTAAAAGCACAACGCAAATCATTAATAAATCTATCTGGTATGATAAGAAATATACTGTTAACGCTGGGGGTGATACTGGCAGCGCATGTGCTGGTGTTTTCCCAGGCCACGGGAACCCTGAAAGGGAAGATTGTTGACAAGAGCACTAAAGAACCTATTCCGTTTGCCAACGTGGTAATCGAGATGAATGGGGTACAATCGGGTGGAGCCACGTCCGACTTTGAGGGGAATTACATCATTAAACCCATCAATCCGGGCCGCTACGATGTACGCTGTTCGTATGTGGGTTATAAAACCCTGCTTACCAAGGGATTGGTTATAGGCGCTGGTAAGATAGAGTTTTTCAATATCGAGCTGGAGCCTACCTCTGTAGCCCTTTCTGAAGTGGAAGTGACCAGCTACAAGGTACCTCTGATCGAGAAGGACCAAACTACAGTAGGTGCCACGGTAACCTCAGAACAGATTGAAAAAATGCCCAACCGCTCGGCCAATGCTGTTGCCACAACGGTAGGTGGTGTGTTCTCGGCCGATGGTGAACGGGGTAGCGTGCGTGGAGCCCGTAGCGAGGCCACAGTGATGTATATCGATGGAGTAAAGGTTACAGGTTCATCCAGTTTGCCTCCATCGGCTATCGAACAAGTATCGGTTATCATCTCAGGACTTCCGGCCCAGTACGGTGATGCTACCTCAGGGGTTATCAACGTAATCACCAAGGGGCCATCTAACCAGTATGCCGGAGGTTTGGAAGCTCAGTCTTCAAAATTTCTGGATAAATTCAATTATAATCGTCTGGGTCTCAATTTACAAGGTCCAGTAATTCGTAAAAAAGACAAGGAAAAAGGAACAAGCCAGAGTATTTTGGGCTTTTTCCTGGCCGGCGACTTCCTCTATCAAGGGGATGCTGCCCCCAGCAATATTGGACGCTGGAAGGTAAAAGATGATGTAGTAGAATATCTTAAGCAGAACCCCTTGCGTCCTACGGGGCTGGGTTACGGTACTTATCCCAATGCTGCGTTCCTTAGCAATAATGATTTTGAACAAGTAAAGAATTCCCAGAATGCCAGTGCTACCAGTATTAACCTTTCCGGAAAACTTGATTTGCGTTTATCTCAAACTACCAATTTTACTTTAGGTGCTTCGGCTAACTATAACCGTAACCACTCCTTCAGTTATTCACGTTCTCTGATGAACTGGGATAATAATCCTTTGAACCAAAATTACACATACCGTACCTTCGCCAGGTTTACCCAGCGTTTCCCGAGTGCCGGGGATAGCAAGGCCTTCATTAAGAATGTGTATTACAGTCTTCAGGCTGACTTCTCGAAGTATCATTCAAAAACCGAGAGCGAGCGGCATAAAGATAATCTCTTCAAATACGGATACCTGGGCCGCTTCGATACTTATACTACCCGTTCTTATGAGTTAGGCTCCGATACAGTGAATGGCCATGTATATAATAATGTATACGTCCACAACGGTTATCGCGATACCATGGTAACCTTTACACCTGCCGACTTCAATTGGGAAGCAGCCCGTTATACACAAACTTACTACGATTTTTATCCTGATGTAAACGGCAATTGGGAAAATTTCACTCAGCTTCTGCTGGGTGGAGCCAAAATCAATGGTATGAGTCTCGACAATATTTACGGATTATGGCAGGCACCCGGTGCCGTTTACAACGGTTACAGTGAATACGATGCTGACCAGATTGGATTCAATGGAATGTTCTCGGCCGATATAGGAAACCATGAAATTCAGTTTGGTATTCAATATGAACAACGCAAAGAAAGCTCCTACGGTTATGGACCTGTGGGTTTCTGGCAGCTGATGCGTGGTTTGACTAATTTCCACATCCTTGAGCTTGACCAGAATAATCCAGTTTTGGTCACCCGTGATGGAGTTTTCCAGGATACCATCTACTACTACCGCAAATATGATGCAAAGTCCCAGCGTACTTTCGACCGCAACCTTCGCCGCAAGCTAGGTTTGCCTGTTGATGGCGTTGACTTTATAAATATCGACTCCTATGATTTTGCTTCGCGTACCATCAACTATTATGATAAAGATGGGAACCTGAAGACTATCACCATGGGCGAAGACCTTTTCGATGTTAGCATGTTCTCGGCCGACGAGTTGCTTAACGACGGAAATTCCTATGTGTCGTATTTCGGTTACGACTATACAGGTAAAAAACTGAAAAAGCAACCTACCTTCGAAGACTTTCTGACCAAGAAAAATGCGGATGGTGATTTTCTGCGCGAAGTACCTGCCTTCCAGCCCATTTATATGGCTGGTTATATCCAGGATAAATTTGCCTTCAAAGACCTTATCTTTAACGTAGGGGTCCGTGTTGACCGTTTCGACGCCAACCAATTGGTTTTGAAGGATCCCTTCTCACTTTATCCCACCCGTACTGTGAGGGAAGTAACCAAAGTGGGCGATCAGACAGTTTCGCATCCGGCTAATATGGGAAGTGATTATGTGGTTTATGTAGACAATGCCACCAACCCCACCCGTATCACCGGCTATCGCAACGGTGCAGTTTGGTACAATGCCGATGGTATTGAAATCGCCGACCCATCGGCTCTGGATGCTGGTTCAGGTGTAACACCTTATCTTGTAGATCCTGCCAACCAGACTCTGCAAAGGGCTGCCTTCAAGGATTATGATCCGCAACTGGCTATCATGCCCCGTATCTCTTTCTCCTTCCCCATTTCCGACGAGGCATTGTTCTTTGCTCATTACGATATTCTGACTCAGCGTCCTCAGGGTGAAAACAGATTCGACATTACCGATTACTATTACTTCAACACACGTACTGGAACCCTCGACAATCCCAATTTGAAATCGCCCAAGACTATCGACTACGAATTGGGCTTTAAGCAGAAACTGAATAATTCTTCCGCACTAACGCTTTCTGCTTATTACAAAGAAGTTCGTAACGAAATCCAGATATACCGTTATTCGGGTGCTTACCCCAGAGATTATGTTTCGTACAACAATATTGACTTTGGTACAGTTAAAGGCTTCACTATTACATACGATTTGCGCCGCACACGTAATGTAACTATGCGCGCAGCTTATACCCTGCAGTTTGCTGATGGAACGGGTTCAAGCCCCACTACGGCAGCTGCCTTGATTGCTGCACGTCTGCCAAACCTGCGTACACCCAATCCCCTGGCCTGGGACCGTCGCCATGCTATCAACCTGAGTGTAGATTATCGTTATGGGGCCGGTAAAGATTACGACGGACCTCGTATTAATAGGAAAGATAAAGCGCCTATTGAGCTCTTGCGCAACACTGGGGTCAACTTTACTGTTATTGGTGGTTCGGGTACCCCCTATACGCGTTCGGCCAATATTACCTCTGCCCTCAGTGGGGGATCCCGCCTGCTAAAAGGATCCTACTACGGTTCGCGCCTGCCCTGGCAGTTCCGCGTAGATGCTAAGCTCGATAAAGACATCGATATCGTTTGGAGCAAAAAAGAGGGCGAAAAACCCAAAGTTTCCACCCTTAACCTTTACTTCCAGGTGCTCAATGTATTTAACTTCAAGAATGTCATGGCCGTATACCCGGCCACCGGTAACCCCGATGACGATGGTTATCTGGCAGCTGCAGAATGGCAGCGCGAAATCAACCAGCAGCTCAACCCCGACACTTATCGCATGATGTATAAGATTTACATCAACAACCCAGGTAACTATTCCAGCCCGAGAATGATGCGACTGGGACTTATTTTTAACTTCTAATGGGTTGGGTTATTGTAATCAAAATGACTAAAGATAATAAAATAAAAACAGAGCATATGACCAAGATGTTACAGCGAATTTGGGTGATTGTCGGCCTTCTCGCCCTGCTAAACGTCAATGTTTACGGGGATGTATTTGTGGGCGACAAGCAAAAACAATCAAAAGCCGTCAAGGCCAGTACAGCTGGTTGCTCGGCTGCTTCGGCCTATCAGTTTTTGGATATTAATAATGTTCGTTGCCGTATTAATACGGGTGGCGATATGTGGTGGGACCTGGGAGCCGGTGCCGGTTCGCAGTATTACATCCCTGCCAATACTACCAAGACTTCTCTTTTTGCCGGCTCCTTGTGGATTGGAGGCCTTGACGTAAACGACCAGCTGAAAATGGCTGCTCTGCGTTTCCGTCAGGTAGGTAACGACTACTGGACCGGACCCCTCACCATAGATGGTACAGCAGCTGTTGACCCCGAAACCTGTGCTGAATACGATAAGTTCTTCATTATTTCCAGGGCCGAAGTGGATGAATTCCTGGGCTGGTGGTTCAGCGAAAACCGGGCTGAAGAATATCCCGGATACTCCATCCCCAAAAGCATCCTCGATTGGCCAGCCCATGGCGATCCCTCCAAATTCCAGAGCTACTACCTGGCTCCCTTCTACGATATGGATGGCAATGGTGAATACGATCCCAATCAGGGCGACTATCCTTACTATGATATTCCCAACGAACTCTGTCACAGCCCTATCCAGACTTTGGAAGGTGTACAGGGCATTGTAAAAGGCGGCATCCTAGCCGACCAGGTACTTAAAGGAGATAAAACGTTCTGGTGGGTTTTCAATGATAAAGGAAACTTCCACTCCGAATCCCAGGGTCAGGCTATCGGTCTGGAAATTAGAGCCCAGGCCTTTGGCTTCGCCACCAACGACGAAATCAACAACATGACCTTCTACTCCTACGAAATTATTAACCGTTCCACTTTTACCCTCACCAATACCTATTTTTCTCCGTGGACCGATGCCGACCTTGGATATGCCTACGATGACTACGTAGGTTGCGACGTTTTGCGCGGTATGGGCTATGCATACAATGGTAAAGCCGTGGATGGAACAGGACAGGTAGAAGCTTATGGAGATCAACCACCGGCTGTGGGTATCGACTTCTTCCAGGGTCCTTACCTCGACCCCGATGGATACGATAATCCCTCCTTTAATGGAGATGGCATTCTTGGGCCCTCATTCAATGGCGACTGCTCCATCGTAAACTTCGACTCCACTGTCATTGTGATGACTTATGGCAAACCTGGAGAACAGAAAACAGGAAACTTCCTGGTAAACAGTGCCGCTATCAATGGAGTGAACTTTGGTAATGGTATTGTGGACGATGAACGTTACGGCATGCGTCGTTTTGTTTATCATAACAACGACAACTCTGTGCAGGGCGACCCTAGAATTGCTCCAGAATATTATAACTACCTGAGAGGTATTTGGCGCGACAACACCAAAATGATTTATGGTGGAAATGCACACCCCTCGAATCCCGGTGCAGTTGGGCCCGAATGCGACTTCATGTTCCCCGGCGACTCTGACCCCTGCAACTGGGGCACAAGGGGTATTCCGCCTAACGGTGGTTACAACCAGAATGGTCTTTATTGGACTGAAGTTACCGCCGGTAATCAACCTTACGACCGCCGTTTCATGCAGTCGGCCGGTCCTTTCACCCTTCTTCCTGGTGCTGTTAACTACATTACCTTCGGTGTACCCTGGGCCCGGGCTATTTCGGGTGGACCTGAAGCTTCGGTTAAACTCCTTCGTGTAGTAGACGATAAGTGCCAGGCTCTGTTCGATAACTGTTTCAAAGTACTGGATGGTCCTGACGCTCCAGATCTGACTATTCAGGAACTCGATCGCGAACTTTTGATTTATCTCACCAATAAAAAAACTTCTAACAACTTTAGGGAAGGATATGCCGAACGCGATATTACTATCAAAGGCGGCGACTCTCTCTATCGCTTCGAAGGATATCAGATATTTCAGTTGAAAGATGCTTCGGTGTCGGTTGAAAGTCTGCACGACCCGGCCAAAGCCCGCCTGGTATTCCAATGCGATATTCGCAACGGAGTTACCAAATTGGTTAACCACTATCCTGATCAGGCCATTGGTTACAGTGTTCCTGTGGTTGAAGTAGAAGGAGGCGATAATGGAATTCAGCATGTATTCAAAATTACCGAAGATGCTTTTGCCACTGGCGACCGCAGGCTGGTTAACCACAAGCAGTATTATTATCTGGCTATTGCGTATGCCTATAATGAATACAAGAAGTACACGATCGATCCTACTGGGCTTGACGGACAGAAAAAACCTTATCTCGCAGGTCGTAAAAATATCAAGGTATATACTGCCATTCCACATAAAACAATCAATGGCTTGGTTGTAAAATCGAACTTTGGTGATGGACCTGTTATCACCCGTATTCAGGGACAAGGTAATGGAGGCATGTCTCTCGAACTCTCTCAAGCCACTATCGATGAGATCTTAAGTAAGCCTGTGGCTCATCCTGTTGACAATCCTTATGGTAGCCCCAATTATCCCATTGCATACCATCCCGTATACCAAGGCGGTTACGGACCCCTTAACATTAAGGTCATCGACCCCTTAAATGTGAAAAAGGGCAACTTCACTATCGAATTTATCCGAAATGTTGTAAATACTCAGGGTGAGCTCACCAATGCAGCGTGGAGAATGATAGATGAAACCGGCAAGGTGTACAAAAGCGATTCGACCATCAATTACGATTATCAGCAGCTCTTCATTGATCTTGGCCTGGCTATTCATATCTACCAGGTCGCAAACCCGGGTAGCAGTTCGGCAATCAAAAATGGTTTCATTGAGTCCAACCTTTTGTATGCCGATAGCTCTAAACGTTGGCTGAGCGGAGTTTTCGATAACAACGTTCCTTCGAGTGCCCAGAACTGGATACGTGCAGGTACATATAAGGATGACGAGAATCCCAACTATAACGACTGGCAGATGGCTGGTTCGCCTGCCAATCCTTGGGACCCCAATGAGTACTTCGAAAAAGTTATAGGCGGTATGTGGGCTCCATACGGATTGACTGCCTACAATGACCAGAGCCCCGAAGGCCCTGCCTATAACGTAGTTTCCAAAAATAACTGCCCGCTATCTACTGCGGCCAGCGTCGATATCGTACTGACAAGCGATAAATCGAAATGGACCCGTGCGCTGGTCATTGAGATGTGCCCCGATCCAAAACTTGCTGAAGGCGGTGTAAAACGTTTCAGCCCGCGGGCAGGTTTCTCAGTGAACAAGGATGGTGTGAAGGCCACGGCCGATGCTCAGCCCAGCACCGACCCCAACGACCCGGCATTCATTGGTCCGGTGGGATTTGGTTGGTTCCCCGGCTATGCCATCAATCTCGAAACGGGCGAACGCCTCAATATCATGTTTGGTGAGGATAGCTGGTTGAGCGGGCATAATGGTCGCGACATGATATTCAATCCTTCTCCCACTCTTTATGAAAATGGAAAACCGGTGTTTGGCGGTAAGCATTATGTGTATGTGATGCAGCACACCCGTGTGAGAATTCAAGACTCAGTTTATGAATTCCCGGCTTATGATGGCTGCCGCTACTTGTATAATGTTCTACAACGCACCCCTGAAATTGTCACCAAGACCGCTGTTTTCGCCAGCACCATGTGGGTGGGTATGCCTCTGCCTGCATCAGATCATCCGGAGTGGTGGCTTTCTAATGATGCCAGGTTCCGCATCAGAGTGAGCAAGCCTTATGGTCGTTATTACTCTCGCCCCTTACCCCCAGGCACTGATGACACCCTTAACCATAACTATCCGGTTTACGCCTTTACAACAGAAGGCCTTGAACCTCTTTACAATGATGCTGTAAAAACGCAGACCGACTTAGATCTGATTAATATTGTACCCAACCCCTACTACGCTTATTCTTCGTATGAATCTAATGCTCTTGACAACAGAGTCAAGATTACCAATCTTCCGAAGAAATGCGTGGTTACCATCTATAACATGAATGGAACGCTCATACGTCAGTTTACTAAAGATGATCCAAGCACCTACCTTGACTGGGATTTGAAGAACTTCGCCGGCATTCCCATTGCAGGCGGGGTGTATATCTTCCATATCAAGAGCGAAGGAGGGGAGCGTATACTGAAATGGTTCGGTGCTCTGCGGCCTATCGATCTTAATACCTTCTAACGATGGGTACTATGATGAATGCCAATTGTTTAAACATCAAAAAAATGAATGGTATGAAACAGATTTCTCAATATTTGATCGCAATAGCCCTCACCGGATTGTTTATTCTCCCCGTTCAAATGGCTCAGGCGGGCAACAAAGACCGTTCCGGGCAAGCCGGTGGTTCCGAACTACTTATTAATCCCTGGGCGCGTAGCAGCGGTTGGGGTGGGGTAAACGTTGCCACCGTGCGCGGCCTCGAATCTATGTTTACCAATGTGGCCGGTGTGGCTCACACTAACTCCACTGAGCTTATTTTCTCCCAGACCCAATGGCTCAAAGGCACTGACATTAAAATATCTGCCTTTGGTTTTACGCAAAGAGTGAGCGAGTCGGGCGTGTTGGGAATGAGCATCACATCCATGTCGATAGGCGACATTATGATTACCCGAACCGACCTTCCTGAAGGTGGTATCGGCACCTTCTCGCCCAGCTACCTCAATGTAGGTATCAGTTACTCGAAGGCCTTCTCCAATAGTATTTATGGAGGTTTGCTTCTGCGCATCATCAACGAGAGCATCTCCGATGCCTCGGCCGGTGGTGTCGCCCTCGATGCAGGTATTCAGTATGTTACAGGCGAGGAAGAAAATATCAAGTTCGGCATTACCCTAAAGAATGTGGGTCCCACCATGTCCTTCTCGGGTGATGGTTTTGCCACCCGCGTCTTCATCCCCGGACAAGAGACCCAGTTTACCCTTACACAACGTCAGGCCAAATTTGAGTTGCCTACCACCATGTGTATCGGTGCTGCCTACGATTTCTTGTTCGATAGGTCAAGGTTTACTTTGGCCGGAAACTTCCAGTCGAATGCCTTCTCCAATGACCTTTTCATGGGTGGTGCCGAGTTTTCATTCCGGGATTATGTTATGCTTAGGGCAGGATACACCTTTGAGGATGGAATGTTTGAAGACATCGAAAGCGGTAATAAAATCACTGTTGGGAAAGGATTTAGCGGAGGCTTTACTGTGCAGGTTCCCCTTAACAAAGACAAAGGTTCTGTTTTCTCTATCGATTATTCTTACCGTTCTACAGAACATTTCGATGGCACCCATTCTATTGGTGTAAGAATCGCCTTGTAGAAAATTTATATTATCTTTGCACCGAAAAATAAGAGGGCCCTTTCCCGCAAAGGGTCTTCTTTTCTTTATACTTTAAAAGAAAAAATGTTTCAGGGATGAGTGAAATTCATTACTACACCAGAGAAGGTCTCAAGGCCCTGCAGGATCAGCTCGATTATCTGACTAATGTAGAGCGTCCCCGCATCTCACAAATGATTGCTGAAGCCCGCGACAAGGGTGATTTATCGGAAAACGCCGAATACGACGCTGCCAAAGAGCAACAGGGTCTGTTGGAGCTTAAAATTTCCAAGCTCCAAAACCTTATTCTCAATGCCCGTGTGTTAGATGAATCGGATATCGATATCAGCAAAGTGGGTTTGTTTACTACTGTAAAAATTAAAAACCTGCAGAATGGGGCTGTCATGTCGTATTCCATTGTACCGGAAACCGAGGCTAATCTTAAAAGCAGCAAGATTTCCATCACCTCACCTATCGCAAAAGGGCTTATGGGAAAAAAACCGGGCGACAAGGCCGAAATCGTTGTGCCCGCTGGCAAAATGATGTTTGAAATACTCGAAATAACCCGTTAAAATATTCTAGCCATGGCCAGTATTTTCACGCGTATTGTGAATGGAGAAATTCCAGCCTGGAAAGTGGCCGAAACCGACCATTATCTAGCATTTCTCGATATTAACCCTTTGCACCGGGGACATACGCTTGTCATTCCCAAACGTGAGGTAGACTACCTCTTCGATCTGGAAGATGCCGAGCTTCAGGGATTGATGGTCTTTGCCAAAAAGGTGGCCAAAGCCATTGAAAAGGTGATTTCATGCAAGCGCATTGGTGTGGCTGTTATTGGGTTGGAAGTGCCTCACGCCCACATTCATCTGGTACCCCTGCAGGGAGTTTATGATATCGATTTTAGCAAACCCAAACTCAAACTTACTCCTGAGGAGTTTGAATCCATTGCCTCATCTATCCGTAAAGCGTATGAGAATTTATAGATAGGCCTTTGCTCGGGCTTTAGCACCCCAAACGGACTAAATGCATTTATTAATCGTTATATAGGCTGGTTATCAGTTAAATTCCATTCTGGTAATCAGCTTTTTGTTTTTTTCTGTCCGTAAGTTTAGGCACCCTCTCACCAGGACCCATCAATATGCTCTCTCGTTGCGTCCTTCGATGTAATTGACAAAAGCTCTATTTACGACTTTGTTGCCTCCTGGCGTAGGATAATCGCCCGTGAAGTACCAATCACCCGTATGTTCGGGAATGGCTCTGTGAAGGTCGTCGACGGTCTGGAAAACGATTTCTACCTTCGACTTCACCCTGGGGTGGGTAACCAGTTGAGCGATTTTAGCAGCTATTTGTTCCTGTGTAAATGGGGAATAAATATCTTTCACAGGATTTGACATCTGTTCTTTGGGCAATGTCAATTGTTCTTTGGCCTTTTTATATACTAGGTTGATGATGGCTTCCTGATGGGTTTCATGCAATAGTTCGATAGCGGCCTTAAATGCAATGAAATCGCCGAGTTTGGCCATGTCGATGCCATAACAGTCGGGGTAGCGTATTTGGGGGGCCGAGGAGGCTATGATGATTTTTTTAGGTTCAAGCCGGTCGAGGATACGTATAATGCTTTGCTGTAAAGTGGTGCCTCTCACAATAGAGTCGTCGATAACCACCAAGTTGTCAATACCCGGCCTTACTGCACCATAGGTTATATCGTAGACATGCGCCACCAAATCGTCGCGCTGTTCGTCCTGGGTGATGAAAGTGCGCAGCTTGATATCTTTAACCGCAATTTTCTCGAAACGAGGCCTGATACTAAAGATTTCCTCAAGTTCTTCAGGCGTGGGGGAGTGTCCCAAGGCCAAAAGTTTTTCTTTTCTCAGCCCATCGCAAAACTCAATCAGTGCTTCCATCAAACCCTGAAAAGCCACGGCTGCGGTATTTGGGATGTAAGAAAATACGGTATGCTCCAGGTCGTAGTCAATGGCTTTCAGAATGGAAGGGAGAAGGTAGCGCCCCAGGCGTTTACGCTCCAGATAGATGTCTTTATCGGTGCCCCGCGAAAAATAAATACGCTCGAAGGAACAGGCTGCTTTGCGTCGAGGTTCGGTGAAGGCTGCTATTCGGTAAGTGCCGTCGCTTTTGACCATCAGGGCATGAGCAGGCGGTATTTCCTGAACTTGCTCCGCTTTCAGGTTAAATGTGGTCTGAATAACCGGTCTTTCGCTGGCTGCCACTACTACCTCGTCGTCAGCATACCAGAAGGCGGGCCGTATGCCTGAGGGGTCGCGCATCACAAACCCATCGCCGTGTCCCAGCAAGCCTGCCATCACATATCCACCATCCCAGTGGGCCGACGCTTCCCTGAGAACATTGAGCAAATCGAAATCGCGGATGATAAATTGAGTAATTTCTTTCTTGGAGTATCCCTGAGCTCTGTAATGTTTGAAAATTCGCTCGTTTTCTTCATCTACAAAATGACCGATTTTTTCGAGTATGGTTACCGTATCGGAGGTTTCTACCGGAAACTGACCCAATGCTACCAGGCGGGCAAATAGTTCATCCACATTGGTGAGGTTAAAATTGCCGGCCAGCACCAGATTACGGGTTTTCCAATTGTTTTCGCGAACAAAAGGATGAATGTTCAGAAGAGTGTTTTTCCCGAAGGTACCATAACGCAAATGCCCCAGGAACAGTTCTCCACTGAAATCTACATTCTCCTTCAGGTACTGTACATCGAACAAACGTTGCGGATGTTGTTCCTTGAGTTTTTTATAAGGAGCAAAAACTTGATCAAAAACATCCTTAATGGGTGTAGATGAATTGCTTCGTATGCGGTTGATGTATTTTTTCCCAGGCTCGAGATCGAATTTAATGCAGGCAATGCCCGCACCATCCTGGCCCCTGTTGTGTTGCTTTTCCATGAGAAGCTGGAGTTTGTTTAGCGCCCAGGTGGTGGTTCCGTATTTCGACAGATAATACTCCAGCGGTTTTAATAGCCTGATAAATGCAATGCCGCATTCGTGCTTCACAACTTCGCTCATGGGCCGTCGAATTAGGCTGCAAAGGTAGCAAACCCTGGCTGAAAAGGAATTTCTTCTGTACCGTCTTCCCTGCTCTTAACTTAGATTGATTTTAAATTATTGATTTTATTACCATTATATTTTATAAAACTATGTTTTATATAGAAAAATATTATTTTTGTTAGTCAATTAACAATGGCATTCCTCACCTTGGGTAGAAATAATTAAGGTTTTGGGGGACTAAAGGTTTGTTGAACAAGCTTTCTGATGCCCATCCCTTAGCGTCGAATCCCCCCAAATTCCATAAAACCTGTTTTCTTTATCTACAAATATTTCGAACCCATCGACGAGTGGCTGCTGGGCCTGAGTCGTCGGGATGAGATGAAAGAAACGGCCCGCAAAGGAGAAGAAAGTAAGAATGCCTTACAAAACTTCTCATTGAAAAGATATTTTCCTATCCGGCGATTCAGAAAATGGCCTTTGTTGATTGGTCTCTTCAGCGCCGTTTTGCTTTTTACGGGTGCTCTCATCGATAGCGATGAGTTGGAATGGTTTTTCAATGGAGGCTTTACTCTCATTCCGGGTGCCGAATACCATGGATTTACCTGGTTCCTGTGGGCAGGTACCCTTCTGATTTTCTTGATGCTACTTCTGCTTATTATGGAAAGTTTCGCGGCCGGTGGCTTGCTGGGAGGTTTTCCTCGACTGGTTTTCTGGTTGATAATTAATTTCTTTCTCCTGGTATTGACATTCTTTGCGTTTATCCTGGTGATAATCATTGTGGTGGGCATTTTCCTCGTATTTTTCGGAGGTTCTCTGCTTTCAGCCGGATTTAAATCGAGCTCGGGAACCTATCGTTGCAGCCGATGCGGAAATACTTTCACCGGCGACCATTGTCCTTATTGTTCTTAAATTGAAAATAAACAACTTATAAACAAAACTTTATGGCTGGCAACAGAATTATTTTTTCTGAAGGTTTTCCGGAAGAGTCGATAGATAAAATCTGGGAAGAAGGGGGGCGTGTTCACCTTTTGGCCAATACGGGAGAAAAGTGGGTGCTGGTGGCAGATAACCAAAGCAAATACCAACAGCAGCGCTGGAGTACCCGCAAGGAATTTCCCAAGGATGCTATTTCGAAAGCCTGGAGCGATGGGCTTGATATTTCGGACATCGGCTACGGTTACGACCGTTGGTGGGCGATTTTTTCCAATAATACGTTCATAGCTAATCAGCGCTGGATGACCTCAGGTGAGTTTCCTTCCAAGGAAATCAAGGAAGCGCTTAAAGGAGGTGAGTTTATCACTCATTTAGCTTATGGGGATAACCGTTGGGTGGTGCTCTTTGGTATTTTGCCTGACTATGCCGAACAAATCAGTGGACTCTATAGCGATATTCCCTCAAATACCATCAAAGACTATTGGGCCAAAGACTACTACATAACTGCTCTTACTCCAGCCGCCAAGGGTAAATGGGGCCTGGTAATGACCCAAGGGGCCCCTTTCAGAGATCAGTACTATGTTTTTAACAAAGAATTTCCCAAGGATGAAATACTTGCCAAGTGGAATGAAGGATACGAAATTACAAACCTGGTGTATGGCAACGGCGTGTGGGTGGTTGTAATGTCGATGCTGGTGGATGAGGAGGAGGATCAAACCATTGGATCAGAAGAGGAAGAGGACACTCCGTCGGATATTAAGAACGATACTGCGGATGAGCCGGCTCCTGAATATAAGATAAGCCCCAAGGCGCAACGCTTGTTTCAGACCGGAGAACAGTATTTCAGAAAGGAAAATTACCAGAAGGCTATCGAATACTACGAAAAAGCGATTGAAGACTCGCCCGATTTTCCCAGCGCCCTCAATTCTCTGGGGGCTGCCTGGTCGTGGCTCGACAAAATGGACAAGTCTCTGGAATATCACCGTAAGGCCTATAAGCTCGAAAGCACCGATCCTATTATTCTTTGTAATTACATCATAGTGTTGGAAAACAAAGGCGAGATAGAAGAACTTGCATCGCTGGCCCGCTCGTGTAATTGGAAGGTAGTCTCGAAGATAGATACCCCCAATGCCTTTTTATATGCTGGCCGAGCGCTGATAGACGCCGGCGATACCCAATTGGCCCAGAAATATTTTGAGCAGGGGCTGAAAGTGGATCCTGATAATGAAGATCTAAAGGATGCGCTGGAGGAGTGCAAAACGGCTCCCTCGGGAGGTTCGGTAGCTCCTGCCCGGAAAGACGAAGGCCCGGAGCCTACCCTCGAGGAATTGCTGGCCGAAGTCGATCGGTTGGTAGGCCTTTCCAACATCAAGGCTGACATCAGCGGTCTGATGAAATTCATTAAAGTAGAAAAGCTCAGGCGTGAACGGGGAATGGCTGCCAATCCCATATCCTTGCACTCTGTCTTCCAGGGCCCTCCGGGAACCGGTAAAACCACCGTGGCCCGACTGCTGGGTAAGATTTATAAATCGCTGGGTCTGCTGTCAAAAGGCCATCTCATCGAGGTGGACCGTTCAGCCTTGGTAGCCGAATATATTGGACAGACTGCCATAAAAACCAGCACCGCCATTGGATCGGCTCTCGATGGTATCCTGTTTATTGATGAAGCCTACACCCTTATCCCTCCCGACGGGGGCAAAGATTTTGGTAAAGAGGCTGTGGATACGCTTCTCAAACGCATGGAAGATTACCGCGACCGGCTGGTGGTGATTGTGGCCGGATATACCGACGAAATGGCCTGCTTTATTGGTTCCAACCCTGGCCTACAGTCAAGGTTTAACCGTTATTTTACCTTTATGGATTATACGGCCGATGAACTCCTCGAAATTTTTATGCGCATGGCCGCTTCCAACAAGTTTAATGTGCAAGATGCGGCCCGCGAGAAATTGCTGAAGTATTTTACCTGGAAATTTCAATCGCGTACGAAAAATTTTGGTAATGCCCGCTTGGTGCGCAACCTCTTTGAAGAAATTGTCAGACTCCAATCATCGCGGCTGGCCGAAATGGATACCATCACCGATGCCGACCTGGCCACCATTACCCTTGCAGATGTGGAACAAGCCATAGGTAAGGAGTTTGTAGAAGAGGTTACCGAGTCGATCGATGAAATACTCAAAGAGCTGAATGAACTTACCGGATTGACTCAGATAAAGCAGGATATACTTAATCTGCTTAATTTTCTAAAGGTTGAAAAGATGCGTCGCGAGGAAGGACTGGCCACCCAACCTCTGTCGTTGCATGCAGTCTTTATGGGCCCTCCGGGTACCGGCAAAACCACGGTGGCCCGCCTTATCGGCCGTATCTATAAATCACTGGGCCTTTTGCCCAAAGGACACGTAGTGGAGGTCTCGCGCAACGACCTGGTGGGTGAATATATTGGTCAGACCGGACCCAAGACTCAGCAGGTAATCGACTCCGCTATGCATGGCGTTCTATTCATCGATGAAGCCTATGCACTTAATCCTCCCGGAAACTCAGGCAACGATTTTGGACGCGAGGCCCTCGAAACCTTACTTATTCGTATGGAAAACGACCGCGATAAGTTTGTGGTCATTTTGGCTGGTTATACCGATGAAATGAAAGCCCTTATTGAAACCAATCCCGGCCTTAAGCATCGTTTCAATCGGTATTTTACTTTCGCAGATTATCAGCCCGATGAGCTTTTCGAAATATTCGAAGCCATGTGCCGCAAGCGCAAAATGCAACTGGAACCTGAAGCAGAAACTGCCCTGTTAGGTTTCTTTATAGATGCCTTTGAAGCGAAAGACAAGCATTTTGGCAATGCCCGCTTCGTGCGTAATCTGCTCGAAAATATAATGAGAGCTCAAAGCGAACGATTGTCCAAAATGCCCGATATACCTCACGATGCCCTGCAAATCATCACCTTCGTAGACGTAGAGGCAGTTATCAAAACGGCAAAACCTAACCGACCTGAAGACCGGCCTTCCATTGGATTTAAGCCGGGAGGTAATTGAAAAATTAATGTCCTGGCTCATGTGTTTTTTGCCGCTTTGTGTATTCTTCAGCTCACGAAAACCATCTACATATAAATTCTTCAAAATATAATATGAAAACTGTTTTCGCAGTAATAGTTGTTTTACATGCAGCCATTCATTTACTGGGCTTTGTAAAAGGTTTTCAATTGGTCGAGGTTCCACCACTGAAATCTCCCATTTCCTCTGCCAGGGGCCTGCTATGGCTATTAGCTGCAATTCTTTTTGTTTTATTTATAATATTATATTTTGTTGATTTTAAGTATGTTTGGTTACTGGGTTTTGCCGCTGTAATTATTTCGCAGGCGCTCATTGTTATATATTGGAAGGATGCCAGGTTTGGCACTCTTCCCAATATGATTGTGGCTGCGGTGTCTTTAATTATGTGTGGCAATTTTTATTTCCATACCCTTGTACATAAAGAAATCGGGGAATGGATGCGTCAACGTGAGATAAGATTCGACAAGGTGCTGAGCGAAGATGATATGGGTAAATTGCCTGAACCTGTAAGAAAATGGCTGCGCACATCCGGAGCCGTAGGCAAACCCCTGATTTATTCGGGTAAAATAACCCAAAAAGCCTACCTGAAGTTAAATCCCCAACAGAAAGACTGGCTGCCTGCTTCCGCCCTACAATATACCTCAGGCGAACCTCCCGCCTTTATCTGGGTTGTGGAAGTAAAAATGAACAACTTGCTTTTCTTTGTCGGAAGAGATAAGTACATCAATGGGTCCGGCCACATGCTAATTAAACTTAACGCACTCTGGCCTATTGTGAACGAACAGGGTGATAAACTCGATGAAGGTACGATTCAGAGGTATTTGGGGGAGATAGTGTGGTTCCCTTCCCTGGCTCTGAGCGATTATATTGCATGGAAACAGATAAATGACACCACCGTAATGGCAACGATGACGTATCGTGGAAAATCCGGAACAGGTACCTTCTATTTTAACTCGTCGGGAGATTTTGTACGGTTTACTGCCCAAAGATATAAGGATAATAAGCCGGATGCCCGAAAGTATGAATGGATTATTGCGGTGGAGGAATACAAAACTTTTGATGGCATTAAAATTCCTTCGCGGATGACAGCCACCTGGAAACTTGAAGCGCAGGATTGGACCTGGTTGAAATTGGAAATTACTGATATGCAATACAACTTCGAAATGCCCGAACGCTGATTTTTTATCCTTAAGACATCCTGAGGTTGTTGTAGTTATCGACTTTTATCCGGGAAAAAGCCTCATAAAGCTTTCGACAAAAGGTCTTATTCTCAATTACCCTCTTTGGCTGTTTTGAACTAAAGTCTTTTAGGAAGCCATGCCGGGGGCCATCGCTTCACCGGTGTACATGCCGGCTTGTAAGATGCTTACCTTGCATGGCCCAATGCATCCGTTCGTTATATGGGGGGAAGACCCAATTCTCTTAAGAAGTTATTATGGGTTTCCCTTGCTTTTGCTATTTCTTTCTCAATGTCAACGAGTTTTTGGTTTACTTCTTTCAGGTCAATGATTTCTTCTTCAACTGCTGTGCTTACATAGCGTGAAATATTGAGGTTGAAGTCGTTTTTTTCAATTTCTGCCATCGATACCCTTCGGGAGTAGCGGTCTTCTTCTTTGCGGTATTGGTAGGTTTCTACAATCTTGCTTATGTGTTCGGGCAGTAGCGCATTTTGCCGTTTGCCTTTCGCATAATGCTCGGCCGCATTGATAAACAACACATCGTCGAATTTTTTGCACTTTTTCAGCACCAAAATACAAACCGGAATCCCCGTAGAGAAGAACAGGTTGCCCGGTAGCCCTATAACCGTGTCGATGTTACCGTCTTCTAAGAGCTTTCTTCGGATTTTTTCCTCGGCTCCGCCTCTGAACAATACACCGTGAGGCAAAATGATAGCCATGGTTCCCTCTTTGCCAAGGAAATGGAAGCCATGCAGCAGGAAGGCAAAATCTGCTGCCGACTTAGGGGCCAGGCCGTAATCTTTAAAACGAAAGTCCTGCGACATTTCTTCGGTGGGCTCCCAGCGGTAGCTAAAGGGAGGATTGGCTACTACCGCATCAAATTCTAATTTCTTGGCCGGATTGATTTCTTTTAAGATCTCCCAATCGTTGAGCAGGGTATCTCCGTGATGGATTTCGAATTCGGTGTCTTTCACCCCATGCAACAGCATGTTCATCCGGGCAAGGTTGTAGGTGGTGATGTTTTTTTCCTGTCCGTAGAGTTTGCCGATGGTTCCATTTGCTTCCATTATTTTTCTGCGAACGTTTAGTAGCAATGACCCCGAACCGCAGGCAAAGTCTAAAACCCGCTCGATTTTTTTCTTTTTGCCCTGGGCCGGGTTTTGGCTGTCGAGAATTACAATTTCGGAGAGAATATCGGAAATGCGTTGCGGGGTGTAAAATTCGCCCGCTTTTTTGCCCGAACCTGCCGCAAACTGACCAATAAGGTATTCGTAGGCATCGCCTAAAATATCCTTATCGGGGGAAAACTGGTTAATGCCCTCGGCAATTTTCTGAATAATGGTGCAAAGTTTTTTGTTGCGCTCCTCATAACTTTTTCCGAGTTTATCGGAATCCAGGTTGATTTCGGAGAACAAACCCTGAAAGGCTCTTTCGAACGATTGGTTTTCGA
Source organism: Bacteroidales bacterium (assembly GCA_049969475.1). Lineage (GTDB taxonomy): Bacteria > Bacteroidota > Bacteroidia > Bacteroidales > TTA-H9 > UBA2030. The sequence continues at coordinate 1,326 of JBMFOU010000019.1, read as the reverse complement.
TGTATTTGAAGCCATCCTGTAAAGTCTTAAGCAAGTCTTTGCTCTGGGTTTTGGCCAGGTAGGCGATATGCTTCCACAAATATTGCGGTTCTATGACATAGTGTATCTTTCTTCGCATCTGCTTTTCAAATTCGGCCACATCGCCGGGGTTTTGTTCGTACCAAATGAATAGTGGGGTTTTGCCCCCGTTTCCGCTGAGCGATGGATAATCTTTACCGAGTTCTTTCCGGGCTGCTTCTTCGTAGTTGTCGCTCAGGTAGCGTAGAAATAAGAACGAAAGCATGTAATCGCGGAAATCGTCGGCGTTCATGGAACCTCGCAGGTCGTCGGCTATTTTCCAGAGGGTTTTGCCTAATTCGGTATGGTTGTTTGTTGTCATAGGTATAATGTCTATTTTTTTAATTGGTCGTCCTGCCAATGGGCAGGGTTATTCAAAATATATTGCCTTATTTTTTGATGGGATTCATCATTGCGAATGATGTGGTCGTGAAAACGGGATTGCCATGCAAATGCAGGGTTGATTTTACGGGCGGCAATCGTCACGGATGATTTAAATCCACGAATAATAGATGCCAGGTTTTTGGATTGCGGTCCAAATTGGTTTTGGGTTTCATGGGTTTCATCGGTTTCATCAGTAGAGACGCAATGCATTGCGTCTCTACGTGTTGGCGTATTGTATTCATTTTCGCCAATGCCAATAATGGCGTGAAAATGATTGGGCATCACCACAAATTCGCCCATCGTTATATTCATATCCGGACGCATTTCAAATGTTTTTAACCATTCGGATTCAACAATTTTTCCAATTTCGGATAATACCATTTTCCCATGGACAATTTCCCCGAAAAAATGTTGGCGGTGTTGGGTGCAAATGGTAATAAAATAGGCAGCGGCATTGCGGTAATCCCACCATGGGGCACGGGCAGAAGGTATGCGGTATTTGTTTTGAAATTTTTCGGTCATATTTCAATTAAGGTTAGGAAACAATCCCTGCAATAATCCTTTTTTGTGTTGTTGCAATAGTTCTATTTTTTGGTGTTGGGCTTTTATCAAATCATCAACGGAGGAAAGTGTATTAGCAATTTTCTCTTGTTCTTTCGAGGTTTTAGGAAAAGCTATTGAAATCCGTTCTATTGTAGAAAAGCTAATAGCTGGCATAGAGGATGAACTTGATAATTTATAAATCGACTTCTCGATTTTTTGGAAAGTATAATACCAAAACTTTGGCACGAATAAATCATCAGATTTCCAAAGTAATCTAAACATATTATTTGCAATTACCCCTTCATATCCAATTGAAACCAAGCCAGGTGTTCCATATCTTAT
>JBMFOU010000018.1:0-70224 GCA_049969475.1 Bacteroidales bacterium | reverse complement strand
GCTACGCGCAATCTGATACTTGCGACAGGATACATCTACTCCATGGTTTTCCCCCCTCCCGAAGAATCTGGAGCTTCTCTTCTAACCCAAATTATTGTTTGTTCTTACTCATAATTTTAAAAATTTACTGTCCAAATTTAATTTGTTAAATTGGGTTCAGCTAATTAGGGGTTAAGACACACCCTGCTGCCCGAACATATTAAAAAAATAGTGGACACCTACCGGGAGCGAAAAGAAGAAGCACGTTACTCCCGCAGAGTATCTATGGACGAAATCGAGAAAACGATTTCAATCTGAATATTTATCGCTATGTAAGTACATCGTTAGACGAAGAACCTATTGACCTGGAAGAGGTAAACAAAAAGGTTGCTGAACTTGACAGGGAAATTATCAAAGCCAGAGAAATACACAATAAATTTTTGAAAGAATTGGGGTTACCTCCCGTAAAAGCACACGAAGTGCCCAAGGAATTTGCAAGCATCCCGAATATTTGGTGACCCAAGCCCTAAAACCTATAGTACCCCCTCGCACCAACCCATGCTTTACTAAAGCGTAAACATAGCCCTCGCAGATTTGAAATAGAATGAATGTCAAAGAATGACAAAAAACCGAGAGACAAAACGGCCGGCATGAAACCGCATGCGCGGCGTACCTGACCTGTAATAAGTTTTTCAAGGACATGACCTCAAATAATATGAGTATGCCGACTCTTAAACCTCATTCAGCAATCCAAAAGGGGCGAGGGAATTTTATCGAATTTTTACTATTTTTGGGGATGAGAAAATAAAAAATGCAAGCCATGAAAAAATTTGCTATTTTTCTTTCAGGATGCGGAGTTTACGATGGAGCCGAAATTCACGAAGCTGTAATGGCCATGCTGGCCGTCGATAATAATGGATGCACCTACGATTTATTTGCCCCGGATATTCCTCAAGCACATGTAGTAAATCATCTTACTGGCGAGGAGATGAAAGAAGAACGCAATGTGCTGGTGGAAGCCGCACGCATTGCCCGGGGGAAAATTAAAAGAGCCGAGGAGTTTAATCCTGCCGACTACGATGCCCTACTCTTCCCGGGCGGCTTTGGGGTGGCCAAAAATTTCTTCACTTACGCCTTTGATGGGGTGAATGCCAAAGTGAATCCCATCATCGAAAAAGTGGTGCGCGACATGCATGCAGCCGGAAAACCCATAGGGGCCATGTGTATAAGCCCTGTGCTGATTACCAAAATTCTGGGAAAAGTAACCACCACCATTGGTACCGATGCGCAAACCGCCTCACACATCGAAAAGATGGGTGGAAAACACATTGAATCTACCGTGGCCGAAGTAGTATCTGACAAGGCCAATAAAATCTTCAGCACCCCATGCTATATGCTTGATTCGCGTATAAGCGAAATAGCCGAAGGCGCCGACAATCTGGTGAAAACCATGCTGAAGGTGATGTAGATAGCAACAAAAACATCAATAATACCTGATATTACAATTAAAAACCATGGGGCTGTCTGCATCGGGCAGCCTCTTTTTATTGAAACTAACGCTTGTAGTAAAAGAATGCCAGTAAAGCCACAAAAAAATACCGACAGATTTTAATCCCCTATTGAAATGTGATCAATGGCAACACCACGTCCAAAATTTTTTCGAGACAGACCTCCGGAGAGAGTAAATCGGTGTGAAGGTGCAATCGGGGATTCAGCGGAGGTTCGAAAGGGGAGCTGATACCGGTAAAGTGGCTGATTTTGCCCTCTCGGGCGGCTTTGTACAAGCCTTTGGTATCACGCTGTTCGCAAACCTCGAGCGGACAATCGGTAAAAACTTCGATAAGGTCGTCGGGGCCGATAATTTGAGCAATCATGCTTCTCAACTCTATTGTAGGAGCTATGAAACAATTGATGGTGATTATTCCGCTGTTGAGAAACAACCGGTTGATTTCGGCCACCCGGCGAAGGTTTTCACGCCGGTCGTCAAGTGTAAATCCCAGGTCTTTATTAATGCCCGAGCGTATGTTGTCGCCGTCGAAAAGCTGCACCACAAACCCTCTTTCAAACAATGTCTTTTCAAGCAAAAGGCCGAGCGTTGATTTGCCTGCACCTGATAGCCCCGTAAACCAGATAACCCGGCTGCGTTGCCTGAGTTTGGCTTCTCGCTCCGCACGCGAAAGAATCGTAACAGGATAAATATGTTTTTCCACTGGTCTTAAATTACGTTTCAAATGTATGGAAACCCGATGGAGACTAAAAGTTTAATCCTGGCATGCAAACCATATCCCCTGGTTTTACTACCTTTGCCTCCCAACACTTAACCTAAGCACTTATGATGAAAACAAAATCACACCTGATGCTCTGGCTCGTCCTTTTTTTACCCCTTGTTTCCTGGAGCCAGCAGGAAAAGGTAGATAGCTCCTACCACTTCACTCTTAAAAAGGAGATCCCCCATACCAGTGTTAAAAATCAATTCAGGTCGGGCACGTGCTGGAGCTTTTCGGGACTGTCGTTCCTGGAGTCTGAACTCTTACGCAATGGAAAAGGAGAATTCGACCTCTCCGAAATGTTTTGCGTAAGAGATGCTTACGAGAAAAAGGCTCAGCGCTATGTGCGCATGCAGGGCACCATCAATTTTGGAGGTGGCGGCGCTTTTCATGACGTAATGCACACTATTTCAGGACGTGGAATAGTTCCAGAAAACGTTTATCCTGGTTTGAATTACGGAGAAGATAAACACGTGCATGGTGAACTGGATGCCGTAACCAAGGCCTATATGGATGCTATCATAAAAAACCCCAACCACAAGCTAACTCCTGCATGGTTTGAAGGTTTTAAGGGAATTCTGGACGCTTATCTGGGCAAGGTTCCTGAAAAATTTACCTACAACGGAAAAGAATACACACCCCGCACTTTTGCCGATTGGTTGGGCATCAAGGAAGAGGATTACATCATCCTAACTTCCTTTACCCATCATCCTTTTTATAAACCCTTCATTCTTGAGGTGCCCGACAACTGGGCCTGGGGAGAGGCATATAATCTTCCGCTGGATGAAATGATGGAAGTAATCGATTATGCGCTCGACAATGGGTATTCGGTGGCCTGGGCGGCCGATGTCAGCGAAAAAGGTTTTGCCTACAATAAAGGGCTGGCTGTAGTTCCCGAGACCGATGTAGCTGAGTTGAGTGGCAGCGAAAAAGCACGCTGGGAAAAACTCACCGAAAAGGAAAGAGCTTCGCAGATGTACAACCTTGACCGGGTAGTGCCCGAAAAGAAAGTAACCCAGGAAATGCGGCAGAAAGAATTTGACAACTACCAGACCACCGACGACCACGGCATGCACATGGTGGGCTATGGTTTCGACCAATTTGGCAACAAATACTACTACATTAAAAATTCCTGGGGAGCCGACAACAAGTTTGATGGATATTTCTATGCTTCCATTCCCTTTGTAAGGCTTAAAACCATGGACATAATGGTCAACAAACAGGCGTTGCCACCGGCTATCCGAAAAAAGATAGGCTTGTAAATCAAGGCTTATTATCCTAATTCACCGCCCACCCAATGGGCGGTTTTTTCTTTTTTGAAAGAAATTGACAATTCCCGGTTATTTTTGCAGCCCTAAGAACATACAAGACTTTTTTAAAACCGTTCTCCTGGCCCGATGAAGAAATTTTCTGCTTTTTACCTGGTGGTCACATGCCTCTCAGCGCTGGTGCTACTATTTATAGTAGCACCTCTCGCAGGCTTGGCCCTGAGCAGCAACACAAAAGTAATATTTCAGACGGCCGCCGACGCTGAATTTCAGCAAAGTTTACGTTTAACTCTGCTCATTTCGGCAGCCGCTACTTTTGCAGGGGCCCTTGGAGCTATTCCTCTGGCCTGGCTGCTGGCCCGGCACCACTTCCCTTTTAAGCAACTTATTACAGGAATCATCGACCTGCCCATAGTTATACCTCACACGTCTGCCGGTGTAGCCCTGCTGGGCTTCCTCTCGCGCGATACGGTGGTCGGCAGGCTTGCTTCAGCTCTGGGGCTTAGTTTTGTGGGGCATCCACTGGGCATAGGTATAGCCATGGCTTTTGTGAGTCTACCTTTTCTCATTCATGCGGCACGAACGGGTTTCGAAGCCGTACCCCCACGATTGGAACAAGCAGCCGCTACCCTTGGCGCAAGCCCTTTAAGAATATTGCTCTCAATATCCATTCCATTAGCCAGCCGTTCCATTGCCGCAGGTCTGGTTATGATGTTTGCTCGGGGCCTTTCCGAATTTGGCGCGGTGGTTATTGTTGCCTATCATCCCATGGTGACACCTGTATTTCTTTACGACCGCCTCAATAACCTGGGCCTTTCCTATGCCTCACCAGTGGCCATAATTCTGCTGGGGGTTAGCCTGGGTGTATTCATTCTGGCCCGTATCCTTTCCAACGACTTCAGATATGTTAGAAATTCAGGGAATAAAGCATAGAGCTGGAAGCTTTGTACTGGGCCCCCTAAGCTTGAAGGTTGCAGGAGGGGAATATTGGGTGATAGCTGGTCCTTCGGGTGCCGGTAAGTCGATGTTGCTGGAGGTATTGGCAGGAATCAGGGAAGCACAGGAAGGGAAAATACTTTTCGACGGACAGGAGATTACGCGACAACCTGTAAGTGAACGCCGTTTTGGACTGGTTTTTCAAGATATGGCATTGTTTCCCCATTTCACTGTGAAACAAAATATCGCCTATCCCATTCGTATGCGGGGGCTAAGCAAAGAAGAAACAGAAAGAGAGATAAATCACTGGGCTGAAGTTACGGGTGTTAAAAGTTTATTGCATCGCCGCCCGGAGAGCTTATCGGGGGGTGAAGCCCGCAGGGTGGCTATTGCACGTACGCTGGCCCTTCGACCTCACCTTCTCCTTCTCGACGAACCTTTTTCGGGCGTAGATGCAGAAATGCGCCACAGCCTCTATCAGGTCTTAAAAAAACTCAGGCATCCCAGTTTGCCCATTATTCACGTTACTCACGACCCCGACGAAGCTCTTTCGCTCGCCACTCACCTGGCAGTCATCAAACAGGGGCAGTTGGTGCAAGTTGGCCCTATTCAGGAAGTTTTTTTGCGACCTACCGATGAGTTTGTAGCCCGCTATGCAGGCATCCGCAATTTTTATCCCTGCGAATTACTTCCTGGCCCTGGCGAAGGCCTGGTCCATGCCCGCCTCGATTCCAACCAGTTCATTTGCCTACCTGCTCCCTCTCAAATGGGTCGGGGGCACATTAGCATTTCTGTGGCCGACATTGTACTCTCTGTGGAAAAATTAAGTTCCTCAGCCCGTAATCGGTTCTATGGAACCATCACCGAAATGGTACCCGTGCGGCATGGTATCGAAGTAATCATCGATTGTGGTTTTCAGTTGGCTGCCCTCATTAGCCATAGTGCCCTACTCGAGCTTGATTTGAAGCCCGGTGCCCGTGTATGGGCTTCCTTTAAAGCTTCAGCCGTTCAGTTCATCCCTGATTGAAAGATTTTTATCCAATTTCCTTATCCATCCGAATTTTCAGCGGGTAAAATTGCTCAATTCGTTCGAATATGATCCGGAACCATACTGTGAAATCTTCAGGTTTATCGTTCATCCATGAGCGGAGCGTGAGGCCGTCGACCCACATCACCTCTTCCACTTCTGTGGGATTAAAAGGCACCTCTCCTTCATACAAACCACTGAAAACATGATCTATCTCATTTTCTGTCAATCCATTATCAAAAGGTGCCATGTAATGAAACCATCCATGATAATGCAATGTACATTTGAATCCGAGCTCTTCCTGTAAGCGACGCTGAGCGGCCACCGGTGTTTCTTCACCGGGCCGGGGGTGGCTGCAGCAGGCATTGGTCCATAGGCCGGCCGAATGATACTTCGACAGAGCTCTTCGCTGCAATAGCATTTTTCCCTGAGAATCGAGAATAATTACAGAAAAGGCCCTATGCATCAGCGCTTTACGATGTACCTCCATTTTTTCGCCCGTTCCAGTAACCTGGTCGTGTTCATTTACCAGTATGATTTCATGATCAGTCATAAATAATCGTTTGTCTTAAAACAAAAAAACCAGGCTAAGGGATCAGCCTGGAGTATTAATTTTAAAAGTAACTATTCTGCCGTAGTTCCACCTGCATCGGCTGAGGCACGGGCAGCTGCCATACCTGACAACTCCTTGTCAATATGGAATAATCCACCCCTCTGGTCACCCGCCAGATCGATTTTGTCGAGTATAGACCGCATGGTGCTTTCTTCCTCTATCTGTTCATTAATAAACCACTGGAGGAAATTAGCTGTAGTAAAATCGTTTTCTTTAAGGCAAAGCCCATAAATATCATTGATGGAGGCAGTGATATACTTCTCGTGGGCCAGCACTTTTTCAAACAAATCTTTTAAAGAACCGTATTTCGATTCAGGGGCTTCTACGGTTTGCAATAAAGCTTCACCATCCCGGTCGTTGATATAGTGAACGAATTTCAACTGATGCATGCGTTCTTCATCTGCCTGTTTGTAAAGAAAAGCAGCGGCACCGGGATAACCATTCACTTCGCACCAGGTAGCCATTTGAAGGTAAAGCCGAGAACTGTGTTCTTCGCGTTTAACCTGTTCATTCAGAGCATCTTCTATAATCTTTTTCATAAAGTCTTTGATTTAATTTACCAATCATACAAAGATAATCAATTTCCGCCCAGGGCATTTGCACCCGAGACAATTTCAATAATTTCTCGGGTTATGGCAGCCTGCCGGGCTTTGTTGTATTGCAGTTGCAGCTCTTTAAGCATTTCCGAGGCATTATCGGTAGCTTTCATCATGGCCGTCATGCGCGCACCCTGTTCGGCTGCGAAGGAATCGAGCAGGGCTTTGTAAATCTGCATCCGAAGGGTTTGCACCACCAGATCCTCGAGCACTTCAGAGCGATTGGGTAAAAACAAATACTCGATAGATTTTCCCTGGGTTTTGGCAGGTGTGCTGTTCAAGGGCAGAAAGGGTTCAATAGTGATTATCTGCGTGGCTGCATTTTTAAACTGATTGTATACCAACCAGATATGATTAAATTCACCCTTTTTCCAGCGTTCCATCAATTCATCGGCAAAAGCAGCGGAGGCCTCATAAGTGACCTTGGCCACCAAATGATCGTAGCGACCTGCAAAAGGATACCCTTTTTTCGAGAAGAAGTCGCTGATGTGCCTGCCTACGCCCATAATTTGCAGGGAACCTGAGGCTTTCTGCACAGAAAAACGCTCGTCAGCCTCCTTTTTGAGGGCCTTAATTACATTGGCATTAAAAGCCCCGCACAAACCTTTATTGGATGAGATCCCAACTAAAAGAATCTTCTCTTGGGGTCGGTCTTCGCTGAAAGGGAAAGGAATATCGCCAGAACTGGCGGCCAGATTGGCGAGTAATTCTCTCAATTTCTGTGCATAAGGACGGGTAGTAGTGATGGTTTTCTGTGCCTTCCTGAATTTGGAGGCCGACACCAGTTTCATGGCATTGGTAATCTGCCGGGTATTTTTGACAGAAATAATCCGTAACCTAACTTCTTTTAAACTGGGCATAAGACAGGACTAAGAATTAAACGTAGCGTTTTACAAGCTTTTCAGCGATTGACTTCAATTGAGCTGCCAGCTCATCGGTAAGCTGCCCCATGCGTATGCTTTCGAGGACATCCTTGTGGTTAGTTTCAAGGTATGTAAGGTATTCATCCTCAAAATCTTTGATGCGATTGAGAGGAACATTACGCAAAAGATTATTGGTTCCGCAGAAAATGATAGCAATTTGTTTTTCCACAGGCATGGGGTGATGCAATCCCTGCTTGAGAATTTCCACATTACGCTTACCTTTCTCAAGCACGGCAATCGTGGCGGCATCGAGGTCGGAGCCGAATTTAGAGAAGGCTTCCAGCTCGCGGTACTGGGCCTGGTCAATCTTCAAGGTACCGGCCACCTTTTTCATACTTTTAATCTGGGCAGCTCCCCCTACACGCGAAACAGAGATTCCCACATTGATAGCAGGACGTATTCCTGAATTAAAAAGATTGGTTTCCAGGAATATCTGTCCGTCGGTAATGGAAATTACATTGGTGGGGATATAAGCCGAGACGTCACCCGCCTGAGTTTCGATGATAGGCAGGGCAGTCAATGAGCCTCCCCCTTTGACCATAGGCCGGATAGATTCGGGCAGGTCGTTCATTTTAGCGGCAATCTCATCACTGTCGATGATGCGGGCGGCGCGTTCGAGCAGACGAGAATGAAGGTAAAAAATATCGCCGGGATAAGCTTCGCGCCCAGGAGGGCGACGCAGCAGCAGGGAGACTTCGCGGTAAGCTACGGCCTGTTTCGACAGGTCGTCGTATACCACGAGTGCGGGACGGCCCGTGTCTCTGAAATACTCACCAATGGCTGCTCCTGCATAGGGAGCGTAAAACTGCATAGCGGCCGGATCGGAAGCTGTAGCAGCTACCACCACTGTATAAGGCATAGCCCCGAAAGCTTCCAGCGTTTTTACAATCTGTGCAACAGTGGAGCCTTTCTGGCCAATAGCCACATAAATACAGTAAACAGGCTGACCTTTATCGTAAAATTCTTTCTGATTGATGATGGTATCGATGGCAATGGAAGATTTCCCTGTCTGGCGGTCACCGATGATAAGCTCACGCTGGCCACGGCCAATCGGAATCATAGCATCAATGGCTTTGATACCGGTCTGCAGGGGCTCGTTGACCGGACGGCGGAAAATAACGCCAGGAGCTTTGCGCTCTAAAGGCATGGCATACAAAGGTCCGCGTATAGCACCCTTTCCGTCGATGGGTTCGCCAAGGGTATTAATAACCCGGCCCAACAGTCCTTCCCCAACGTCTATGGAAGCTATGCGGTCCGTACGCTTTACCAGATCTCCTTCCTTGATCTCTTCGGCGTCGCCCAGCAACACCACCCCTACGTTATCTACTTCCAGGTTTAGAACAATGGCCTTGAGTCCATTTTTCACAAATTCAACCAATTCGCCAGCCTGTGCATTGGCCAGGCCATAAATACGGGCTATTCCATCGCCCACCTGCAAGACGCTTCCAACTTCTTCCAACTCGGCCTCCGAACGATGTCCGGCCAGTTGCTGCCTCAGTATGGCTGATACTTCTGCGGGTCTAATGTCTGTCATATTATGGCTTAATATTGTTTTTCGAACAAATTAACTGTAAACTCCTGCCTGAATCGCTCCAGCTCTCGCCTCACGCTGGCATCATATACGTAGTCCTCAAAAATCACCTGAAAACCTCCAATAAGAGAAGGATCCGTCTCCTCTTCCAGGTTTACCGTACCTCTGACGACGGGTTGCAGTTTTTCCAATAATCGTTGTTTGTCTTCCGATTTAAAGGGGACGGCTGAACGAAGTGTAATGTCAAAAATCCGGAAATATTGCTTGTAAATCGAAATATACTCCGCTGCAATGCTAAGGGAAATGCCCTGTCGACCGTTTTCGATTACCAATTGGCTAAATGAGAGGGTAACCGAAGAAATGTGTTTTTCGAAGATGGCCTTGAAAACCTGCATTTTTTTCTTTTCAGGAATCACCTGGCTAACCATCACCCTTCTGAATTCAGGATTCTCAGCGGCCACCTGGGTAATGAGCAGCATATCGTTATAAACCTCCTGCACCATTTGATGCTCTATGGCCACCTCCCAGAGGGCGAGGGCGTAACGGTGGGCTAAGGAACGATGAGGGATGATTTTGCGCATAGTCAGCGGGTAATTTGAGCTTCTTCGATAAGTTTACGGATCAATTCACTTTGCTTTTCTTCTTCGCTGAGCTTAGCTCTGAGAATTTTCTCAGCAATTTCAACCGATAGATTACCCACGGTATTTTTTAGCTCGATGATGGCAGCCTGGCGGGCATTTTCTATGTCGGCTTTGGCCGAAGCCACGATGGCATCGTATTCATTCTGGGCCCTGAGCCGCGATTCTTCTACAATTTTCTCCGCCGTTTTACGGGCATTGGCCAGTAGAGCATCACGTTCCTCGCGGGCCTGCTGAAGAAGAGCCTCATTTTCAGCTTTTAACTTTTGCATTTCCTCACGGGCCCGGGCAGCCGACTCAAGCGCCTCTGTAATCCGCTGCTCGCGCTGCCTGAGGGCATTCATAATCACAGGCCACGCAAATCGCGATAGAACATAAAGCAGGATGCCAAACGACAGGGTCATCCAGAAAATCAAACCTACATCCGGTTTAACTAATTCCATGGACTATTATATTATTAATAATCAATTATTTTCCTTAGAAAAGGCTGGCTGCAGCCAACCGCTGCATACAGCCTTGCGAGCCTTGTGCCTTATCACAGGATAAGGATCAACAAACATATCACCACAGCAAAAAAAGCTACGCCTTCGATAAGAGCGGCAGCAACAATCATGTTGGAGCGAATATCGTTGACAGCTTCGGGCTGACGGGCTATGGCTTCCAGTGCTCTGGCACCAATGTTACCAATGCCCAGACCGGCACCAATGGCAGCAATACCCGCACCCAGCCCTGCTCCGATCTTTGCATATGGCGATAAGTCCACTGCGGTTTGTAAAAGAATGTTTAATAACGACATAGTATAAGAGTTTAGGGTAAAGGTTTAATGCGAAGTGTGAGAGTGATCACTGGCATGCTCTTCTGTAGCCATTCCAAAATATAAGGCTGACAACAAGGTAAATACAAATGCCTGCAAAAAAGCAACCAGCAACTCGAGGAGGCTCAGAAACACCGACATGAGCACCGAAACCCAGCTTACTCCATATCCCAGGGCCGGATGAATGTTTCCGAAAATGAAAATCACGGAGATAAAGCCCAGTACGATGATGTGCCCAGCAGTAATGTTGGCAAAAAGACGGACCATGAGCACGAAGGGCTTGGTAAACACCCCCAGCAATTCTACCACAGGCATCAGGGGCACGGGAATTTTAAGCCACCAGGGCACGCCCGGGGCATTGAAAATATGCCGCCAATAATCGCGGTTTCCACTAATAGTAGTAATAAAAAAGGTAAACAAAGCCAAAACCATGGTTACTGTAATATTCCCCGTAACGTTGGCTCCTCCCGGGAAAAAAGGTACCAGTCCCATTAAATTGTTGAAAAAAATGAAAAAGAAAACCGTCAGCAAATAGGGTGTGTAACGCTCGTAAAGTTTTTCGCCGATGGAAGAACGCGCAATGTCGTCACGAATAAAGAGAATAATGGGCTCAAGTAAAGCTGCTAGCCCCCTGGGTGGGGTATTGGGATTACGACGATAATAAGATGCAATAGAAAAGAAAATCACTAAGAGTAAAATAACGCTGAAGAAAATAGCCAGCACGTTTTTGGTAATAGAAAAATCGAGAGGCACTACGGGCTGACCGTCTGACTCACTTATATAGACAATTTTGCCCTTTAAAGGGCCATCGGTCATATATTTAAATCCCTTATAAGTGCTTTCACCGTGATGAAATTGGGAAAAGTTGAAAACATACAGCCGCCCCTCATGCCATAAAATAACCGGGAGAGGAATGCTTACATGGGTATGGCCGATGCTGAATATATGCCATTCGTGCGCATCGGTTACATGCTCCATGATCATTTGACCCGCGTTGAACTCACCTTGGGTGGCGGACTTCAGTGCTGAAGGCCATAAAAGTACCAAAATATACAGAATCAAAGTTTTCCGCATCGGATGAGGATTAAGGATCCTTACTATCTCTAAGTGCTGCAATTTTACAACTTTTTTCTGGCTTAATAGCTTATTTTCAATATATAATTGATGAAAAAACAGAAAGCCCGTGAAAATGTTTTGGCTCTTCTTACAGTAAAAATCAAACCCTGCTCACTACAAGCATATTGGATTTAACTTTTTCTTTCATGGGAAAGCCAGCGATTTTAATAACCACATTGCCTTTTGCTATTTCACCCTCCTGTGTGAGCAGTTGCACCATTTGGCCCAGATTGTCGTCGGTGTAGTGAAGGTTTTTCTGAACGAAACCAGTAATACCCCAGTGAAGGTTGAGCCTTCGGATAAGCCTTGGGCTTTTGGCAAAGATAAAAATGCGGGCACCGGGTCTCAGGCTGGAAAGCTTACGGGCAGTATAGCCGGTGAGGGTATAGGTAAGCAAAGCGTCGGCCTGCAATTGTATACTCAGGTCTACCGCTGCGCTGATGACAGCATCGCTAATGGCGCGCGAGGTTTTCGCCCCTGGCAGAACCTGAGGTTTATGATAAGTTTCAGGATATTTCTCTGTTTCCTGAATGATGCGACTCATGGCAGCCACGGCTTCCACGGGGTATTGGCCGGTAGAGGTTTCGCCACTGAGCATCAGGGCATCGGCGCCATCCATCACCGAGTTGGCCACATCGTTGATTTCGGCCCGGGTAGGCCGTGTATTATTAATCATACCTTCCAGCATCTGGGTGGCCACAATTACAGGCTTGCACCGGGGAACGGCTTTGCGGATAATAGTTTTCTGAATGGCAGGAATCTGTTCGAAAGGCATTTCCACTCCCAAATCGCCCCTGGCAACCATCAAAGCATCCGCCACGTCGATAATTTCATCCAGGTTCTTTACAGCCTCGGGTTTCTCAATTTTAGCTACAATGCCCGGATTCCAATTGCGGCTCATCTTGCGGATTTCTTTTCTAAGGGCTGTGATGTCTTTGGCCTGTCTGACAAAAGAGAGAGCTATCCAGTCCAACTCAAGCTGGCTGGCAAGTTGCAGATCCAGCAAATCTTTTTCTGTAATAGCAGGAACCGTTAAGCGGCTTTCGGGCAGATTGACTCCTTTGCGTGAGGTGAGCACTCCCCTCACTAACACACGGGCTATTAGTTGTTCATCGCTGGTCTTCGACTCAACTTTCAGACTCAGTTTACCGTCGTCGAGCAGAATGGTTTCGCCAGGCTGTACATCACGATACAATGCATCGTAGCTTATCCAAAGCAGATTCTCGTCGGAGATACCCATACCCCCAGCCAAGCGTATGAGTTGACCCGCCTTTAACTGAATAGCTCCTCCCCTCACCTCACCAATACGTATTTTAGGTCCCTGTAAATCGCCCAGTAACGCACACCGCCCCTTATTTCGGTTGATGATTTCCCTGAGTGCTGCTATTTGTCCTGGTAAAGTTTTGTGGTTGGCATGCGAAAAATTAATACGAAAAACATCTACGCCTGCTTTTAGCATGGATTCCATAATTTCAGGGCTTGATGAAGCAGGACCCAGTGTAGCAACGATTTTGGTTTTCATAATATTAATTTGAGGTTGCCTATCATATCAATTCAACATCGAAAGGGGTAGCTGAGGTCACGATATTATCGTTGATGTGATACTCCAAATCGATGAGCAAATTCCTGAGCCAGTCGCGGTAAGTTTTCGGCCACTGGCCTGACGTCCAATCAATGGGATAAATGTTGATGATTCCTTCCACAGCTTCTATAAGTGACAGCATCACTTTCTCCTGCTGAGGCAACAAACTTCCGCGGATAAGAAAATAAGACAGGGGTACCAAACTATTAATCTGAGAGATAGGAATCACCAGGAAGAGACCAGCATAATCGTTCCACTCGTAATGGTAGAGAGCAAAATCCTCAAAAGCACCAGGCCTTTTACCAAAAACCCTGAAACTGTTGACACGACGCATCCTCCAACGAAGTTTCTGGTTGAGCCGGAGGGTGAGTTTGTAATCTGGAAGTTGTGTCTCTAAACCAAATACCCTGAAATGGCTAGAAATCTCAAGATCAGGATCCAGCTGGAGACGTTTGGCCGGCATAAACGGTTGGGGGTATTTGTGCCCCCAAATTTAAACTAAAAATTTCAGGCCAGGTGGTTATTGACTTCAACACCCTGTTCCTTCAGATAATTAACAGCCTTCTCGGCTGCTAGTTGCTCAGCTCCCTTGATAGAACTATCGATAGCAGTGGCAACCCGCTGATGATCAATTTTAACCTCCACTTGGTATTGCTTGGAATGTCCATTACCTTTCTCAGCCACCACCCGAAACTCTATCGGGTGCTTTTCTTTTTGACCCCACTCAATAAGTTTACTCTTAAAATTGAAGTCTTTGTGTTCAAGCTCATAGAGGTCGAAATGCACTTTGAGAATTTTATTAATGAGAATCTGTTCCGTAAAATCATAGCCTTTATCGATAAACATAGCTCCAATGAAGGCTTCGAAGGCATCTCCGCTGATGGACTTTCCGGGATGTTGATCGCGCTGGGTGGTAATCAGGTCGAAGAGACCTATTTTTCGTGAGATCAAGTTAAGCTGGTTGCGACTAACGATCTTGCTACGCATTTCGGTAAGAAAACCTTCGTCGCGTAAGGGGAAAAGACGGAAAAGATAATGAGCCACCACGGCATCGAGAATAGCATCACCCAGAAATTCAAGGCGCTCATTGGAAAGCTTTTCCCCATTAACCATTTTCAGTGGGGCTGATCTGTGTCGTAAGGCCAGTTTATATAAAAAAATATTTCCGGGCCAAAACCCGAAAATATTTTTTATGGCTAAATAAAGCGGTTTGTCTGGAGAGAAATGAATTCTCAGGCGCTTCAGCAGGCTTTTCATTCCGCTGTTTTAGCGTTCCAGTTTACGGATTAGAATAGAGGCGTTGTGCCCGCCGAAACCAAAAGTATTGCTAATGGCGGCTCTTACGACCCTGGGCTGAGCTTTATGGAAGGTAAAATTTAAGCGGTTATCTATTTCAGGGTCATCGGTGAAATGGTTGATGGTGGGCGGAACGATGTCGTTAGCAACGGCAAGTGTGGTGGCAATAGCTTCTACAGCCCCGGCAGCACCCAACAAATGGCCCGTCATCGACTTAGTAGAATTGATATTGATTTGGTAGGCATGTTCACCAAAAAGCCTCACAATAGCTTTGGGTTCGGCAATATCACCCTGAGGAGTACTGGTACCATGGGTGTTGATGTGGTCAATGTCTTCGAGCTTCATTCCAGCATCTTCGATAGCCCATAGCATGGAAAGCCGGGCACCTTCTCCATCGGGATGGGGGCTGGTCATGTGGTAGGCATCGGCCGATAGACCGGCGCCCCCCACTTCGGCATAGATTTTAGCCCCACGTGCCAGCGCATGTTCTAATTCCTCAAGAACCAGACCTGCTCCCCCTTCTCCCATCACAAAACCATCACGATCTTTGTCGAAAGGCCGGGAAGCAGTCTGCGGATCGTCGTTACGAGTACTAATGGCATGCATAGCATTGAATCCACCCACACCCGCTTCATTAATAGAAGCCTCTGATCCGCCGGTGATAATTATATCAGCCTTTCCCAGACGAATATAGTTAAAGGCATCCACAATGGCATTGGCCGAAGAAGCACAGGCCGAGATGGTTGCAAAGTTGGGCCCCATAAACCCATGCTTCATGCTAATATGGCCTGCTGTAATATCGGCAATCATCTTGGGAATGAAGAATGGACTGAACCTGGGGGTTCCATCACCCTGGTAATATCCACGAATTTCTTCCTGGAAGGAAATGATGCCCCCAATGCCAGATGCCCAAATTACACCCACCCGAAGAGGGTCAAAATTGACAGCGGTCTTAAACCCCGAATCCTCAATGGCCTGATCAGCAGCTACAATGCCAAACTGAGCGAAACGGTCGTATTTGCGTACTTCCTTACGATCGAAATGCGCAAGCGGATCAAAACCTTTTACTTCGCAAGCGAAACGGGTTTTGAACTTCTCAGCGTTGAACAATGTAATGGGGGCTGCACCGCTGACACCGTTTAGCAAATTCTCCCAGAAACTGGATACATCATTGCCAATCGGTGTCAGGGCACCTAACCCGGTTATCACAACTCGTCTCAATTCCATCTATTGACAGAATTAGGGGTCGTTTAGTTTTTGGCGTTTTCTTCAATGTACTTGATGGCTTCGCCAACCGTGCTAATCTTTTCAGCCTGATCGTCGGGAATTGCAATGTTGAATTCCTTCTCAAACTCCATAATCAGTTCTACGGTGTCGAGAGAGTCTGCGCCCAAGTCATTGGTGAAATTGGCTTCAGGGGTAACTTCACTTTCGTCAACTCCAAGCTTATCAGCAATGATAGCTTTAACTCTGGTTGCAATGTCTGACATAAGTGTGGTTTTTGGGTTAAACAAGGCTGCAAAGAAACTACGATTTCGCAAATTCTGCAAATTTCAAAAGTTAATAAAACTTAAAAAAGCAGCCAATATTCTTATATTCAAAGCATTAACATTTTTAACCATATGGCTAAATGCCCCTTTTAGCCGCAAAATTCTAATTTTCTGCTACCTCCCTCCTGAGGCCTAATACCTGGAATAATCCTTCCAAGACAATCATAATATTCTTTAAATCAACCACATAAAAAATCAGTGCCAATTCAATTATTTCTCCTGAGCCTGAAGCTCTTTTTTATTGCCATGCCTATAGTTGTTATTTGTATACTTATAAACCATTATTTGCTATTCTGTACCTTTGGCTGAGTGATTTTTACCCGATTACCATTAATCTTCCTGAGGGTTTTATTTAACCGCGATACGATCATTCGGCTGCTCCTCAAAAAATTTTTTCAATTTCAATCATTCTTACGTTCACTCAAAAAGAATTACATTCACTCAAATAAAGGCCACGTTGTCAATCAAGACAGGGCCTGAAATCCTCAAAAAACCACTTGCAACCGCTATTTTCTGTAATGTAATTTTAACCTGGGAAAACGACAAAAAATTTTGGGTTTAATAACCCAGTCCAAGTGGGGTTTAATAAATTGGTTTGGTAAGAACTGGGGCCCCGGACGATCTCCGGGGTTTTTTATTATGAGTTGCAAAAAAAGTCATGCAATACATGATGATGTTTTTTGATTGGTTCTGCCTACATTTGTCGAAGAGACATCTCAATGCAATACCCGTATGGAACCTGGATTCAGGGATACGTTTACCTTCATGGGCGTTCAGACTTTTCCCGACGGAAATCGATACCTTATACTGGAAGATGCTCAGGGCTACCGGTTTTTTCAGGATTACAAGCCCTATGCAAATTACGGATTGAAAGCAGGTACAAAAATAACTTGCAGGGTAGATAAAATCAATTGTAATGGGAAAATTTTTTTGGAACCAGCTCATCCCTGGTTTGAAGAAGGAAATTTTTACGATATTCCAATAATTTTAAGAAAATATCTCACTGCCTTTACATTACTCATTGGGGTTGACCCAGGGGGCTCCCCCCATGTGATCTTTTCCACAAACGCTCCGCATTCGTCCACTATTACTGTTCAGATTATTTCAATCAGCAAGGGCAAGGTAAACATGGAGCCGGCGGATCTCGCCCACCGAACACCTCTTCCTGAGAGTCAGAAGTTGCTAGAAACACTTTGGGAGGAATGTGTTTCGGATGAAATATTTGGAAGTTCCCTTGCCATCCTCTCCCGGGGCCCTATGCCCCTGGTGGCTCCCTTACGATGCATGCCTGAAAGCTACAATCCGGGAGATAAAGTAAATTGTTTCTCAAAGACAGGTATTCGGTGGGTAGAACCAGTTGACCCCATATATACGCAAAATCAATTAATTAGACTATTTTATGTTGAAAGCATTACCAAACCTGATCTCTTGCGGGGTCCGAAAACCTTTATCCTGGCAACAGATGAAACAGGGAAAAAACATGAAATTTTAGTTTCAGCAGCCCAACTAAACACACTCCGTACGGGTGATCCACTTTTGGCAATAATCAAGTCCTATAGATGTGGAAAACCCATACTGGAATGGGTATTCACAGATAACTCACAAACCCATTTTAAATAATTTTAGAGAAAAAAATATGGCCTAGGTGAAACCTTTGGCCTTCTCAGGCGTCAATAGTACAGCATGAATCATGCTTCATTCAGAATTCGCAATACAATGAAAATATCACTTTGGGTTAAATCATTATCAATCATTGTTTTTACATCATTTCTGGGCACCTTGCTGCAAGCACAAGAAAAAAAGGCCTGGACACTCGAAGAGTGCATAAATTATGCTCGAAGCAGGAATATTAATGTCAAAAAACAGTTGCTGAGTGTTGAGCTGCAGAAGGATCAGCTTACCCAGTCCAAACTTTCCACCCTTCCGACGCTCAATGGCAATGCCTCGCATGTTTACAACTGGGGCCAGACCATCGACCCTTTTACCAACCAATTCGCCACCGAAAGGGTGAGGTCAAATAATTTCTACGTTTCTACGCAACTTACATTATTTAATGGTTTTCAAAAGCTTAACACCATACGTAGGAATCAGCTGGCACTACAAATCAGCGAGTTAGAGGTTGAACGCATGATGAACGACATTTCGCTGAATGTGGTAACATTCTATCTTCAGGGCCTATACGCCATGGAAGTATTGAAAAATGCGGAAAACCAACTGGAACTTGTACGTCAGCAACGCGACCGCATAGCTCTGTTGGTGGAAGCAGGACAGTTGGCCCGTGGAGAATTGCTGAACATGGATGCACAAGTGGCCTCGGCCGAGTTGCAAGCGGTGGAAGCCCGCAACAGCCTCGACCTGGCCCTGCTTCAGTTAGCCCAACTCATCGACCTCGACGATCCCCGGGGATTTACTATTGAGGCCCCCGACCTAACCATACCAACAAATGATTTTGCGCTTCCTCAGGCAGAAGAGGTTATAAGCTATGCATCAGCCCATCAACCTGAAATTTTGGCTGCCGACATGCGTACCCGGCAAAGTGAAAAAGATTACCAGATTGCCCGGGGAGGCATGAGCCCGGTTTTGAGTCTGGGGGGCAGTTGGGGAACGGGATACTCAGGCGCAGCCCGTGAAATCGACCCTAACATCCCTCCAACCCTCATCACTTATCCCATTGGTATTACTCAAAATTCAATGGATACCGTGATAGGCATATCCACTAAATACACTTACCGCATCAAGCCATTTAGCGACCAATTGAAAGCCAATGAGAACAAATCATTTGGCTTGTATTTGAGTATACCTATTTTCAATGGGTACAGGATCAGAAACGCTATTCAGCAGGCACGCATTGCCCGGGAATCGGCCAATCTTGATTTACAATTAGCTCAGAACAATTTGCGGAAGCTCATTACACAGGCCCATGCCGATGCACAGGCTGCCCTCAAAAAATATCATGCTGCCCGACGCAAAATGGAAGCCCAGGAGGAAAGCTACCTCTATGCCAGTGAAAAATATGCCGTTGGCATGCTCACAGCGGTAGAATACAATCAAAATAAAGAAGACCTAAACCGCGCCCGCAGTGAATTGCTCCAGGCCAAATACGATTTTATTTTCAAAACCCGCATTCTCGACTTTTATCAAGGAAAACCCATTATAATTAAATAAGATTTCAGAATAACATGAAGAAAAACAGGAAATACTATTGGATAGTTGGCGGTATTTTGCTGCTCGTCTTGATAGGCTTTGCCATTAAAAAGAAAAACAGTCGCCATGATATTAAAGTGGCCACCGAAAAAGTAGAGGTACGCAACATCGTAGAAACCATTTCAGCCACGGGCAAAATACAGCCAGTGAAAGATATAAAAATAACTCCGTATATCTCTGGAGAAGTAATTGAGATATTCGTCAAAGAGGGGGACCAGGTAAAAGCCGGAGACTTGCTGGTAAGAATTGACCCGGAGATCTACAAATCGGCATACGAGCAAGCTGAGGCTCAACTCAATTCCCAAAAGGCTAATCTGGCCAATGCTCGGGCACAGTTGGCCCAGGTCGAAGCCCGTTTTAAAAACGTAGAAGCCGTATATAACCGAAACAAAGCCTTGTGGGAGAAAAAAGTAATTTCCGATGCCGACTTCGAAACAGCCAAAACCAACTTTGAAGTGGCCAAAGCCGACCTGGAAGCTGTTAAGCAAAGCATTAAGGCTTCAGAATTTGCAGTAAACAGTGCCGAGGCAGCTCTTCGCAAAAGCCGTGAAGACCTGAACAAAACAGCCGTATATGCACCAGCCGACGGACGTGTATCAAAACTGAGTGTGGAAAAAGGCGAACGAGTAATGGGAGCCTCGCAATTTTCAGCCGGCACAGAGCTCATGCGTATAGCCAACCTCGATAATATGCAGGCCGTTGTTGATGTGAATGAAAATGATATCATTAAGGTGAAGTTGGGAGACACCAGCCTCATCGAAGTGGATGCGTATCTTAACCGTAAATTCAAGGGTATAGTAACCGAAATAGCTACTTCAGCCTCCACCTCCGGCGTCAGCATTGACCAGGTTACTAATTTTCAGGTTAAAATTCAGATTCTCCGCGAATCGTATCTCGATCTTATCCCTCCCGACCAGCCCAACTACATTCCCTTCAGGCCAGGAATGTCGGCTACAGTCGACATTCAAACCCGTCGACGGAATAAGGTATTATCGGTGCCCATTCAGGCTGTTACCACCCGTCAGGATACCACAGGCAAAGTCAAACGTTCAGTTATAACCGAGGGGTCCGAAGATGCGGAAACCACCCCACGAACTTCCGAAAACTTCAAAGAATACGTATTTGTTTATGAGGGTGGAATAGCTCGCTTGCGTGAAGTAAAATCAGGTATTCAGGACAACAATTACATTGAGATCATTAGCGGCTTGAAGGAAGGAGAAGAGGTTATTTCGGCGCCATACTCAGCCATTTCCCGGCAACTAAAGAATGGTGATCGGGTAGAGAAAGTACCTAAGGACAAGTTGTATGAAGTAAAGTAAGTCGCTTATTTTCCCCACACTTGGGAAAGAAGGGACGAAAAATCTACTAGTCCGAAAGACTTCAGGCTGGTAATGATAATCATAAAAGCCAGCACCCAACGAATAAAGCCACCTCCGCGCCTGATTGCCATGCGTGAGGCAAAAAAAGCCCCCGCCACGGCCCCCGCGGCCAATGGCAAGGCGTGCATCCAGCTTACCTGCCCGTGCCAGATGAAAACCAAGAAGGCAACGGGTGAGTAGACCAGGGTGATTAAAACCTTCAAGGCATTGGCTTTCACCAGATCGAATCCCATCTGCAGTACCATGCCGGCCAGCAATAGATAACCAATGCCTGCCTGAATGAGCCCGCCGTAAAATCCGATAGCAAGAAAAAGGGCCACCTCAGGAATACCCGAAGGCTTGTTGTACCTGACGGGGTTACCTTTAAGCCAGAGTGAAGGTTTATAAAAAATAAAGAGAAGCATGGCCAGCATCACCAGGGCCAATACCTTTTCGAGCACTCCTTTATCGAGATCTACTGCCACCCAAGCACCCATGAGCGAACCGAGAGTGGTGGCAATTAATGGAATCTTGCCTTTTTTAAGATCCAGCATTTGATGAGCCCGAAAGGTCTCACTGGATACGAGACTCTGAAAAATGATAGCCACACGGTTGGTGCCATTGGCCACATTGGCATCGAGCCCCATGAGCATCATAAGCGAAAGGGTCACAAAACTGCCGCCTCCGGCCAGGGTATTCACAAAACCAGCAAAAACTCCACCGCCGAATAATAGAATAGTCTCAAAAACACTCATAGCTTGTGGTTCTTATTTTCTTCCGCTATCCAGGATATCAAACGGCTTTTGCGAAAACTGTAAGCAAAATAGATAATAAGGCCAATGACCAGCCACACCAGAAAACGCATCCAGTTGGTAAATCCAAGCTCCGACATCAGGTACAAATTGGTAAGCAATCCCAGTACCGGGATAAGGCTCCAACTCCTGAAGACAGCAAGAAAACTTATTATTAATGAAATCAAAGCAAAAATTCCATACGGAATCATTTCGTGCCATCCTTTGCTGTCTGAAGGGAAATTTAATCCATCGTTTAAACGATAATAGAGTGCAAGCGTAAGCAAAAGGATGGGAGGAAGCCAATATCGACTATTGAAGTAGGGGACAACAAAGCGGGGGGCCTGGCTCTGGTCGGGTTTCACACCCCGGGGATGCAAAACAAGTACACCGCCTGAAACCAGTACAAAAGCAAAAAGGGTTCCAATGCTGGTTAAATCGGTTACTTCGGTAAGATTAAGGAAAAGCGAAGGGACGGCCACCAGAAAACCCGCCACAACAGTTGCGAAGGCTGGGGTATGAAAACGGGGATGTATGCGTGAGAAGACCTTTGGGAGAAGACCGTCGCGGCTCATACTCATCCAGATACGGGGCTGCCCCACTTGAAAAACCAATAAAACCCCGGCCATGGCAATAATAGCACTTAAACCGATGATGCCCGAAAGCCAGTGCAGATTATGCAACGAAAAAACATAAGCCAGGGGATCGCTCACACCGAGGGTATGATAGGGAGCCATACCGGTGAGCACTAAACTAATCAGCACATAAAGCAGGGTAGTAATAAGCAAGGCCAGTATCATAGCTCGTGGCAAATCGCGGCGGGGATTGCGGGCCTCCTCAGCCGTTGTACTGATAGCATCGAAACCGATATAAGCAAAGAAGACACCGGCTGTGCCTTTCATGACCCCCGCCAGGCCCTGGGGAGCAAAGGGACTCCAGTTGTCGGGGTCAACATAAAAGGCGCCCACGCCTATCACTAATAGCAAAATGACGAGCTTAAGCAGCACCATGAGGTTGCCCGCCACTTTGGTTTCATATATTCCCACATACACCAAAACAGAGATAAATACAACAATAGCAAAGGCCGGCACGTCGGCTATCAATCGAATATTGCCAATGCGGGGGGCTGTCTGCCAAGCCATCCAGGCTTCCTGCAAATGACGGCCTACCTGGTCAATGGGCAGGCCCGAATTCATCACTTCATGAAAACCCCGGTAAGCACTTACATAGTCTATACACAAATATTCCGGAACATGAATTCCCAGACCTGCCAGTAATCCGGTAAGATACCCCGACCAGGAAATAGCTACGGCAATGTTACCCACAGCATATTCCATGATCAGGTCCCAGCCGATGATCCAGGCAACCAATTCTCCGAAGGAGGCATAAGCATAGGTATATGCACTTCCGCTGATAGGAATGGAAGCAGCAAACTCGGCATAGCAAAGGGCCGAAAAACCGCAGGCTAAAGCTGTAAATACAAACAACAGCGAAACCGCCGGGCCACCGTAGGAAGCAGCAGTACCAATGGTACTAAAAATCCCTGCCCCAATGATGGCAGCTATACCTAAAGAGGTGAGATCTAATACGCCCAATCGCCGGTTCAGTCCACTGCCCGTAGGCAGGTCGTCGGCGTGTGCAAGAATCATGCTTACCGATTTTCGCCTGAATAGCGCTTTCCCTTTCAACATCCCTTGCCTTTTTTCAAGGGCAAGTAACAAAAATTTACGATATACCCGTTTGTTTCAAAACAAATTAACTGTAATACAGGGCTTTTGTCGATTAAATCCAGGCGTAGTTGCTGCGCTTAAGATTGGCTTGGAATAATTCATAAAACAACAAAATCAGATACATAAGTGCTAAACCGAAAAACACATCTTCTAATGGAATCGTAATGATGCGTATACCAAGGATAGCCTCCGGATGATACCAAACCACAGGTTTTTCAAGAAACATACCTGTAAGAATACCATTGACCAATAAAAAAGGTACAAGCAAAATTGCATAAAAACGCAGAAACTTTAGGGTGAAAGGACGTAGAACGGGTATAATAAAAACAAGAGCAATAATCACCAGTACAAAAGCCAAACTAAATACAGTATAAATTCCACCCTTGCCTATCGCTAGAAAGAAAAAAGTAACCAATGCAAGCCCCAAACAAATAGGTTTACACAATTCAGAATAAGAAACATTTAGCGGGAAGTATGAATTGATGACATTATAGGTAAAAATTCCAGCATAGGGAATGGCTATAAAGAAAAACCACTCTTCAAGGGGCAAACCCCAAAAATAGGAACCCAAAATATAGTCTGATGTAAAACCCCAAAAGCCCTTGTGAGCAAACCAGATATCCCAAACCAGGAAAGGCCCACTTCCCAAAACGATAGCTGGAAGCGAGTATTTCCATCGGGTATAAAAAGCCACACGGGTATCGAAACTAAACAACAGAGGGACAAGAATAACAAAGAGATTGATTAGTAAATAAGTAAACATATTATTGCTTGTTTGACCATTCTGCCTGATAATACTTTAGTGGGGCCAGAAGGAAACCGAAATTACGCTGAGAATGGGGTTTGTGATGATCGAGATGTGCTTTGAGTGTGGCTCGAAGGTATCTATTTTCTGGTAATTTTCCAAACTTTACCCTACGATGTACATAAACATCGTGAAAGAGAAAATAAGCAAGTCCGTACAGGGCTATGCCAATACCAATGGCAAGCCTTAGGTCAGAGCCCTGCGCTGCACCCAAGTAAATAAGATAAATGCTGGGAAGGGCAAACATCAAGGCAAAAAGGTCGTTCCATTCGAAGCGACGGCCATCACGAATGTGGTGATCGCGGTGAAGAACCCACAAAAAACCATGCATGATGTATTTGTGGGTAAACCAGGCCATAAACTCCATGAATAGAAAGGATGACAACACCCAAAAAGCCCATTGATACCAAAGCATAACCCTTTTTGGGGTGTATAACAAATGAATATTACCGGGTGTTCAAACCAGGCTAAACAAGTTCGTGGCGGTGCGAATCGAGCTTAATAAAAATGAAAAGCAGCAAGGTAAATGCCCACATGGAGCTTCCGCCATAACTCAAGAAAGGCAGGGGAATACCTATCACAGGTAATAGTCCAATGGTCATTCCGATGTTGATAACCATGTGAAAGAAAAAGATAGCAGCCACGCAATATCCATAAACGCGGCTGAAAGGGGATCGTTGTCGCTCAGCAAGCTGCATCAACCGGTAGATCAAGACTACGTACAAGCCAATGATGGCCAGGCTTCCTACAAATCCCCATTCTTCGCCAATAGTACAGAAAATAAAATCCGTGCTCTGTTCAGGAACGTAATTATACTTTGTCTGCGTGCCCTTCATGTATCCCTTACCCCAGAATCCTCCACTACCAATAGCTATCATGCTCTGGTGTACATTGTATCCGGCCCCTTTGAGATCGACCTCCTTACCCAATAGCACATTGATACGGGTTTTCTGGTGAGGTTGTAAGACTTTTTCAAAAACATAGTCCACACTAAAAACATAAGCGGTAGAGGCCAGAAATGAGGCAATAATAAGCCAGATAGCTATTTTTTTTCGTTGCCTTCGGATATAATACCATCCCAAAAGGAGCAGCAGTGCGATACTTCCCACAAGAACATACTTGTTTACCAGCAAAGCCAAAACAAACAGGATAGCAGCCACCAAACCGAGTATTAGTATGAGGCCCGACATTCCTTCGCGGTAAAAAACCAGCACAAAAGAAGCAAACACCAGAGCCGAACCGGTTTCTTTCTGAGCCAGAATGAGCACAGCCGGCACCCATATCATTAAATAAGCCACTACCTGGGTGGATAAATCTTCAAATTTCCGTTTGATAGTTCCCAGCCAGGCAGCCAGAGCAAGACTGGTGGAAAGCTTAGCAAACTCTGCTGGCTGTATCTGAAACCCACCATACTGAATCCACGACTTTGAACCTGACACTTCTTTACCCACAAAAATTACAGCCACCAACAATACCAATATAACTGCATAGATCAAGTAGGCGAATGTGCTGAAAAACTTGGGATCAGTTAACATGACCATGGCCATCAGCAGGTAGGAGGTAAGTATCCAAATCATCTGCCGACCGTAATTAGCCTGCAGGTCGAAGATGCTGTGATGGGTTTCATCGTACACTGCTGCATAAATATTTAGCCAGCCCGCCAGCGTCAGGATAAAATATATCCACAACAGCAGTCGGTCGGCCTGGGCGAAAGAAGCAGAAAAGCGATCGCGGCGGTTCATAGCAAATTGGCATTTGACATTCTTTCAAGCAAGTCCTGGCGCTTGACTTCTCCAGTAAGATACTGTTCCATCATCAGTGAGGCAATGGGCACAGCCCAGGTGGCTCCAAATCCGGCATTTTCAACTACCACAGCAATGGCGATGGTGGGTTTTTGGGCAGGGGCAAAGGCTATAAAAAGGCTATGGTCCTTGCCATGAGGATTTTGCACTGTACCTGTTTTACCGCAAGCTTCAATGCCTTCCAACTTATACCAGCGGGCTGTTCCTGAAGCTCCCTGAAAAACCTCATACATACCTTCGATTACCGTATCGAAATGCCTTGAGTCAATAGTAGATTGCTTGCGTGGCCAACGTGTGGGTACACCATTTATTTTGCGAACTACATGCGGTGGATAATAAAATCCTCGGTTGGCTATCACAGCAGCTTGATTGGCCAATTGCAGGGGAGTAACTAAAATTTCACCTTGTCCAATGGAAAGAGAACGTATAGTAAGCGGTTTCCAACCCTTGGGGCCAAAAAAACGGTCGTAGTAGCGGTCGGAGGGGATATTTCCTTTGGCCTGGTTGGGAATATCCGATTCAAAAGCCTGTCCAAATCCAAGGCTCATTACATGATTTCTCCACACATTATATCCCGTGTGGATATCGCCATGGCTCGTTTTTTCGAGGGTAGTACGAAACACTCCCCAGAAATAGGGATTACACGATTGCTCGATGGCTCCAATGAGTTCCAGGGGAGAGGGATGGTTGTGGCTGCAGGCAATAGGAACACTTGCTTTGCCCTGGCATCCAAATCGGGTTTCGCGGGTGATGGCCCCGGTTTGTAAGCCAACCAGGGCATTAATGAGCTTGAAAGTACTTCCTGGAGAATAAGTGGCTTGTATAGCCCTGTTAAACAAGGGCTTAAGCGGATCCTGACTCAAGCGGTTGAAATTCGCCCCTCTAACCCTTCCCACCAACAAATTAGGATCGTAAGAAGGAGAAGAAACTATAGCCAGAATTTCCCCTGTAGCAGGTTCAATAGCCACTATGCTACCCCTTTTGTTTTGCATGAGTTTTTCTCCCAGCAACTGCAAATCCAGGTCTATGCTGGTTTCAAGGTCCATACCGGGCTGCTGGGGCTTATCGTATTTCCCGTTTTCAAAACTTCCTTTTTCCCGGTTAAAAACATCTACCAAAACAATTTTTTCTCCCTTGATTCCTCTAAGCTGTGTTTCATAAAATTTTTCCAGCCCACTCTTGCCAATATAGTCGCCCATTTTGTAGTAGGGATCTGCAGCGATTTCAGCAGGACTCACCTCGCCAACATAACCCAGGGTATGGGCTGCCACGGGATAGGGATATTTGCGCAGGGTACGATTTTGAACATAGAATCCAGGAAATTTGTACATCTTTTCCTGCAAAAACCCATAGGTTTGTTTATCAATTTGTTCGATGAAAGGAGAGGCTTTGTAGCGGCTAAAATCTCTGGCTTTTTTCATTCGGGCCTCGAAGGTCTTTCGGTCGATTTCCAGAAGGCGACACAATTCAGCGGTATCCAGGTTTTTCACCTGATGAGGAATTACCATCAGGTCGTAGGCTTCTTCGTTGGCTACCAGTTTGCGGCCTTTCCGGTCGAGAATGAGGCCACGAGCGGGAAAAATGGTAACAATACGACGTACATTACTGTCGGACAACATCTTATATTTATCGCTGATTACCTGCATATAAAAAATTCTAAGCAGATAAAAGGTAGCGGTAATTATGACAATGCCCGAAAGCACGTAACGTCGCTGAGCATACTTACTTTTGGTGGGAAAGGGGGATACCGGCATGCAGCAAAGTTACATCTTAGGCAGAAAAAATTTAAATGGTGAGATCAGCCATTAGCGGGTCTGATCGAGCTGGTGGAGAGCAAAATTGTATGCACCAAGGGCCACGGCTCGTGAGGTACCCAAACGGGTGACACCCACTCCTGACCGTTGCTCGGCATCATAAATCAGTGTCCGTTCACTATATGGGACTTTTATTTCGCGATAGTTGCCCCGGATAAATTTTTTCTTTTCCACGGGATCCTCAAGATTGTAAACCTTGATTTCAAGTCGATCGGTGTTTTTCCCATCGAAAGTTACAAAAGCCTGATTCATTTCTTCCACCAGGCGATCGAGGAAGATGGGCCATGCACCCGATAATCCACCTCCAATAACCACCAACCCATCAACTAGAGTAAGGGCATCAGCTATGGCGTTGCCTGCAACCACAGCCAGTTCATCAAAGGCTTTTAGAGCTGCCATGCTGTCGCCAGATTTTTCTCCCCGGGCTATCTCATATATTTCGCGGGGTTCGGGGGCAGTTTCCAGTGGAATATTGGCATAATTGGCATATACCCTGCGCACTCCCCTGATACTGACACTCTCTTCCACACTCATGTGGCGGTAGAGCTTATTGCTGATACGATTGATTTCTCCGCCAGCCGAATTATCACCCAACAACAAATGGCCCCGAAGCACTATACCCGCCCCGAAACCGGTTCCAAAGGTAACTCCTAGCAAATTGTGATAGCGCTTGGGGCTTCCAGCTTCTTCGAGCCAACTATTAACTTCTGGTAAAAAACCAGAAATTGCTTCCCCAAAAGCAAACAGATCACCGTCATTATTAATAAAAACAGGAAGGCCAAAAATATCTTTCAGATATTCTCCCAGTGCCACACCTCCTCTAAAAACCGGAAGGTTTACCAAATCGCCAATGATTCCTTTTTCATAATCGGCCGGTCCGGGAAAACTGAAGCTGATAGCTACCGGATCTTTCGACAACTGGCTGCGCACCTGCTCGAAACCCCGTCGAATATTCCACAATACCTCATCAAGGGTATCGGCCCGAGCTGGAATGGAAAAAGGATGTATAATTTCCTGCTCTGCCTGAACTGCGCTAAACACAAAGTTAGTACCTCCGGCATCAAGAGTTATTACTACTCGATCATCGTGCTGGTATCGCATCTCTCAATTTTTTCCATGCAAAGAAACCAAATAATTTCCAAAAAATTGGTAATTTTGAACCCACTTATTGTATTTTTTTCACTAACTAACATTAATTTTAAATTCCCCTGATTTTATGATTAAAAATCTTGTTTCCAAAATCTTATTGGCTTTGGTGCTCACCATGGGCATATACCAAACCCAGGCCTTTCCCGTCGCTCTTCCCGACGAGGGCATGTGGTTGCCTATGTTTGTAGATCGACTCTACTATACTGATCTTCAAAAGAAAGGCCTTAAACTCACACCCGAAGAACTATACAGCATCAATCATTCAAGCCTGAAAGATGCAGTGGTAGGGCTGGCTGCAGGCAGTCAACCCGAAGGCTATTTCTGCACAGGTGAAATTGTATCCGATCAGGGCCTGGTTTTCACCAACCACCACTGCGGATATAGTTACATTCAAGAGCACAGCACCCTGGAAAACGACATTCTTACCAATGGTTTCTGGGCCATGAGTTTCGAAGAGGAGCTTCCCAATCCAGGACTTACAGCCAGCATTCTGGTACGCATGGAGGATGTAACCCGCCGTGTTTTAGAACATGTAACCCCTGACATGAGTGAAGACGCCCGGGAGGAGGCTATTAGCAAGGCCATGGAGGAAATTAAAAAAGAAGCCTCAGAAAATGGAAAATACAACTGCACCGTTAAATCGTTTTTCTTTGGTAACGAATTTTATCTTTTTGTATATCAAACCTATCTGGATGTTCGCCTAGTAGGAACTCCCCCATCTTCCATCGGTAAGTTTGGCGGCGATACCGACAACTGGATGTGGCCCCGGCACACGGGTGATTTTTCCATTTTCAGAATCTACACTGCCCCCGACGGTTCACCTGCTCCTTACAGCAAAGACAATGTACCGCTAAAACCCAAACACTTCCTTCCCATTTCTCTCAAAGGAGTTCAAAAAGATGATTATGCCATGATTTGGGGTTTTCCTGGCAGCACCGACCGCTTCATGACCTCCTGGGGCGTAGAACAGGCCATCAACGAAACCAACCCAACTATCGTTAAAATCCGTGACCTGAAGCTAAAAATCATGAAGGAAGACATGGATGCCGATCCCCGTATCAATCTGATGTATGCGGCCAAATATGCCCAAACCAGTAACTACTGGAAATATTTCATTGGCCAGACCCGGGGGCTAAAACGCCTCAACGTGGCTGAACAAAAAAGGAAAATTGAAGACCAATTTTTGAAATGGGCCGGACAGAATCCAGAACGTCAAGCTCAGTATGGCGAGGCATTAGAGTTTATTCGTCAGGGAATGCGCCAGCAGGCTCCCTATGTAATTCCGCAGACCTATATGATGGAAGCTGTCTTTCAGGGACCTGAAATCCTCCTGTTCGCCATGCGCACCTCCGGTCTCTACGATCTTCTCGAAAAAGCAGAAAAAGCCAAGGGATCTGAAAAAGAAGAGCTGGACAAAAAAATCACCGCTACGATTGAAAGAATCAAAAAACGGGCGGCCGACTTTTACAAAGACTACAACGCCCCCACCGACCAGAAACTTTTTGCCGGACTTATGCAGCTCTATTACAATAATGTAGGTCAGCAATACCGCCCCGATATTTTCCAGCGTCTCGAGAAAAAATACAAGGGTGATTTCAATCGCTGGGCCGAAGAGGTATATAGCAAGAGTATATTTGCCTCGCAAGAAAAACTGAATGAATTCCTGGCCCATCCTTCTGCCAAAAAAATGGCCAAAGACCCCGCTTTCGACATGGCTGCGAAGGTGAGAAGCTATTACATGGGACTTATGGCCCAGAATACTGAGCCTGAAAAGATTATGAATAAAGGATATCGCCTCTTTGTGGACGGGCTCAGGCAAATGAACCCAGAAAAGTTTTACGCCCCCGATGCCAACAGTACCTTGCGCATGACCTATGGCAGTGTACTCGACTACTATCCCGCCGACGCCGTTCACTACGATCTGGTAACCACCCTTACAGGTGTCATGGAAAAGGAAGACCCCTCGAATCCCGAATTTGTGGTGGATGCTAAACTTAAAGAGCTCTACGAAAAGAAAGACTTTGGCCGTTACGGTGTGGAAATAAATGGTAAAAAAGACATCATTACCTGCTTCCTGACCAACACCGATATTACGGGAGGAAACTCCGGAAGCCCGGTCATTAACGCCAATGGGCAGCTCATTGGCATCGCCTTCGACGGCAATTGGGAAGCCATGAGTGGGGACATAGCTTTCGAACCCAACCTCCAGCGTACCATTTCAGTTGACATCCGCTATGTACTGTTCATCATCGATAAGTTGGGAGGCTGCCAACGCCTGATTGATGAATTGAACATAGTTCAATAATACCCAGTAAGCTCATCTACCGAAAGGGTTGCCGCAGCAAATACCGGCAACCCTTTCATTTTTCATGGGGTATCAACACATCTTCCCATATTAAGGCTTTGAGCAAGCATTTTGGCCTGGCCCGATGGGTTTGTTATCTTTGCAGCTTTCCCTGATTACATCATAACGCATTGAATCATGAACAAACAAATTGTAGGTAAACTTATTCCCTATCTGGCAGCGTTCATAATCTTTCTGCTGGCCACCGTATTACTTTTTACCCCCCTCTTTCAGGGACAACAACTCATTCAGGGCGACATTACCAACTTTAAAGGAATGTCGAAAGAAATCCAGGATTACCGGGAAAAAACCGGCAAGGAAGCCCTTTGGACCAATAGCATGTTCGGAGGAATGCCGGCTTATCAGATTTCGGTGAAATACAAAGCCAATCTGATGGCCTATGTTGACCGGTTTTTCCGTCTGGGATTGCCCCGGCCAGCCGACTATGTATTTTTATACTTCTTAGGCTTTTTCTTCCTATTGGTTATCATGGGGGTGAGTCCCTGGCTGGCGATAGTCGGGGCCCTGGCGTACGGATTTTCAACGTATTTCATAATTATTCTTGAAGCAGGACACAATACCAAAGCCCACGCCATTGCCTACATGGCACCCTTGCTCGGAAGCATTCTTATCACCTTGCGAGGCCGACTGCTTACCGGAGGCATACTTACGGCCCTTTTTGCAGCCCTTGAAATTTACACCAATCACCTACAAATTGCTTACTATTTCCTGCTCATAGTGCTCATTCTCTGGATAGGCTTTCTGGTGGATGCCATTCGTAATAAACAAGTGTTGGCTTTCAGCCAAGCGACGGGGGTTTTGATTGTGGCGGCTTTACTTGCCATTTTGCCCAATATTACCAACCTGTGGACCACACTGGAATACAGCAAGGAAACCACGCGGGGCAAATCGGAGCTCACACACAACATGGAGGTTAAGACCTCTGGACTCGACAAGGACTATGCCACCCAGTGGAGCTATGGTGTAGGAGAGTCGTGGTCGCTACTGATTCCCAACGTGAAAGGAGGCGCTACCGATTACCTGGGAAATAATGAAAAAGCACTCGAAAAAGCTGACCCCGCTTTTCGTAAGACCTTGGCCCAATGGAACCATTACTGGGGCGATCAGCCCTTTACTTCAGGACCGGTATATGTGGGAGCACTCATTGTCTTCCTGTTTGTTTTGGGATTACTATGGGTAAAGGGCAGCCTTAAATGGGGATTGTTGGTAGCTACGATCCTCTCTATTATGCTGGCCTGGGGACGCAATTTCATGCCCCTGAGCGATTTCTTCCTCGACCACTTTCCGCTCTACAATAAATTCAGAGCCGTATCGATGATTCTGGTTATTGCAGAGCTCACCATGCCCTTGCTGGCTGTGCTGGCCTTGTGGCAAATCATAAGTCGCCCACCTGATTCGGCCCCGGAAAAGAAGACCTTCCAAAAATACCTCATAATCGCATATGCCCTCACGGGAGGATTATCACTTCTGTTTTACCTGATGCCCGGAACTTTCTTCAACTTCCTCTCTGCCCAGGAAGTGCAACAATTCGACGAATTTCGCAAGCAAGGCACCGACCCGGCTCAACTCAATGCCTTTATTGCCAGTTTAAAAGATATTCGAATGGATATCTTTAAAACCGATGCCATCCGCAGCTTCTTTTTCATAACCCTCGGTGCCCTCCTCCTATTTTTCTATGCTATTAACCGCAAAGTAAACAAGACCATTTTGATTGCCGGGCTGGGCATACTTGTATTTGCTGATTTGTTCTTTATAAATAAACGCTATGTAAATGAATCGAAATTCGAGAGTCCCCGACGCCTCGAAGCCTTTTTCAATCCTACGGAAGCTGATAAATTTATTCTGAAAGATACCGACCCCCATTTCAGGGTGCTCAATTTGACTACCAACACCTTCAATGATGCCCGCACTTCCTATTTCCACAAATCGATTGGGGGGTACCATGGGGCCAAACTTAAACGTTACCAGGAACTCATCGAACTGCAGATTGCCAAAAACAATCTACAAGTGCTCAACATGCTCAATACCAAATATTTTATCCTAAAAGGAAAGAATGGACAACCGGAAGTACAGATCAACCTGGATGCCCTGGGCAATGCCTGGTTTGTGGCAGGCTACCGACTGGTAAAAAATGCCGATGAAGAGATGGAGGCCCTAAGTAACTTCCTGCCGGCCGAAACTGCCATCGTTGACCAACGCTTCAGTTCTTATCTTCAGGGAGTAACAATAACTCACGATTCCACGGCTCACATTCGGCTTAGGGAATATCAGCCCAACAAGCTGGTTTATGAATATGAAGCCGCCAAACCGCAACTGGCCGTATTCAGCGAAATTTATTACCCACATGGCTGGCAGGCTTATATAGACGGTAATCCGGCGCCTCATTTCAGGGCCAACTATGTGCTCAGAGCCATGGTTGTTCCCGAAGGAAAGCATACCCTCGAATTTCGGTTTGAGCCCAGGGCATACTTCATAGGTGAAAAAATAGCCCTGGCCGGCTCATTGCTCCTGCTCTTCCTTTTCATGGGAATGCTGGCCATCGAAATGAAAAAAGCCTTTTTTACTAAAGCAGAGAAGAAATCCTGAGTTATGGAGCGGGTGTTGATGATAACGTATTACTGGCCACCCAGTGGGGGACCCGGTGTTCAGCGCCCGCTCAAATTTGTAAAATACCTTCCAGCGCAAGGATTTCAACCGCTAGTCATCACCGTCGATCCCGAAAGGGCCTATTACCCCCTGCTGGATCCCGGACTGGAAAAGGACATACCCCCGGAGGCCCTGGTGTTTCGAACCCCCACCTTCGAGCCTTTCGCCCTATATGAAAAACTGACCGGGAAAAATAAAATGCCCAAGCCCGGTTTTGCCGGTGAGGGAAAGCCGGGTCGCCTGGAAACCCTGGCACGTTTCATCCGGGGCAACCTTTTTGTCCCCGACCCACGAAGGGGATGGAACCGATTCCTCATACGACAGGCCCTGGAGGTCATCGGAAAATACCAACCATTGGCCCTCATCACTTCGTCGCCTCCGCATAGCACCCAATTAGCCGGCCAGCAACTGAAAAAACGTACTGGCCTTCCCTGGATTGCCGACCTGCGCGACCCCTGGACCGACATTTATTACTACAAGGAATTTCGGCATCTGCCCTGGATCAGAAAAAAAGATGCGGCCTACGAGCGCCGGGTACTCGAGGAAGCCGATGCTGTCCTTGTGGTCAGCGAGGCTCTTAAGCGGCTTTTTCTCACCAAGTCGCCCCGCATCACCCCAGAAAAAATCCATGTAATTCCTAACGGCTACGACCCGGTGGATTTCCCCGAAAAGCCCTGCCGGGGAAAAAACGAGCAATTCACCCTGGTTTATACGGGTACGCTCTCGTCCGATTATCCGGTGGAGGCATTGGCTAAAGCTTTTCAAATATTAAGCAACAGGCATAGCATTCAGGACATCATACTTCAGGTAGTGGGCAAGGCGTCTCCTCAATTGCAGGAAACATTTATAAAATGCAACTTAGGGGAAAGAGTAAAAATCAGTCCCTATGTGCCCCACAGCGAAGCGATAAGCCGCATGCAATGTGCCGATGCTTTGCTGCTGATTATTCCCAAGGTAAGTAATAACGAGGGCATACTCACCGGAAAGCTGTTTGAATACCTGGCCACGGGGGTTCCTATCGCAGGGCTGGGGCCCGTGGAGGGAGATGCGGCCGCCATACTGAGTGAAACCGGTGCAGGGCGAATGATTGCCTACGACGATGCGGAGGCTCTGGCTGAGTGGTTATTAGAAATTTATCAACACCGGAGCGAGACACACGTACCCTCAGAGGCCGCCGTAAAATATTCCCGGCCGGCCCTTACTCATCGTCTGGCTCAAATTATCCAACAGCTCCGATAGCCCTTATTTCGACAGCATCTTTCGGGCAAAGGCTCCCCGGTCGAGCTTGCCATTAAATATTTCGTAAATCCCCTGAATAATAGGAAACTCCGCCAATCGGCCCCGACCCTGCAAATGTTCGCAGAAAATATTTACGGCAATTTTCCCTTCCAGTAAAACCTTCTCCGAAATCTGCTCATTAAAAAATCCTTTACCAATAAGCAATCCCAGGGTGCGGTTGCGCGACAGGTCGTTGAGAGCCGTCAGTCCGAAATCACCAAATCCGCAGTACTTAAACATGGTGGGTTTCTTCCCTCCGTACATAAGCATAAGCTCGCGCATTTCGGCTGTGGCCCGCGTAAGGAAAAGAAAACGCAGATTGGCCGTATTAAACTGCGCATCCATAATGCCTACGGCAATGGCATAAATATTCTTTAGAATACTTAGTAGCTCAACACCCCGAAGGTCTTTCGAAAAATCGACATATACCGGAGTGGGTTCAAACAGTTCCTCGAAAGCATGCCAGAGGCCGGGCTGGGTGCAACCAATGGTGAAGCCCGTAGGACTTCCCTGTATGAGCTCTCGGGCAAACGAAGGCCCTTTCATGGCAGCTACCGCAAAAGGAAACTCTTCTGTTAGTACCTCAGAAATGGTTCTTCCCTGAGGGCCAAAACCCTTGGCCAGGTTGACAATTGTGGCCTCGGGTTGAAGTAATGACGCATAGTTGCGAACAAAATCAACCACCGCTACCGATGGAATAGCCATAAATACAACTTCGGCCTGCCGAAGTACCTCAACGTCCGTCGTGGCAGTAAATCCCTCCATAAGCCTGACCCCGGGGAAATATTTCGTGTTGTGTCTTCTACTATTGATTTCATCCACCACTTCGGGCTCAATGCTGTATATATGGGTATTTGTTTTTTCGTTATAGGCCAGTGCATTGGCAAGGGCAGTTCCTATGGCTCCCCCGCCAACCACAACTACCCGATTAAAAGTAAACAACTTATATGCTTCCATAAATATTTTTATTTTCCTATTCCTATGAATGATAATATCCCATGAAGGCCCTGCCTGAGCCGGTTCTTCTCGTCCTTATCGAAAAATCCGAACCAATACAGCCCCAGCGGGAAAAGCAAAGCAAGTATAACTTTGGCAAACAACCCCATGTATAAACTCATACCCGAAAATATACTTGCCACCGCATAAAATCCTATCCCCAGCGCTGCGAGCAATCCTACTCGTTTCCACTCAAAACGAATAGGATACAATCGCTGGGCAAAATAATAAAACAACAGACTCATCAAGAGATTGGAAAGCACCAGCACCAGAGCTGATCCATAAATCCCCAAACGAGGGACCAGCAAAAAATTCATAATTAGGCTAAACGCCGCACACAACATAACTATCCAGGCATTGTAGGATGTTCGCTTTACATAATGTAGCCCCAAAGAGAAATAATATTGACTCCCCTTAAAAATAAAGCCCAGGGTCACCATGGGAATAACAGCGTAAGCAGCTGAATAGCCTGGCTGATTAAGGGTAAAAAGGACGACAATCTCGCGGGAAAACATAGCCAGTAACAATCCTGGAAAAACAAGGGCCAGTATGAAGTAAGTAAACATTCGCGCAAAAAAACGCGGAGCCCCGGGATCATTCAGCATTTTATAGGCAAAAGGCAAAAAACCCAGCTGAAACGACTGAATGATAAACATATTGAGAATTCCTCCGAATTTATAACCAATACCATAAATGGCAGTATCGGTAGACGACATAAAATGTTCGATAATATAACGGTCGCCAAGGGATAGAACAATAGAAGATACGGTGGTAAAAATCAGAGGAAAACCATAAGCAAGCATTTCGCGTAGTGGCCCAGGAAGAAAAACCAGTTTGAGGTTGCGAAGCAAAAACGGCAAAGATAGAATGTTTAGTAATATACTGGCTACCAGTTGACTGAGAAATACAGACGCTACACCCAGGTTAAATTTTACCAGAAACAATACATTTAATAAAATATTGGCGGTTAGTTTTATGATATTTAAAACCACATATTGTACAGGTTTTTCTCTAAATCGCAGTAAACTAAGAACCAACAGATTTAATATATCAAAAGAAACCAGCAGAAAGGAAATATTGAGATAGCTTTTGTAATTTATATCTGAATAAAATCCCCGATTAGCCAGGAAGTGATTTATAGGCCAGGCCAGCAGATTAAATACAATGAGCAAAAGCAAGAGAGCTGCCAGCACGGTAAATACCAAACTTTTCTGCCGCTGGATATCATGCTCTGGGGCCAACCAGCGAAGTAAGGCCGTTGGAAGACTCAATGCCAAAACCGCCGACAATAGCTGCCAGACAGGCTCCAGCAATACTACGGCCGAATAATCGTTGATGGGGATATGAGTAGCAAACAAGGGCAGAAGCACAAAACCCGCAACCTTGGTGGCTATATTGCCCAGGCTGTAGATAAGGATTTGTTGCGTGGAAAGTTTGAACTTGTCAAACATAGGCTGCCCTTTTCTCCATCAACACAAAGAGCCAATAGGGCTTTTTGGGCGATACCAGCACATTGACGACATCCACCGCAAAAGCCAGTGGATGGAAGCGCCAGGGATAAAAGAAACTGTGCTCGCAGCGGGGACAGAGGGCCTGCCGATCCGTTCGGGGAATCCAGTAGTAAGGAATCCATGCGGTAGAAGGGCTTATTTTTCGTTTCAGATTCAAAAGCTGCGGATGATAGTACCTTACTTTTTTACCAAAAGAAAAGGAATTTTTAATGGTGTATTCCGGAAATAATTTTTCAAAATCTTGCAATCTGAATGAACGAAGGTGATTGGGACGGTTGAAGATGTATCCGCATGAAGGGCAACGGATGGAGAGTTTATCGGGGTTTTCGCCATTAGGAACCGTGATAAAAATATACTTTCCTGCCAAGCGTTTAAACTCTTTGATAGTATCAAAAAACACCTGATCGGGTAGGTGCTCGAGCAGCTCTGAACTGAAAACCATATCGAAAGGTCCCTCTACGGGAACCGCATCGCATGAAGCTTCCAGCTTGGGCGTACTCACAAATTCGAGCGCCCGCCGACTTCTATCAACACCCAGTACCTGGTATTTCTTTCCTAACTCATTCGTAATTACTCCGTTCCCGCAACCTATATCAATAATAGTGTGTACATCGGCCGGAATATTTTCAAGCACTTTTTGGATCTTAGGCGCTAACCGACTGGAGTCCAATTGTTCCCAGTTATGCTGCTCGTATATTGTTTTATTATCCATGTAAACTAATTCTATTATAAAAATCTAAAAGGGGTTGATATTGATAATCACTATTATACTTTTCTAAAACCGCCCTTCTACCCCTGGCTCCCATTTCATCAAGCTTTTCCTGATTATCATAGGCCCATGTAATTTTACCGACCAAATCATCTAAATTACTAGCCTCAAAAGAAAGACCACAACCGAACTCTTCAACAAGCTCAACCTGAGGCTCACAATCAGAAACCAGCAAAGCCTTACCCATAAGCATATATTGGAAAACCTTATTGGCAACCCCCGATTCATGTTGAGGATTCTTCACCAGAGGACTCAGGGCCAAATGAGCATAGTAAAGCATGGAGGGTAATTCCGAAATATCCTTCCAGGGGAAATACACCACTTGTTTGGACTGACTAAAATACTCCAACTCGATCGAAAATTCCTCTTTATCGTGTTTATCGATAGGGCCCACCAGAAGCAGATGAATACTGGGATTATCTGCAATGCGTAAAGCTCTCAATACATCTAAAATGCCCCTTCTTTTTCCTATAACGCCGAAATAAACCATCCAAAAACCTTCTTTCATGAACTCATAATGACCATTATAGGTGGGATATTTATTAAATTCCTGCAAAACAGGCACATTAGGATATATAAAAAATTTTTCGTTACTCAGCGATGGATATTTAGATCTTAATGTATCCTTATAGGTACGGGAGAGAACAATAATAGCATCGGCGCCGGAAAGCAACCTGAATTCAATATTTATCCACCATTCCGCTTTATATATCCAACGGGCCGGAAATTTGTGAGCCCATGTATAGGCGTCCAGAGCCGCAGGATAGTTTTCATGCAAATCGAGAATAACCGAAAGATGCAAAAACCTTTTGAGCATCAAGGCCGGGCGTGCCATATATAAATCGTGGGCATGAATTGCACCGATTTTGTATTTCCTGATAATATTGCGACTCTTTAAAAACCAGAACCATTGAAACAATGGTACAATAAACTGCAAAAGGAAAATGGTCTTTTTAATTTTTTCGGGAATAAAAAGACGATGTATATAAATATTGCCCTTTTGCTCAAAGGGTTTCTGTTTTCCAAAGTTAAGGCAAATGATGTGAACCTGATGACCAGCTTTAGCAAGCATCATAGCTTCATTGTTCACCCTGGGGTCGGCCTTGAACTCGTTATCGAGCAACATGGAAATATTCATAGGGCAAAATTAAGAATTTACCGGAGCACAGATTCAATCCTAAGTAATTAGCCTTGGCCCCTGGTCTCAGCCACACTCCAAGAGTTATTCCTTGCTCCCCAAAACAACCCCTTATATCAGTTATCCATAACCCCACAAACATTTGGCTGATACGTCACCTTCAAGGGAAGGCTATGCTGAACCTAGACCTGATATTCATATCAGACGATCAGTTTAAGCTTCTCTCCTATAGTTCACTATAATTACTTGGAAACCTTCTCATGCAAACGATAGATATTATCTTCTTTGCCCTGTCGGGCCTGATTGATACTCGCATTGAGCTCAAATCCAATAAGCAGGATCATGGCATTGATCCAGATCCAGAACATAAGCATCAGCAGGGTGCCGATGGAGCCATAGAGTACATTGTATTTTGAAAAATTATTGACATAAAAATTGAATCCATACGACGTTGCTAAAATGAGTAGCGTGCTAAGGGTGCTACCAGCCGAGAAAAAGCGGAAGCGGTTGCGCCGGGCGGGCAGTAAATAATAGAGCAGGCTATTGCCCAAGAAGAGTAAAACCAAAAGGATAAGCCAGCGCAGAATTTGCAGGAGCACATAAGTAAGCTTGCTTCCGATTATATGATGTTCCTTAAGAAAGGTGAAAGTAACGTTTCCCAGATTGAGAAGTACCATAGAAAACGAAACCAACAAGAAAAGCAAAACCACGATAAGTAGGTCAACCAATCGCTGTTTCAACCATGGACGGACTTCTATATCGTGTACACTGGAATTAAAGGCATCGGCCAGGCTCTGAACACCGTTGGTACTAAAATAAAGGGTCAATAGAAAACCGAGAGACAGAAGGCCTCCCCGGGGTCGGGTGATGATGTCTTCCACGGTGCTGCGAACAGTTTCCCAGGCCTGGGCAGGAACGAACTGAGCAATCAGCTCAAGAAGCATGCTCTGAAAATTAGGTACGGGGACAAAAGGAATGAGCGTAAAAATTACCAGCAATGTCGGGAAAATGGCCATCAGGAAGTTATAGGCAATGGCGGAAGCCCGATTGCTGAGATTGCCTTTGAGTAATCCGGTGAAAAAAAACAGGCCTACATCGTAGATAGGCATACCATCGAAGCCGGGCAGGACAATTTGCCGGGTGTGGACCAGTAGCTTTAGGATACGACTATGCAGAATGATAAATTTTCCCAGGAAAAATCGTAAAAGAGGCTTGAGTGGTTGAGGTCTGT
The DNA here is from genome assembly GCA_049969475.1 of Bacteroidales bacterium. Lineage (GTDB taxonomy): Bacteria > Bacteroidota > Bacteroidia > Bacteroidales > TTA-H9 > UBA2030. The sequence goes on along the minus strand of JBMFOU010000018.1, from coordinate 29,501 downwards.
TCTCCGAAGTCATCTCAGAAAGCTTTGAGGCTTAGGTCGAGACTGTGGATCTGATGGGTGAGTGCACCTACCGAGATATAATCCACACCCGTGGCTGCGTATTCCCTGATATTGGCCAGGGTTATGCCTCCCGAGGCTTCTGTCTCGTAGCGTCCATCGATACGCTCAATGGCCAGACGCAGATCGCCGGGGCTGAAATTATCGAGCATAATGCGATGAACACCGCCTTCAGCAAGCACCTGCCCCAGCTCATCGAAATTTCGTACCTCGATCTCTATTTTCAGATCCAGATTTTTTACCGCCAGATATCTGTGAACTGCGCGTATAGCCTGGGATATACCTCCGGCAAAATCTACATGGTTGTCTTTAATCAGAATCATGTCGAAAAGGCCGAAACGATGGTTATGCCCACCTCCTACTCTCACGGCATATTTTTCAAGCTCACGCAACAAAGGGGTGGTCTTTCGGGTGTCGAGAAGCTTTGCATGGAACCCTTCCACAGCATCGACCAGGCGACGGGTCTGGGTAGCAATGCCCGATAGGCGTTGCATAAAATTGAGTGCCAACCGTTCACCGGAAAGAATGTTTATGGGATTTCCCCTAACAATGAAAGCCACATCGCCGGGCTTTATTTTCTGACCGTCGGAGAGCAAGGGAATAAACTCAAGATGCGGATCGAGGCGGTGGAAAATATGTTGGGCTAACTCCATACCACATAATACACCAGCCTCTTTCACCAGGAGGCGAGCCTGAGAAAATGCACCTTCAGGTATAGTTGCAAGCGAGGTATGGTCGCCATTACCCAGGTCTTCTCTGAGTGCTAATTCAATGATCTCGTCAATAGTCATGAAATATTATTCTTCGTTCGATTCTATCTGGAATTGAATGATCCTTTCACGGCCCTCCATCATTTTCATCAGGGCGTACACCTTATAAAATCCTGTATTACAAGTAAGTACACCAATGAAGAAATGGGCTCCATCGGCTGATTTTCCCTGATGGTTGATTCGAAAGTTTACGGGCTTGTTGTCTTCAAAAAATCGTTTAAGATATCCTTCCGCCTGCGACTGGCTGAAAATGCCATCGTGTCCGGGAATTGCGAAAGTAAGGGCAGGATTAAAGTAACGCGCCAGCTCTTTGGCACTGCCCTCACGAAGGGCTTTAATAATTTTATCTTGTGCATCCTGGCTAAAAACTTTAGTAGGCAGCAGGATGCTGATTATCAGAAATAAACGAAAGAAAAATTTTTTAAACATGACGTTTAAGTTTTACAATTTCAGTGCCACTTCCATCCATTCTTCTGCAAAATTACAGATTACTCAGGCAAATTAATTGCTTTCAAAGGTTTTAAGACTTGAATTATCTTCGCATGCATGAAAATTATTTTTCTATTGAACGGAAAAACCGAAGAAGACTATATAGAGAAAGGGCTGACGACCTACGAAAGACGCATTGCAAAGTACATTCCCTACCAGCGAATAGAGATCCCCTCTCCCAAGGTGCCTGCGGGTGCCAGACCAGCGCTGGTCCGTGAAGCGGAAGCCCGGTTAATGGAAAAATACCTCATCGGTGGAAATGAGCTTATTCTGCTCGATGAAAGAGGGAAAATGATGTCGTCAACTGAGTTTGCTGCCTGGCTGCAGCAAAAGATGAATGCCGGAACGAAAAATCTTGTGTTTGTGGTAGGGGGGCCGTATGGTTTTCATGAAAACATTGTACGCCAGAGTCATCTGCAGCTGAGTCTGTCACCCATGACTTTTCCGCATCAGCTGGTGCGTCTTATCTTTGCAGAACAGTTGTACCGAGCATTCACTCTATTGCGCAACGAACCCTATCATCATGAATAATATACTATGCCCGGCCAGGCAACGTTTTAAAGAAGCGAAAAAACTATGCAGCCCCGCATTCAATAAAATCTCCTATATCGCATGAGAAGAATTATTTGGATTGTATTTGTCGGGATTATGTGGATGGGTGGGCTTCACGCCCAGAAACCCGAAAGCATGAATCCGGTGCAGGAAACCTACAAGACTGCCCTCGAATTGTATGAAAGGCAGCATTACGGACCTGCCGGAAAACTTTTCGAAGACCTGTCCCGTCGAGGTTCCGGTGAAATCCAGAGCATGGCCGATTTCTATGCAGCGGTTTGCGCCTACAAAATGTCATCGGAAGATGCTGGCGAAAAGCTCTCGGCCTTTGTCAGAGCCCATCCTACCAGTCCTAAGCTCAATCAGGCCCGGTTTTATTATGGCAATTTCATGTTCAACAACCGCAGTTACAAGACGGCAGGCCAGAGTTACGACCTGGTGGATGTCTACGAACTCCCCCCTGACGATCTGCCCGAGTTTTACTTTAAAGCCGGATATTGCCGCTACCTCAGTGGCGACAAGGAAAAAGCTCGCACCTATTTTCATGAAATAAAAGATGGCAAAAACCCTTATGCTACCCAGGCCAGCTATTATTACGGACATATTCTCTACACAGAAGGAAAATACGAGAGTGCGCTGCGCGAATTTAACAAGTTGACGGCCGATCCCTGGTACATGTCGATTGTGCCTTACTACATTGCTCAGATATATTACCGACAGGAGAAATACGAAGAATTGCTTAAGGTAGCTCCGCCTCTGCTTACCAATGTTTCGGGAAAGCAAAAAGCCGACATTGCCCGCATGATTGGCGATGCTCATTTGCGTTTGGGTAATTACACCGAAGCGTATGACTATTTACAAATTCACAGGCAATTCGGCAAAGGCACTCCCGACCGGCCTCAGGCCTATGCGCTCGCTTATGCGGCTTATAAATCAGGCAAAACAGAAGAAGCCATTCAGTATTTTCAAATAGCTGCCAATGGAAAAGATTCTCTGGCCAATAATGCATGGTACCATCTGGGCGACTGCTACCTAAAAACCGGTAACAAACCTTTTGCCCAGAATGCCTTCTTTAAAGCCTATCAGCTGGCTTATGATCAAACCACAAAGGAAGATGCGCTTTTCAATTATGCCAAGCTTTCGTATGAACTGGCGTCTGATCCCTATAGCGAAGCCATCAATGCACTGAGAAAATACACGGCTGAATATCCCAACTCGCGTCGCAGCGACGAGGCCTATCAATACCTGGCCAACCTGGCCCTGATCACCCGAAATTACGAAGACGCCCTACAGGCACTCGATAACATCAAAAACAAAGATATCCGACTAAAAACCGCACAGCAACGTATTCAGTTTTTCAGAGGGATAGAACTTTTCAATGATAACCAATACAGTAAAGCCATAAGCATGCTTGAGAAAGCAGCTGAGGTCGACTACGACAAGTCGATTCGACCCAGAGCTTATTATTGGAGCGCAGAAGCCTTATACCGCTTAGGAAATTACAACCAGGCTCTGGCAGGCTATAACAAATTCCTGCTTGCCCGCGGGGCCAGCTCTACCGATGAATTTGCTACGGTTCATTATCAGATAGGTTATTGCTATTTCAAAATGAATGATTACGACCAAGCATCGGTGGCTTTTCGAAAGTTTACCTCCCAGTACAAGGGGAGCGACAAGGCCCTGATAAACGATGCCTGGCTACGTACGGGCGACTGCTTCTTTGCAGGCCGTAATTATGCCGAGGCTATCAACGCCTATCAACGCGTTATCAGCAACAAGGGAACCGATGCCGATTATGCTTGGTACCAGATAGGATTGGCTTACGGTGTGCAACGCAACTTCCAAGAAAAAATCCAGGCCATGAACAACCTGGCAAAACAATACCCCAATTCGCCGCATGCTCCGGCAGCCTTGTATGAAACCGCGCTCACCTGCCTGGTGCTCAACAAAGAAGAAGAGGCCTTGGGAGCACTCAATCAACTGATTGCCAGGTATCCCCGGAGTATCTATGTAAGCAAAGCCATGCTTCGAAAAGGGTTAATATACTACAACCAAAGCAACTATGACCAATCGCTGGCCGAACTCAAGGCTGTGGTGAGTAAGTTTCCCGGAACACCCGAAGCTCGTGAAGCTATGGTAACTATCAGTAACATTTACGTAGACCTGAACCGTGTACCTGAATACCTGGCCTATGTAAAAACGGTTCCTTTCACTGAAGTTTCGATGAGCACCGGAGATTCTTTGCTATATGTAGCTGCCGAAAACCAATACCAGAAAGGTGATTGCCGTTCATCTTCAGAAAGTTTTTATGAGTATTTGAGCAAAAATCCTCAGGGAAAGTTTTCCACCCAGGCATGGTACTATGTTGCCGAATGCGCGCGTAAAAACAACAATCCGGAAGAAGCTCTGCGAGCCTACGAAAACGTAATAGCCAGGCCGGGCAATTCATTTATGGATCTGGCCCTGAGGAATGCAGCTCGTATCAGCCAGCAGCAAAACAACTGCCAGAAGGCCCTTCGGTATTTCAACCGACTGGAAGGCCTTACAACGGATAAGTCTGCCATTGCCGAAGCCCAGACGGGCCAAATGAAATGCTACTATACTATGGGTCGCTACGACTCGACCCTGTATTTTGCCCAACGCCTGCTTACATCCGAAAAAATTTCGCAGGAACAAAGTGTGGAGGCTCATCTGTATATGGCAAGATCGGCACACCTCATGCAAAACTACACCCTGGCCGAAAAGGAATTTCAAATCCTCTCACGCCTGGCCCAGGGACTGCCTGCCGCAGAGGCCTGGTACCATCTGGCACAAATGGCCTTCAACCGAAATGATTTGAAAAAGGCTGAAAAAGACGCCTTCACACTGATCAACAATTATCCTTCAGCCGACTACTGGCGCGTTAAAGGATTCCTTCTGCTGGCCGATATCTATTCAGCCAACGGGAATATCTTTCAAGCCCGGCAAACCTTGCAAAGCATTATCGACAATTATGAAGGTGAAGACCTTAAAGCAGAAGCCCGCACCCGACTCGATAAACTTCCTCAGAATCCCTAAATTTCTCTGAAAATTATGAAAACCCATCATAGATTTTTCGTTGTATACTTGCTACTGATGCTAGGCTTGTCGTTTGCATTGAAAGCCCAGAAACCACAGGTAGAAGAAATTACGGTGGTTGGCAGATTCAACCCGGCCATCAGCGATGCCAACAAAATCACCCGCAACCCTGTGATAGATGATACCACCCTTAGCATGCCTCCCTTGCAATACTCCATTATTTCAAGACCCCTCTTTGTTGGTTTTCCGGTTTACACTATCGATCCCCAGAAAGTAAAGCCCGAGCCAGATGTGGCCTACCTGCGCAATTACCTCCGCCTAGGCTTTGGCAGCCTCATGGCGCCCTATGCCGAATTTTTTGCCGGGAAACCCAATTCCAAACGAACGGCTTTCGGTGTACATTACAGGCATTTCTCTATTCTCTCCGATCTCAAAGATTACAGCAAGAGTAAGCTGAGCGAAAACAGCATCTCTGTTTTTGGTAAACACGTCGGCCAGACTTTGGTTTGGGATGGTGAAACTTCGTTCAGCCGTAACAGAGTTAACTATTACGGTTTTCAACCTGCCAGTTTGCCTGATAGCCTCATCCCCCCATCCGACAGCACCCGGCAGGTGTATAGTCGCTTTCAGTTTAAAGTAGGTTTCCGCAATACCGAAGATGCTAATTCTGATGTTAATTATGGCACCTTTATCAGAGGAAGCTGGTTTGGTAACCGGTTTAAATCCCATGAACTCAACACGGGGTTGGATGCTTGGATCAATTATCAGACCGACGCTCTCTCAACCCGCAAAAACGACCGCCTGGGGCTGAATTTGAGCTTCGACTACTGGCACAATAGCTGGAAAAACCTTCCTTCCTCGAATGCTTCTCTGGTGGTTATCAATCCCCATTTCCACACCGAATTCGACGAATATGAAATTTTACTGGGACTCAATACCAGCATCACCAACGACTCTACAGGTACCAGCGTTTATCTGTTTCCCGACATCAGGGGAGGATTGACCATTGTGAAAGAAGTACTGAAAGTTTATGTGGGTATTCGGGGCGACGTGACCCGCAATGGCATGGAAGCACTCACAGGCATCAACCCATTTGCCGCACCTGAGCTGCCTCTCAACTTCCGTAAAAACAGCTTTGAATTTTACGGAGGAGTCAATACAAGCCTGGGGCGCCATCTGGGTTTCAATGCATCCATCAGCAATGCCTTATTTAAAAACCAGGCTTTCTTTATCAACGATACGCTCAGCTACCCCTTATTCAATCGTTTTGCAGTAGTTTACGACAGTGGTAGCCTGCTTAGGCTCAGAGGTGAAATTTCTTATCACCGCCGCGAATCCATTCATATAACCCTTGGTGCCGAATACACCACTTACAACCTCGATAACGAGCTAAAACCCTGGCATACCCCTGAATTTAATGCTTTTGCTACACTACGCATAACTGCACTCGGTAAACTGATTCTGAAAAGCTCTTTCGAGTACAGGGGGGCACGATATGCCCGTATTTTCGATAAAAAACCTGATGGCACCTGGACCGAGCCCGAGCCACTCCGTCTCAATCCATTCGCCGACCTTTCCCTCGGTTTAGAATATCGAATTAACCACCGTTTCTCGGCCTTTGCCGACTTCAACAACCTTACGGGCGGTAAATATCAGTATTGGAACCGCTTTCCAGTATATGGTTTTAACGTATTGGGAGGCCTAACTTACTCGTTTTAAACATGGTAAAATATAAATTGTGGATAGCTCTCGGTATTATTATTCTACTGGGAGCAGGATGCCAGTCAAGGAGTTCGCAAAAACAAACCCTCATCATTTTTCATGCGGGAAGCGTGAGCCAACCCGTGAGAGAAGTTTCTGCGCAGTTCATGAAGCTTCATCCCGGGGTAGAAATCCTGCATGAAGCAGCCGGTAGTGTGGAATCGGCACGCAAAATAACCGACTTAGGCAAGGCATGCGACATATTCATTTCGGCCGATGTTTCTGTCATCGAAAAATTACTCTGGCCCCATTATGTTAGCCAGTGGTATGGTTTTGCCAGTAATGCCCTCGGATTAGCCTACACCCAGGATTCTCACTATAGCAAAGAAATCGATGCATCCAACTGGTACGAGATTTTAATGCGCAAGGATGTAGCCTTTGCCCGCTCCGATCCCCGGGCCGATCCCTGCGGATACCGCACCCTTTTCGTTTGGCAGCTGGCCGAAAAATACTACCACCAACCCGGTTTGTATAAAAACCTCCTGAAAAAAGACGAACACCTCATTCGCCCCAAGGAGACCGACCTTTTGGCCCTGCTCGAAACGCGAAATGTGGATTACATCTTTGTATACCAATCGCTGGCCCTACAGCATGGCTTACTGTTCCTTGAATTACCCGATTCGCTTAATCTTTCTGATACGAAGTTTGAGGCCTTGTATCAAACTGCTGTCGTGAATCTCAGTCCCCGAGTAGGCACCGATACGTTAAGATTTCAGGGAAGCACCATTCTATACGGAGTGGCATTGCCAGAAAATGCTCCCAACCCCGGCCTTGCCCAGGAATATCTCCGGTTTCTTCTCGACCCCGACGGTGGCTTGCCGATCTTTAAGAAGGCCGGTCACACCCTGCCCGACTCCATCCTCATTTTCCCAAAAAATCGCTGATACCGTCATTCAGCTAGGATAGCGTAATACAAGAACATTTTCGGGAAACCATCCTAACACGCTACCTTTGCATGTAAACAAAGGCATGTATGACATTGGAACAAATGAATGCCCTGATTCCCGGCACGCTGATGGAAAGCCTGGGAATTGTTTTTACAGAATATCATGAAGGCTACATCCGGGGCACCATGCCAGTGGATCATAGAACCATACAACCCGCTGGGTTATTGCACGGAGGGGCTTCGGCAGCCCTGGCCGAGTCGCTGGGCAGCATGGGCTCATTAGCCCTTATCGACTCAGACCGCCAGGCCATTGTAGGTATTGAGATCAATGCCTCTCACCTGCGCAAAGCCACTTCCGGGCTTGTTACCGGCGAAGCAGAACTCATGGCTCGCTCGCCCCGCCTCCATGTCTGGGATATCAGAATCACAGACGAAAAACAACGCCTGATATGTCGCTCCCGCCTCAGCGTGTTGGTTATCGACAAAAAGAACTAAATTACCTCTTACATTTGCATTCTTTTTATTCCGAAATGGAAGTACCCGAATACCGAAAAGAACATCAACCTTTAATCAACCTTCTGGCAGTCAGCGGATATCCCTTTGTTCTTTATCGAATGCCAGGCGATTCCGTCGCACATATTTTTATTCCTGCTACGACAGAAACCTTAACCCTTTCTCAGCCCTGGGTTGGAAAAGAAGGCTTCCTTTTTGCCCCTTTCGATCCCGACGAATCCTCTGTTTTATTTTTACATCCTCTGAATCCAGCAGCATTTGCTCTAAAATCGGATAAGCCTATCTGGGACACCGCCCAATACAATGAAACCCAACAAGAAACTTATCTTCAGTTGATAAAAAAGACTTTGCTTTTTATAGGTGATAGTAAAGTCAAAAAAATTGTGCTTTCAGGCGTTTTCCGGCAAAGTTGGGGAGGGCCTCATCGAAGTGCCCAACTTTTTGAGAGCCTTTGCGCGCTCTATCCTGACGCCTATTGTTATATTGCATTTGTACCTGGACAGGGTTTATGGGCAGGGGCAAGTCCCGAAACCCTCGTTCAATGGGAAATGGGACAACTGCAAACCATGGCCCTGGCTGGTACCTTGCCCGCCAACTCAGATACAAGCTGGGGGCTAAAGGAAGCCCACGAACATGACTGGGTGGTAACTTATATCGAAAAGATTCTACATCAGGAAACAAAAAACACACCTGAGATGCGTGGTCCGGAGGAAATGAGAGCCGGGGCTATCCGCCATCTGTGTACAAAGTTCAGGATAGATTGTTCGCAAAACGAGGCACTGCATATTGCCTTTAAGCTACATCCCACCCCAGCCGTTTGTGGCATTCCTCAGGAAGAAGCCTTGCAGTTTATCAGGGAAAACGAACCCCATCCCCGTGGACTTTATACAGGTTTTGCAGGTCTGGTTTCGAACCAGCAGGTTCGCTTATTTGTTAATCTGAGGTGTGCAAGATTGGGAACTACAGAGGCCATTATCTTCGCTGGTGGCGGAATCACAATAGACTCCATACCTGAAGCTGAATGGGACGAAATTAACCTCAAACGGGGAACCCTATCTGCAGCATTGCTACGAACCCTCTACTCTACGCAAACCATCTAACCCATGACACCCGACAAAAAAAATATTGAAATCCTGGCTCACCTGTTAATAAAAAAAGGGGTAACTCATGTGGTTAGTTCGTCAGGATCGAGAAATGCACCCGTCATCATTTTATTCAACCGTACCGGGGCTTTCAGAATGTACAGTATTCCCGATGAGAGGGCAGCAGGATTTTTTGCGCTTGGCATGGCCCAGCGACTGCAAAGACCAGTTGCGCTGTTGTGCACCTCGGGTACGGCTGCTCTCAATTATTATCCGGCACTGGCCGAAGCCTTCTATCAGCAAATACCCCTTATTGCCATTACGGCTGACCGCCCGGCTGAATGGATTGATCAGGGCGACGGACAGACCCTACGCCAGAAAGATGTATTCGCCAAGCATGTACGGTATAGCATCAGCTTGCCAGAAGACAGTCCCAACGAGAGGTATGTCGCCCGACTCATCAACTCAGCCATTGACCGGGCTGTTTTTCCTGTGGCAGGCCCTATCCATGTTAACCTGCCTTTGCGTGAGCCTTTATACAACCTAGAAGTACCTGATGCTCAAAATCCCTCAGATTTTTCGAATAAGCATTACCCCCTGATGCACATCGTAAAGCCTGCCCAGGAAAAGCTTTCGGAAGAATTCAGCAAGCATTGGAAAACGAACGCAAAAAAAATGCTCCTGGTCGGACAGATGATGCCCCAAGTAACCTTGCAAAATCTCCTTGCCCAATTGGCCGACGATCCATCCGTCATCATCCTGACCGAGACGACCTCTAACGTGTACCACCCTAACTTTATTGGTTGTATAGACCGGGTCATAGAATCGATGTCGGAACAGGAGAAAACGAAACTACAGCCCGACCTGCTGGTGACGCTCGGCGGAGCTATTGTCTCCAAAAAAATCAAGGCATTGCTTCGCCAATGGCCCATTGCCCAGCACTGGAACATCCACCCCGACCCCGATACATTCCATGTGGACACCTACCTGCACTTAACACACACCTTTTTTATGCAAACAAAAACCTTCCTGGAAGGTGTAGTTAACCATAAAAATAATGACTCAGCCTATCGGGAAGCCTGGTTGCTGGTAAAAAAACGAGCTGAGCAGAGGCATCAGCGTTATATGGCCCATACCAGCTTCACCGATTTATTTGTTTATCAGGAAATATTCACTGCATTACCTAAAGATATGATTGTTCATTTGGGGAATAGTACACCCATAAGATATGCCCAACTTTTGGATCATCAACCAGGCAAGGAATTTTTTGGAAATCGGGGCACCAGCGGCATAGACGGTTGTATATCTACCGCTGCTGGCCATGCGCAAATCGCAAATAAACCCGTAACAGTAATCACCGGCGACATAGGCTTTTTTTATGAAAGCAATGCCCTTTGGAACAAGCATTTACCACCTGATTTTACCATAATTTTGATCAATAACGGAGGGGGCAACATTTTCCGCATCATCGAAGGACCTGATAGGTATCAGGAGCTCGAACCCTTTATCGAAACCACCCATCAAACGCACGCCAAAGGTCTGGCTGAAACTTTTGGTGCAGAATATTTGAGGGCAGACGATTTTAAGAGTCTGCGCGAAGTCCTCCGTCACCGCTACGGTAAACCATATCAGCGACCGGCTGTTATTGAAATAGTAACTCCAGGCCCTGAAAGTGCTTTAATTTTGAAACAGTATTTTCAAAACCTCAGAAACTCCTGATGACTATCAATCCTCCCAGAAAATTATCGGAATAATTTTTGTTCAGGCCGTTCTCGAGAGATTAGGGAAAAAACCTTCGGGGGTTGATGTTTCAAGACACCTACTAACTAGCCAGAAAAAAACATCCATAAACAATTATAACAATGAGTGAAAAGCGCAACTGGATTAAGATTAAAGATTATCAGGACATTAAGTTTGAGTTTTTTGAAGGTATAGGAAAAATTACCATCAACCGGCCCCGCTACCGCAATGCTTTCACTCCCGACACCATCAAGGAAATGATGGATGCCATGCATATCTGTCGGGAAAACAATGACATAGCCGTTGTGGTGATAACGGGTGAAGGGGACAAGGCATTTTGCAGTGGTGGCGACCAGAACTTTAAAGGGCATGGGGGTTATGTAGGAACAGATGGAGTTCCCCGGCTCAATGTGCTGGATCTGCAGCGCATGATTCGCTCGCTGCCCAAGCCCGTAGTAGCCATGGTCAATGGATATGCCATAGGCGGTGGCCATGTATTGCATGTAGTTTGCGACCTGACCATAGCTTCCGAAAATGCCATTTTCGGTCAGGTGGGCCCCAAAGTGGGAAGTTTCGACGGAGGATTTGGCTCTTCGTATCTGGCCCGAATCGTGGGGCAGAAAAAGGCCCGGGAAATCTGGTTCCTCTGCCGGCAATACACAGCCCAGGAAGCGCTCGAAATGGGTTTGGTGAATAAAGTAGTCCCGCTCGAACAATTGGAAGACGAAACCGTGGAATGGTGCAAGACCATGATGCAGCATAGCCCGCTGGCGCTGCGAATGATTAAAATGTGTCTGAATGCTGAACTCGACGGACAAGCCGGATTACAGGAACTGGCTGGCAATGCTACTCTGCTCTATTACATGACAGAGGAATCGCAGGAAGGCAGTCGGGCTTTCCTCGAAAAGCGCAAACCCGATTTTTCCAAATTCCCCAAATTCCCTTAATAAGCCATGAAACTTAAGGCCTGGATGCAAGCAGCACGGCCGCGGACGCTACCCCTCGCTTTTTCAAGTGCATTGATGGGCAGCTTTGCCGCCCTAAATGAAGGGAAATTCTCCGGGCTCATCCTTACACTTGCATTGGTTACTACCCTGTTTCTGCAGGTCCTGTCAAATTTTGCCAACGACTATGGAGATGCCATCAGTGGCCTGGACCATAAAAACCGGGTGGGCCCAGCTCGTGCGGTACAAAGCGGAGCCATCAGCCCTTCGGCCATGAAAACGGCTATGGTTGTATCTTCCTTAGGAGCATTAATATCTGGCCTCTGGCTTATTTATGAGGGTTTTGAAAATCTAGTAAGCCCAATTGCGCTGCTCTTTCTCTTACTAGGCCTTGGAGCCATTGCATCCGCCATACGATACACTGTAGGCCGCCGACCCTATGGCTATTACGGTCTGGGCGACCTTTTCGTATTCCTTTTCTTTGGAATAGTGGGAGTAACGGGAACTTTCTTCCTGCACACCCATCAGCTTCCGCCCCAGATTATCTGGCCTACCCTAATGGTGGGCCTACTTAGTGTGGCCGTGCTGAACGTGAACAATATGCGTGATATGCAAAGCGATGCGGCTGCTGGCAAACGCTCCATCGCTGTCAGGTTAGGTTTCAAAAGGTCTAAGACCTATCACACCCTTCTGGTGGGGAGTGCACTTGTAAGCCTGCTGATTTATATAGTGAATTATATGAAAGATACGCTCAGCCTCTTACCATTGGCCTTCGCCCTACCCTGGTTCGGGCTTCATCTTGCCAGGGTTTGGAAAACTCAGGAAAATCCCCATTTGGACCCCGAATTAAAAAAGGTAGCCCTGGGTACGTTTGTAACCACCTTACTTATCGGCCTTGCCATTGCGATGAGTTGAACTGATGATTTAAAAAGGGATGAAAATATCCGAATTTTCACCTCCATTCAGGCAACAAAAGGAACTGCATTTCTTATTTAAGTGATTCCAGTAATCAGCCCACAAAAAGAATTCCGCCATTGAAAATCAGTGTTATCCATCACATACTTCATTTTCACCAGCCTGCCGGTACTTCCCGCGGTGTGCTGACGAAGAAGGACAGCTGGTTTCTGTTGCTTACCCACCCCGACCAACCGGATATCATTGGAATAGGTGAATGCAGCGTATTGCCAGGGCTTTCTCCAGAGTTAAACACAAACATCGGCTCCATTCTGAACGAAATTGAGAACCAACCCGATGTGTGGCTCAGCAACCCCGGGTTGAGTGCAGCTTTTCCTGCCCTTCGATTTGCCCTCGAAACTGCCTGGCTCGATTGGCAGACCGGTGGAAAACGACTTTTGTTTCCAAGTCCTTTTACGGAAGGAAAACAGGCCATCCCTATCAACGGCCTGATATGGATGAGTCCGCCCGAAGAAATGCGCAGGCAAATCCGGCAGAAAGTGGAAGAGGGCTTTACTACCTTGAAAATGAAAATCGGAGCCCTGGATTTTGAAACGGAACTTGATATTCTGGGCTTTATCCGGAAAACCTTTTCTGCACAAGACCTCACGCTGCGCCTCGATGCCAATGGGGCATTCGCTCCCTGTGAAGCCTTGCACAAACTCGAACGCCTCAGCCCTTATAAAATCCACAGCATCGAGCAGCCTATTCGGCAGGGGCAGCCCACCTCTATGGCCCTGCTTTGCGAGAAAAGTCCCATTCCCATAGCACTCGACGAGGAACTCATAGGCGTTTCGTCCTTACAGGAAAAAATTGAATTATTGGATACTATCCGGCCTGCATACATTATCCTCAAGCCCTCGCTTCACGGAGGTTTTTCAGGAGCTGAAGAATGGATAAAACTGGCCGGTGCCCGCAACATAGGCTGGTGGATTACTTCCGCTCTCGAATCAAACATAGGCCTAAATGCCATTGCCCAATGGGCACATCACATGGATGCCCAGGGAGTTCAAGGGCTGGGGACTGGAAAGCTGTTCAGCAACAATTTCTCTTCCCCCCTTTTCATTGCCCATGGTATGCTTCATCACAATCCAAAGGTTTCCTGGAACGTCCATTTACCCGGCTTATGACTCCCGAACCGTTACAAATACCATTGCCCCTCCATGGTAAGAGGATGAGCCCTAAGCAGGTTACCCACTGGGCGCATCAATTACTCAGCTCGGCGGCTCATCCCTGGGAAAAAAATTTGGCCCATTTTCTCCTTGAATGGTATGACCCTAAAAATCCAACTATAACCATCCATACCTCGGGTTCCACGGGTGCTCCCCAGGCTATGCAGGTTACCCGCCAGGCCATGATTGAATCGGCGTTGCGCACCTGCCATTTTTTCGGACTTAAGGAAGGGATGAATGCCCTGCTCTGCCTCGATACCCGCTTCATTGCGGGTAAAATGATGATCGTACGTGCTATAGTCTGTGGATTGAATCTTATCGTTGTTCCGCCCACCCTCGACCCGTTGGCATCGGTTGCGTTTGCCCCCGATTTTGCGGCCCTGGTTCCGGCACAGGTGATGGCCTCTCTGCAGAATCCAGACTCCCGCCATGTATTGAACCAGACCCGCATCCTACTCATTGGTGGAGCACCTTTGCCTCCCCATGCTGAAGAGCAACTATCACAAATTCATCCCAGTGCATGGATAACTTACGGCATGACCGAAACGCTCACGCATGTAGCTGTAAGAAGGGCTGGCGAGCAGCCCCCGGCTTTTAACCCTCTTCCTGGTGTAAAATTCAGAATTGATACTGACGGCTGTTTGCGCATTCAGGCACCGTTTCTTGATAACGAAATAAAAACCAACGACGTGGCTGAGATACTCCCCGACGGACGATTTTTGTTGCTCGGGAGAGCCGACTTTGTCATCAATTCCGGAGGCATCAAACTCTATCCCGAACAACTGGAACAACGCCTGGCCTCTTTTTTCACGGGACCCTTTTTCATTACCTCCCGCCCTCATCCGCTGTTGGGCGAAGTTCCCGTAATTGTTGCCGAGGCAAGCCTTATCACGCCGGGTGACATCAAAGAACTTAAGCAAACGCTCATCCCATTGTTCTCTAGTCGCGAGCGTCCCGTAGCCCTAATACCTGTGTCAAAAATTTATAAGAGCGAATCGGGCAAAATCCTTCGCCAACAAACGCTTACCGCACCCGAAAATGAGAACAGTCCTATGATTGAGTTGGAAAGTTAGGCAGAGACGCAGGCAATTGATATTCTCGTAAAACACCCATAAAAAAAAGCCCTGTAAATCATGATTCACAGGGCTTTTGGAGTCTCCCCGACAGGATTCGAACCTGTGACCCGCTGATTAAGAGTCAGCTGCTCTACCAGCTGAGCTACGGAGAGGCGCTTCTAAAATTGCGGGTGCAAAGTTAGAATATTTTCTTAAAACCTGAGCATTTCCATTTATTTTTATGCTGGAAAGACAAAATTTCAGGCCTGGCTGTTTTTGGCCCAATTCCTTGTCAACATTCGGGAGAAAGAAACTCCGGATTTGTAACCCGACTTAACCCCTAGAGAATATAGGAATCAAAAAAAAAGTGCCCCGACAAGCAGGGCACCGTAAACAACATGAGGCTCAAATTAATCAACGATTTCAGTCCATCCGTATTTATCGGGTATTTCGCCGAACTGAATTCCTTGCAACATTTTATAGAGCCGGGTAGAAACAGGCCCAGCGTTACCATCTTTGCAATAGGTGTAAATGGTATGGGTATCGCGGTCTTCAATGGCACAAATAGGCGAAATGACAGCTGCAGTGCCGCAGGCTCCCACTTCGTCAAATTCAGCTAATTCTTCTACTGGGATGGGTCTGACCTCAACCTTCAGTCCGATTTCTTCGGCCAATACCCTAAGACTCATATTGGTAATTGAAGGAAGGATGGAGGTAGATTTAGGGGTAACGTAAGTATTATTTTTGATACCAAAGAAATTAGCAGGACCAGCTTCGTCGATATATTTCTTTTCTTTTGCATCGAGGAAGAGGGCGGCTTTGTAACCTTCGCGATGAGCCCTTTCGCTAGCTTGCAGACTGGCGGCATAATTTCCCCCCACCTTGTAGGTGCCGGTTCCCAAGGGTGCAGCGCGGTCGAAGTCACGTACGATTTGCATCTTTACCGGCTTAAATCCTTCTTTGAAATAGGGGCCTACCGGAGTAACAAATACCACAAACATATATTCACTCGCCGGCTTTACGCCAACCTGCGCTCCTGAGCCCAAAAGCAGGGGACGGATGTAAAGCGAAGCACCAGTGCCATAGGGGGGCACGAAACGTTCGTTGAGCTTGATGACCTTCCACACGGCTTCTTTGAAAAGCTCCATGGGAACAGGTTCCATCATGATGCCCCGGGCTGAATTAATGAGGCGTTTGGCGTTTTCATCCCATCTGAAAACCCGGATTTTACCATCCACACCTCTAAAGGCTTTCATCCCTTCGAAGGCCTCCTGACCGTAGTGAAGTGCGGTGGCTGCCATGTGAATACTAAGGTACTCAGAGTCAGAAACTTCTAAATCGCTCCATTTTTCATCTTTAAAATAAGCCCTGACGTTGTAATCGGTTTTGAGATAACCAAAGGGTAACTCCCCCCATTTAATATCTTCTATATCAGCCATAAGCTTTAAATTTAATTGGTTGTTGAAAACTGTCCGAAAACGTTTGCAAGGTATAAATTTTTCCGGTTTCCCTATTTACTGATACCAAGGCTTATAAAAGGTTTTAGCAGAAAATTCAGCCGGCACATGAGGTGCATCATACAGGTTATCAATATTTAAAACCGCTTCATAAGGATACATTTAAAACCGTACCCTGGTTTTTGCCAAAGCTTTTTAGAGGCGAGTTTCTACCTTTGTCCGACAAAAAGATCCAGCATGGAAGCGATGGTTAAAGTCTGGCGCGAAACCTATAAAATCACCTGGGATGCGGCGGGTGCCAGTGGTCGGTTAGGGTTACCTCAATTAGCCGGTTTTATGCAGGAGACAGCCTGGCATCATGCACATCTTCTGGGCGTAGGGTTCGAAGCTAATCAACAGGATAACAGAGCCTGGGTGCTGATGCGTATGGAAATTTGGACTGACAACCTTCCCGGATGGGAACAAACCCTCACGCTTGAGACCTGGCCAGCAGGTATTGAAGGATTTCAGGCTCTGCGTAACTTCCGCTTTTTTAATTCACAAGGTAACGAGGTAGGTGGAGCCGCAACTTCATGGCTTATCATAGATGCCGAGAGCCGGCGCCCCCGCCGGCCCGAGGCCTTCGAATATCTTAGAAAAGCAGTCGTGCCAGAATTTATGCCCCATTTTTCAGCCCCTGAAAAAATCAAACTCCCTGAGAGTAATTTTCTAAGGGCTGGCTATCGCAAAGTTTCTTTCAGCGATATTGACATGCATGGGCATGTAAACAATAGCCGTTATTTAACCTGGTGCCTCGATGCTTTTCCCACTACTTGGCATCTCGAAAACCGAATCACACACCTGAATATTAATTTTTTACAAGAAGCTTTGGAGGCTGAGGAAATAGAAATTTATCGGGCAGATACTGAAAAAGGAAAAACATTCCTCTATGGCCTGCGTCAATCAGACCATAAAATCATTTTTACGACTCTTCTCGATTATCTCCCTATAAATGTGGCTAACGCTGGGTGATTTTTCATACACTAGACCTAAGGAGATTTTTTCTAATTTAGGGGACTCTAATAATGCACGTTATGAAAAAAATTCCCTTTCTACTTATCATCACCTTGATGCTGGGAGCTCTGGGTTGTAAAAAAACTCATACCATGATAGCTGTTACCAAACTCACCGACAATTACCAAAACTGGCTGCTGAAGGCGGACAGCACACTCGATATCGTGAATTTAATTAAATTACCGTTAGACTCCGCTGAACGGATCATGGAACAGGCCGACGGATTATTGGTTACGGGAGGAGGGGACATTCATCCTGGCTTATACGGAAAGGAATATGATACAGCCATTTGCAAGGATATTGACCCCCGGAGAGATAGTCTTGAAACCATGGCTTTGCGAAAGGCCTTTGAAAGAAAGATACCGGTGCTGGGCATCTGCCGGGGTTTTCAGATGATTAACATTTTTCTGGGAGGCACTTTACTCCCCGACCTGCCCAGGGATATGGGAGATGAGGTGATGCATCAGTGCCCAGACCCCATGAACTGCCTGCATCCTATCCAGGTAGAGCCTCATACTATGTTGCATCGAATCACCGGTTTTAACGAAGGTATGGTCAACTCAAACCATCACCAGGGCATCGACCAACTGGCGGCTGATTTAAAAGCCACCGCCTTTTCCAGCGATCATCTCATAGAAGCCATTGAATGGAAAGATGCAGAGGGGAAGAGCTGGCTTCTGGCCGTTCAATGGCATCCGGAAAGGCTGAAAGAAAACCCGGTTTTTTCAGAACCTCTGGCAGCCGAATTCATTCGGCAGGTAAAAATTCATAAAAACTAAATTCCAACAATTCTTTTTCTCTTTCGTGAAATTAAACTATTGTTTCACAATAGATTAATTTCCTTAAACGCGAATATTAAAAACTGACCCCGGAAGCTGAAGTTCAGGGTCAGAAGAGTATTTAAATAAGTAGAAAAAAGCTCTTAACCTTGATTAATCAAAGGAAAGTATCGACTTCTTAATCAACTCGATAGCCTCACGCAGTTGTTCTTCGGTGATGACCAGCGGAGGAGCGAAACGGATGATGTGTTGATGTGTAGGTTTAGCCAGGACTCCATTTTCGGCCATTTTCAGGCATACATCCCAGGCCTCCTTACCATTTTTCGGACGAATCACCACAGCATTCAATAAGCCCTTACCTCTCACCAACTCGACCATATCGCTCTTGATACTCCTCATTGCCTGGCGGAAAATCTCACCCAGATAAGCAGCCCGTTCTGCTAATTTTTCTTCTTTCACAACCTCGAGAGCTGCGATGGCCACCCGTGCGGCAATAGGGTTGCCTCCAAAAGTGGAACCATGTTGACCGGGTTTGATGGTAAGCATAATTTCGTCGTCGGCCAGTACGGCAGATACGGGGAATACCCCGCCACTCAACGCCTTACCAAGAATCAGGATATCGGGTCTTACATTTTCATAGTCGCAAGCCAGGAGTTTACCTGTACGGGCAATGCCTGTCTGGACTTCATCGGCAATGAAAAGCACATTTTTGGCCTTGCACATCTCATAGGCTTTGGCCAGATAGCCTTCATCCGGCACGTACACTCCAGCCTCACCCTGAATAGGTTCTACCAGGAAGCCGGCTACATTAGGATCTTCGAGCGCCTGAGCCAGTGCATTGAGGTCGTTATAGGGTATTTTGATAAAACCAGGAGTATAGGGACCATATTCGTCGTAGGCATCCGGGTCGGTGGACATAGAGATAATCGTAATGGTACGACCATGGAAATTACCTTCGCAGACAATAATTTTAGCCTGTCCTTCAGGGATACCCTTTTTCTGGTAAGCCCACTTGCGGCAAAGCTTTAAAGCCGTCTCGTCAGCTTCGGCACCCGTATTCATGGGCAATACCTTATCGTACCCAAAATATTCGGTAACATACTTTTCGTAAACACCAAGCACATTATTATAAAAGGCCCTGGAAGTAAGGGTAAGCGTGCGGGCCTGATCAACCAGGGCCTCCACAATTTTGGGGTGGCAATGTCCCTGATTGACAGCCGAATAGGCCGAAAGAAAATCGTAGTAGCGTTTTCCTTCTACATCCCACATGAAGGGCCCTTCACCTTTGGCCAACACCACGGGCAACGGATGATAGTTGTGTGCCCCGTACTTTTCTTCAAGCTGCATGAGCTCCTGCGAACTGAATTTCTGCATCATATAAAACCGATTTTAATATTTATATAAGAAGAGTCTGATTATCAATAATAAAAACTGCAGCAAAGGTAGAGAATAAACTTTATCCCTCCAATGAAAACGTTTGCAATTCTCTTAATCCAGACAGAAGCCTCTGTATTTGTGCATTTTGTCCTACTTTTGCCAGCACTTATACTCGATAACTCTGCTCTCCGCATATCTAAACATATAAGGATGAATCAACCACATACGTATTTTGCTCCGGATACAAAGGTGTTGGAGGAAGTTGCAGGTCAACTGTTAAAGGACTGGGCCGGTTACAGAGTCTTTGCGATTGAAGGCCCGATGGGAGCCGGAAAAACCACCCTTATCAAAGCACTTTGCCAACATCTTGAGACCACTGACAACGTTTGCAGTCCTACTTTTGCTATAATAAATGTCTATCAGACGTTGAAGGAAGGTCTCATCTACCATTTCGATTTATATCGCCTGAAGGACAGAAATGAGCTATTGGCCACGGGTGCGCTCGAATACTTCGACAGCGGAGCCTGGTGTTTTATTGAATGGCCCGAGGCTGCCTTTGATTTGCTGCCTGAGGATTCGGTGCATATTAAAATCAAAGTTCTGGAAAATGGAGGCAGAGAGATAGAGGTTAAAAATTTAGAGGATCACTCACACCAGCCCGGGCAAATGAAGTAAATTTGAAGGCTTAAATTACAAAACGCCCATAATTTTCTGAGCACATGATGGAAAACGGCCCCAAATCTATAGCCCATACTGCCGTTGAGGAACGGCCTGCTCCACTCGAACAACTCAAACCCCTTAACCAAACTCTTAGAAAATTTAGCATAGGATTACCCAGAGAAATCAGCCCCGACGAAAACCGCATTGCAATCGTGCCCTCGGCTGTCACCGAACTAGTAGAAAACGGACATACGGTTTATTACGAAAGAGGAGCCGGACAGCAGGCCCGGTTTAGCGATGAGGAATACGCTGAAGCAGGTGCCATTGTCTGCGACACTCCGGAAGAAGTCTTTAAAGCAGAGATTATCGTAAAAGTAGCCCCTCCGCATCCCCACGAACAGGAGAGACTCAAACCCCGCCAGGTTTTGTTCTCATCCGTGCATACATTCATTCAGCCTAAAGAATACTTTACGGGCCTGATACAAAAAAAAATAACAGCTATTGGCTTTGAGTACATCAAAGACGATTCCAATGCTTTTCCCGTCATGCGCTCGATGAGCGAAATCTCGGGTACAACCGCTATTCTTGTTGCAGCTGAATATCTCAGTCATCCCATATTGGGCAAAGGAAGTATGCTGGGTGGATTTCCGGGAATCAATCCGTCTGAAATTGTAATTATTGGCGGAGGAACAGTGGCCGAATATGCGGCCCGCACAGCATTAGGGATGGGGGCCATGGTGAAAATATTTGATGATAAAGTTTACAAACTTAGGCATATTCAAAATGTTTTAGGAGCAAGGATTTTCACAAGTATCATCCAACCCAAGGTTTTGACCAAAAGCGTTGCGACGGCCGATGTAGTTATTGGTGCATTATTCAGCCGCGAAGGAAGAACGCCTGTTATAATTTCTGAAGAAATGGTCAGTCGGATGAAACGAGGTTCAGTGATTGTGGATGTTAGCATAGATCAGGGGGGCTGCATTGAAACTTCGCGACCTACTACGCACACACATCCTGTTTATCAGGTTTATGGAGTTACCCACTATTGCGTTCCCAACATTGCGTCCCGTGTACCACATACGGCTTCTTATGCACTCAGTAATGTATTCACTCCGATCATTTTAAAAATTGGTTATCAGGGTGGTTTGGAAAAGTTCATCAAAAAAGACTATGGGCTGCGACAGGGGGTTTATTTGCTCAATGGAACCCTGACTAACAAAACTATAGGAGACCATTTTTCCATACCTTCACAGGATATTGAACTATTGATGGTCGCTTTTTAACTATTCATCTCACCCGGATAGTTTATTTTTTTCACATCCGGATTACTTAAATTTTACATCATTTATTCCACTGAATTCCGCAAAACATCGATATAATTTGCGGAATTTTTAATCTTAATATTGTAGATCAATATTTTAAATCCCTAAAAATTTTTTACCCAAAAGGCTCAAGGTATGTGTAATTGTATTACTTTTGCTCCCCTTTTCAAAATCCAGGTTATCCGGATTTGCCCAATGACGTCAAACTAATTTACCTAAAGCGCAAAATGAAAAACAAGTACATCGACCTCATTCAGCAGACTTTTGAATTTCCTCAGGAAGATTTCAACGTCATTGATGATGAACTTTATTGGAATAATATTCCCCTGATGGACATCATCAAGCAGTACGGAACCCCTGTTCGGCTTACGTATTTACCCAAAATTTCAAGTCAGATCCAGAAAGCCAGAATCAATTTTAATGTGGCTATGGCCAAAGCCGATTACAATGGCGAGTACCATTATTGCTATTGTACCAAGAGCAATCACTTCTCGTTTGTGCTGGAAGAGGTGCTTAAAAACGATGTACACCTAGAGACTTCCTCAGCCTTCGATATTAATATTGTAGAGGAATTGCACAATCAAGGTATTTTTCAAAAGGACAATTACATCATTTGCAATGGATTTAAACGACCTCAATATATCGAAAACATTGTAAATATTATCCACAACGGTTTTGAGAATACCATTCCGGTGCTCGACAACAAATTTGAGCTGGATAAATATATCGAGGCTGGTCTTAAGCGCAAAACCAAGCTGGGTATCCGCATTGCTACCGAAGAAGAACCCCAGTTTCAGTTTTACACTTCGAGGCTGGGTATTCGCTACAACGAAATTATTCCTTACTATCAAGAAAAGATACAAAACAACCCGCTTTTTGAGCTGAAAATGCTCCATTTCTTTATAAATACCGGGATTAAAGACACGGCCTACTATTGGAACGAACTGCTAAAAGCAGTCAATCTTTATTGTGAACTAAAAAAGATTTGCCCCGAACTGGATTCGTTGAATATCGGCGGAGGTTTTCCCATCAAGAATTCTTTGGAATTCAATTACGACTATGAATACATGGCTGAAGAAATCGTAATGCAGATAAAGAACACCTGTGCACAGCAGGGAGTTCCCGAGCCCGATATCTTCACCGAGTTTGGCACCTACACCGTAGGCGAAAGTGGGGCCATGCTCTATAGCATTGTAAACCAGAAACAGCAGAACGACCGTGAGCTCTGGAACATGATAGACGGGTCATTTATGACTACCCTACCCGATACCTGGGCCATCAATCAACGCTATATTTTGCTGGCTATCAACAACTGGAATTCGGAATATCAGCGTGTACATCTGGGAGGCCTCACCTGCGACAGCCAGGATTTCTATAATGCTGAAGCGCACTCCAACGCAGTGTTTCTTCCCAAAATTGTCCCCGAGCAGGAACAATATATCGGATTTTTCCACATGGGGGCATACCAGGAATCACTCTCAGGCTACGGCGGCTTACAACATTGCCTGATACCAGCTCCTAAACATGTGATTATTGATGTAGACGAAAATGGTGAATACTATACCAAGCTTTTCGCTAAGGAACAGAGCTACAAGAGCATGCTCAAGATCCTGGGATTCTGATCAGTCGGATTCTTTGCTGCTTTTGCTGAAAAGCAACTAATTAAAACAAGTTCAATTAAATGATGTAATTTTGCGGGCCTAATCCGGCCTGTTTCAACCCTATCTGATTCATTCATCTCACAACAACATATACATAGTAATGGAAAAAAAGGACCTCTTAAAAAACGTGGTAAAACACATCGATATTACCACATTCGACGGACGTGCACTGATCGATGCTATGCGTGACATGTCATTTTCTTCGCGCGACACGGCCAGTGCTGCTGATATTTTCAACCGCATGCTGAGCGACGAGAACTGCTCTGTGATTCTCACCCTTGCAGGAAGCACCAGTGCTGGTGGCTGCATGCAGGTATATGCAGATATGATCCGCTACAACATGGTGGATGCCATTGTTGCCACCGGTGCCAGCATTGTAGATATGGATTTCTTCGAAGCCCTGGGATTTAAGCATTACAAGGGTACGCCCAATATCGACGACAAAATGCTGCGCAACAACTATATAGACCGTATTTATGACACCTACATCGACGAGGAAGAACTCCAGCAATGCGACTTAGCCATCAAACATATTGCCGACAGTATGGAACCTCGTCCTTACTCATCCCGGGAGTTTATCCGCGAAATGGGCCGCTACCTCACCCAGCATGCTAAAAAGCCTAACTCATTGGTGCAACTGGCCTACGAACACAACGTACCCATCTTCTGTCCTGCCTTTAGCGACAGCAGTGCAGGCTTCGGACTGGTGAAACATCAGTGGGAAAATCCAGACCGCCATGTTACCATCGACTCAGTAAAAGATTTCAGGGAGCTTACCATGATTAAACTCAAAGCAGGCGAAACCGGACTCTTCATGGTTGGTGGTGGTGTTCCCAAGAATTTTGCTCAGGATACGGTAGTTTGTGCAGAAGTGCTGGGATTCGATGTCCCCATGCATAAATACGCCATTCAGATTACCGTAGCTGATGTAAGGGATGGCGCTTGCTCCAGCTCTACCCTCAAAGAAGCTTCCTCATGGGGTAAAGTTGATACTGTGTTCGAACAAATGGTATATGCCGAAGCAACTACGGTAGTACCCCTTATAGTTAACTATGCCTACCTGTCCGGTCATTGGAAAAACCGCAAAAAATACGAGTGGGCTAAGATTTTCTAAATACTGCGCATCAAAGAATTACACACACGGCTGTCGCATCCCGACAGCCGTTTTTTGTTACCTCCTTGTGTAAAACACTATACATCAAAGTATTAAAAAAATCTCACTGACAATCATGATTGAAAGTCATTAAGCACACATCAATAAACCGTAAAGCTGCAGTTACTCTCTAATTCCTAATGCCTCCAACAATTTTCCGGTTACAGAATGAATGAGATTGATGTCGTCGTGGCCAAGCTCGGTAAGTCGTTCCATAATTCGGCCGTGGATCAGCCGATTGGGGCCCAGATCGAGATGATGGAGTAATAGTTTTGTACGATGGAGCATAGCCGACACACTGGCTTCCCCTGCCGGATGATGTTTTTTATCTTTTAGGCCTGTGATGCTGAATTCGCTCAATTCATAGGCATAAATCATCACACTTTGCGCCAGGTTCAGGGAGGGATAATACGTTTGCAGAGGCACTTTAGATATGCGATGACAGAGGTTGATTTCTTCGTTGGTAAGCCCGCTTTCTTCCCGTCCGAATACCACAGCCAGATGGTGGATGGCATCATCCTTTTTACGAATAAACTCCGGCAGGTTGTAGCTTAAAATGATGTCTTCCTTTACATTTCGTCGCTTGGCTGAGGTAGCCACCGAGAAATCGATATCAGCCAAGGCTTCCTGCAACGAACTAAAAACCAGGGCGTTTTCAAGAATTTCGTTTGAAGCATGAGCCAGCAGCCGAGCCTCCTGACTTAAATGGTCGCAAGGGTTTACCAATCGCAAATCGCTAAATCCCATGGTCTTGATGGCCCGCGCGGCTGCCCCCACATTGCCGGGGACAGCCGGCTCCACCAGAATAAAACTGATTTTTAAAGCCATCAATCTTATTTATTTTTCAAAAAAGCTAAAGCTTCTCGCGAAGCCTCAAGTAAAGGCTTCACCGAGAGTCCCTCTCCCGTGCCATTTTTCAACCACAAATCAGGGATAAGCCGACCCTGACTATAAATACGCTGAATCTCATCGGCAAATACTTTCCCTTTCAGCTGTTTCTCGAGCTGGAATTCAATGAGATGACCCATGGGATAAGCCGAGAGATATAAAGGATTATCAATCATGTGCGAATAGATGGCCAGAATGGGTTCATCTTTCTTTCCGAAGCTATCGGCAAAAAACTGATTCCATACCTCTTTGGCAATGCTTATTACAGCCTCTTTCACCTGGGCGGCATTGGCCTCAGGATGCTCATACAGCCATTTCCACAGACGGATATCAACCAACGATACACCCATAATTTCATAACAAGACCATAGATTATCGAGGGTTTGCAGGTATTCTTTTTCAGGATTGGTTTCCTTCATTCCCAATACATCGAGATCGCGCTTCTGAAATACAAAGGCCAGCGCTTCGGTAAATGATGTATTAGGCACACCATGCAAAGTATAGTAATCAACGTCGTGGAGCGTAATGGTTTGTTCGACGGTGTGTCCAAATTCGTGCATGGCAATATTAAATCCTTTATAGTTCATTCCGCCGGCAGGGATGCGGGTGCGCAGCAATGCATTGTCTTTGTGCATCTCGCCTCCCCAGGCATGGCCAGCTCCTCTTGAATTCTCCACCTGTATTCTTTGAGCAAAAAACTCGGCTTTTTCTTTCGACCATCCCAGAGAGGTCAAAATGGCCGGTATTTCTCTGGCAAAGGCCTCAGCATTGGCAAAGCGACGGGTTGTGATAGCATCCAGCTTTTCGGAAGGAATGCTGCTACGGGCCTTAAAACCATCGTACCAGATATCGAAGGGTTCCAGCGGTCGGCCCAGTCGCTGACTGATTAGTTGAGCGGTCTGCTTCACCTCTGGAGAGGAGAGCAATTCGGTGAAAAGCTTTTCTACTTCATCCACCGGTACTTCGAATTCGCCCTCGAATTTGCGCTGAATGAAAGTGGGCATAGCAGGAGTGTAAGGGTCCATGGCCCTGAGGGCGTTAAACTGATTGATTACATGCTGATAACGAACGTCGGGCTCGGCACTTGCGGTTATGGGTTGGCCATTCTCCTTCACCTCATTAGTGAAAGGATTCCATTGATACTTGTCGCTGTTGATAATCTTTTCGGGTATGCTTTGGTCGATAATACGTTTCATAACCTGATAGATCATCTGCTGGCGCTCCAGGCCCTGAGGTCCATCGGCATAACGCGCCTTAATTTCATCGCGCAGGCCCCAATGGCTGATAAGTTTGAGGTCTTTGGGGAATAAGGTTTCACCCTTTTTGTTCCTCAGATTACCCAGGTAAATGTTGTATTCGCTGATATAGGTGTCGGCAGCAGTGTTGGCGGTGGTGAAGTTTTGAATCAACTCGGCCGGGACACGACTGGTAAACATATCACCCATACGTGCATAAGCCCACTCCAGGCGGCTCCACGAAGGCCCCAGCTCCTTTTTTTCCTGAAGGCTATAATAGGGAAAGTTCAAAATCGTGATAAACGCAATTTTGTTTGCAAACAGGTCTTCGGTAAGATGAGCTCCGGCATTGAAACCTCCAAATAGTTCATCCACAGGGGTTACCGGGCCCCAATCGAGGTGAAGCGGACGCATCAATTCTTTAGTAAGCAAAAGGAAATAGCCATTCAGCATTTCAAAGCCATAAGACAGTTTGTTGAATAGCTGCTGGCGAAGGCTGTCATTGCCGGCATAATGCTCTAGGCAAAACTTCATAAAATCCGACTCGGTCCCATCGGCAGAAGTCCATAGGGCAGCCGCCTGCCTCACCCCTTTTTGCATTCTTTCTTTAGAAGCATCGCCCCAGCGGGCTACCAGGCTATCCAAAGTGGCTGTGAGGGTTTTATCGGTAATAAAGGTAGCAGGCTTGTCCTGCTTAGGTGTGCACGAAAAAAATGCCAATGCAATAAACATGATTCCAAGAAGATATATGTTTCGCATAAGGGCTGATTTTAGGTTATTAGGCAAAGTTACATGTTTCCTTGAAGTTAAATAAAGACAGCCTGATTAAGCCTGGCTTTTAAAGACGAAGAAAAAACATATATTTGCCCCACAAGACCTGATTCATAATAAAACAAACTCGTCTATGCTGAAAAATCATCCCAGAGGATTACTTGCTGCCGCACTCGCCAATATGGGTGAGCGCTTTGGTTTTTACACCATGATGGCTATCCTGGTGTTGTTCCTGCAAGCCAAGTTTGGGCTCTCAGGTTCAAATGCAGGACTGATTTATTCCATCTTTTACTTTTCCATCTACATTCTGGCTTTTGTGGGAGGTCTTATAGCCGATAAAACCCGCAATTATAAAGGGACTATTTTGGTCGGGCTTCTGGTAATGGCCACAGGATACTTTATTTTGGCCTTCCCTACCCCCACTCCCTCTCCTCATCGCACATTACTGATGGTCATCACTTTGTTTGGCCTGTTCACTATTGCATTTGGTAATGGATTGTTTAAAGGAAATCTGCAGGCCCTGGTTGGCCAGATGTATGATAATCCGGACTTTAGCAAGATGCGCGATTCAGGTTTTTCCATTTTCTATATGTTTATCAATGTAGGGGCTTTGTTTGCCCCCATCTTTGCCGTAGGAACCCGCAATTGGTGGCTCGAGCACAATGGTTTTCAATACAACAGCAGCCTCCCCGAACTATGCTACGCACATCTTAACAATACCCTCACCCCCGAAGCCAGCCAACGCTTTGTGAGCCTGGCTCAGGAAGTAAGCAAAACCCCGGTGAGTGACCTCACTGCATTTGCCAATAGCTATCTAAGTGTATTTACCACGGGTTTCCACTATGCTTTCATGTTTTCCATCGGAGCTATGCTCATCTCACTCACCATTTATCTGGTCAACAAAAAATTATTCCCCAATCCTGCACCCAAAGTTAAATCAACAGGAAATGTGAAGGTAGCAGGAGAAATGGATCCAGTAGAAGTCAAGCAGCGCTTATATGCTCTGTTTGCTGTATTCGCTGTGGTTATCTTTTTCTGGTTTTCGTTTCACCAAAATGGACTTACACTTACCTTTTTTGCCAAAGACTACACCAACCTCAGTGGCATAGCTATTAATCTGGGTATCGTAGAGATCAAGGGAGCCGAAATTTTCCAATCTATCAATCCTCTATTTATCGTGTTGCTAACTCCCATCATCATGGCAATATTCGGATGGCTGCGGGCCCGGGGAATGGAACCCTCCACCCCAAAGAAAATCGCCATTGGTATGGGCATCGCTGCTACCGCTTACCTGCTGATGACCCTGAGTTCGATTGGACTCCCCTCCAAGCAGGAAGTTGTGGCCATGGGAGGTCTCACGGATGCTCAGCGCGTAACCCCCTGGTTGTTGGTGGGAACTTATTTTATCCTCACTGTTGCTGAACTCTTCATCAGTCCCCTGGGAATTTCCTTTGTTTCGAAAGTAGCTCCTCCGCAGTATCAGGGAATCATGCAGGGTGGATGGCTGGGTGCTACAGCCATTGGCAACCAGCTCCTTTTCATCGGGGCTATCCTATATGATAGCGTTCCTTTGTGGATGACCTGGAGTGTTTTCGTGGTGGCTTGTTCCCTCTCGATGATTACTATGCTCCTAATGTTGCGTTGGTTAGAAAAAGTTGCCAAGTAAATACTGTCTCTTCATCTTTCCAGTAAGAGCAGGTTAATAATAACTCAAAACCTAAAATCCTTTTCACCAAGCGGGTTCATTACGGGCCCGCTTTTCTTTTAACTTAAAACAAAATCAAGAACCTGAACCTCTTTACTCTCGCAATTGTTATTTCTGGTGACCAAAACCGTACTATCCATGGAAAACATTCTACATGGCGAAGTTTATTATCCTTCGACCGAAGTACAAGAAAAAGCAAACATCAAGGACTGGAATGAATTGCAAAAAGAAGCAAATGAGGATTACGAAAAATTCTGGGAGAGAAGAGCTGAAGAATTACACTGGTTTAAAAAATGGGAGCGTGTGCTGGACGACTCCGATAAACCTTTTTACAAATGGTTTACAGGAGCTAAGCTCAATGTAGCCTACAATTGCCTGGATATACATATAAAAACAGCCAGGCGCAAT
>JBMFOU010000017.1:0-72270 GCA_049969475.1 Bacteroidales bacterium | reverse complement strand
TGAGTTAAAGCAGGGTTGGCCATGGACAGGGAATCCGCGAAGGGTTCCCTGTTTTGTTTATTTAGGTAGGCATCAAATGTTTGAGCTAAAGATGTCTAAATTGAAAACACAAGGTTGCAAAGGGGTTAGGCAAGGATCGCAAAGGATAAAGGAAACAAATCTTTACATTCTGGGCCCCTTTTTCGCGTTCTTTGAGGTTTTGGCGTGAACACTTCATTTCAACCCAATGCGTTCTATAGAGTTGGACCCCTTACTTTTTTGGAACGTCTGCAAGATTATCATCTTGATTATCAACGAATAATGGGTGAAACACCTCATAATATGGGTTCATAATTCTTTTATCGTATGAAAATTGTTTACTGCTTTTTCTTTGACATGAACTCAATTAAAGCATAGGCCATCATTTCTCAAAACCTCATAGTATCCTGCAATGGAAAAGCTTTGTTGAAATGATTCGGCCCGACAAGTCTACGACTATCGAACAAATTTATCCATTCATAGAAAAGGTTGATATTACTAAAATCATTAAACTAAAATTCCAAGAATTCACTTTTCAATTCTTGAGTAGTATGTAAGCATTTAAAAGTTAACTAGATAACTTCATAAAGAAAAGTTTGTATCAAATGATTGTAAAATTGAAGAAAATGAACGATTTTTTGCAGACATTTAAGGGTAGTTTTTAATAACCAACAGAGGGCTTCCATTTAAGCTCTTTGAGCTTTGTTAGAGGGTACAGAAGCTTTTGTGATTCGATTTGACTCCTGTACCCTATTTTCTTATTCCAGGTAACGTGGGATATTTATCCTCATTTTATAAATCTTATCTTACATCATTTTTTGTACCGCGGTTATCACAAATGACTGGAACGTCGCAGGTACATTATTCCAATCTTATTTCTTTCAAACTCTCGCGGGCCCATTGAACGATTTACAATACACTTTTGTTGTATGGGCAATAAGTTTTAAAGTGCATAGATACTATAATGGGAAAGGGGGTGATTATAACAGGCGCTAATCGAGGGATTGGCAAAGAAGTTGCCAAACAAATAGCAAAACTCCGACAAAAAGTTTATATGGCTTACCGTTCGATTGATTCGGCCAAACTGGTAAGAGACGAGATTGTTAAAGAAACTAATAACCCACATGTTTATGGGAAGAACTTCGTTTTAGCCCCAGCTCGTTTAATCAATAATTTTGAGAATGAGTATAAGCAAAATGAGATCAAACTGGATGTGCTTATTAGCAATACAGGTATTGGGTCTCACTCAAAGAAATTTTCGGAGCCTGGAGTTGAAATGACTTTCGCAGTTAATGTATTAGGCCATGAGCTGATAACCAAATTACTTTTGGATGAATTGAAAAATGCTACGCCTTCAAGGATTATAAACGTGGCTTCTCAATATGCTGACGAATTAGATTGGGATGATATTCATTTTGAAAGAAGAAGATTCAATAAAAATCTTGCCTATAAACAATCGAAACAAGCTTGCCGAATGCTAACCCATGAATGGGCTAGAAGACTCGTGAAGGACAATATTACTGTATATTCAGTGCATCCTGGTTTTTCACTTACACAAACCTTTTCAGAGAACAAACTGCCATGGGCAAAATAGTATTTAAAGTTCTCGGATTGTATACGGGCAAAACTATTCAAGAAGCTGCTGATACGATCGTATGGCTCGCCTCAACTGAGAAAATAAAAGGAGGTAATGAGGATTTTTTTATCAAAGGAAAGAAATACCATGTATTTTCAATAATTCATTATAAAGGAGGCGATTATGGGATAAATGTTAAGCCTTTCTTTCGTCGGTAAGATAAAAGACACTTGAAGAGTTAAGTGATTTCATTATAGCTTTTTGAGACTTTTTGTACCCTGGTGTAATAAATGCACAAATAAACATAAAATACAATAAAACATTATAGAATATATAAGGAGGAAGCATGAAAGTAGGAATAATTGGTAGTGGAATGGTTGGTGCAACAGCAGCTTATGCAATCATGATGCGCAAAGCTGCCAGCGATATTGTGCTGATCGATGCGAACGAAAAACGGGCAATCGCAGAAGCACAGGATATGATGCATGCTGTACCTTTTGTTTCAGCCACGGATATTTATGCTGGAACTTATCAGGATTTAAAAGATGCTAAGGTAGTGATAATTGCAGCAGGGGCTAATCAAAAGCCTGGCGAAACGCGATTAATGCTGATGGAAAAAAATGCCTCAATCATGAGAGATATAATCTCCAAAACGGTGGAAGTTAATCCTCATGTGCTTTTTCTCATTGCTACAAATCCGGTTGATATAATCACTCACATTTGCATAAGCATTGGCAAAGAATTCGGAATCCCTTCATCTAGAATTATCGGAAGTGGAACAACTTTGGACACTGCACGTTTTAGGTCTTTGCTAGGAAGTCATTTAGGGGTTGATCCTCAACATGTTCACGCATATGTTGTAGGCGAACATGGTGATTCGGAGGTGCTTTGTTGGTCAAATGTGGATATTGGAGGTGTACCCTTAGAAGACTTCATAGCATTTAGAAATATTGAATTTAATGATGAAATAAAAAATGCCATTGATGATGGGGTCAGAAATGCTGCCTATAAAATAATAGAAGGCAAAGGTTCAACATATTACGGTGTAGCTGGTGCCATTGCCAAGCTTGTTGAAGTAATTAATCGCGACAATCGCGCAGTGCTTACCATTAGTGCATTACAGGAAGATATAGAAGGTATTAAAAATGTCACCCTTTCATTACCCCATCTTATAGGTGGAGAAGGTAATATGGGAGTTTTACCCATTAGACTAAGTGTCAAGGAGAAGATGTTGTTAAGAAAAAGCGCCGAGATTATTCGTTTGAAAATTGATGAGTATGAGAACAAATGAAAATAGAATCTCTTCACTAATTTAAAAAATTTGGGTTTTTTGTGGCAGACCATTTTTCTTGGTAAAAAATTGGGCTAAGGTCTGATATGATGTGAAATACTTTAGTGAGCGGTGCAAAAGAAAAAACTTCAAGAGAGAACCTCCAGATGTTCACTTATTATCAGTGTTTATGAAAAATAATCCACCAGATTAAAATCGACAATCTTTATATGACCCACTGCCAAAGTTCCGCTAGCAAAAATTATCGATGTGCACGCCTATTGCCTTTTTACTTTATTCGTTTTTTATTCGTGAATTCGTGGCTTTTATTTTTAGCCACGAATGCACGAATGTTTTTTAGCCACGAATGCACGAATGGCCTTTTTATTTTATTCGTTTTTTATTCGTGAATTCGTGGCTTTTATTTTCCTGACTTCATCGCGAAATCTGTTTAAATAATCGATATACAAATAGATAAAAACCATGTAGGCACTACACGGTATACTTCCGGTCTGTTTATCAATTGATTACTTGATTAAAAATGGAACATTTGATATTTTTAGCCTTATGCCCTGATATAATTTTTGGGTTTTGGGGATAATACTAGTTGTCAATTCCATAGTACTCCAAATAAAATCAACCCAATTAACTATGCGTTGGGCAGTACCAATGTATCGGGCGAAACATAGCGGCATTTTGTTTACATTGCCCAAATTTTCAATTATTTGCACATCGTTTTGGGGTGAACTGAGCGTAGTTTTGACCATGATAATCAAGAGGTAAATGAAGAAAGAGAATTGAACCAAACAAGCCTTTTTAAAATTAGTCACTACAAAGGCAGTGTTAAAAGCGGAATAAATTAAACAGATGAATATCAACTATTTAAATCTCAATAAGCTTAAATCCGGCAGAAAGGTGACGAAAGCAGGAAGAAAGGACGTTAGCCCCATGAATGAGCAGGATGGTCTTAAAAGCTAATTAAATGTAATTCAATTAATAGTCTTCTTCAACATGAAGTTCAGTCCCGGCCGTGTTAAGCCAGGACTGGACTTTTTTTGTGGCAGCTGAGTGCACGAAATTACAATTCCTCCATCATTCCTGTAGCAACTGGCGAGTCTGCTCAATCATCTCGTCGAGCTTCTCCCGGGTACGTGCTTCAGCCAGGAAGCGTAAATAAGGTTCTGTATTCGAAGGTCTTATGTTGAACCATCCATCCTCAAATTCGATGCGGTAACCGTCGAAATCGTAGGTCATTGTTGGTGTTTGGCGATTGGTGAAATGTCGGATCACACGTTGCATAGCGGCTTCTTTATCGGCAATACGGAAGTTAATTTCACCGCTGTTGTAGTATTTTCTGATTCTGGCAATGATTTCAGAGGCCTTGAGTCCCTGTTGGTGTCTGAAGCTATTGATAACATGGAGTAGGCGGAGTGCAGCCAGCAGGCCTGAATCGGAGTAATAGAAGTCGCTGAAGTAATAATGTCCGGCCAGTTCGCCGCCAAATAAACCCTGAATTTCGCGCAGTTTGCGTGCAGCAAAGGCTCGGCCCACTTTCCAGATATGCACCTCGGCGCCCAGCTCACTCAGATATTCGGAGACGCTTTTGCTGGTACGTATGTCGATGAGCACCTTTTCGTTGAGTTTTCCCTCGCGCAAATAAAAATGAGCCAAAAGGGCAATCATGAGGTCGGGAGGGATGAATTGACCGGTTTCGTCTACAAACATCACACGGTCGGCATCACCATCGAAGATAACGCCCAGGTCGGCTTGCTCGGCCACCACGCGCTCTTTGAGGGCAACCAGGTTTTTTTCTTCCAGCGGATTGGGTTCGTGATGAGGGAAGGTGCCATCGGGGGTTTCGAAAAGGTAGGTATGATTTTCACCGAAAAGGCTGCGGGCAAAGAGTCCGGCCATGCCATTACTGCAGTCGATGACCAGACGGAGGCCTTCCAGATTGTAGGCTCCCGACTGGCGCAGGAAATCGAGGTATTCCTGGCTTTTGGGAAAGGGGATGATGCTACCCGGGGCTTCCACAGGCTGGGGAGGAGTTTGAATCCATTGTTCGAGCTGCTGCAGGCCAGTGTCGTAACCTACAGGTAGAGCATTGGGTCCACTGATTTTCATACCGTTGTATTGCGGGGGATTGTGGGAGGCGGTAATCATCACCGAAGCCTCGAACTTACAACGGGCTGTGGCCCAATAAACCATAGGAGTGGTGCAGATGCCTAAGTCGTAAACCGTTGCCCCGGCCTGAGTAATCCCTTCACAAAGGGCTGCATGAATTTCGGGCGATGAGACTCTGACATCGCGGCCAACCAGGATTTTCTGCGTATGTAATAATTGGGGAAGATAAAACCCTATGCGGCGGGCATCCTCGCGAGTAAAATCGCTTCCATAAATTCCTCTGATATCGTAGGCTTTAAAGGCTGACATAGAAAAAGGATTTTCAGGCAAAGGTAGGTATAGCCTTTTAAACGCAAAGAATTCAGGGTAAATCCTTAATTTTGCGCCCTTGTTTGCCAATGTGTGTCAAAAATACTCTAACATTCAGACCATGACAGAGATTCCTGCCAAGTACGATCCTGCGCTTACCGAAGATAAGTGGTACCGGTATTGGGAAGAAAACGGTTATTTCGGCAGTGAGCCGGACGACCGTGAGCCTTACTGCATTGTGATTCCGCCGCCCAATGTAACGGGTGTGCTGCACATGGGTCACATGCTCAACAATACCATTCAGGATGTATTGGTAAGGCGGGCCCGAATGCTGGGCAAAAACGCCCTGTGGGTGCCGGGTACCGACCATGCTTCGATAGCCACTGAAGCCAAGGTGGTAGCTAAGCTCAGGGAGCAGGGTATCGAAAAGTCGTCGCTCACCCGCGAAGAGTTTTTGAAACATGCCTGGGAATGGAAAGAGAAACATGGGGGCATTATATTGCAGCAATTGCGTAAGCTGGGGGCTTCGTGCGATTGGTCGCGTACCCGTTTTACTATGGACCCCGCCCTCTACGAATCGGTTATCGAAGTATTTGTGGACCTCTACAATAAGGGCTTGATTTATAGAGGGGTACGCATGATTAACTGGGATCCCCAGGCGCTGACCGCTCTCTCAGACGAAGAAGTTATCTACAAAGAAGTTAATTCCAAACTTTATTATGTGCGTTACAGGGTTGAGGGTACAGAGGATGAATGGGTAACCATTGCCACTACGCGTCCCGAGACCATTTTAGGCGACACGGCCGTTTGCGTACATCCAGAAGATGAGCGTTACAAACACTTGCATGGCCGCAAGGTGATCATTCCCCTGGTGGAGAGAGTAGTACCCATCATTACCGATGAATATGTGGACAGGGAATTTGGCACTGGCTGCCTTAAGGTTACGCCGGCACACGACATTAACGACTATCAGCTGGGATTAAAGTATAATCTGGAGTCGATCGACATATTCAACGATAACGGAACGCTTAGCGAGAAGGCTCAGCTCTTTGTGGGAGAGGATCGCTTTGTGGTTCGCCGGAAAATTGTGGAACTGCTGGAGGAGAAGGGGCATATGGTGAAAATCGAGCCTTACACCAACAAAGTAGGGTTCAGTGAGCGTACCGATGCCGTCATCGAGCCCAAGCTCTCCACCCAATGGTTTCTTAGGATGAAGGAACTGGCTGCACCGGCCCTGGAGGTAGTTATGAACGATACCATTAAATTCCATCCGCCCAAGTTCAAAAACACCTACCGGCACTGGATGGAGAATGTAAAAGACTGGTGCATCTCGCGTCAGCTGTGGTGGGGGCATCGCATACCTGCCTGGTATCTGCCTGGCCACGAGGTGGTGGTAGCCCGCAATGCCGAAGAAGCCTACCAGCAGGCGCTCAAGCAATATCCTCAGTACGAAAATCTGAAACCCGGAGATTTGCGGCAGGATGAAGATGTGCTCGATACCTGGTTCTCTTCGTGGCTTTGGCCCATTTCGGTATTCGACGGCATACGCCATCCCGATAATCCGGAGATAAAATACTATTACCCCACCGACGATCTGGTTACGGCGCCAGAGATCCTTTTCTTCTGGGTGGCCCGTATGATTATGGCAGGTCTTGAATACCAGAAAGATATTCCTTTCAAAAATGTTTATTTCACAGGCATCGTGCGCGACAAGCTGGGTCGCAAGATGTCGAAGCAATTGGGCAACTCGCCCGATCCTATAGAGTTGATAAAGAAATACAGTGCCGATGGGGTGCGTGTAGGCATGCTGCTTACTTCACCGGCCGGCAACGATCTGCCCTTCGATGAGGGATTGTGCGAGCAGGGACGCAATTTTGCCAATAAAATTTGGAATGCCCTTCGTTTGGTGAAAGGCTGGAAGGTGGACGAAAGTCTTGCGCAGCCTGCATATTCTGCAGCAGCTGCCCTATGGTTTGAAAACCGGCTCAATCAGGCCTTGAGCCTGGTTAACGACCATTTCGAAAAATATCGCATTTCGGATGCCTTGATGGAATTGTATCGTCTGGTGTGGGAAGACTTTTGCTCATGGTATCTCGAAATCATTAAACCCGGTTTCCAGATGCCATCTGACGCCACCACTGCTTCGCAGGCTACCTGCTTTTTCGATCGGTTGATGCGAATGCTTCACCCCTTCATGCCTTTCATCACTGAAGAAATATGGCAGCTGCTCGATTCCAGAAAAGAAGGGGAGAGCATCATGAGGGCTCACTGGCCCCAGGTGGGTGAATTTAAAGAAGAAGTGCTTACTGATTTTGATTTCGCGCGTGAAGTAGTTATTCAGCTTCGCAACTTCAGGAAAGAGAAAAATCTGGCACCCAAAGAGGAGTTGCATTTACAGGTGCGAAATAGTGGGCGTTCAGCATTGAATCCGGTTTTTGAGTCCATTATTCGGCGTATGGGAGGTCTTTCGGGGCTGGAGTACGTGGATGAAGCACCGGCCACGGCTCAGGGCTTTGTGGTAAAATCGACCGAGTTTTTCATTCCGCTTACAGCTTCGGTGGATGTTGAGGCAGAGTTAACCCGATTAGAGGCCGATTTGAAGTATACCCGGGGTTTTCTTGATTCGGTTATGGCCAAACTGGGCAATGAGCGTTTTATGCAAAATGCCCCGCCCAAGGTGGTTGAAAATGAGTTAAAAAAGAAGGCGGATGCCGAGGCACGCATACAGGTGCTCGAAGAGAAGATTAAGGCTTTAAAAGGGAGCTTGTAAATAAAACTATCCTTTTTGTCTTGCATTTCACAGGGAGGCGGGACTCAGGAGCCCTTCTGCAGGGTGTGCCAGATGATGTCTATCATTTGCTGCCGGCGGAAGGGTTTGCTGATATAATCGGTGCAGCCGGCGGCTAATGTACGTTCGCGATCGCCAACCATGGCATAAGCTGTTTGCGCAATAATGGGAAGGTCGGGCCTCAGTTTTCTGATTTGTCGGGTGGCTTCCAATCCATCGATACCGGGCAGGCGTATGTCCATGAGCACCAAATCAGCAGGCTGGCCTGATGCAACGTAGCTCACCGCGCTTTCTCCCTCAGTGAAATGGATCAATTTAGGCTGATATTTTTTTAGAATACTCTCGATGAGCTGGTAATTCGTCATTTCGTCTTCTACTACCACCAGGGTGTAATCTTTAAGGTTTATTGTATCCTGGGATTTTTCCTTTAAATCTTCGGGCTTAAGTTGAATGGGAAATTCTACATAAAACGTGGAGCCTTTACCCACAGTGGATTCGAAATACACTATTCCGCCTAACAATTCCGTGAGGCCTTTCACCAGCGTGAGTCCAATGCCTGTGCCACCGTGCCGGCGTGTGCTGGAGTCGTCGCCCTGCCGGAATTTCTCAAAAATTACTTCATATTTATCTTCCGGAATACCTACTCCGCTATCTTTCACAAAAAACGTAATCGTCTCATTACTAACCTGGTAACCATATTCTACGAAGCCTTCGTCTGTAAATTTAATGGCATTTTTAATGAGATTAATCAGTATATCGTTGAGTTTCTGGGTGTCGGTTACCATTTTCATTTCTTCAGCCGAGGGGTCGGGGCGGTAAATGATCTGCAAATTTTGCTTATTTTCAACCTGTTGATATGAGTTTATAAAGTCATGGATTTCGCTCATTAGACGCGATACAGAAATGGTTTCGGTCGCAACAGAGGAATGCCCGGCTTCAAGGGCCGAGAGATGAAACATGTCGTTAATCAGGTTGAGCAGATGATTACCGCTGGCCTGAATGGTTCGTACCGAATCCATGATGTCCTCAATGGGCATGCTCTCATCGATAAGGCTTGAGAAACCAATAATGGCATTGAGGGGTGTACGCAACTCGTGCGACATGGTGGCCAGGAAGCTCGATTTGAGTTTTTCGCTTTCCTCTGCCTTTTGTAAGGCTCTTCTGAGTTCCTGAACCAGTCTTTGCTGTTCCACAGCTCTCCATACAGCATCCATGAGTAATGTGCCCTCGGAGAGATTGTCGGAAGCAAAATGGTTTTTATTGTGGCTACCAAGAACCAGGGCAGCACCCAGATGTCCTTCATAGCTGACCGGAATAAGCATCATGCTTCTGACTTCTTTGCCCGGGCACATTTGCTCTAAAATTGCAGCCTCATCTTTTTTCTGGTCCTGCAAGATGATGGGGTGGTTGGTGCTTAGGGACTGCAAAATCAGGTTACCTGGTTCTTCCAATATTACCGTGAGCCGGTTGAGCAACGAACATTCCGACTCAAAGCTGTTGGTGTAGGCATGTATAATAGCTTCTTTTACATGCGGTTTATATTCAAAAATAACCCCAAAGTCGGCTTCCATCAGTCGGGTAGCTTCTTTCACCGTTTGGGTAAGCATTTTTCGGTAGTCCATACTGGGTGACTGGGTGATGCTCAGAATGAGTTCGATGAGTTGGGCGTGTCGTTGCAGATGCCGCTGATTCTGCTTCTGCTGAGTAATGTCTTCATATATTCCGAAAATACCCAGAAATTTACCCCCGAGATTTACGGGCCTGCCCGTGAGTCTTGCTTCAAAAAGGGAGCCATCTTTTCTTTTAAGCAGGGTTTCTAGGAAAACTTCCTCATCCTTAATAATTTTACCTATAAACTTGGCCCATTCGCCTTGCATACCCTCTGGGACCACCAATTCGTTAATGGCTTTGCCCACGGCCTCCTCTGGTGTATAGCCGAAGATTTGGGTAAAAGCTTTATTGATACGCAATACGCGATTGTTCAGATCCAAAAACACGAGCGCATAGGGGCTGTTGTTAAAAAGTTCTTCGAAAAAAGTTTGCTGGGTTTTGGCTTCCGTGGAAGCTTTCTCAAGTTCGGTGATATCCAGTCCTATCGATTGTATTTCGATGAGGTTGCCAGCCTTATCAAATATTCCCCTATCGGTCCAGAGATGCCACCGTGAACCGTCTTTCCCAAAAGTTTCATGCTTTTCCAGTACTACAGGAGTTTTAGGTGTAAGTTGGGCGACATGGGATTTGAGCCTCTGAATAGCTTCTCCCGTGATGTTTTCAAACAAATTGTTTTTAATCTCTTCGTCATTATGCGTCTGCTTGTAATATTCTTTATAAGCCTTGTTGGAGAATACAATGGTACCATCGGGTTTCCATCGAACCAGCAGTTCAGTAATGTCATTGAGAATGCGGGTATGGAGTTGCTGATGAACGTTTAATGCTTCTTCGGCTTGCTTTTGTGAAGTGATGTCTTCAAGGAATGCTATATAATGAGCTGGCTTGCCTGCTTTATCCATTACAGCGCTTACCACCCTTTTAACGTAAATCACTTCTCCTTTTTGGTTTATCAGCCGATTTACCATGGTGTGGTTTTGACCTGTTTCACTCAACAAGGCCAGGGTGGGGTGGTAGAATGCCCGGTCTTCGGGGTGCAGCAGCGTATCGAAGGGTTTTCCTAACAGCATGTCGGCAGGATAGCCTAAAATCTTGCAAAATTTTTCATTGCAATTCTCGATATACATGGTGGGAGTCAGGTAGGCTATTCCCAAGGCATCCTGCTTAAAAATGGCTTCTACACGTTGGTGATATTCCTCTTTCTCTTCTTCCAGTTGCTTTCGTTCGGTAATGTTGCGCAGATTGCAAAGGGCGAGCTCAGATCTTGCATCGTAAACATTCGCCAATAGTTCCAGAATAAGGGTATTTCCGTTTGCATCGATGAGGGCAACTTCCTCGCGCAGGCTCCCTTCTTCAAAAAGAGTGGATAGCACTTGCCTCAGATTTTCTTTTCTGTCTCTGGCACATAAATCAAGCAGCGATGAGCCTATTAAGCGTGGACGGCTGATGCCCACAAACTCCGAGAAACGGTCGTTGGAGTCATGAATTAAGCCTTCACGGTTGATAATGATGATTCCGTCGTTGGAAAGGCTAAAAAAACGTTGGTACTTATTTTCGGCGTCCAAGAGCTTTTTACTCAGTTTCTCGATGGGGGTAACATCATCAAAAAGCACCCCAAAATAACCTTTCTCTGGGCAAAAGGCTGAAACTCTGTATTTTTTACCGAGATCCCCGGAGAAATTTTCGAAACTATCGGGTTGCCCGGTCAATGCTACCTTCCCATATCTTTTTATCCAATAATCTTCTACCCCAGGCAAAATTTGTTTAACCGTTTTTCCTATTACAAAGTCAGGTGAGAGTCCTGTCATGCGCGTAAACGCTTCATTGATATCCAAAAACAGATAATCGGTGGGCTCTCCTTGATCATCGCAAATAATCTCGTGCAGGGCAAAACCCAAAGCCAGTGAATGAAATATTTTATAGTCGCTCAGTTCCATCGAAGGTTTTTAAGCTAATTATTAGAGCAGTGGATCTGAATTCAAAATTAAGGTTTTTATTTTTAAAATCACATTTTTGGGAAATTTTTTATCAGGACTAAAAAACTATTGGGCATTGGCTTTTTTAAATCAAAATTAAGCTTAGTGAGAAGAATATATACTTGAACTATTTTTGGAAAAATTCCAATAAAAAAACGCCTCCGGTGATATTTTGGGGCGGAGGCGTAGTAAGGTTTTAGAGAAAAAACTAATCTCTATCGTACAATTCAGTGATAGAGCGAAGCTTGCGCGTAATTTCGGGGTCGTATTCCTCAGTTTTGAAACGCCACTGCCAGTTACCTGAGGGTTTGCCAGGGGTATTCATGCGAGCCTTGGATCCTAGTTCCAGTACATCCTGCATGGGAACAATGGCTACCGAAGCTACCGACGACCATGCCAGGCGGATAAATTTC
This sequence comes from Bacteroidales bacterium, assembly GCA_049969475.1. Lineage (GTDB taxonomy): Bacteria > Bacteroidota > Bacteroidia > Bacteroidales > TTA-H9 > UBA2030. The sequence continues at coordinate 60,188 of JBMFOU010000017.1, read as the reverse complement.
CACACCGTGTTTTCCCCTCCCCCAGGGAGATAGCTAATCACATGGTTGCGCGTTTCTTCATCCAGGTCGTTAAACCAGCCGAGTGTGGTGTTGTTGTCGTGGGTACCGGTATAGCAGATACAATTGGCATGTGGATAGTTGTGTGGCAGGTATTCGTTTCCTTTCATGGGATTAAAGGCAAACTGGAGCACCTTCATTCCGGGAAAGCCAAAATGGTCGCGTAATTCCTCCACATCGGGGGTAATGACACCCAGGTCTTCGGCAATAATGGGCAGATTGCCCAATTCTTTGCGTATGGTATCGAATAATTCATGTCCCGGAGCAGGACGCCATTGGCCGTTGATGGCAGTGCTTTCGCCGAAGGGAACGGCCCAGTAGGCAGCAAATCCGCGGAAATGGTCGATACGGATAAGGTCGTACAAATCAAGATTGCCTCTCACTCGCTCAACCCACCAGTGGAATTGCGTTTGTTTGAGGTAGTCCCAATTATACAGCGGATTTCCCCATAGTTGGCCGGTTTCGCTGAAATAGTCGGGTGGAACGCCGGCAACCAAGGTGGGATTACGGTTTTCGTCGAATAAAAATACCTCGGGGTGACTCCAGGCATCGGCACTGTCGTGAGCGATGAATATGGGGATATCACCTATAATCTGAATCCCTCTGTCATTGGCATACCGCTTGATTTCTGTCCATTGCCTGAAAAATACAAATTGAAGGAATTTCCAGAAATTAATGGCTGCCTCGTGCTCGCGGGCAAATTGGTTCAGCGCTTCTGAATTTCTGAATTTATAGGGATCCTCCCATAGGTACCAGGGCTTGCCCTGATGGAAATTTTTTAGTTCCATGAAGAGACTGTAGTCGTGCAGCCATGCTCTTTGGGTACAAAATTCGGCAAAGCCCAGCTTGTCTTCGCGTGAAGCGGCTTCCATAAATCCCCGGTAAGCAATCCAGAGTTTTTTGAACTTAAAATCGATGACCGGGCCGAAGTCCACCCATTTGTCGTTTCCGGGAGCCTGGTCGAGCTCGGCATCCGGTAACCAACCTTTTTCTATCAGCTGGTCGAAATCAATCAAAAGGGGATTTCCTGCAAAGGTCGAGAAGCTTTGATAAGGTGAGTCGCCATAGCCTGTGGGCCCCAACGGAAGAATCTGCCAGATTTTTTGTTTGGCCTCAGCCAGAAAATCGACGAATCGCCGGGCTTCGGTACTCATGGTTCCTATACCATAAGGGCCTGGTAATGAGGTAATATGAAGAAGAATGCCACTTTTGCGTGCAATAGCCATAAAACCATATTTTTAGGTGAATAAAATGTGTCATTCAAGATTTGACATCATCCCTGTCGTTTACAAAATTAACAGCAATGGCGGCAATAAGCATAAAAATACCGGCCATCATCAGCGCATAAATGGCCTGGTTTTGAAAGATTCGTTTAACGATGGGCCCGCCAAAAATTCCATTGATAATCTGTGGAATGGTGATAAAAAAGTTGAAAATACCCATGTAAATGCCCATTTTGTGTGCAGGCAGACTGCCGGCCAAAATGGCGTAGGGCATAGCCAGAATGCTTCCCCAGGCAATGCCAATGCCTACCATGGGAAGAAGCAGCAGGAGAGGGGATTTGATGAAGAAGATGGATATCAGGCTCAGTCCCCCAAGGGTGAGCGAAAGGGCGTGGGTACGTTTGCGCCCAATGCGGTGGGCCAACACGGGTAAAACGAAGGCATAAAGGGCCGACACCCCGTTGTAAACACCGAAGCAAATACCTACCCAGTTACCGGCATTCTGAAAGTTTTCGCTCGAGGTGTCGCCAATGGGAGCTCCATAGATGTGAACGGCAACAGCAGGAGTGGTGAATACCCACATGCCGAAAAGAGCAAACCACGAGAAAAACTGCACCAAGCCCAGTTGACGCATGGTGAGTGGAATGTTGGCGAAATCTTTAAAAATTTGGCTGAAGCCTTCCTTTTCATTTCTTTTTTCTCCGCTAAACAGTTCCATTTGTTCAGGGCTATACTCGCGGGTGGTGCTTACCGTCCAGAGGATAGTGCCCAAGAAAACGGCAGCCCCTACATAAAAGGAAAATATCACGTTATCGGGCACCTGTCCTTCGGGGGCTATTTTGCTGATGCCCACCCATTCGGCCAGGATATACGGAAGCCATGAACCTACTACGGCACCTATACCGATAAGAGAGGTTTGGATGGAAAAGCCCAGGGTGCGCTGGTCTGAGGGTAACATATCGGCCACCAGGGCGCGAAAGGGTTCCATGGCTACATTAATGCTGGCGTCCATTATCATGAGAATACCTGCGCCTATAAACATGGGAGCCACCACCGTGGTGAGCAGGGCTGCATTGGGCATGAAAACCAGAGCCAGCGACGCCAGGATAGCCCCTGCCAGAAAATAGGGTCTGCGTCGTCCCAGCCTACACCAGGTGCGGTCGCTGAAATGACCTATGATGGGCTGAACAATCATTCCGGTAAGCGGAGCAGCAATCCAAAACCATGACAAATGCTCCACATCTGCTCCAAAAGTCTGTAAAATGCGGCTGGCATTGGCGTTTTGAAGGGCGAACCCGAATTGTATGCCTAAAAACCCTACACTCATGTTCCATATTTGCCAGAAGGAAAGGTGAGGTTTGCTCTTGGTCAGCATAAATTATTGATTGAATGATTGTTTTGTATAATGCGAGGGGTTGAGGCAAAAGTATGGATTTTTGCGGTATTTGCGGAAGATAGAGGGAGTCTTATTAAAACTTATTTTTGCATCAAAGCTTTATGAAATGGCTATAGCCGCTCTGGTTTTTGATTTCGACGATACACTGGCCCCCGACAGTACTTCTTCGTTTCTCGACTGGATAGGAGTGGATGCTGGCAAATTTTGGAAAGAAACCGTTGGCCCGCTCGACCAGGACGGGTGGGACCCCATACCTGCCTATCTCTATGCGCTTATCCAACTTTCAGAGTCCTCCGAACAAACCCGTATCACGCGCGAGCGTTTGAAAGAATTTGCAGGGAAATTGCGATTTCATACGGGGGTTACCCGTTTGTTCCCTTATTTGCTCAAATATGTAGCCGACCATCATCCCGATCTCAGACTCGAATTTTACATCATCAGTTCTGGCATAGGAGAGATTGTTCGCAATACACGTATTGCCCGTTATTTCACGGATATATGGGCCAGCGAGTTTCATTATGCCGACGATGGGCGTATCGTATTTCCACGCAACATTATTTCATTCACCGATAAAACCCGCTATTTGTTTCAAATTTCCAAGGGGCTTATTGGCCCTGAGTCGCGAGCCGACCATTATGCCGTTAACCGGCGAACGCAGGGATTTCGCATACCCATGGAAAAAATGATTTTTGTAGGCGATGGACTGACGGATATACCCTGTTTCTCGCTGGTGAAGCGGTATGGAGGGGTAGCTATAGGTGTATACGACAAGCATCGGCGCGAACGATGGAGCCGGGCCTGGGATTTTCTGGAAGACGGAAGGGTTACCAATTTGCTTTCAGCCGATTACTCTACCCACAGCGATCTTATGCACAGCCTCCTCATGGCCATAGATGCCATTTCCCGCAAAGGTGGCTGAGCCTTACCTTAGGTTCCAGGCTAATCGAAAACCCGTGCCCTGTGGAGCAAGCATGGGTTGCAGCGAGATGCTGGATAGAGTTTTCCCCGCCCTATCCATTTTCCATTGCCTTCCCACCCACCGGCCCATGTAATAACCTAAGACGGCTCCGGCAAAAACATCCGATGGCCAGTGTTTTCCATCGTTAATTCGCGACCATCCGGTAAGGGCTGCTGTGGCCCAAAGTCCGGCATTCAGCCAGGGATTGTCATCATAGCATGTGGCTATTGCAGTGGCCATGGCAAAAGCAACTGCCGTGTGCCCCGAGGGCAGGGCATCGTTGCGCAGCGTGGGGCCATGGAAAACATAGGGATTGTCGGTCTTCGTGGGGCGTTCCCTACCCATGAGGCTTTTCATGATTTGCACGTTGAATACTGTAACCACAAAAGCACTTGCTCCGGCCATGGCTGCCTGGGCTATTCGGGGGTTGTCTCCTATACGCCCTCCAGCATACATCACAGCCAATAAAGGCAAACTTAAAAGCCCTGATCCTATGGGTTCGGCAAAGTAGCGGGCTACCCTATCGCCCGTGCCACTCCGCCAGTCCTGAATCTGATGAAAAATTTCACGGTCATTACCCATAATCATGCCCCCACCCGAGAGAAGGATGGCTAACGTCATCCAATCGCGGTCGTTCCACTGTGTAGGCGAAAGAAAAATTTTTTTCTCAGCATTCAGACTCCTATGAAAAAAAGATAAAGCGTCTTTTTTCAGGCTTATCGCCTCCCTGAGTGTGTCAGAAAGCTGCGCCACAGCGCTCTCATAAGATATGACCAGCCCCCCGGCCACCACAACTATTCTCAGCTTCAGCAATTTTAATGGGGCTAATAAGGTAGGTCTATTAACCATAGTCAATGTTTTTGTCCTAAATTTACAAATCTATGTAAAGTTTATGTTTACCCTTACACCGATTACGGTTTTCTTCATGGTTTCATCAGCTATTTCCTTACTGGTGGCGCGTATTGCCTGGCTCAGAAGAAGAGAACCCGGAGTCATGGATTGGTTTCGGCTTATGATACTCCTGTTTTTGTGGTCGTTTACCAATGTATTTGAATCTTCGGCAAAATTGGAGGCCCTGAAGGTGTTTTTTTCAAAGCTTGAATACATCCCATCATCTTTCGTGCCCTTGTTATTTTTGGGTAATGTGCTTAGATATACCAGCCGGAGTTCGTGGTCACATTCTCGCTTGTTTAAATGGGCATTTATTGTCCCGGTAGTCCTTGTTTTACTCGCTTTTACCAATGAATGGCACCATCTCATCTGGACTGGCTTTTCCTCTGTTGATCCTGTCACTAATCTCATGGAATATGAGCATGGGTATGGTTTTTATGTTCTATGGGTGGGATTCTCGTATATATGTTTGCTGATGGCTACCTTCATGTTGCTGGAGCATGTATTGGTGCAACATAAATTCTTCCGCTGGCAGGGCTTGATGCTGCTGTTGGCTATCTTCTCTCCCTGGCTGGCCAGCATTTTTTATATTCTTGATATGAATATCCTGCCCGGACTCAATATTACACCTATTAGTTTCATACTATCGGGCATATTCTTCCTGACAGGGGTAAGTACAAGTCATTTCTTAGATTTGGTTCCTGTTGCCCGCGAGATCATTCTCGATGAATTGAAAGACGGGGTTCTGCTGCTCGATCATCACAATCGGGTTAGTTATGCCAATGCAACCATGGTTTCTTTTTTGGGGACAGACCAAACCCGTTTTCTGGGAGTCTCTTGGGAAATGCTTAAAACGAATAACAGGGATTTAAAAACAGAGATTCTGAACGCAGAATCTGACCAGCCTCATATAGTATTTTGTGCAGACGCAGATCAATATTTCGAAATCTATTGCTATCCCTTGCATAATTATGCTGGCAGCCGGATTTTTCTGGTACGGGACATCACCTTTCAAAAGAAAGTGGCCGATGAAATCGAAAGAATGAATGCCCAGCTCAAGGAGGTGAATGCGCAAAAAGATCGGCTTTTTTCGATCATAGCGCATGACCTGCGGAATTATTTTTCAGTGATTCTGGGTTTTAGTGAGCTTATCTCTATTCAAATGGAAGAGAGAGATTATAACTCAGTGAACAGTTCAAATGCTGCCATAACAGAAGCATCCCTGCAGGCGAACGAACTGATGGAAAATCTGCTGGTATGGGCCAAGACTGAGGGTGGATTCCAAATCGTCAAACGAGAACCTATTGACCTCAGGGATTGGATTCAAAACAATATTCATGAATTGAAAAGCAGGTTTCTGAGAAAAGAATTAAGTCTTGAAGTGAATGTACCTGAAGGACTTATCGTGAATGTTGATATAAATGCATTATCCACTGTACTACGTAATCTGTTGATTAACTGTGTAAAATTTACGCCCAGGGGAGGCAGAGTCAAAGTCTATAAGAGGGATGCAACCGAGCCGGGTTTTGTGGAGGTAGTGGTAGAAGATAATGGCATAGGAGTTCCGGCCAGCCTTTTGCCAAAGCTTTTTACTAGCGATGAAAAAACAGGCCGCCTGGGTACAGAAGGGGAGAGTTCTTCTGGTTTCGGACTCCTGTTGGTTAAACAAATGGTGGAATTGCTGGGTGGGAAGATTCGTTTTGAGAGTGAGGAAGGCAAAGGAACCCGGGCACTGTTCACCCTTCCTCTGGCACATTAAAATTCGAGAAAAAGAAGGGGAAAATAGTTACCAAAAAAGCCTTTGTAGCTTTGGGCTCTATGGAATATTGCCCTAACTTAGCGCACATAGCGAGCAAGGAGCAATTTATGAGGCGGTTTCTGTTCATCCTTTTACTAATCATGGTGTTTGGGGCTCAGCAGGTACTGGCCCAGAAAGTAGCTGTGGTTCTCTCTGGGGGAGGAGCCAAAGGAGTTTGTCATATCGGTTTATTGAAAGCCCTCGAAGAAAAGAACATTCCTATCGACTACATTGCAGGCACCAGCATGGGAGCCATCGTGGCCGGGCTTTACGCGGCTGGATACACCCCTCAGCAGATGGAGGAGATTATGCAAAGCGAAGAATTTGACCAATGGGCCAGGGGTGAGATTGGGCAGCAGTATTATTATTATTACAAAAAGAATGACATGAATGCCCGTTGGGTATCGCTAAGGCTTAAAGTTAAAAACGATCAGCTTAAGCCCCGGCTTCCTTCCAACATTGTAGCCCCGTATGAAATGGATTACCAGTTTGTGCAGATTTTTGCCGATGCCAGCGCTGCTTCAGGATATAATTTCGATAGCCTGATGGTACCCTTTCGCTGTGTGGCTGCCGATATAGCTGCCAACAAACCCTACGTTCCGGTTAAAGGAAGCCTCGAAACCGCTGTGCGAGCTTCCATGACGTTTCCGTTTTATTTTAAGCCCATTACCATCGATGGCCGTTTGCTTTTCGATGGAGGGATGTACAATAATTTCCCGGTTGACATAGTCATAAGAGATTTCAAACCCGATTATATCATCGGATGTAAAGCGGCCGGCGACTATGCCGCTCCCGATCCCAACGATGTGATCTCTCAGCTGGAGAACATGCTTATGACCAAAATTCCTTACGAAATACCAGCTGGCCAAAAAGGTATTGTGATTGCTCCCCAATTATTCCCCGTTGCTGTTAACGATTTTAGCCATACCCCTGCCTTTATCGACAGTGGGTATGTGGCCACGCTCCGCGTCATGGATACCATCACCCATCATGTTGTACGAAGGATGAGCGCCGAGGAGCAGCAACGACGCAGAGAGAAATTTAATCATCGCAAACCGCCCCTGTTCCTCGATTCTATTATTGTAACCGGTGTGAATGCTGCTCAGGCCAATTATATGCGTAATATGCTGAACTTCACTCCCAGGCAGCGTATGTTTCAGGAAATCAAACCTGAATATTTTCGACTGATTGCTGACGAGCGAGTGAGCCATATTTATCCCCGGCTTCATTACAATCCTCAAACAAAATACTATACACTGACGCTTGAGGCAGAACTCAATGACCCGCTTGAATTGGGTTTCGGTGGGCTCATCACCTCTGGCCCTAATACAGAAGGCTACCTCGAAGCTCAATACCATTGGTTGGGCCGCAACTCGTCGAGCCTAGCTTTTGATACGTACTTCGGTCGCTTTTATACCTCCGGAGGATTAAGCGGACGTATAGATTTCCCTGACGATTTTCCATGGTTCGCTGAAGCGGGTATCCTTCTTAATCGATTTAATTATTTTCCCGTGGGATACATCTTTCTGGATGATATTCTCTCTTCCAACCTCACCCGCTACGACCGCCAATTTGCCTTGTCGGCCGGCTGGCCGGTAACTAACCGGGGAGTGTTTAAATTATCTGGTTACCTGGGGGAATGGGGAGCACGATATTTCCATACTAATGCCATCAAAAAAGAAGATACCCAGGACAAAACTACCTTAAATTATGTTTCTCTTCGTTTCACGCTTGATTTTAATTCTCTGAATTACAGGCAGTACCCTACAGCAGGCTCAAGGTTTAAGGCTATGTTAGCTTTTACTACGGGCGACGAGAATCATACTCCGGGAAGTACCAGCCTGCAAGCCCTGCCTTCGCAAGACAAGCATGCTTTTATGGATTTGAAGGTGTCGTATGATAACTTATTTGCGAAAATAGGTCGGGTGAATGCAGGTTTTCTCACGGAGTTATATGTTTCTACCCGTCCCTTTATGAGTAATTACACTTCTACCATGCTTATGCTGCCTCAGTTTGAAGCGTTTCCTGCCTTGCATACCCTGGTGGCTGAAAAATTTAGAAGCACATCTTACCTGGCAGGCGGCCTGAAGACCGTGTGGCCCATCACTTCAAAAATTCATTGGCGCTCGGAGGCCTATATCTTCCAGCATTTCAGAAAACTATTTCAGGATAAATACCAGCAGGCTTATTATGGCCCCTGGTTTAGCCACAATAATGTGGCTTTCACCACGGCAATGGTCGCTCATACCGTATTGGGCCCTGTAAGCCTAAACCTGAACTATATCCAGGGCGAATCATCTCCCTGGTTCATTACCTTCAATTTGGGCTATGTGATTTTCAATAAAGGGGGATTGGACCTTTAATTCCCTACAAAATTCCTGGCAAGCGCCTGAACATCGAGGTTGCCGAAATTGCCTGAGCTCATCAGGAGCAAACAGGAATGGTTGCCGTGGAGCGCGAAGAGATAATCTCTTAACTTCCCGGTGTCGTTAAAGATGAGCAAATGCGGATCCCCAAAAGCTTCCTGCACTTCCTGGGGTTCAAGCATGGGCAAGCGTTTTAGTTCTATAGCATGAGGGTTATAATAAACGATGCGCTGATCGGCGATAGCCATTGTGCCACGGTATTGCGGCAGAAAATCACGGTTGAGGCTACTGTAGGTGTGGAGCTCCAAACAGGCTATAAGTTGGCGTTGAGGAAATTTCTCCTTTAAGGCAAGGGTAGTTGCCCTCACCTTCGAGGGTGCGTGCGCAAAATCGCGGTAAACGGCTGAATCGCCATTGCTGGCCATTAGCTCCAGTCGATTGGCAGCTCCCCTGAAAGTGGCCATCGATTGTAAAAAAGTTTCGGCGCTCAGGCCCACCTGCTGACAGACCAGGAGCGCTCCGTGCATGTTTTGCATATTGTGGCTTCCAAAAACACTCACAGGCCAAAGCTTTTCATCATATTTAACCCATGTGCCCCCATCGTCCGACAGCTGGGGTTCAAGACCCCTATAGGGAATTTTTTCGATGGTTTCAGGAGCCTTTTGGGCAACATCTTCTACAACAGTGTCTTGGGCACAGTAGACAAGCTTACCTCCGGGTTCTACAAGTTGGGCAAATATTTCGAACTGCTTTTTGTAATCTTCAAAAGTTCTGAAAACATTCATGTGATCCCAGGCAATGCCGCTGATAAGGGCTATGTGAGGCCGATAAAGGTGAAACTTAGGCCGCGGGTCGATGGGAGAGGTCAGATATTCATCGCCCTCGATTACCATATAAGGAGCTTGGTGGCTGAGCCGCACCATTACATCAAAGCCTTCCAGTTTGGCCCCTACCATATAATCGGTATCTATGCCAGCGAATCGCATAGCATGCAAAATCATGGCAGTGATGGTGGTTTTGCCATGGCTTCCCCCTATTACAATACGGGTTTTGTTTTTCGACTGTTCATAAAGGTATTCCGGATAGGAATAAATCTTCAATCCTAGCTCTCTGGCCCTAAGAAGCTCAGGATTGTCAGCCTTGGCATGCATACCCAATATGACAGCATCCAGATCGGGGGTGATTTTTTCGGAAAACCAACCCGGGGCTTCGGGCAACAATCCGGCTGCTAGTAACCGCGAGCGGCTGGGCTCAAAAATTTCGTCGTCGCTGCCTGTAATCCTATATCCCTTGGCCAGCAGGGCCAATGCCAAATTGTGCATAGCACTGCCTCCTATGGCAATGAAATGTATCCTCATACGAAAAGCTTTGGCACAAAAGTAGGGAAAACCTCCCGGGAACAAATTCCCCCTTTCGTTTGTTAGTCTTTTATAGGTCTCGATTTTCTATTGAGGAGCCATACACTATTTTGTCGCTATTAATTTGGTTTCAAATTAACATTCTTCTCACGCATGAAAATAACTCCCATAATAGCCGAGCACTGGAAATCCGACGGAGGAGCTGCCTTCGGTGTGGTTCCCAAAACTATTTGGAGCAAACTCTACCCGGCTGATGAGAATAACCTGCAAAACGTTACCAGTCGTTGCCTGGTGGTGGAAGACCATGATAGGGTTATTTTGTTTGATACAGGTATGGGCAACAAGCAATCGGAAAAGTTTTTTCAATACCGGTATCGTTTCGGGGATCACTCCTTGCTAGGTAGTTTAAAACAAGCAGGCTACCTACCAGAGGATATTACCGATGTGGTTTTTACCCATCTGCATTACGACCATTGTGGCGGAGCCTCAGCATGGGACGAGAAGGGAAATGCCGTGAGGGTTTTTCCTCATGCTACCTACCATGTTTCGAGGGCTCAGGCCGAGTGGGCACTTCATCCCAACAAAAGGGAAGCCGCTTCCTATTTACCGGAGAACCTTGATCCTGTTTTTAAAGGTGGAAAAATAAACTTTATCGAAGAAGATGGGCCTTTCACTCCTAACATCTACTTCAGGCTTTTTCATGGACATACTGCCGGGCAGATTGTCCCATTCTTTTTTCATAACGACCAAACCCTAGTGTTTGTGGCCGATTTCATTCCCAGTGCGGCTCATATTCCCCTCGTTTATATACCGGCCTACGATATTCAGCCATTGATAACCCTTCAGGAAAAGGAAAGTTTTCTCGAAGAAGCTGTGGCTGAGGATTATATTTTGATTTTTCAACACGATTATTATACCGAAGCTGCTCTGATAGAAAAGACCGATAAAGGATTCAGGGCCGGAAAAACAGGAAGCCTGCCGAATATCTTGTTGATGAACGCTTCATTTCTTGAATCAGAATAGCGGCAGTGATGGTTAAGACTCGGCTTTAAGGTCCAAACTAATAATTGAGATATTGGAGTTTCGAAAAGATAGACTTCCGCCATTTAATTAGGAGGAAGTCCTTGTGAGCCAGTATGGCCTTTGGATAGCAGAAAACACTTTATGGATACTCAGAAAACTACTGATCTGAGTCCAGCAATCCGTTGGTTTTCAGCAAGTCGATGATTTCAAAAAGAGTGCCTGGCTTAGCTACTATATTTCCTTCGGGGTCGATGAAGATGAAGGTGGGCGTGGCTGCTACTCCATAAGCCTGGGCTGCCGGACTGTCCCATCCTTTGCCGTCGGCCAGATTGCGAAAATGAAATTGCTTTTCCTTCATAGCATTGCGTACGGCTTTCACATCTGTGTCGATGGAGATACCAACCATTTCCCAACCGGCTTTTTTCTGTGGGTCGGTAAGCAATTGGTCGATGCGAGGCATGATTTCGGCGCAATGTGGGCACCAGCTTCCCCAAAAAGCTAAAAGCACGTATTTACCTCTGTAATCGGCCAGACTCATTTTTTTACCCTGCATATCAATTCCAGAAATGTCGGGTGCAGGCTTACCCGGAGCAAGATTGCGAAGTGTCGCCGCTCTGCGGGCAAGCTCAGGATTGCCGCTTTCGCACCTTTCTGTGGCATATCGTTCGGATAACCATTGAACTACATTCTCAAATCCATAGGTTTGAAATCCATCCAACAGGTATTCGGTGATGAGGTCATAAATAGCTGGACTTGGCTGAAATTTATCCATTACCACCTTCAGACCCTCGATAATCGACATTTCCAGTTCTTTTTTATCGCTGCCCGGATTAGTATAAAGCATTAGGTATTCTATAACCAAACGGGTGTAGGCTGGGGTGTAAATAAGGCTGGTGTCGTCGGCAGGGATGTTATCGAAATAATGCTCGCGCAGATATTCTGTTCTCCTTTTCCCTGTTAAAGAAGGGTCGATGCGGGGCCGGCGTCGGGTCATTAGGATGTGGGATGCCAGATTGTTCTGGTTTTTTACAATTAATTGATTGAGTGTGGCTTCAAAATCAATCTGCCGCATAATGTACTCGCGGGCTACTTCCTGGTAAAATGGCAAATGGTCAGGGTACTCGTCGAGCAATGTTTGAAGCAGTTCCAGCGCTTTGAGGTGTTGGGCTTCGTATTTCCAGAAATTTCGCAAGTCGATATTCACCTCGCTATTCACAAATTTTGCACTGTCCTCAAGATAATTCAGGTGACTTCGTATTTCTACACTCTGGCGGGGGTAAAGAAATTCGAGGCTTCCCCTGTTGCGGGTCAGCAGGCGCATCTGGGCTTGAGGTAAATAGGGGGGAACCTGAATGGTAAATCTTCCCGATGCATCACAGAGGGCAGAATCGAATACCTGCAGATGGTCGCCTTTGAAATAGGCCAACTTAACCTTATTGCCCGCTCCTCCCTCAATTTGACCCGATATGGTATGTTGTGCTATACTAGTTGAAACAATACTAAGAATAGTAGTGCAGATAATCAATAATTTAGTTTTGCTAACCATAGATATTTAATACATAGGGTTGGGAGTTTAAAAATACGAAAAGGCCGGAGAATGTTATTGCCATGCACTCCGGCCATTCGAAACCAGGTATCCCAACCTTATCTCAAGTCGAAAGCTTTTATCTCGCTATTCCCTGATTTGTAATACAATACACCAAAGTCTTCATCGAGTTTGTATTCGGGCTTTTTATCGTTAAGCAGAAACTCTTTGTCTTTGGTGCCATCCGATTTCTTAATTCTCACCAGGCCTACCCCACTATCGAGCATGGTAAGCATGTAAAGGTAATCTTTGGTGGCTTCTGTCGCTTTAAACCGCTTGCCCACTTGCTCAGCAATGAGGCCTGTTACTTGCTATCCTCTTTCTAATGTTTCGAGCATTTCGATATTTGAACGCGTGCCTGCTTCCAATGCTGCTGCCACTGTTAAAGCAGACATGGCTTCTGCTCCCAGGCCGGCCAGGAGTTTTTTCCCTGTGCTCTGTGCCGGTGACTTGTAGTAGACCTTGTAAATCTCTTTTCCTTCTCTCGAGAGTTTTATGGCATTCTGGGCTGCCGACAGCAAAATTCCATCAGCCATGAATTCAATCTTGGAGGGATATTCCCCTTCTTCAAATTTGTAATCAACCAGCTTATGTGCCTGTCCCTCGCGGCTGACTGTGAAAAGCTCCTTGTCGGTAGCCAGGTAGAGCAATCCGTCTTCAGAATTCAGTTTAGCTTTTACCCCGGCAGCATCGTTTATAGTCGTGGGTTCCCCTTTCATTTCAAAGGTTTGGGGGTCGAGCAGGCCCATTTGTTTTTTGTTAATATAGAGTATACCTTCTGGGGTATCTTCAAAATACTCGAAATTGCCGCCCACCTTGAATTTTTTAACTTCTTTGCCCTGGTTGTTAACAATTTCGATACCCTCAGAACCGGCCACTCAATAGTTTTCCCCCTTTTCGTATTACCTTAAATATGCTGCCTTTCATTTCATAATTACGCTTCCATTGTTTGACACCGCTTGCTTTATCAATAAAGTTGAAGCCTGTGTTTTTACCATCAAAAAGGCTGATCATGGCCTCCTGGTTTTCTATGTCGAAACTCAACAGTTGCCCGTCGAATTTGGCCGGTTTGGGCCAGTGCTTTTCCCTGTGTTGCTAACGTGATAAATATAGGTTTTCATCTTGTCCTTGTTAGTCGTATTCACGGCAATTATGAACCAGGATTTATCGGCAGGGTCTTCAAAGAAGTAGTAATTTGCCTGAACATTATCCACATTGTCAATGGTCCATTTAGGCTCCAGCTTTTTCCATTCCAGGCAACCCAGGCCACCTGGCGACACTACGAAAAGATTATCGCCCACTACCTTGAATGTGTTGAGCTGGGTGAAATTGGCTTTACCCCCCAGCACTTTACGGTTGGCGTCAATCTTGCCGATTTCTTTTTGATTGACAATGTCGTACAAGCCCAGTGTGTTGTTGAACATGGCGCCTGTTGTACCGGCTACAGAAACAATCCTGTGGAAGGATCAAGGTAGCTATTATGGGCACCCATCCATGAATAGTTTTTGGAAAAGAAAAGCTCTTAGCCGGTGAAATAATTTAGAACAGCGATTTTAGCCTTTGGGTTGAGGCCATATTGGTGTAAAACTACCTGGTATGGGTTATATCTCTTCAGGTTTTAAGCTGCCTACTTTGTCGTAGCTAAATAATATGCCGGGTTTGTTGGCTTCGATTACTTCAACTCCGTCGCCGCTTCCCACTACCATATAGCCTCTGGGCAACACTACCTTGTCTTCAATTTTCCCACTGGTCTTCTAAACGATTTGAGCATTCAACTCACCCATCCACAGCCATGTTGCTAGAAAGAACAACCCACTCGTCAGAATGAGTGATTTGACTTTACCAAAAAAAGTTTTCGGTTTAAGCATAAGCTGCAGATTTGGTTAAAATGCCTACTTTGCTGAAGGCTTTTCGGCTTCCGCCAAATCTAATCTGACATTAGATTTATTGCAAATATAATAAACAATTAGCAGTATTAGATATTTGATTCAAAAAAATAACCCCAATGGTTTATCCACCGGGGGAAACTTTAAAAGTTTCTGATTATGAGCGATACAAACTAAAACCTAAACCATCTGTAAGCCAGATAATGATTTACCTTAAGTCGTAGGCAGTGATGATTTTATTGTCAGACTTATAGTAAAGCACGCCAAAGTCTTCATCCACTTTATAAACGGGCTTGCGGTCGTTAATCACGATTTCCTTGTCTTTTTCACCGTTCGATTTGTTGATTCTCACCAGAGCAATACCGTTTTCGGTTTTGGTAAGAATGAAGAGATGTTGCCGGGTGGCTGCGGAAGCCTTGAATCGTTTGGTCATATCAGAAACGAATGATTCGCTGATATTACTCTTATCCTGCGTAATGGCACCTTCACGGCCGGCTTGAGCACGCAGATCGCTTGCGGCTCCCCAGGTGCTGCTGTTGCCAGCATAGGCATCGGCCAATCCTTGCTTGTAACCCGCAGAAGCTGCTGCGCTGACAGCCATGGTTGCAGAAGCTACCATCATGGCTCCTGCTCAGATGGCCATACCTGCACTCTGGCCGGGCGATTTGTAGTACACCTGATATTTCGCTTTACCGTCATTATCTACCAGCATGGCATTTTGGCTTGAGCTTAGCAATATTCCTTCTGGCAGAAATTCAATAGAGGAGGGATTCTCATTTTCCTTAAAGGCAATATCAGTGATTTTTCGACTTTGGCCGTTTTTTCAATGGCAAAGAGCTCATTTCCAGTACTTACGTATAACTGGTCGTTGTTGGGATTCACGGCCAGAACCATTATTTCTACTTTTATAAATTTTGCAGGTTCTTTTTTGAATTCAAATGTTTCTGGATCGATAAGGCCCATGGAAGTACCAGCAAGATATAGGATGCCTTCACCGGTTTCAACAAAGAGCTTGAAATTGCCTCCAGTTTTCAGTTTTTTGATCTCTTTCCCTTGGTTATTAACAATTTCAACTCCTTCACCTCCGGCAACTATATAGTTTTCTCCTTTTCTAATCGTGGAATAAATTCTACCTTTCTTTTCATAGTCTTTTTTCCACTGTTTGGTACCCGTTTCTTTATCGATAAAGTTGAAGCCCGTATTTTTGGCATCGAACATGCTTACCATGATTCCCTTTTCTTCAAAGTCGAGACTGGTGATTTCTGCGTCGAATTTTACGGGTTTTTTCCATACCAATTCTCCACCGGAGGTGAGCCGATACACACGTGTTTTAAATTTCCCTGACTCCTGGGCTGTAATGTACCAATCGCCATTAGCCGGATCCTGATAAACCTGGTAAAGCTGGCCCATATCGTCGATCTCTTTTTCTACCCATTTCACTTCTGGAATGGTCCAATTGACGCATGCAAGGCCTCCTGAGCTCACAATAAAAACATAGTCTCCAAAAAAGTTTACCAGACTTTTGGATTGGAGCATTGGAGAACCCCCGATTTCCTTCTTGCCTAAAGGGATTACTCCGATTTCTTTCTTTTGGGTTAAATCGTAGACCCCCAGCGAAGGATTAAGCCCTCCCTTGTAACTACCCAGAAAAACAATTCTTCCCGAGGAGGGATCATACTGGTAATTTACAATCGAGTTCCAACCTGGCTTTTTCCTTCTACAACAGGTTGTCCATCGAGGTTGTTGATAACCGATTTGTTCCCAAAGGCCCCTTGTTGAAGGAGTACCCATGGGGTTCCGGGTAAAACTTCTAACTCCTCGGCCTTTATCTTAACCAGATCGGTATATTTAAAGAATACTCCGTCCTAGTGGGCCTCAATTCCCATGAGCCCATCCGACGTGCTTATAATTATGACACCGCCGGGCAATACTACCATCTCCTCAATTTTTGCTCCTAAATCATAGGCTTGGTGGCTTGCGCGCAGACGATAAAAGGTGCACAAACCAATACTAGAATCATTCATGTCAAGCTAAGTTTTTTCATCCTGGTTAAGTTTTAAGTTCTCGCTTACTCCTTTACGGGATTTTCAGCTGACTCCTCGCCGCAGCAGGTTGCTATCTTTATCGGCTCTACAAAATTAGACCCTGCCGAAAGTGATTTTTATACGTATAGATAGGTAAATACGTGTCTGTGTTAATAGGTAATTTCGCAGAACAAGTGGTTGAATGCAGCTGAATGTGTAAGTTTGCCGGGGTTTTTATTAAAAGATATGCAGGAAAAAATAATCGAACAATTTAGGGGTCTGGATGCCGGGAGTGCCTTAACCCTGGCATCAGAGCTATTTGCCGGAAAGGTTTGTTTTGCCACCAGCCTGGGAGCTGAAGATCAAGTGATTTTGCATATGATTGCAACTGCAGGACTTCCCATACGGGTATTCACCCTTGATACAGGTCGTTTATTTCCGGAAACATACGATTTGCTGGAGAAGAATCGCCTGAGGTATAAAATACCCATAGAGGTGTATTTCCCGGATTATGATGAAGTTGAAAAGATGGTCAACGAGAAAGGGGTCAATCTTTTTTATGAGAGTATTGAGAACCGAAAGCTTTGTTGCCAGGTTCGAAAGACTCATCCCCTGCGCCGAGCCTTGCAAGGAATGGAGCTTTGGATTACCGGTTTGAGGCGCGAACAGGCCCTCACCCGAAATGAATCGGGCTTATTTGAATGGGATGATGTAAACAGTCTTTATAAACTCAATCCTCTGATTGACTGGACTACAGACCAGGTATGGGATTATATTCGTAAGCATGGAATTCCTTATAACCGGTTGCACGACCAAGGATTCCCCAGTATAGGGTGTCAACCTTGTACCCGGGCAGTGGAGCCAGGTGAAGACATAAGAGCCGGGCGTTGGTGGTGGGAAAATCCGGAGAACCGGGAGTGTGGTTTACATAAAAGATAAAGCCTGGTTAAAGACCCCTCACGTGTTTTTTGAGTTTTAGCCAAGCCTTCAAGTCCTGGCTGAAAATCCTCACAATAGGTATTTTAAGATTCTTGGTTTCAATTAAAAGCAGGGCCTTAAGCATTTTAAGGTTGATTGTTTGAAATATCCCTCCCGGATAAAAAACGTTCCAGAAGAATGGGGGATCCATTTATCGACCTCATTAATGGCTTAAATAACAAAAAGTAGGCTGCGTAAGCCCGAATAAGCAGCGAGTGGGGTTTTTAAAAGGCTTTTCTGTAAGTCTGTTTAAACTTTCGAAGCTGTTGATTGATGGCGGAGGTTGGTTTGGGGCGCTATGATGCTTTTCCTTTTCAGTTTTAGATGGTTGTTATTTAAATAAAAACCGCGGACATCTATTTTCGTTTATGAAATCCGCGGTTCAATGCTACTTTGGGTTACCAAACATTAGCTCATCATTTCAGAAGGTGTAGGTTACTTTAAAAGAAAGACCGTTTGACGTTGTGACTGTAACCACATCGAAAACATCTTCTGCTCCGCCAGGGATGTAAAATGAAGCTTGCCCATTGGCATCAGAGGTATACGATTCGGATTTGGAGTAGCCATCAGTGCCTACTATGCTGAAATCAAGCTGGCAGCCTTCCACGGGTGGAAAAAGCGTGGCCGTTACAGTTACCCCCTGATAAGGGGCCGGGTCGGGCGGATTGGGGGTAGCGGTTACATAAAGTACTTCGCTGCAATTGTTGGCAGTGTAAGGTTCTTCAAGCATACAAACTTCTACCTGGGTGTCTTTGGTGGCTTTAGATACCTCCACAGGCTTCATCTCCAGCGTTTTCTTGATGCCTTTAGCGGGTAAAGTAAGAGCAGGTATGTAGATAGGGGCATATCCATCAATCATTAATGTGTAGCTGGCTCCGTCATAGAGAAGGGTAGTAGGAATTGGGTCTCCGATTTTTCCTTTGGCCACCACCATTTGTCCCATTTTATCTTCCTGTCCGTTTTTGTGAACACCATACCACCAATTAGAAATCAAATAATAACCCGTGCCAACAGTAACACCGACTGCTGTGACGGCTAATACGGCTGGGGCCGACATGGCCATACCAATGCCTCCCACGCTATAAATAGCAGCACCCGACAGTGCACCTGAGCCTCCTCCCAGAATGGCACTTACACCGAAATTATAGGCTTTAATCGTTTTGTTTTTGGCCAGTTGCTTCAAGGCTGCATCATAGGTGTTTTCGTCAATTTCGCCTTTGTCGAATTTTGCTTGAATTTGGTCCCGGTCGCCTTTAGTCTCTGAGATCAGGTCTGCGACTCCTTTAATAAATGCTGGCGACACTCCATTACCCGCATCAGGTATAGCATCGTAGGGGCTGCAGGGAAGGTCGTAACCTGCCTTCAATGAACCCGATCTCTTGAAACCCGTTTTGTACTTTTCGGTTTCGTTTACCGATTCTATGAACTTATTTCCAGCGGCAATAAACTCATCAATTAGCTTGAGCTTTTGCGATGCTGTCAGGGCATCCCAATTGGCACTCTCATATTCCTGCGCCTTCATAACAAAGTCGACTAGGTTTTGGGTTGTTGATTTAAAGGATTGAGAATAGTCCTTCACCACGTCCGAACCATCCTCGTCCTTCGAGCAATTCCAGTTAGCTGTTGTCAGGATAGAGACAATTAATAAAACAGGCTGATTTTTTTCATTGCTGTTGGTTTTGGGGTGATCTTATAGATTTAACTATAAATGTGTTTTTTTTCAATGTTTTAGGTCGATACCTGAAATTTGTATTAAGTCTTAATTGACTTAATGCATTCTCTTATGGATGGCAAAAAGTTTGCTGCTTAATGTCTTGAAAACAAGAAAAAAATCTATTTTGGACCTTTCTCCGAATATTGATAAACTGAAGAGCAGGGTTGTCTCTGGCCTTTTCTCTTTTTTATCACGCAAGGTCCATGTGCTCATGAAGCCAACCTGATGTTTGCTACCCTGGCAGCTAATTGACGACTAATGAACAAATGCAAACACGTCTTCGCATTAATTTAGGTATTCGGATACCAGGGTAACGAGCTGGTTTTCTTTTGATTTAAAATTCTACAGGCCATTTTTTTGCCAGTAAGATTGTTTTTTTGATGAAGGGTGCATCGGAAGGTTCGGCTTTCACCCGGAGAGTATATGTATTGCCCAGCCGGTTCACTATTTCGGCATTTTCAACCCGATAGGGCCTTTCGTCCGGCACTGTTACTTGCAAATCATACGCAGCATGGTTCGGGAGTTCTAGCTCAATGAGAAATTCTTCAGCATGGCGACGGGCTATGGCCTGTATGATGCGAAGGCCTTCAGGTGCATCGCCGGGCTGTAAATCCTGATTTTGAATAACGAGATCAAATCCCGGCTGGTATTCCATCTGAATTTCAGTTTTGCCTGATAGAGTGAATGAAATTTCAGGGTAGAAACTATCAGGACCGAAGGCAATCGTATCGGGAGATATAGGACGACCATTCAGGGCTATTCGTAGAATAGAGGCACCATGACGGAAAATGGGACGGAAAATTAGCGTGAGAGTTCCCTGGTGGGGAATAAAAGTCCAGGTGATTCGATTATCATCCTTTTGCATGCTTACATCTAATCTGGCATCCCCGCACTGAAGATTATTGATTTTTAGTGAATCCCAATATGATGGCAAATTAGGACTCAATACCAACGAATGATCTGAAGCATTGGGTCTGAAGCCCAGCATCCCTTCTATCACGGGCTGAAGGGCCATGGTTTCCGACCAGCACTGATGGTGACAAACTCCCGAAGGCTTGTAAACATTTCCATGGAGAACTTCCTCGTTGTATCCAAAACCCCAGTCGTTGTAATTCATCAGGTTTGCGTAAGTGAGAGGAAGGGCCGTTTCCAAACGGCCGGCTTTCCAGGCTGCCAGGGCATGCCATCCGGTGAATAGGGGCCATACACTGCCTGAGTGGTAGCCGTTGGGTCGGTATTCAGGGAAGAGTCGGCTTAAAATGCGGCTTCCGTAATTGGTAATGTATTCGTTGCCGGCGGTTAGTGTGATAAACGATTGCAGTTTTTTGTCTTCTAAATGTCCGAAAAGGGCTGGCACGGAGGGTAGGATGGAGGGCATAGTATGCCAGGAGCCGTCGGCCATCAGTCCCTGATTGAAATGCCCGCCCGATTCATTCCAGAATCGTTCATTAATGATTTGGTGAACGATTTGCGCCTCCTGATTGCAAAACCGGGCCAGGGCAGTATCTTGCACTATGCGCCCCAAGGATTCCATGGCCATTAAGGCTTCATTCCAGCAAGAGGCAAGGTAGAGCGAGGTGTGACTTCCAAAGAGGGGGCCACCTTCTACCCAGCCATGCCCCACATTGGTATTTTCTATCAAATGATCCTCGTCGGTATCAGTGCTCAGACAAAATTGATAGGCTTTCAAAAGGGAGGGCCACAAACTACGTATGAATGCTGTGTCGCCTGTATGGGAAAGATAACGGCCAGCCAATACTATGAACAAAGGTGTGGCATCTGCGGCATCGTAGTGGGCGAAACCAGTGGTAGTGAGTTCGTGAAAGATTTTTCCATTCAGGTCCTGAAAATCAGCCAGAGTTCTGAGTACTTTCCTGACTTTTTCGAAATCGCCGTAGTGCAAAAGGGCCATGGCCGACCATTCCGCATCGCGACCGAAGTACCAGGCATATCCGGGTCTTCCATCGATGCGGTGACCTCCATCCCATCCGGTGCCCGTTGTATTGTGCCCGGCAACCAAAGAGCTGGCCAGGCCCGGGGTCTCAACATAGAAACTATTGACTCCGGCCATCAGCCATTTCCAAGCCTCATTAAGGTCTTTGTCTGGGGTTGTGATAATAAAGTGATTATTGAAAAATTCCTGTAAGTGGGCTATTCTGAGATGGTTGAGTGATAAAATATTCCCTGCTGTTGCTGCCCATCGATGGATTTGCTGAGGCAGTCCCTCGTTCCCTGCTGACACCACAATACTCATTTCCTCTTCAGTCTGCAGTTCATAACTCAGGTGAGCCTGCAGGGCCAATACTTCGCTTTGGGGATCTCTCCCGGCTTCTTTGAATATAGGAGTCTTTAAACTTCCCACAGCCAGGGCAAACCATCCTGTTTCATCAGTTATGCCGAGCATTCGTCCGCTTTTGTCCCAACCTATCTTTATTTCCGGATTTGCCTTTTCGCTGTAGGGCCACATCAGGCGCAGATTGGTGCGAAAAAGGATATCTAGGCGGGCAGGGGTAGTTCCCTTGTAGGTATAGGTGATTGCCATCACTCCCGAATCGGGATGGGCACACAGGGTTTCCGTTAAAGAGAGAGTGCCGAGATTCCAGGTTCGCTGAATATAACCGGGTTCGATATGGATGAGAGGGTTGGGACCTGACTCTGAGAATATAAAGGTTGTGTCGGGCAGTTCCAGGCTGATGTTGTAATCTCTAAGGGCCATGAATGGAGGGGTCCAGATTTCACGAATGCCTGCTTTTTCAATTCCCATGGCAATGATGCGGCTCCCCGATACCTGTATATAGGCATTTTCTCCCTGTTTTTCGTGCCATAGGGGCGATTGAATCCTTAAGTTTCGGGTTTCCTCCGTGGAAGTCTGGGGCGAAACCGGGAGGGGAAAAGGTTCCAGATATCCTATTTTAGGGTCGTCGTAATCCCAGTAATATGCAGGTTTCTGATTTATCCCGGAGTCTCCCGCGAGGTATCGCAGACAGTTCAAAGTAAAACGCCGGAGGTGCTCCTGATTGATATTGGGTTCGGAGAAGTATAGGTACCCGCCGGTCAGAAGGGCTTTGCCCTTCGATAAATTATATTCCCAGATAACTTTTTTGTCTTCTCGAAGAAATATATAATCCCAATCGGTGGCCACTACCTTGCCTGCTCTGGGTTTTTGATGGCCGTAATACCCTGTAACGTGTACCTGTAAATCTTTCTTGGGTTTTAAAACATAGCAGCCGTTGTTCAAGCCTTCAAAGATGGGATGGGTGAGGCGGGCATGATATCCTGCCATACGTCCATAACCCTCGTCGAGTATGCTTTTTACCACGGTTTTAGGCTTTTCTTTTTCCCATCCCAACGCCACAGCCATCCTGCAGGCTTGATGCGTGAGCCAGAGTCCTCCTCCCGATTTTACCCGCTGGTCGAGCCATCGGGTGAGCTTTTTCATTACTGCCAGGCGGTCAATAAAAACGCTATCCTCAGAATGTATCCAGATGACCTGATAATTGGAAATTCTATTTATAAATCCTGCATCTTTAAAAACCGCTGGTATTATTTTTAGCTCAAAGCTCTCATCAGATTCTATTACTTTTCGTATTGCTATGACCTCCTTGCTGTTTTCGGGAAGATCGGTCAAGAGGGCTACATGAACTTTTTCTCTTAGGGTATCGCGACCGAATTCATAGTTTCGATGATTTTTGTTCAGAGGATGATACCCGGGAGAAACGGTTTCACCTAAAATATAAAAAGAGATTAAGCATGAAAGTAGCAGAAATACAAAGGGATGGTGTTTCGACATGGCCCAATCTTTGATTTCTGTAAAAATAGGGAATGGCTTAATAAGATAAATGGGTAATACCTAAAAACAACAAAAGCGGATTTTCTGAAAAGAAAATCCGCGCTAAAAATATGCTTCGGTAAAATGCCGGTTCTATTTTGAAGATTCGTAACGGGCTTCTTTAATGCGGGCCTTTTTACCACGCAAGTTGCGCAGATAGAAGATACGTGCCCTACGAACCACTCCGCGTTTGTTCACGGTGATGCTTTCAATATTGGGGGAGGTAAAGGGGAAAATTCTTTCTACTCCTACGTTTCCTGAAATTTTACGAATGGTGAAGGTTTTGGTGGCGCCGGTACCACGAATCTGGAGCACCACTCCCGTGAAGCTCTGTGTACGGGTTTTGTTTCCTTCTTTAATGGTATAATCTACCGTAATGGTATCTCCTGCTTTAAATTCAGGGAATTGCTTGGTTTCTGTCAGCGATTCTACGTATTTAATAAGTTCCGGCTTGTTCATGATGTTTCGCTTTATCGGTTCATAAAAAAGGAGTGCAAAAATACAAACATTTCTGCAAATACCAAATTAATATTGCTTAGAGCAAAGTAATTTATTCGGGATAATTTCCTACCCTGATGCCAAAATAGTTGGCCTGGGCAAGCAACAGGGGTATAAAAATCAAGGAGGCCGGCGAGGCCTCCTTGATATGAACGAAGGAGTCAAGGATAAATTTTAATTCTTTCCAGAGCCTTATTGTTCCGCGATAGGAATTTTAAGCAGAGCCTCGATGCTTTTAGCCGTCTCTTCCTGATTGTACTGTCGGGCTACCATGGCCAACCGTTTAAGCAACATGGCACTTTCTGTTAATGAAGATTGGTAATCGGCTGCATAGGGAGGCTGTAAAGAAACATAATAGTCAGCATCTGCAGCGAAAATATGGGCCAGTTCAAGAGCCAATGCATTGGCTTTTTCGGATGCACCTGCTGCGTAGTAAAGGTCGACGTAGGATAACATGTATTTATCTCCCCAGATTTTGTTTGTGGGGAAATACTGCAGCGAGAGGTCGAGTGCCTTAATAGCCTCTTCTTTACGACCTTTATCAAGCATCGATTGGGCTACGCGCATGTAATTCTGACGGGGTATCTGGGCATTGCGGAAACTTTCACGGTCGACGATTACTTTTGGATTGTTCAGGTTACCCCATTGAGTAATGCGGTTAACCAGAATATCGTAGCATGTATCGGCTGAAACGCCTCCTAAGCCGCGAATATAGTCGCTGGCTTTGACAGGAAGAAACTTATATACCATGCCTTCCAGATGACAGTACTCGTCGAGGCTGAAGGCTCCGCCAATGCCTGAGGGACTGGTGAAATAGATGGGCCGTTTCCAGTCGTTGGTAGCCAGGATGTCGAGCAACATCAAATCGTTTTTGTAAATGTAATTCCGCTTGATGGTGAATTCGAGGTAGGGAAGGACCTTGTCTTGCATTTCTTTGGGAATCAATCCACTACGCTTAACGGCTGCCGTATCCACTGGAATACGAAAACGTTTGGTAGGAATGAAGCTGTATTTCTGTCCACCGAAATCCCGTTTATTTCGCTCGTCTGCAATAAAACGGATAATCTCTTTCAGGGTAGGTGTTTCTTTCACCAGGTCAACCACAGGCAATACGTCGTTGTTCCCTTTGGAGTATTGTTCGGGTTTTATGGTGAAAGGCAAGGGTTTACTGTCATATACTTGCTGGGCCATTTGTTGAATATACCAATCGCCTGAAGCCAGCATGTAGTTGACCACCCTTACGTCAGTCCGGTGATTTTCTACTTCCTGAGCATACCAGAGGGGGAATGTGTCATTATCACCGAAGGTAAAGAGAATAGCCTGAGGTTGAGTAGAGTCGAGATAAGCATAAGCAAAGTCGCGGGCCGCGGTTTTGCCATGTCGGTTGTGGTCGTCCCAGCCCTCTTTGCCCATGATGTATGGTACGGGCACAGCGATGAGGGTGGCTAGTAGGGCAGCCAATGAAGGCTTCATATATTTTTCGAGCCAATCGGCAATCGCCATAACTCCCAGCCCTATCCAGATGGCAAAGGCGTAAAACGAACCTGCGTAACTATAGTCACGCTCCCTGGGTTGCTGAGGGGTCTGATTCAGGTACACCACAATAGCAATACCTGTCATGATGAACAGTAAGGCTACTACAAAAGCATCCCTGCTATGTCTACGGGCATGATACCAGAGTCCGATAAGCCCTAAAATCAGAGGCAGAAGATAAAAGCGATTGTAAGCCGGATTTTTGGTGCGATACTCAGGGTATTTATCTAGGTTACCCAGACGCATCTCGTCCAGGAATTTTATTCCACTTATCCAATTGCCGTCTTCAATCCCTCCATGTCCTTCAATATCGTTTTGCCTGCCGGCAAAATTCCACATGAAATACCGGAAATACATGTGCCCTAGCTGATAAGTAAAGAAAAAGCGGAGGTTTTCTGCAAAGGTGGGCTTCATAATGGTTTCCGTCTTTCCCTGACTATTGGTAACCGTAACAGGTACCCCTTCAATCTTGCCCCACTGTTCGTAGGTTTTGATGTGTCCTTGTTTCTGGTTGCTCCACATGCGGGGGAAGATGGTCATAAAACGCTTATCGTAAATAGGAACAGTGCCTTTCCTCTCGTCGGCTATCACGTATTTACCGGAGGCTATGTCTTTTCGGTAAATGGGAGATTGATCGGCATAATCGACTACTGGTGCATTGTAATATTGCCCATAGAAAAGAGGCCAGGTACCATACTGTTCACGATTGAGATACGACAAAAGGCTGATGGCATCTCGGGGGTCGTTTTCGTTGATGGGTGTATCAGCATTGGCTCTTATTATCAGTACCATAAAGGTTGAATAACCTATCAAAATAAAGGCAAAAGAAAGCAAAACCGTGTTTATAATGGCTCTGGCATTTTTTAGTTTTACCACAGCATAAATAGCTCCTGAAATCAAGGCAGCTCTGATAATGAAGCTAAAGAATCCGTCGCTGCCGTTCAGGATAAGTAAGGCAAAAATTCCACCGCTAATGGCAAAAGGCACCAGGCACTTATCCCCTTTGAGTGTGAAACGAATACCCGTAATGATCGTGGCAATAATGACCAGCGCAAAGAAAAGAGTTCCGGAATTGAAAGGAAGCCCCAGGGTGTTGACAAACAAAAGCTCAGTGGTGCCAAATAAATTGACAATATCCGGAATGACGCCATACATCAAAAGGGCAAGTATCAGAATAGATACAATGCCGGTAATTACTAATCCTTTCCAGGTAATCTGTTTGAATTTTCGATAATAATAGATGTAAGTGATGGCTGGGATAGCCAGCAAATTGAGCAGGTGGACACCGATAGAAAGGCCAATGAGGAAAGCAAGTAAAATTAGCCAGCGCAGGTTATGCTCTTCGTCGGCTATCAGTTCCCATTTCAGAATAGCCCAAAATACCAGGGCCGTAAAGAAGGAGGACATGGCGTAAACCTCACCTTCGACAGCAGAAAACCAGAACGAGTCGCTGAAAGTGTAAGCCAAAGCCCCGATTAGGCCTGAGCCCATGATGGCTATCATTCTTGCCTGGGTCAGTTCTTTCCCACCTGCCAGAATGATTTTGCGGGCCAGCATAGTGATAGTCCAGAATAGAAACATGATGGTAAGTGCGCTCGACAGGGCCGAAATGGTATTTACCCAGAAGGCTACCTGACTCACATCATTACCTGCCAGTAGAGATGCCACCCTATTGATAATTTGGAAGGTGGGAGCCCCTGGGGGATGGCCCACCTGCAATTTAAATGATGTGGCAATGTATTCTCCACAATCCCACCAACTGGCCGTGGGCTCAAGGGTCAACATGTACACTGCAAAGGCGGCGAAAAATGTTAGCCACCCCAGCAGGTTGTTGATTCGGTTGTAAGTTTTCATAGGTTACTAATTGATTGGATGAAAGTAATCTTTAAATGGGCTCTGACGTGGTTTGAGTGGGTGCGAAATTATGAAAAAATCGGCTTGTGATGTTTTCTGTTAGCAGGGTTTGGTGCTTTCAGGCTTTTTTTCTAATTTTGCCCCGCTTTTCCTGACCGATGGTGTAACGGCAGCACAGGAGATTTTGGTTCTCTTAGTCTAGGTTCGAATCCTAGTCGGTCAACTCGGCTGGCACTTCTTGCCGGCCTTTTTTGTTTTACCCAACCCAGTCGCAATTGTCTACTCGCTGATTTTTATGAATTATCACTTATAGTCTTAGATCGTTTTTTAAAAAATTTGTCTGCTCTCACTCACCTTGCGAGGCCTAAGTCTACATAAATAGCAAAGGGCATCTACACGTTTATTGCCTCAAGTGTTGCATGAGCTTACATCAGCAACCTTACTCATAAAAAGAAAACCAGGTAAGAAATAATAACACGGGATGCTGTGTTAATTTTGAGTTGGCTCATTCTTTCCTTTTTCTTGTATCATTTTTCTCACTACTTGCAGATCCTTCTTCAGGCCTTCTATATCGGGCTCACGTTCCAGCAAATGTTTTCTATGGTTGCTATATCTTTTTCCAGCTCACTTAACACTATTTGTCTGTCATCTTTTGCCAGGTTGTTGAAAATAAAGGCCATATCACTGGCTTGTCGACTGAGGTTCTTTTCACACTCTTCCTTGGCTTTGGCCAGAAATATTTTCATGAAATAATTTCTCAACCATCGCATCGGAATAAGAAACCATAATAAATCTAATTGTGTATCAAATGTATAGCTTACTGATACATCTGGTTTCAGGTCGCCCGGTATCTCCAATGTAAAGGTCCTTTGCCGTAATCTGATACCTGTGTGTTGTTCAACCCTGGTTTCGAGCTTCGACGTAATGCTCTCGAAGAAAAAAGTGTAGCGTTGCCGCATATCTTCATGAAATCTCTCCAGTTCGGGCATGAGCTCAACGATAATTTCCCGTATTCTTTCCCTTAATTCTTCCGACAGCCACTGCTCAAACCAACGGCAGGTCTGGTATAGGTTTTTTTTCACC
The DNA here is from genome assembly GCA_049969475.1 of Bacteroidales bacterium. Classification (GTDB taxonomy): domain Bacteria; phylum Bacteroidota; class Bacteroidia; order Bacteroidales; family TTA-H9; genus UBA2030. Next base: position 32,134 of record JBMFOU010000017.1, on the reverse strand, counting down.
CCGGGATAAGCCTGGTCCAGGGCTGTGCTTAACTCAGTAATCAACCGGCGAAGGTAGGGTAAAACTATTTCCTCCGAAAAACGAAGGGATTGTCTTTGTAAGTCCTTTGTAATGAGGTCTAACTCATGGATAATGTTGTCGAGCCGGGTTTGTCCCTCAATGATTAAATCTCGTAGCTGAATATTTTCTGCTTCGGTATTTTGAGCCGCTTTGAGTGAAAGGCTCAGCAATCCCTCGCATTCGGCTGTCAACGTGTTGAGCTTATGCCGGATAACTTCCTTATTTACCTGTGTATATTCATTATTAATGGGTTGAAAGAAATTTTGAATCAGGAAATGGCTCTCAGTTTCTCCACTCTTTATTGAGTAAAAATAAAGCCTTGGTTTTTCATTGAAGGAAGCCTCAAGGGTATGGGTGATATAAGATTTGATTTTCTTTAGTTGGGGTGGTTCAAAAAGGTCTTTTTTGGTGATAATGATGGCCAGGTGAGGGGTATACTTTCGAATTTCACGGATTAGGCTGACATCGTCGGCCGAGAGGGGGCGCTCAGCGCTTACCGTGATAAGGGCTCCACTCAGATTAACCAACCACTGCAAGGTTGCCTCGCTGTTGTATGAAAAAATACTGCCCAATCCCGGGGTATCAACCAATCGCAGCGCATCCATTTTTTTCATCTGAGGCAACCAAATATCGGCCCGCTTGACTTTTTTCGGGTTTTGAGGGTTGAGTTCTGGCACTATGTAAAGAGGCAATTCCTTTAAATCAACCTCGCGCGATTGTCCGTCTTCAAATCAAATTAGGCAACGGGGTACCTCTCCGTATTGAACTCGCGTTACAAAGGCACTTACCGGTATAACACCTGTAGGCAGAATATCCGTTTGCAAAAGGTGGTTTACCAGCGAACTTTTGCCAGATTTAAACTGGCCAACTATGGCTACATCAATATATTTATCCTTTAATTTGCGGCTGAGCGCCTCGGCCAGGGGTATCAATCCCTGAAATTTTCTGCCATGGATGATTGCTTGCCGCTTAACAAGGTCGTTTTCCATGGGGCGAGGTTTAGATTGGTTCGATGCGTCAGCACAATTCCACCAGATCGAGGCTGAGTGTTTCGGCCACCTCCGGCGATAGGTAACCGCCCGCTTTCAATCTTTGAGGCGACAAATCAGTTATCAGTTCAAGGGATTTCGATTTTCTTACCTTTATCATCCATTGGATGTCTTTGGGGGCTGGGTCGAGTTTATACTTGTCCCTTAGAATTTTGAGGTAATCTCTCACGGCTGCGATTTTTTTCTCGAGCACCACCCTTTCCTTAGGTTCTGGTTTATGGATGAAATGGGTGAAGATTTCTCCCGATTCCTGATTTATCTCCCGAAGAGTCTCTTTCATCATTTGGTCGATGAGGCTTAGGGCTGCCACCAACGACCTTTTATGGTGGGAATTAAGACCGGGCTGCATGCTGTTCCTGTTTTTTGATAAGAAAGAAGGTGGCAAGAGCAAGCAACTGGGCTACAATCGAAAAAATTATCAATCCACTGAGCTTTACATTGTAAAATAAACCCATAAGGGCACTTCCTGCAAACCAGGCGAGGCCATAAACTGTGTTGAAAATTCCATATACTGTAGCTGTTTTACCCTCAGGGGCCATTCCTGCCAGAGCAGCCCTGAGAATGGATTCCTGGGCTCCCATGCCAATGCCCCACAATACCATACCGAGCACTACCAGTGGAAATGAGGAGGAAAAGGCCAGAACGGGGAATAGAAGTGAAAGAGCGGTGGATACCATTAAGGCAAGAATTCCTTTTCTGTCGTATAATTTTCCCAGCCAGAGTGCTGCGGCTGCATCTACAATCATGGCCATGGCATAGAGGGCTGGAATTAAGCTGTCGGTGGCAAGGTTATGATGCTTTATGTGAAAAGCGATGAGGGGAAAATCGGTGAAACCAGCAGCAAGCAGTCCCGCTCCTATCAAAAAGAAGATAAAGGGTCTGTGGCGGAAAAGGTCTGACATTTTTTCAAAACGATATTTTCCATTCCCGGAAACCTGCTTGGGTGGCTCTTTGGTTTTTGACACTACCAGCAAGCTCAGAGCTACCAGGGCCGGTATCAGCGTCCAGGCGAAGGCAGAGGGGTAGTGATCATGTGAAAAATAAAGCACGGCCATCATAATGAGCGGGCCCAGGGTGGCACCGATCTGGTCGAGGGCTTCATGAAGTCCGAAGGCCCAACCCCTGCCTATTTCAGAAGAAGCGGCTGCCATCAAAGCATCGCGTGAAGGGGTTCGTATGGCTTTACCCAGTCTTTCCATCATCATCAAAACCACAGCTATTTGCCAGTAACCTGCTAAAGCCATCAAGGGTACCGAGAGTAGATTGATGGCATATCCTGAAAAGACAAACACCCAGTATTTTTGGGTTTTATCGGCCCACAGCCCCGAAAAAAGCCGCATGCCATAGCCAATGAATTCGCCCAGGCCAGCAAAGAGGCCTACGATGAACGCATTGGCTTTTAAAGATTCCAGAAAGGGGCCGGTTACTCCTCTGGCGCCCTCATAAACCATATCGCTGAAAAGACTGACAAAGCCTATTAAAACGACAAAAAGTATCGGCCCCTTGAGTTTTTGCATGATATTTTATTTTATGTTTTTGAAAGTGGTTTTTCCCGCAAAACGGGCTGAGCTTCCCAGCATTTGCTCGATGCGCATGAGTTGATTGAATTTTTCTATGCGTTCGCCACGGCAACTACTTCCGGTTTTTAGACGGCCTGCTCCGGTGGCAACGGTGAGGTCAACAATAAAGCTATCCATGGTTTCGCCGCTGCGATGCGATACAAAGCAGTTGTAACCATGAGCCCGAGCCAGTTCAATAGTCTCGAGGGTCTCCGTAAGCGTTCCGATTTGGTTTAACTTAATGAGAATAGAGTTGGCCACTTCTTCTTCGATAGCTTTCTGCAAAATTCTCTTGTTGGTGCAGAAAATATCGTCGCCCACCAATTCGATGTTGTTGCCCAGCACTCGGGTCAAATGGGCCCAGCCTTCCCAGTCGTTTTCTGCCAGCCCGTCTTCGATAAGTACAATGGGATATGGATTGACCCAACTTTTCCACAGCTTAGTCGGGTCGTCGCTGCTTATATGCTTTTGGGTGCTTTTGAAAAACAAGTATTTGCCATTGTCCCACATCTCGCTGGTGGCTGGGTCGAGGCATAATGGACCCCCATCGCCAGGGCAAAGATAAATATTTTGAGCTTTAAGCAAGAATTCCTGGCTTTTTGGGAAGGAACCTCAAAGCATAGTTAGTATCAGGCTCGATTTATCTCAGTTGATTCTCTTGCTACCTGATGGTTAACCATCTGATGCTTAAATGCAATCTCCCCGCTCGTCAAAGCTTAAAGTATGCCAGCGAGGAGTGCAAATTTTTAATTAAAAAGCCAACGATAAGTAAGAAGACTTTAGGCCAGTACAGCCACAGGTTCCACCAGCTCCATACCTTTTCGGATGGCTTCCATGTTGGCGGGGATAAGTTTGTGGTGCCGCATGGGCAGCGATTTGGCCAGACCTTTTTCCACATTCTCCATTTTAACAATGGGCTTAAGCTTTAGGAAAGCGCCCAGTACAATCATGTTGAAGGTCTTGGCCATGCCTGCACGGGCTGCTTCAGTAGCAGCTTCTACTCGATATATGTTGATGTCGGTACGAACGGGATGCCGGGTGATGCCATTAGGGTCGTAGAGCAAAAGGCCACCGGGTTTGACCGACTTTTCGAACTTGTCGAGCGATTGCTGATTAAGGATGATAGCAGTATCGAATTGGCTGAGAATAGGGGAGCTGATGCGTTCGTCGCTCAGAATGACAGTGACGTTGGCTGTCCCACCGCGCATCTCGGGTCCGTAGGAAGGCATCCAACTTACTTCCTGGCCTTGCATCAATCCGCTGTAGGCCAGTATTTTGCCCATAGAGAGTACACCCTGACCCCCAAATCCGGCTATGATGATTTCTTCGGTCATAATTCCAGCATTTTTAAATTATTTGTTTCCAACCATTTCGCCATTTACCTTGAGATCACCCAAAGGATAGAATGGCAGCATGTTTTCTTCCAACCATTTGATGGCCTGTACAGGAGAAAGTTTCCAACCGGAATTGCAGTTGGATACAATTTCCACAAAGCTCACTCCTCTGTTAAGCTTCTGATTTTCAAAAGCCATACGGATGGCTTTCTTGGCTTTGCGCACCAGGGCCGGGGTGTGAACAGCCTGACGAGTTACAAAATACGTTCCCGGAAGCATGGCCACCAGTTCTGTAATTTTTAATGGATTACCCATCATTTTTACATCACGTCCGTATGGTGAAGTGCTGGTGGGCATTCCCGGAAGAGTGGTAGGAGCCATCTGGCCCCCAGTCATTCCATAAATACCATTATTGATAAATATGATAGTAATATTTTCGCCCCGATTGCATGCATGAATGGTCTCGGCGGTTCCAATGGCCGCCAGGTCGCCATCCCCTTGGTAAGTAAACACAAATTTATCTGGGAATACCCTTTTAATACCTGTTGCTACTGCAGGGGCTCTACCGTGCGCGGCTTCCTGCATATCTATATCAAAATAATTGTAAGCCAGTACAGAACAGCCTACTGGAGCTACGCCAATAACCTGGCCCTGAACGCCCATTTCATCGATCACTTCTGCTACAAGGCGGTGTGCAGTGCCATGTCCACAGCCCGGACAATAGTGCATGACATTGTCGGTGAGAACCTTGGTTTTAGTATAAACCAGATTTTCAGGTGTATGAATTTCGGGTAAATCAAAATTCTGTTCCATGGTTTATCCTCCAATGATTTTTTGTTTGAGTGCCTCAAGAACTTCATTAGGGGAGGGTATCATTCCTCCAAATCTTCCATAGTGTTCTACCTTAACTTTTCCGCAAACAGCCAGGCGAACATCTTCTACCATCTGTCCGGCATTCATTTCAACAGTAAGAATGCCTTTAACTTTTGAGGCAAGGTCGTTCAGCACTTTTGAAGGGAATGGGAAGAGGGTGATGGGTCTCAGCAGACCGATTTTAATACCTTTGGCCCTACCCAGGTCCATGGCTTTCTGGCAGATGCGTGCCGAAGAGCCGAAAGCAACCAGTAGATACTCTGCATCGTCGCAGTTGAGGGCTTCGAAACGCACTTCTTCTTCCTGCATTTTTTTGTACTTGGCCTGCAGTTTCAGGTTGTGTTGTTCCTGACGTCCTGGGTCAAGTTCCAGTGAGGTGATGATTCGACGATCTTTTCCGGGTTTTTTACCTGTGGTAGCCCAGGGATAGAGTTCGTCAATTTGCTCGTTGGTTAAACGGGGATATTGTTCTCCCACCTCTACCTTTTCCATCATCTGCCCGATGACTCCGTCGGAGAGAATCATTACGGGATTACGATATTTGAAAGCGAGATCGAAACTTAACTTTACGAAGTCATACATTTCCTGCACCGAGGCAGGGGCCAATACCAGCAAGCGATAGTCTCCATGGCCTCCCCCTTTGGTAGCCTGAAAATAATCGCTTTGCGAAGGCTGAATAGTACCTAATCCCGGGCCTCCCCTCACCACGTTGAGAATAAGGCAGGGCAATTCAGCTCCTGCAATGTATGAAATTCCTTCCTGCTTGAGACTAATACCAGGACTCGATGAGGAAGTCATTACCCGTTTGCCACAAGCGGCAGCACCATAGACCATGTTTATGGCAGCTACTTCGCTCTCGGCCTGCAATACAACCATTCCGGTTCTTTCGTGCGGCTTCTCAGCCATCAGATATTCAATCACTTCGCTCTGCGGGGTGATGGGATATCCAAAATAGGCGTCGGCTCCGGCGCGGATGGCAGCTTCGGCAATCGCCTCGTTGCCTTTCATTAACCTTAGCTCTTTCATGCCCTCTGTTTTTATCTGTTAAACTTTAGTTTTATAAACAGTGATTACTCCATCGGGACACACAATTGCGCAATTGGCGCAACCAATGCAATCGGCATTCACTTTTATCACAAAGCGGTATCCCTTGCTGTTAACCTGGGTCGACATGGCAAGCACTTCGTTGGGGCATGCCGTTGTACATACCTCGCAACCCTTGCACCTTTCAATGTCGATCACCACATCTCCTTTGACTTTGGCCATATGATTGATTTTTAGATGTTTTTAACAAAAGGGTTCTGGCCACGAAAATAAAGATTAATTCTAACCCCCGAAAACGTTTGCAGGTTTTTATAAATTCCGGGTGTTAATTTAAAAACATTCTAAAATGACAGACAGAGCCGGTTCGTCCATCTGGCGCATCGATTTTATGCTCCCTTGAAAAGGGATATTAAGGCTAAATAACAGCGCATAAGGTTCTTTTCATAATACTACCCAGGCAAAGGTTTGACCGACCTGCCAGTTTTTTTCATCCATTAGGATCCTACAAGAGATCTAAAATCAGCACCTGTGGGATTCTGGAAAACCTTAAGTTCAAAGAAAGGAATGACTGCCAGCACATGATCGAAAATATCAGCCTGAATTTTCTCGTAGGCTGCCCATTCTGTGGTGTTGGCAAAACAGTAAATTTGAATAGGTAGCCCTTTCTCTGTGGGTGCCAGATGTCTGATAATCAGTGTTGTATCCTTATTTATTTGCGGGTTGTTTTTAAGATATTCGGTGAGGTAGGCGCGGAAAACTCCCAGATTCGTTTGTCTGCGTCCATTCACTAAAATAATGTTGTCGTAGCCAAAGCGGGCGTTGTAATCCTGAATCTCTGCCTCCGTACGGTCAATGTAGTCTCTAAGTACGGCCACAGTTCTGAATTTGTCAAGCATTTGAGGGGTGCAGAATTTTACACTATTCATATCGATGTTGATAGCCCGGGTTATTCTTCTTACTCCTGATTCCTCCATGCCCCGCCAATTTCGGAATGAGTCTGAAACCAAAGAGTAAGCCGGAATGAATGTGTAGGTCTTATCGAAATTTTCTACTTTGACAGTTGTCAGGGTTATTTCGCGCACTGTTCCATCAGCATCGTGTTTGGGCATGGTAATCCAGTCACCTATTTTAATCATGTTGTTGGCTGTTAGCTGAATGCCCGCAACAAATCCCAGAATACTGTCTTTAAAAACTAAAAGCAGAATAGCCGATATTGCTCCCAGACCTCCCAGCAGAGCCAGCGGCTTCTTTCCCGTTAAGAAGGCGATTATTATTATGATTCCGATAGAATAAGCAATAATTTTTACGACCTGCAGGAACCCTTTGATAGGTTTGTCTTTTGAAACCGGCATGGTAAGGTAGAGGTCGTGCGTAGCATTGAGGAAAGCATCGATGGCCAGAAGTATGATAAAGGTGATGTAAATGCTGGTGATGGTTTGTAAAAACACGATGAGTTCGTGCATCTGGCTGATAACCAGTGGCAATAGGAGTTGGAAGAAATAGGCGGGTACGAGGTAGCAAATTCTGCTAAAGAACTTTCTTTCAATGAGAAAATCATCGAAAGGTGTTTTCGATCTACGAGCCATCCGCCGTATGACCCGGTAAACGATATTTTTGGTGATGTAGAAAATAAGAATGGCTAATAAAAATAATGCAACCAGCCATAGGTAATCTGCTATGGTTGTGGCTAAAAATTTGTTAAGGCCTGAGTCTAAGAGCCATTTGAGTAGGGTTCGGCTGAGTTCACGCAGGTATTGTGTCATGCTTTCTTAAGCTGTAATTTCACTAAATCGTGCAAAGATAGAGAAACGGGATTTTTTGTTTTAATCAGCCATCAAACGAAGATGTTTTGTGGTAATGGTTTAAAAAACGACCATCCAATGTCTTTTTTCTTTCACCAAGAGCATCTTTTCGGGCAACTGATTCCAGGTAAAAAAGACCCATGCCGAGTCGGTGCTTGGCTTAACAATGCTGTCAATATTCCATGAAACAGGTCTAACCCTCATGGTATCGGTGCTAACCCCGATGCTTTCGAAATCAACCATCAGGGGTAGCGATGAAGGATGAACGTATTGCTGGGCTCTGGGGTAATTGCCCTGGCTCAGATATTTTAGAAAGAGCTCAGCCGTATGCCTTTCTTCGCTGGCAGGCCTACAGCATGCAAGAATCAGGATTAATACCAGGCTGTGTTTGAATGAGGTCATAAGGTGACGACTTGTGAGTGCAGCTTCAAAAATAACAAGAAACTGCCAATCGGCTTCAAAAAATTCTGCAAACGATTGCAAATATTCAATCGAAAAACCTACTTTTGCGATAGATATTGGAAAAGCAGAGATTCATCTTAATACACCCAAAATCAGCGATTATGAAAAAACATAATTTCAATGCCGGGCCCTCCATTCTGCCCCGCATTGCCATTGAAAACACAGCCAAAGCTATTCTCGACCTCAATGGTACGGGTCTCAGTGTGCTCGAAATTTCGCACCGCAGTAAGGATTTTGAAGCCATAATCAACGAAGCTGTTGCACTTTTTAAAGAACTGCTCAACATTCCTGAAGGTTACCACGTGCTCTTTTTGGGCGGAGGCGCCTCTCTCCAGTTTTGTATGGTTCCTTACAACCTGTTGAACAAAAAGGCCGCTTATCTCGAAACTGGGGTTTGGGCCAAAAAAGCCCTCAAAGAAGCCAAACTTTTTGGCGAGGTCATCACCGTAGCCTCTTCGGCTGACCGTAACTTCACTTACATCCCCAAAGGTTTCACCATTCCCTCGGATGTAGATTATTTCCATATCACTACCAACAATACCATTTATGGCACAGAGATACGCGAAGACTTCGACAGCCCTGTACCGCTGGTTGCCGATATGTCGTCTGATATTCTCAGCCGTCCGGTGGATGTCTCCAAGTATGCCCTGATTTATGGAGGTGCTCAGAAAAATCTGGGACCTGCTGGCGTAACTTTCGTCATTGTGCGTGAAGATGTATTGGGCAAGGTAGATCGTCCCATTCCCACCATGCTCGATTACCGTACCCATGTGAAAGAGAATTCGCTTTTTAACACCCCGCCTGTTCTTCCCATCTACACGGTTATGGAAACTCTGCGCTGGATAAAGAGCCTGGGAGGTGTTGCAGAGATTGAAAAAATGAATAAAGCCAAGGCTGAGCTGCTCTACGACGCTATCGACAATAGCAAAATGTTTGTAGGCACTGCCGATAAAGACAGCCGTTCACTCATGAATATCTGTTTCGTTATGAAACCCGAGTATGCCAGCAAGGAAGAAGCCTTCCTCGAATTTGCCAAAAAACGCGGCATGGTCGGTATCAAAGGACATCGTTCGGTAGGTGGCTTTAGGGCTTCTACTTACAACGCTCTTCCCATCGAAAGTGTGCAGGCCCTCATCGAATGCATGCACGACTTTGAAAAAGAAAATGCCTGACGTCTGAATCCTTCATCTATCCAAAATCCATATCGAGCCGTCTTTCCATGTGCGAAGGCGGCTTTTTTGTTTCTGAAACTTTTTAACATTTTTTGAATTAACTTAGCAGGGAAAAGTCGCACTGGGTTGCCTATGAAAAAAAATGTTCTGGTACTGAATGTCCTATTGATTCTTTATTCTTCCTGTCAATCCCAAAATACCGATAAAGCCATGCAGACAATCGACCGAAAGCCTGCCGTAGCAGGTCAGTTTTATCCGGGCGATGCCCAAGTATTAAAGAGAGACCTTGAAAAGCTTTTCGCCCAGGCCAAACCGGGCCCATCTTCAAACCTGGCTGCGTTGATCGTACCCCATGCAGGTTATGTTTTTTCAGGCAAGGTGGCTGCCTCGGGTTTCAATCAGATCGACCCCGATGCTTCGTATGACAATATTTTTATTCTGGGTCCCAGCCACAGAGCGAGCTTCGAAGGAGCCAGTGTTTACGACCGGGGTGCCTATCTTACTCCCCTGGGAAGGGCAGAGGTGAATACCGAGCTGGCTTCGGAACTCATCAGCCAATATCCTTTTTTTAGCTATCGTCCCGAAGCCGACTCTTGGGAACATGATATTGAAGTGGAAATCCCCTTTCTTCAGTTTCATTTACGCAAACCCTTCCGCATAGTGCCTATACTCATTGGCACCGAGCGCCCTGAGGTGCTCCGGAAAATTGCATCAGCCCTCCAACCCTGGTTCAATGAGCGGAATCTTTTCGTTATTTCCACCGATTTTTCACACTATCCATCGTTTGAGGATGCAATGAGTGTAGACATGGCCACAGCCCGGGCCATCGCTACCAATCAACCGGATACCCTGCTTGAGACCCTTCGCCAGAACAAGGCTAAGCATATCTCAGGTCTTGCAACTAGTTTGTGCGGTGCCTCTGCGGTACTTACCCTTCTGTACATCACATCTCAAATGCCAGGACTAATCATTAAAGATATTGATTATCAAAACTCTGGCCATAGTCCTTATGGAGATCACGACCGCGTGGTAGGATATCACGCTATGGCCGTCCTCAGGCAGTTTTCAAGTGAAAAAGACTTTCAACTGACTACTGATGAAAAGAAAACCCTTTTGGGTATTGCCAGAAGCACCATTCTACAATATTTAAAAACCGGTACGCGTTCGCCTATTCCTCACGACCAGCTGACTTCTGCCCTGCGGCAACCTTGCGGCGCCTTTGTAACTCTTCATAAAAATGGGGAACTTAGGGGATGTATTGGTCATTTCGGTGCCGACAAGCCCTTGTATGAAGTGGTAGCCGATATGGCTTTTGCAGCGGCTTTTAATGATACCCGCTTCATGCCTGTCAAAGAAAACGAGATGAAGGACATTGATATTGAAATTAGTGTGCTAACTCCCATGCGCCAGATCCAATCTATTCATGAAATCCAGTTGGGAAAGCATGGTATCTACATAAAAAAGGGCTGGCAGGCCGGTACTTTTCTGCCCCAGGTAGCCACCGAAACAGGCTGGACCCTCGAGGAATTTTTGGGCCACTGCAGCCGCGACAAAGCCGGTCTGGGTTGGGATGGTTGGAAAAATGCCGACATTTTTGTGTACGAAGCCCTGGTTTTTGGTGAAAAAGATTTCAAACCATAGATATAACTGGCGGTTTGGTACACCATTATACCAGGCGGCCACACATCAATTTGTAATCGCAAAATCTGCAGAATTTCTTTTGCTCAGTCTGCATGAATGGAATGGTGATATCCAATAACTCGGTGAGCTTTCCGGAGAGAAGGTCTTCCATGTTAGGCTCTACGTTGGAATCTTGTTCGATCGAGGCCAGTATCGGGTTATACTCTTTGTTTTTAAGCGGAAAGATGCCTGTTTGGATTGTCTCATCAGGGGCAGGATGGTGCTCACGAAAAATCCAACGATAGACCATCAATTGGAACAGCTTTTCCCATTTAGGGTCGTAAGGAAATTGTTCCCAATGATTTTCTCTTAAGGAAAGGCTTTCTTCTTTAACCGTTCCGGTTTTGTAATCCATGATACGGTAAACCCCATTATGAATTTCCAGCCGGTCAAAAATACCCTGTATCAATACCTCACATGAAAGCGCAGTATCAGCAGATACTTTAAGCTTGCGGGTAAATTTTTGTTCGAGGGCCTTTACTTCAATCACTCCGTTAAAATTCTGGATGTATAAAGCTTCGGACTCAAGAAATCTGCTTACGAACTTATGGGCTCCGTTGCGCAGAAGTCGTAAAGGCCCTGTCTGATAATCGGTATCGGGAAGCTCTTTTTTCAGGTTATCTTCGATAAGAAAGCTCACACTGGAGAGATTATTATAAAGTTCAGGTTTCAGCGTGAAGGGAGGTTCGGGGTAGAAAGCCTTGAGTGTTCCGTGTATTACTTTGCCGAAGATCATGGGAGCTGAGGCCTGTAAATCGAGGGTGCGATTTCGTAATCCCAGGATATAGTCTGCATAGAATTTGAAGGGGCATTGGAAATAGGCCCACAAGGCGCTGGCTGATAATCCTTGTTCCATTAGGTGGTTCAGGCGCTCCATCACCTGGGGGGTTTTGGGGAAAGATCTGATAGGTTCGGAGGCAGGACTCAGCGACAGAGCTAGTTCTTTAGTTTGGATTTGTGTATTGGCCTTTTTTTCGGGGAACTCGTGTTGGATTTGTTGCAAAAACCTCGACATTTCCCCTGTTTTGCCCAGGTCGCCCGCCTGACTGTTGTAAAAGAAAACTGCTTCGCTGCAACGCTGTAATAATCGATAGAAATGATATGCAATAATGGCATTTTTTTCGTCGAATACCGGAAGCCTGAAAGGTTTTCTTACATCGAAAGGAATCAGGGAGGGTGACCTGCCACTGCCGGGCAAAATATCCTCGCTGGCCGATAGCATTATTACCGTATCGAAATCCAGGGCTCGGGTTTCGAGCATGCCCATAATTTGCAATCCTTCGAGGGGTTCACCACTGAAAGGAATACGGGTATGCGACACCAGTCGCTGAACCAGCTTGCCCAGGGTTTTTAAAGGAAGATTTTCAAAGTCCTCGCTCAGCCTGAGGAAAATTACTTCAGTCAGTTGACTGAGGGCGTATAAAAATTCATCATGGATACTGCCTTTTAAGTACTCTCTCAGCCAGGCCGTCAGTTGCTTCAGCATTTCGCTCACTAGCCGCGGAGTGTAGCTTTTTTCAGATTCAGGGGGCAGGAGCCATTGCTTGAGCGATGTGTTTATTAAAAATTTATTATCTAATTCTTTGAAATTCAGTCGTGCGATACCTTTAACGTTACACTCGGAGAAAAAGTTTTCGGAATTAACTTTTTCATGAATAAGCCTGCTTCTGATCCATGGGTGCATCAATAGTTCCGAGAGAGCCGGGAGGTGTAGGCCCGATGCCTGGGATTCATGAACAAATCTAAAAAATGAATGGATGAGCTGTGCTACCGGGGTTTGCGACAAGGGTAACCCCATAGTTATATTTACACTTCCCAGTTCTTCAGGCAGAGACTGCATAACGGGAATAAGCAGGTTCTCGTCGGCCAGTACAATTACGGTACTTTCCAGCCATGACCTGCCTTCTTTTTCTATCCTTTCTTTGAAGTATTGACTCATAAACCTTGCCTGAGTGACATTGCCCGGAACTCCGAAGATGGTCACTTTTCGTTCTTTTTCTACGAGGTAGTTGCCTACGTATTGGTCTTCAGCCTGGTTTATGCTTCGACGAAGGAAATAACCGGCTTCTTGCTGAGTGTCTTTCAGATAATACAAGTCAGCATCGTAGCGCTTTACTCCTATTCCTTGTTCTGAAAAAAAAGAGAGGATATGTTGTTCAGCGGGGGTGAGGGCATTTAAACCCGCGAAAATGATGCGGTCGTATTTTTTTTGCCAGGGAATTTGGGAGATATTTTCTGAAAGCCAGCGAGCTGCACTTCCAGGCGAAGCTAGTCCTGCCTCCATAAGTCCCTGCTTCCATGCATAATAGAGGGGGCTGAGGGAATGGTAAAACTCCAGGTAAATTTTTTGAAACTCCGAAAGCTCTTCGCCTTCTGTTCTGCCCCATGCCTCATATTTCTTGGCACTTTCCAGGTATAAAAATACTTGCTCAGGCTCAATTAAATAGGCATCTATCTCGTTAAAATCGTTGAGCACTGCTTGCCCCCAGTCTAAAATATCATCCAACGACCGATCGGCCAGTGCTTCCACTTTTTTAACTGCATGCCACAGAGCCGTAAGTTCGTCGATAGAGTCAGGTTTCTGAAAGGGAGTATGTGCGTAGATGAAATCCTCGAGCGAAAAAATTTGGGGAAGAATGAGCGGGCGGGTGATTCGTCGCTCTATTTCTGTTTTAAGAAAAAGGCCTGACCTGCGGCTGGGCAGCACAAAGCAAAGCCGGTGAAGATGGGTAGAGGCTGGCTGGATAAATTCCCCTGCTAAGGTGGAAAGAAAATTTTCCATGAATTAAGAAGTTAAAAATCAGGTGCCAAACATTTCTTCAAATCTCCGGAAGTCCTCGTGTTTACCCAAATCTATCCAAAAAGTACCCGTATGATCAAATCCTTTGACCGGAAGGCTGACGCAGGCTTTCAAATAAATATCCCACAGACTGAATACATCAGCATGGGGGAAATAGTGCATGATTTCAGGATTGGCAATATGTATTCCGCTGAATGCCAGAGCTAAAGGCTCATTTACCTGACGCTGCATGGTTTCCTGGCCCGTAATCTCATTGCGTATTCCACACAATTGCAATTTGTCGTCGAATAGCAAATAACGACTTGATTTTCTGCGGCTTACTGCCAGTGTGGCAAGGGCTCCGGTGGCTTTGTGGGCCTTTACCAACTCCCTGAGATTAAGAGCGGTGGCCACATCTACATTGTAAACCAGGATAGATTGGTTTTCAAATAGTGGCCAGGCTTTTTTGAGTGCTCCACCGGTATCGAGCAGTTGGTCGCTTTCGTCGCTGATGCGAATTTTTACACCTTCCCATTTTCTTGCATTCAAAAATTCGATAATCTGTTGGGCCAGGTGATGTACATTCACAACAATATCGGTAAAACCTTCACCTTTAAGTTTATTGATGGCGCGCTCAAGCAGGGTTATTTTGCCCACCTCAAGTAGCGCTTTGGGGCGCGTTTCAGTAAGGGGGCGCAAACGGGTGCCTTTGCCTGCTGCAAGAATAAATGCCTTCATACCACGCAGAAAGATTCCATGGAAGTAAATTCAAAATTCCGAAAAAAAATCATCGGTTGCATCGTTTTTTTGTGGTTTGCACAATTTGTCCTTTTTGTTGGCTGTTGCTCCGCAGCGTTTGCAACTGTATGTATCTGATGATTTGGGACTAATGCTCCCTTTTTCACACTTTTTTTTACTCATGTTTTTTTAATCAATAGTAACCTGTGTGGGTGAAGAAAGTTCACGGTGAATCAATTCTGTTTCGAAGCCCTCCATGGTGCCCAGAAGCTCAGCCATCCTGGTGGCCATAAATACGCTCCGGTGCTGGCCTCCCGTGCATCCGAAACAAACCAAAAGATGGGTAAAACCCCTTTGCAGGTAATTGTTTACACTTTGCAAGATCAGGTTCTTGCAATTCTCGAAAAAGTCAGCCACTTCGGGCGATTGAGAGAGGTATTCAATAACGGCCGGATGATTCCCTGTCAGGCTTTTAAATTGCTGCTCACGTCCTGGATTGGGGAGAGCCCTGCAATCGAAAATGAAGCCTCCACCATTACCGCTTGTATCAGCCGGAAGGCCTTTGCGGTATGAAAAGCTCATCACCGTTACCTTTAGGGTCTCTCTCTTGTCACCGAATGAACGCAGATACTCATGGTTCACTATTTTTTCAAGGATGTTGTTTAATTCCGGATAACCCCTTGGGAAACCATATTCTTTGAGCAAAAATTCGAGGTTGCGGATCGCTAGCGGTACACTAAGCAGAAAATGCTGTTTTTGTTGGAAAAAACCTCTATAGCCATAAGCCCCCATGGCTTGCATAATACGAACAAAGACGAAAGATGGCCACCAATCCATAAATGCTTCTTCGGTGGTCATTTTTTTTAAGATCGCATTTCTAAGATAGTGTTCTAACAGACGATTTCTTATATCAACCGGTATATCGGCCTTGGCATCAAATAAGAGAGAAGCCACGTCGTAGGGCAGGGGACCCCGCCGGCCCCCCTGGTAGTCGATGTAGAAGAGTTTTCCTTCTTTCAACATGATATTTCGCGACTGAAAATCGCGATACATAAAAAAATGGGAAGGAGCTGTTGCCAGGCGAGAAGCAAAGTGCTGAAAATCCTCTTCCAGACGATCTTCATCGAAATCTATTCCGGCCAGTCGAACGAAGTAGTATTTAAAATAGTTGAGGTCCCACAAAATGCTCTGACGGTCGAAAGCTTTGCGGGGCCATGCTTCCGAAAGGTCGAGTCCCTGGTTCAGGGCGTCCTGAAAAAGCAGAAGGTCGTCAAGTGCTTGCTTGTAAAGCTGAGTGAGTGTTTGGCTCCAGATAAGGTTTTGCTTTCTCTCGCCTTCAATAAATGAATATAATGTTGTATCTCCGAGGTCATCAAGCAGATAGGCCGTCTGATTTTGATTCACTGCATGCAGGCGGGGAACCGGAAGCCCTAGGGATGCAAAATGTGCGGTAAATTGAGTGAAAGCTCTGTTTTCTTGAATCACAGGATTATAAGCCCCGATCAGGCTTAGTTGCCGACTTCTCAACCTGAAGTAGATTCTTTCGGAACCTGAGACCGGTAAACGCTGAATTTCTTCAGGATACTCGCGGGTGGTTTTGCTAAAAAGTTCTGCAACGATATGTTTAGGGGTTAACATCAATCGCTGGGGTGTTTGTTGTGCAAAGGTAAGTTGCTGCCCTCACTTTAGGATGAATGCTCCGAACCATAACCATTGGGAAAACGAAGGTTATTCACTGTTTTTTCAGCGAAATAGAAATTTTTGACCCGATTATCAACAATTATTTCATCGGGGCGAATACTGCGACCCAATACAATGCCATCGAGCGTGCGGCATCGGCTCAGCGCTACATACACCTGTCCTGATGCAAAGGCTCCTCTCCCCAGGTCAATCATTACACGGTCAAACGTAAGTCCTTGACTTTTATGAATGGTTATGGCCCAGGCCAGTTTAAGTGGGTATTGGGTAAAAGTGCCTACCACCTTGCTTTTGATGCTTCTTTTTCGGGGGTCCCACTCGTACACCCGGTTTTCCCAAGTGTGCCTGTAAACCCTATGAATGCTATGATCGGCCAGCAACACCTGAATATAATCTTCGCTGATATGGTCAATCAGGGCAATGGTACCATTCACCCACCGGCCATTGGGATCATTTTTCAAAAAAATTACCTGTGCGTTACGCTTCAACTCAAGCAACCGGTCAGTAGGATATTTTATTTCGGGGAAGTCGCCTTCAATGAGGGCTTCTTTAATCACTATCGGATCCACGAGTTGACTGAGCTTGTATTTGTTATAATTGGTTGCACTGGCGTTGATGCTGGTAAGCATGATTACAAAATCGCGATCTCCAGGCACATAGTTGGGAATAACCCTGCGGTTAAGGGTTTGCAACGTGATATCGGAAAATTCTCCAGTACGAACCTCATCAAGAATCTTTACAAATTGAGGGTCGGTGAGCTGGCGGTGGGGCGTTAGAAATTCAAAAAAACTCGGATTTAACGTTTTATAGGCTGGTGCATGGAAAAACCATTCGCTTGGATATATCTCTCTGAAAAGCTCTCTCTCCACAGGATCATCGCTTAAAATAGGAGGAAGTTGAAAAAGGTCGCCCACCATGATGATTTGTTTGCCTCCGAAGGGCAGAAAAGGACTACCTCCGTTTTGGCGCAGCGAAAAGTCGATAGCCTGCAAGATATCAGCCCTTACCATCGAAATCTCGTCGATGATGATTCGGTGAACCTTTTCAATGATTTTTCTTCTGAATGAATTTTTTGAGAAAATAGGAATGTTTTCATCCTCAGGAATATAAGGCCGGGGTTCGAGCTTAAAAAAGGAATGAATGGTTTGCCCTCCGATATTTACTGAAGCCATGCCTGTGTAGGCTAGTAAAATGGTAGGCTTTTTTGATTCCCGACAAAGGTAACGAATAAAAGTGGTCTTCCCTGTACCTGCTTTGCCTGTTATAAAATAGGCTCCAAATCCCGCATTTTCTATTTCCTCGAAAAGCTTTCGAACTTCCGGGTCATCCCCATATCCTTCAGGTATTTCCTGATTTTTATAAAGGTTAGGTAATTCGTCTTCTGGAAATAATAGAGAAAGTTGTTCATCTAACTGAAGATAATTGAGTTTGGCAAGAAATAAAATTTCTCTCTGATTATTACTATAAGGATGTTCTATATCGAAATCATTGGGATTTTCGAACCAGCTTTGTAATATTCGTCGTAAAGCATCCAGAATTTTCAGTCCCAGGGCTTCTTTATATTGTTTTTCGGCTTGCAGTATTTCTTGAGAGCCGATACTTATTCCAACCTGTTTCAGAAAAATTTCAAGTTTTTGACTCAGCTCTGGCGGATCGGGCAGGGTAGAACGCAGATGCATCAACCCTTTGGAAAGGGGGGATGATTCATCTTTTTCCTCTTCTTCACCAAAGAGCAAAGCGTGAAGATATTGTAAATCGAGCTTACGCGTTTGTTTATCAATAAGTTGGCTCTCCCTCAGATTATTTTCCCATTCTTTAACTCTGTCGTTATGCATTTCCGTCGTTTTTTGCCTCCCACAAAGTTAAGAATTAACTTTTCGGTATAAATTTATTACTTTTGATAAAGGTTTAGCTTAAGTCTTTTACTAATCGATGCATGGTAAAATTATGACATGGTGTAGAATAATCACTTTTATATTTTTGAGTTGTTTGGGGGGATTGGTTTCACCGGGCTGGGCACAAAAGGCCATAGTAGAGACTCGGGCTATTGATAGCCTAAAGCATGTTATCTTTGCGAATAAAAGATTGAAAGTCAGTAATAATTTATTACTAAAAAATACGTGCGATTTGGCCGGTTATTATCGACTTATCAACCCTGACAGCGCTATTCATTATTACGAGGTTGCTCAAACGCTGGCTAAAACAGCAAATGTTGATTCTCTTGATGCCTTCTTGAACGAACAATTGGGTAATTTATATCTGGCCAAAGGAATGACTTTTACTGCATTAGAATATTTTTTTACGAACTATAAACTTCATCAAAAGTCGGGAGATCTTGGTTCAATCGCTTTTACCCTTTGTGATATTGGTAATACATACTTTGCAAGCCTTATGTATGATGAAGCTTTAGTATACTACCGTAAGTCAATCAAAATTTTCGAGTCGATCAACCATAATTATGGTAAGTCGGTTATTTATAATAATTTAGGCATGGTATATACCGTTAAAAATAATTATGATTCAGCTCTTTATTACTATGAAAAATCGCTTCAGCTGCGCAAACAAATGAATGACCATTTTCTTGTTATTCACACAAGGTCTTATATTGCTAGGTTGTATTTGAACATGAATAAACCTGAAGAAGCGCTCAGAGTATTGGATGAAGCATTATATCTGTTGAATAATATTAATCTTCCTTATAACGAGGAAGTTGAATACAGAGTAGAAATGCTCGTAATGAAATCTAAAGCCTGGAGTGGTTTGAAAAACTTTTATGCAGCACGAGAGAATTTGAATGCCGCCTTCAAAATTGCAGAGGAAGTTAATTCGAATTATTTGAAATCAGAAATATATTTTAATTTGGCAATGCTGGAGAATGAGATGGGACGATCTAAGGAAGCTCTTCGCAATGTTCAGGCAGCGCTCGAATTATCGAGTAAAGGCGAAAATTTTACTGTTTACCGTAGCGCCCTTTTTTGGTTAGCATCACTCAATGAGAAGCTGGGGCGCACTAAAATTCCTCGAAGTATTATAAAAAAGCTTTTTACTACAGTGATTCATTATTAAATAATGCAACAAAAACCAAGTTCAACGATATTACCCAATCCGTCGAATTGTTTAATCTGCAAATAGAGCAAGAAAAAGAACATGAAAGATATAAGCGCACTATTATAATTTGGATAGCAGTCGCTATTTTCCTGTTTTTCATAGCTATAGGTTTCTTTGCTTATCTTCGTGTGCAGGCCAGATACCGCCAGGAATTTGAGAATCTGGCTAATGCATCCTTCGAGGGGATATTTATTCATGACAAAGGAAGGATTGTGCATGTTAACAGAAAGGCAGAGGAACTGGTAGGTATATCAGCAGCTGAATTGAAGAGTAAACCGTTTTTTAAGCTGGTAAATCCCTCATTTCATTTTGATTTCGATGATTTATGGGACACTGAAAAGGAGGAGAATTTTCAGGCTAGAATAAATCGGGCAGACGGCGAAGAACTTGAAGTGGAAGTACTTTCCAAACCTTTTGAATATAAAAAGAAGAAATTTCGTGTTGCAGCAGTGCGCGACATTACTCGTATGGCCCGTCTTACCCGCGATAATATTATATTGTGGACCGCTATCGAGCAGATGAACGACATGATATTGATTACCGATTCACACGGGCATCTTATATACGTCAACCAGGCTTTTGAAAAAGAAACCGGATACACTAAAGGAGAGATACTTGGCAAAAGATCTAGTTTTCTTAAATCTGGATATCATGATTTTGGCTTCAACAAGAGCATGTGGTATCATCTGTCATCAGGAAGAATCTGGGCGGGTGAGATATTGATTAGACGAAAAGATGGTAAACTTATCTGGACTCGTTGTATCATTTCTCCTGTAAATGATGAGCAGGGCAATCTGAGGTATTATGTATCGGTAAGTGAAAATGTTACTGAACAGAGAAAGATTGCTCTGGAACTTCAGCGTAAGGATAAACTTTACAGGCAGTTAGCTTCTAATTTGCCAGGGGTAGCCGTTTTTCTAATTAATAAAGATTTCGTTTATGAATTGGCTGAAGGTTTAGCCTTACACGAGATGGGGCTTAATTCAACTGATTTCGAAAACAAATCAGTGTTGGAATTCTGCATCTCCTCCCCCGAAAATAAACTTGAGTACCTCCTTGAAGAAGTTTTTCGTGGAAAGGTAATTACCTACCAATCGGCATTCCACGAGAAGGTTTATCAAATCACTATTATCCCTCTTACAGAAGAGAACGAGCAGATTAACCTGGTACTTTTGCTTATGCAGGATATTACGGAAATCCTGCAACGTGAAAACCAATTGAAGGAGAACGAGGCAAAACTGAAAAAGCTTCTGGAAACAAAAAATCGTTTTATTTCCATTCTCGCTCACGATCTTCGCAATCCTTTTGCCTCTATTCTTGGTTTCTCAGATCTCCTTTATACTGAATATCAATTGTTCGACGACGAACAACGACTCAGCTTTATATCTAATCTTAGAGAAAGCTCTGAAAATACATTGAAGCTTTTAAACTCCCTTATCAGTTGGTCGCAAATAATGGATGATAGGCTGGAACCTCCAATGGAGCGTATCCAAGTGGGCGACCTTCTGTCGGAACTTTTGGATGTTGTTGGGTTAATGGCTCACCAGAAAACCATTAAACTCAACTTTGAATTCGACAGCAACAGCGTTCTGGTCAGCAATTGGAATATGCTCTCTACCGTTTTACGCAATTTATTGACTAATGCAATTAAATACTCTTATACAAACAGTACAGTTACATTAAAGGTATTCCCCTCTTCTGATGGTAAAGGGATGGACTTCCAAGTTATTGATACAGGAGTAGGCATACCCAAGGATGCGCTGGCGAATCTCTTCGAAATTACTAAATCGCTAAATACCCCGGGAACAGCCCATGAAAAAGGCTCAGGATTAGGTCTGCTTATTGTATATGAGATGATAAGAAAACTGGGTGGAGAAATCTTTGTTGATAGTTCGGTCGGTGTGGGTACGGTTTTCACCGTTCGTATTCCTACGAGAGTCTAAAATAAATACTACTTTTTGGAGGTGTACCTTACTACCTCGACCTTTTCTTGGGTGATCATCACTCCTGTGTTGGCTTGTGTTATTATCTCGTCTAAAATTGGCATCAGTTCCTCTATTTTTTCCTTTGTGTCCACAAATTCAATAATCACCGGCATATCTTCCGACAGCGCAAATAATTTGAAGGTATGGATTAAGCTGTTGATTCCATAGCCCATGATGCCCCTTAGCACCGTTGCTCCTGCCAGTCCCTTGCGACGCGCTGCTTCAACAATAGCTTCATATAAAAGCTTTCCTTTGAATTTATCACTCTCCCCAAGAAAAATTCTTAATAAAACTGCTTCACCAGCCATCCTTTCCATCAAAGTATGTATTTGGTTATCAGGTATCCTGCTATTGTAAATCCGATGCCAAGCACCAGGGTAAGCGATACATAAGTGAATGCGTAAATATATTGGCTTTCTCTTATCAGATTCATGGTATCAAGCGTGAAAGAAGAAAAAGTAGTAAATCCCCCCAGAATGCCGGTGATAGCAAAAATACGCCACTGGGGACCTATGAGCGTTGTCTGTTCCGAAATGGCAAATAAAATACCAATGAGTAAGGCGCCTGCTCCATTGACAATGAATGTGCCATACGGGAAGCTCACCGGCAATAGAGAAGATGCCAACCTTTGTATGAGATACCGTGTTGCACTTCCTATGAATCCTCCCACACCCGTAATAAAAGCAAATTTCAACATCATCAAAAATTTCGACTTTTCAATTTATTAAATATGAACCACAAAGGTACTTAATGTTCTAGGTTTGCAAAAAAGCTCAGATGATCAGTAATTTGCAAAGTTTTGCTAATTATTCAAACCATGTAAGACTACCCTAAAAAATGAAAGGCTGTCATGTCGACAGCCTCTCCTGGTGGTGGGATGTACAGGATTCGAACCTGTGACCTCTACCGTGTGAAGGTAGCGCTCTAAACCAGCTGAGCTAACATCCCATTGGGACTGCAAAAGTAAATATTTTTTGATTTAGTTGATAGGGGCATAAAAACAAGGGTTTAAAGACACTTAATTTTTTTACCAGAGATAAATGAGTGGTGTAAATTCGTTATTATAGCTGAGCATCCCTAAAATATTTATTAAAATACTTTTAAAAATAACCAAATGAAAATGGCTGCCTCCTACCAAGAAGCAGCCGGTCTCATCAGTGGGATGTACAGGACTCGAACCTGTGACTTCCACCCTGTCAAGGTGACACTCTAAACCAACTGAGTTAACATCCCATCTTTCGGTCGGCAAAATTAAATAAAAACGGGTCCCCAGTCAAGAGACCCGTCGTAAAATAATTGGGGTTTCCTATTAAATTACTCGAGAAGCAGATTGACCGAGACCACGCCGGGGCCGGCATTAATGCCCAGAACTGGTGATATTTCACTGAAGATGATGGGTTTTTTTCCAGTCATTTTTTCAATTTCCTGAGCGTACCAGTTGGCTGTAGTAATATTGTTAAAGTGGGTGATGGCGTAATTCCACACTTTTTCTTTTTCAAGGATGCGACGGATTTTACCCAGCACTATTTTTACAGTTCCTGCCTCTGTGAAAGCTTTTCCGCCTTCCTGGCTTTTACCTTCTTCATTTACCAGCACAACGGGCTTTATTTTTAGAGCATTGGCTATAAATCCCTTCATAGGACTCACTCGTCCGCTACGCACCATATATTTTACCGTAGTGGAGGTTACAAACATGTGCGTACGCTTTTTCCAGGTTTCTATGGCTTCTACAATTTCATTGTGCGAAGCTCCTTCAAGGGCCATTTGCGCTGCCCTCAACACCATCAGACCTAATGAGCCAGAAAGCTTGGCAGAGTTAATCACCGTAGCTTTTTTACCATGCTCGGCCGACATTTTCTCTGCTGCACTTCGGCTATTGTTCCAGGTACCACTCATAGCTGCACTGATGTGCAGACTAATGACAGATTCGTATTGGGTGAAAAGGTAGGCATAGCGATTCACAAAATCCTGAAAAGAGGGCTGAGAAGTGGATGGGAAATCTTCGGAAGAAAAGAACAATTTTTTGAAATGCTTTCCACTTATGGTAACGCCATCCAGGAAATAGTGTTGGCCAAAATGGACATTAAGCGGAACAACATGAATCTGGTACTTGTCGCGCAGTATGCGAGGAATGTCGCAAGTTGAGTCAGTTAATATAGCTACTTTGGGCCTTTGCCCGGAGGCTATGTTGTTTTGAAAAACCATGTCATCCACCTTCTGGTAAGTTATAGTACCATGATTCATTAACCGATGAAATACGGCCGAGGGATTGTCGGTATGAATGTGGATGCGTGTCCGTGTGGGCGAGCCTGCAACTACCAGGCTATCGCCCATAAGGCTGATTTCTTTTCGTATTTGTTCTGAATCAATGTTTTCTCCGCTAATTAACGCTTCGGTGCAATAGCGAAAGGTGATTTCTTCGTGTATAATGTTAGTAAGTTCTTCTACCCGTGCCGCTTTTTTAGAGCCCAGCAAAATACGTAGGCCTGCCCTAAAAAAGTCGATGATTCCTTCCAGAAATACCACAAAGGCTTTAGCTCCTGCGTCAACCACATCGGCTTTGGCCAGGGCTTGCAATTTGAGCTTAGTCTTTTCGAGGGCTTCGCGGGCCTTTTCTAGAGAGCTCTCCAGTAGGGAGGTGAAATCGTCGAAACTATCTTTGATCTGATAAATGTAATCAGCCCATTCCCTGATTACTGTAATCATGGTGCCTTCTACAGGATTAGTTATAGCCTGATAGGCATATTTCACGGATTCCTTTACAGCGCTGGCAAACTCGCTGATGGACATGCTTGGGTATTTATTCACCTCAGTGCTGAATCCGTAGAGAAATTGAGCGAAAATGATTCCGGAATTACCCCGGGCACCAACCAGGGCTGCATTGGCCAAAGAATTGGCAGTAACCTTAATGTCGGGGTTGGGCTCTGCCATCTCTATGATGCTCCGCATGGTTGAGGCAAAATTGGTACCCGTATCGGCATCTGGTACCGGAAATACATTGATCTTATTCAGATGATTCTGATTCTCGAATACCTTGCGGGCACCGGCCATGAAACTGTAATAAAGGCCTTTTCCGTCGATCGAGTAGATTTTTTTGTTCACTTTTGAAGATTTGGTTATCAGTGTTTTGTGCTTTTTTTAGGGAATTTCATTTATAATAGGAATAAACAATTTAAACATCATTCTGGTTTAATTTTGTTTAAATGCTTCCTCAAAAAAAGTTCGCAAAGATACTTCAAATTTTTCATTTAATATCCAAAAATATATATTTTGCTGAATAACAGTCATTTAATTCTTGTGCAACGCTTGTTTATAAGTTGTGAAGATATCAGGTAATTCAGAGTATCCAAAAGATCATCCTGGCGGTATGGAAGATAGCAGTGCCATATTTCTTCCATTGGATCAGAATCAGCAATCAACGATAATAAGGAAGATGGATCGGGGGGCTGGGCACAGTATGCTTCGTAACTAAGGCTTAGGAATGCGGTTTGCGGCCCCACACCTTTTCTGTCGAGCAAATAACCTCCGTTCAATGGGATCGGGTACCTGAAGCTGCCATCGGAAAATTTTAGATCGGAGGGGTGAGGATAACTTACCAGTTGGAGAGGATGATTGGTTACCGAAATGGGGACTTGTTGATCGAAGGAGGCTTTGGTTTTGTATATCACCACGGGGGCAGGTTTCATAGAAAATTGTGCTGGCTGGGATTTCGTAAGCTTTTCACTAGATTTACATCCAACGGCAGCTAACAGCCAAACTAACGTGCCTGCATAAAGTGCAAATAAAAAATGTTTTTTAATCATGCGCATCAGCATTTATTAGGTTTAGCAATCGACGGATAATTTTTTTGACTCTTGAAAAACGGGTAGCTAAGGGCTGAATTAAAATTTCATCGGCAGGAATCACACCTGTATGTTTCAACATGGGGCTTTGTTCAGGATATATGGCCATGAAACTAACTTCTTTGGGTAAAGCGCTTAAAATTTGAGGAAGTTCTTCATGGACTGGATGATAAGAAAGGGTTCCATTGCGAGCCATAATGTAAACATAGAGAGTTTCCTGAGCTAATTCTTGGGGTTTGTCAGTAACAAATTCACCCCAGTTTCTTACTTGAATGTATTTGCATTCGCATGAAATACGGGTTTTTTGCGATAAGGCAGAAAAGTAGTGGGTGAGATTTTTTTCTGAGGCGATATCAATTCTGGCCTGGATGGAGGATGCTATCTCGGTAAGTTTTCGGGCCAGATGAAAGAATCCGGTTTCATATTCGGCATGGGGGGGTACCATAAGCCTGATGACTCTGAAGTTGTGGATGGGTTGTTTGTGTCGGGTAACCACGATCATTTCGGGAGCTTCGCTTACTATGCGCTGAAGCAGGTTGCCAAAAAGCCTGTCAGTAGGGGTAGGAAGCCCTCCCCAGCCTAAAACCAGCGTGCTGGCTGAGATTTCTTTCATGGTCTTGATGATACCACTCACTACATTAATGTCAATCTTGAGCAGGGTACGAAGGTATTTTTCATGCTCTGCCTGGCTTATGGATAGTTCGTTGAGAAATTTTCGGGTTTGTTGCAAGGTGCTCTCAAACTGGGGTCCATTTTCATCGATTACAGCGAGGGCATAAACCGATTCCTTGTCGCTGGATTTGTCTCTGAAAGCGAAAGCTGCTTCCAACAAGCGGTTGGCTGTGTTAGGATTAGCCACTGGAACTACCACCCTATCGGGTCGGGCAGGGATGTCAAGGGTTCTCTCTTTTTCAAGGGTGGCCATTTCGCGGGCGGCGGATTCGGTAATTAGGGTCGCACCCAGGCAGGAAATGAGAATAAGAATGATTGTGCCGTTGAGAATGTGAAGATCGATGAGCCCAATTTTAAATCCAATAAAAATAACAGCAATGGTGGCTGCAGCATGCGAACTACTCAATCCAAACATCATCCGACGTTGTAACCGATTATAGGAGAGCGCGACCTGGGTGAGCCATGCGGCCAGCCATTTGCTAAAAAATGAAATTACTATGAGTATGAAAGCTATGTACCAGGCGTAGGGCCCTGCTATTAGCAGTTTGGGATCGACAATCATTCCTACGCTAATAAGGAAAAAGGGAATGAAGAGGCTACTGCCTAAAAATTCAACCCTATTGTGAAGAATGTGATTGCCGGCCACCTGCCGGTTGAGCCCTATTCCTGCGATAAAGGCTCCTATAATAGGTTCAAGCCCGATGCTTTTTGAAAGAATACCTGCTGCAAACATTAAAGTCAGCAAAAAAATAATCCCAACAGTCTTGTCTTCACTGTTGTGTCGGAAAAACCAACGGCCCAGGCGGGGGTAAATCAACAAAATTAAAGCGATGAATGCAACGGTAAGCAGGGTGATTCTGACCAGTTCCCAAATTCCACCCTGGCCCTCACGCATAGCCACGATAAACGCTAACAAAAGAAGAACGGCCGTGTCGGTAAAGATGGTTGCTCCCACTGTTGTGGCTACTGATTCGTTTTTTTGAATCTGATACCTGGCTACGATGGGGTAGGCCACTAGGGTCTGCGTGGCAAACATACTCCCAATGAGCAAAGCGCCTAAATGAGGGACTTTAAGCACGAGGCTAAAAGTAAGGTAGCCAAGCAGCAATGGAATAAAAAAGGTGAAGAATCCAAAGATCAGGCTGTGCCCCGTTTTCTTGCGGAATTCACCTATATTAAGCTCCAACCCTGCCGTGAACATGATGAAAAGCAGGCCTGCTGACCCCAACAAGTTGGTACCTCCATCGCGCGTTATTATTCCTAGCCCTTCCGGACCTAAAACCACACCGGCCAATATGTAACCTACAAGGCTGGGTACCTTTATTCTTTGCAATATAACGTGCGATAGCAGTATTACTAACATTATAATACCAAAAACGAACAAAGGTTCGTTGAGGCTTGAAGAGAGGGTATGGAGTAGGAGTATTGGACGCATAATTTCTGTTACAAAATTACCTATGACTTTGTTTTAATCGACATTTTCAAAATTTCTAATCAACGACTCTTTAATTTTACAAATTTTGTCATGAAATTTGCATCTAAATCGTGATCGTTTTTAAAAAATTAAACCTATGAAAAAGATCTTTTTCCTTCTCATTGCATCATTACTAGTAGTTCCGGTCTTAAACGCTCAAAATAACAATGCTGAACGTAAAGGACCTATCATTACATTCGATCAAAAGCTCAGAGATGCCTCAGGCAATTATGTGTGGGACTATGGCACCATTCAACAAGGCGCTGATGGTTCTTCGTTTTTTGCTTTTAAAAATACAGGAACCGAGCCTCTGGTGCTCTCTGAAGTGCGCTCTTCATGCGGATGCACGGTGCCTCGTTGGCCCCGTGAACCCATCTTGCCGGGTAAGAGCGATACTATTAAAGTGAAATACGATACAAAGCGCCTGGGACAAATTAACAAAACTATTACAGTAATTTCCAACGCTGTGAACAACCCGGTGGTTTTGCGTATTAAAGGTGATGTGATAGCTAAACCTGCAGAAGTAGTGCCCGAAAAAGCTTCGGGAGCTGTAGTGCCCTCGAGTGGCAAATAAGTGCTATCTAAGAATTAACCAAGCAGGCTGTTTGTTTTAACCTTAAGTCTTTTGGGGACCTGAGGTTTCGAAAACAAACAGCCTTTTTTATCGACTCTACTTTTATTATCCAAAATCATAATTTAATGCTGATGACCAATGCCTTATATCATTCAGACCCCTCTTTAAGTTACTCAGTGTTCTTTTTAATATGAAATGAGTCTTTAACTTTGCCACCCATAGCACAAAATCTTACCAATCATGCCCGGAATATCAAACAAAGGCAGGTTAATGCCTGCTTCTCCCATTCGGAAACTAGTACCTTATGCAGAAAAAGCCAAACAAAAGGGAATTAAAGTTTATCATCTCAACATCGGCCAACCCGATATTGCCACTCCACAGGTAGCCCTCGATGCCATCCATTATTTCAGTCAAAAGGTTATAGAATATAGCCATTCGGCAGGCATCCTTTCGTATCGGAAAAAATTAGCTGGATACTACGAAAAAATTGGAATACCAGTCGATCCAGAGGAGATCATTGTTACTAGCGGGGCAAGCGAAGCTATTTTGTTTGCCATGCAATCTACCATGGACCCTGGCGATGAAATCATCATTCCAGAACCCTTTTATGCTAACTACAATGGTTTTGCAATCAATAGTGGTGTGGTGGTAAAACCCATTCCCTCCTTTATTGAAGATGGATTTGCACTTCCTCCCATAAGTGAATTTGAGAAGGCTATTACCCCTCGCACCAAAGCAATTATGATCTGCAATCCTAACAACCCTACGGGTTATTTATACAGCCGACAGGAATTGGAGATCTTGCGGGAAATTGCTCTAAAGTACGATCTTTATCTGTTTGCCGATGAAGTATACCGAGAGTTTTGCTACGATGGCCGTCAGCATTTTAGCGTAATGCAACTCAAAGGGCTTGAGCAGTATGCTATTCTTATTGATTCAGTAAGTAAGCGCTACAGCGAATGTGGTGTTCGTATTGGATGTATGATCTCGCACAACAAAGAGGTGATGGCTACTGCCATGAAATTTGCACAGGCCCGGCTTAGTCCGCCCACTCTTGGACAGGTTGTAGCCGAGGCCTCGCTGGACACACCTGCAGAATATTTCGAACAGGTGATCAATGAATACCTTGCCCGTCGCAATACAGTGGTGGAGGCCATCAATCGTATGCCCGGTGCCTTCTGTCCCAATCCCCAGGGTGCTTTCTACGTGGTGGCACGTTTACCCATCGACAACAGCGACAAATTCTGCCAGTGGTTGCTTGAATCGTTTGAATATCAGGGCGCAACTGTAATGCTGGCACCTGCTACCGGCTTTTATGCTACTCCGGGTAAAGGCACCAACGAAGTTCGCATTTCTTATGTACTAAATGTGGATGACCTGAGTAAGAGCATGGAATGCCTGGCTGAAGCCCTGAAAGTTTATCCAGGCCGCACCCGCTGAAAAACCTCAAAAGTATTGAAGTTTTAGGGCATTCGACAGTGCATACATTTTTCTCAACTCTTAAAGCTCAATGCAATTCTTTTTTATATTTGCAACCCAATTTAAAAAAACCTAAAAATTAAATTGTTATAAAAAACTCCAACCGCTCTTGCGGAACGCAGTCTAAACAAATCCATTAATCACCTCTTATCTCAATCTGCTATGGAAAATCTGGAATCTAAAATTACGCCCGCCAACACCGAACCTCAGGAAAACAAACCCGAAATGGTGAATGAGGTAATTGCTGCTGAATCTGAAAATGTTACCACAGGGTCTGTCTCTGAGTCCACCATTACGGAAACTGACTTGGAAGAAAATGTAGTCAGCAACAACCAGGAAAGCATCAAATCTGACCTATCGACCTCCGACGAACCTGAAGCTCAACTCTCAGCCGATGAAGCGCTTCGGAAACAAATTGAGGCTGAGTATTTGGCTCAGAAAAGTGAAGCCCCAAACGAAGAGGTTGAAGAAGAAGAAATAAGTTTGATTACAGCAGAAGATTTTGAGCATATCGATTACGAAAGCTTGAGTCGTGAAAAGCTGGTTGAGTTGCTGGAATCGTTGGTAAACCGTGATGATATTACGGGAGTAAAAACCCAGGTAGGGCTTATTAGAGCAGCTTTTATTCATCATAACAAGGCCCTTCAGCAAGAGCAAAAGGCGGAATTTCTGGCGGCAGGCAACCGCGAAGAAGATTTCCAGTACATTCCAGACGATATTGATCATCGATTTGATGCTGTTTTTGCTATATATAAAGAAAAGAAAGAGCAGATTGCCGAAGAACTGGAGCGCCAGAAGCAAGCAAATCTGGAAGCCAAACTGGCACTCTTGGAAAGACTGAGAGCTCTTATAAACTCTGACGAGTCGTTAAAAAAGATTTACGACGAGTTCAGACTCATTCAAGACGAATGGCGCAAGATCGGGATGGTTCCCAAATCGGAAAACAGCACCCTGTGGCAGAACTATCATTTTTTAGTTGAGAAGTTCTTCGATAAAGTGCGCATCGACCGCGAGCTTCGCGATTTAGACATGAAAAAGAACCTCGAAAGCAAAATTGAGCTTTGCGAAAAAGCTGAAGAGTTGCTCCTCGAGCCCAATGTCATGAAATCGTTTAAGGAGCTCCAGCGACTGCACGATAAGTGGAAGGAGATTGGTCCTGTGCCCTCTGAATTCAAGGAGGAAATTTGGGAACGCTTCCGCACGGCCACCGAGAAGATTAATGCTCGCAGGCGCGAATATTATGATAAGCTCCATGATGAGTTGCAGAGTAATTACGAATCGAAAAAAGCCCTCATCGAGAAGGTGCGCGAGATCGTTGAAAATCCTGCTGAAGCCATTAAAGAGTGGGATAACAGAACCCATTCCATCAACGAATTATTTAATATTTGGCGCAGCATCGGTCCTGCTCCCCGCAAGGTCAACGACCAGATCTGGACCGAGTTTAAATCATTGATGGACCAGTTCTTTAAACAAAAGGCTGAGTATTTCTCCAAGATTAAAGAACAGCAGCTTCATAATTATAACTTGAAACTGGATCTCTGCATCCAGGCCGAAGCCTTGATGAATAGCACTGATTGGAAAAATACCACACAAGAGCTTATACGTTTGCAGGAGGCCTGGAGAGAAATCGGGCCTGTACCTCGCCGCCATTCCGATAAAATCTGGAAGCGTTTCCGCAGTGCATGCGATCATTTCTTCAGGGCTAAGGAGGCTTATTTCGCCGAAATTAGAGAAAAAGAAAAAGAAAATCTGCAACTGAAGGAAGAACTCATTAAGCAAGTGGAAGAGTATCCTTTCACTGGCGACAAGGCCCAAGATCTGAAGGTTTTAAAAGATTTCCAGCGTAGATGGGTAGAAATTGGCTTTGTTCCCATTCAGGAGAAGGAGCGTCTTCAGTCAGCCTTCCGCAAGGCTATTAACAAGCAGCTCGATAAGCTTAAAATTAATCCTGTGGAGATGGATGATCCCGGTTTCCGCTCGCGAATAGAGCATGCCAAGGATACCCCTGAGGGTCAAAAAGCTATCATTCGCGAAATCAACTTCCTACAGAATAAAATCAACAAAATGTCGGATGACGTTACTTTGTGGGAAAACAACCTGGGCTTCCTGGCCAACAGTAAGAATGCTGAAATCCTACGTCAGGAGTTTGAAAAGAAAATAGAAAAGACCCGGCAGGAAATTAAATTCCTCGAAGCCAAGGTCAAATTCCTGAGGGAAGAGCTCAATAAAAAACCGAGCAATTAATCTCTGAAGTTATTGCCTGATTTAAAAGAGGTTGTATAAATACATTGTACAACCTCTTTTGTTTTATTCTTCTTATTTGTATATTATCTGCTGCGTTTGATGATTCCGTATAACAGAATTTGCATCACTTTTTCGACGCGTTCGTCCACCTTATCTCTATCCACCAGTCCGAGAAAAAGTGGATTTTCCAACCCCGACATGGCAGCCAGGATAGCCAGGGAAGCTACATGCACATCTTCGATTTCAAACAAACCCTTGTTTTTACCAGAATGAATGATGGCTTGTAAAGTAGCCAGCTCCTTGCGCTGATATTTCTCCCTAACCTTGTTGATCATTTCGAGATGTTGGAGGTATTCATCGCTGAGGGCGCTGTAAAAATTAGCCAACTCTTTCATCAGAGCCAGCCGCATGCTCACATAGCCTTTCAGCTGTTCCACTGGGTTATCCCTGTGTTCCCTTATTACTTTGGCGAGTTCGGCTCTCAGGGCGAGCGCTTCATATTCTAC
>JBMFOU010000016.1:27204-72500 GCA_049969475.1 Bacteroidales bacterium | reverse complement strand
TATTGAAAAACACGATAATTAATTTTGTATTTTTATCGGACAATAGTGATTGATAAACTAAAAGATTCGATTTATGCAGGCATGAAAGATTCAGAGAAGGGCGGGTGCGGCTACGTAGCCCAAGGCAGGTAATATCCCCCGTGTTGCGCCCTGCCACCGCCTGCTTGAACTAATGAGTGAATTATAGTGGCAAAACACTGATATTCATAATTTTAGCTATTAACACCTTTCTGTTTTCTTACCTATCTCAAACAAACCGTATTACTTTTTTACGCGCCTAAGCTAATACTCTTTCTGAATAATCTTCTCCACTTACAGCCAACCTTACACGTCAAGCGCGCCGGTAAGTTCAGCTATATGCCTAATTCCATGAACTATACAATATGATTCCAGCCCATCAATAATTTTCATCGTTACGGCCGGATCAATAAAATTTGCAGTGCCTACCTGAATGGCCGTGGCACCTGCCAGCATAAATTCGATGGCATCGGTGGCATTCATAATCCCGCCCAATCCAATAATGGGGATTTTCACAGCTTTGTAAACCTGCCAAACCATACGCAGGGCAATGGGTTTCACTGCCGGGCCACTCAATCCTCCTGTAATGGTAGAAAGCACAGGTTTACGAGTATGGGCATTAATAGCCATTCCCAGCAAAGTATTGATTAGCGAAACAGCATCTGCGCCGGCTCCTTCAACAGCCATGGCCATTTCTGCAATATCGGTAACATTGGGAGATAGTTTTACAATCAAGGTTTTATGATAAACCTCCCGCACAGCCCGGGTAACGGCCACCGCCGACGGGCAACTGGTACCAAAGGCCATCCCTCCCTCTTTTACGTTAGGGCAGGAAATATTAAGCTCTATAGCCGGAATACCCTCAACCTCATTGAGTTTGGCAGCTACTTCTTCGTATTCCTCCACCGTGCTGCCGGATACATTGACGATGATGTTTGTTCGATAGTGCCTGATACGGGGCCAAATTTCTGTAATGAAGGCATCAACACCCTTGTTCTGTAGCCCTACCGAATTGAGCATCCCCATAGGGGTCTCGGCCATACGGGGATAGGGATTGCCCTGGCGGGCCTTTCCTGTAGTTCCTTTTACAATGATGCCCCCCAGTCGATTTAAATCCACCAGGTCAGCAAATTCTTCCCCATAACCGAAAGTACCCGAAGCCGTAAGCACGGGATTCTGAAATTCAAGGCCATTAATTGTTACGCGTAGTTCGGGTTTCATGGAACGTTATTTTTCTTCGAGCCAATCGGTAAGTTCATCTGTATTGAAAACAGGACCCTCGGTGCAGGTGCATACGTGCCCCCTGTTAGTTTTAACCACACACACAAGGCATGCCCCTATTCCGCAGGCCATGGTTTGTTCGAGCGAAACCTCGCAAGCCACCTCATGCCTTCGGGCCAGTTTACCCACGGCCTTCATCATGGGATCGGGCCCACAGGTATATATACGTTGATAATCAAAAGGTATCTTTCGCCAGAGGGCATGGTGAATCACGAAACCCTTGGTGCCCAGACTGCCATCTTCAGTAGTAAACTCTACACGGCCCAGTGCTGAGAATAGTTCCCTTTCCATGATTCCCTCAGCAGAGCGCGCGCCCATAAGTGTGGTTATACGATTACCTGCCTCATGGAGCTTACGGGCCAGATACAGCAAGGGAGCCACGCCACAACCTCCTCCCACCAGTAAAATATCCTGATTTTCAACTATTGTGAAATGATTTCCAAGGGGATAAACCAGATTGAGCCTCTCCCCTTTTTGCAAACGCGATAAGCGATGCGTTCCTTCTCCTTTTTTTTGAACCAGCAGTTTGAGGGTATTTTCCTTGTAATCAACATCATGGATGCTCAGCGGACGGCGTAAAAAAGTCTGGGGTGAGTCGTCCACCTTCACTTCGGCAAACTGGCCTGGCAGGATGTCGGGCAGTGTTTCTGAAGTCTCAAGGACCAGGATAAAATGTCCTTCGTTGAGGGGGCGATTTTCTCTAACCCGAAAGTCGTGAATGAATTTTTTCTTCATTAAGAGGGAAAATACAGATGAAATCTTTGCAAAAATATCATAAAAAAATCCGCCCCGGGGGGCGGACCTCGCTCATGTTTACTCAGCCTTCTCTGGTGCAGAAGCAGAAGATTCGCCTGCCTCTTCCCCTTCGGTGGCCTCGGTCTCATCGAGTAAACCAAGCAACCCCCTGGTATGCAGCTGATTGTACCAAGAAATAATTTTCTTTATATCCGACACATAAACCCTTTCTGCATCGTAGTCAGGCACTACTTCGGCGAAAAACTTTTTGAGTAATGCATTATCCGATTTAGCGTCGAGAGCCGGGCCACCGCCGGTTTTCTCGCGGATAGCTTTCATAATAGCTCTCAGAGGCCGGTCTTCGGTTTGGGTGAAAACGCTGATTTCGTCGAGACTCGAGATGCGATCGTGCAGAAAGGCGGGAAAG
Organism: Bacteroidales bacterium; assembly: GCA_049969475.1. Classification (GTDB taxonomy): domain Bacteria; phylum Bacteroidota; class Bacteroidia; order Bacteroidales; family TTA-H9; genus UBA2030. Next base: position 70,039 of record JBMFOU010000016.1, on the reverse strand, counting down.
CGCTTGCCATCGGTAAGCGATTCTACAATCACTCCGCTTCGGGTATTGCTAACCACCTTAAACAAACCGCTTTTCCCGGAAATTGCAACAATGTCTTTAAACTCCATGGATTTACTTTTTTTAACCTGCAAAAATAGGAAGAATGCACGAAACACTAAAGAAGGCGATAGTTGCGGTATTCGAAGAGCCGGCAACCGGTTTTATCTTCTAGAAAATTGAGTATCCGATGCTGCAGAGGCAGGGACCGTGCTTGTTCGGGATTGTAGGAAAACTCCCATCGGGCCGACCTAACCCTTTCTTCCATAACAGCCGGATGAGTGCCTGTAAAAACCGAAAGCCTGCCGCTCAAACCATAGTCGAAGGGGACGCCTTCGGGAAAACGTTGTTCCACCCACTCATCGGGATGCCACCAGCGATGAAAATGCCGGCTACGTGCTTGCTGAATGGCCGGCGGCCTTACCCAGCCATAGTGATACATGGTAGAGCCAGAATGCTTCACCCACAGGCGTTTCCCGTTCTTGCGGAAACCCTGGGCATCGCGGAAGGAGGCTATAGACGGATCGTTGCGTACGATTCGTACTTCGCGCCTGTACCACTTTCGTGAGGCACCTACATATTGGTATGAGCCATAGAAATGTAAATAATCGAATAACAACCCCTCCACCCTGGGATTATTTTTCCACCTATCCATGGCTTCGTAAACCAAGGTATGATATTTTTCGTGCAACACCTCATCAGCCTGAATGTAAAAGGCCCAGTCAGAATCAGGCGAAATGGCACCCAAGGCCTTTTGTGTTTCTAAGGCCAAAACTTTTCCTCCTTCCCGGAGGCTATCATCCCAGATACTTTGAATTATTTTGATTTTGGGAGAATTAAGGGAATGTATAAGTGCCAGCGTCTCATCCTCGCTCTGGCCTACGCTAACTATCATTTCATCGCATAGGGGGAGAATAGAGAGAATAGCCTCCCTGACCGGATAGTCGAATTTTACTGCATTCCTGACAATTGTAAACCCGCTGACTTTCATTAAAAACGTATGATTCCCAGGTAATTGTGTGGAGTGATGGCGAGTAGTTCCTGCTTTACGGCATCATTAACCTCAAGGCTCTGGATAAATGCGTAAATGGTTTCTTTATCCACAGGTTTTCCAGTACGGGTGAGCTGCTTGAGGGCTTCGTAGGGATGCAGATAACCTTCGCGCCGTAAAATCGTTTGAATGGCCTCGGCCACTACAGCCCAGTTGGCTTCCAGGTCATCCGAAAGTCGTTGTGGGTCGGGGTAAACCTTTTCCAGACCTTTCAGCAAGGATTTATAAGCAATAAGCGAATGGGCAAAAGGAACACCCACGTTACGCATTACGGTTGAATCTGTAAGATCGCGTTGCAATCGCGAAACCGGAAGTTTTCGAGCAAGATGCTCAAAAAGGGCATTAGCTATTCCCAAATTACCTTCCGCATTCTCAAAATCAATGGGGTTCACTTTGTGAGGCATAGCTGAACTGCCCACCTCTCCCTCTTTCACCTTCTGCCTGAAATAGCCCATGGAAATGTAGAGCCACATGTCGCGACTCAGGTCGAGCAGAATGGTATTGATACGTGAAAAATTATCGAAAACAGAGGCCAGATCGTCGTAGTGTTCGATCTGGGTTGTGGTTTGCTGGCGTTCGAGGCCCAGTACATCGTTTACAAAAGTATCGGCAAAGGTAATCCAGTCAATATCAGGATAAGCCACTTTATGGGCATTGAAATTACCGGTAGCCCCTCCAAATTTAGCAGATAGCATTTGAAAATTAAGGCTCGAAAGTTGTTTCTGCAGTCGCTCTGCAAACACCCAGAGCTCTTTGCCCAGGGTAGTGGGCGATGCGGGCTGTCCGTGGGTATGCGCTAGCATGGGCAGATCTTTCCACTCGCGAGCCATGGCCTCCATCTGGCTCAACAACTCGCGGAGCGCGGGTCTTATCACCTTTTCGAGGGCATCGCGCAGTGCGAGGGGCTGGGCGGTGTTATTAATATCCTGAGAGGTGAGCCCGAAATGAATAAATTCTTTGTATTCAGATAGTTCTAAATGATCAAATAGTTCGCGTAGAAAATACTCTACAGCTTTTACATCATGATTGGTGGTCTGTTCTATTTCTTTTACTCTCAAAGCCTGGGCGGTGCTAAAACTCTCAGCGGCTTCCCTGAGCCTGCGGAGTTTTGTTTTGTCAATGTTTTTCAATTGAGGTAGCGGCAGCCGGCAAAGGGAGATGAAGTATTCCACTTCCACCTTAACGCGGTAACGCATCAGGGCTTCTTCGCTGAAAAAGGCAGCCAGGGGCCAGGTTATGCGGGCATATCGGCCATCAATAGGAGAAATATTCTGTAGCGCAAAAGTACTCACGATGTCAGGCATTGAAGGGGACAAAGGTACTCAAATGCAGAGGTGTTCTGCAAAAATATCTGATGCCGACAGCGCCTGCATTACTGTGCAACAGTGAAAATCAGAAATCCTTTTCTTTTTTGTAGCGGGGTTTGAGCTGACAAAGACAAGAGCCCGTAAGTTTGCTTTCTTTATTCACACGCACGGGGGCACCGCTTCTCTCCCAGTCTACAATTCCACCCGATAAATTGACTATCAACGAGAAGCCATCGTCGAGCAGGCGACGGGCAATGAGGCGGCTTTTCAACCCAGTGGCATCAGCCACTATCATACAGCGATCCTTAGGCAAATTGGAAATCCAATCATCATAGGCTGCAGCAGGTGCCAAAAACACCTCAGGAACCCCAAAGGCCCTATAGTCCGACTCATACAAAGGCCTTACATCCAGAATTATAGCTCCAAGCTGGCAGAGTTCCAGCGCCTCGCGTGAGGATATGTTGCGTACCCCTTGTATGATTATGCCATAATTGGCTAGTTTATCATCATCAATCATGCTTTTCTAATATAGATTTATTATTTTAAGAGACCATACACCTTCTCTGCCAGGATCTTACGGAATTCATCGGGTTTCGTGCGAGCCTTCGAAAATCCTTCTTCGGTGAGGTCGGCTACCTTGTTGCCCTTTTCATCCACAATGAGCAGAGAAGATCCCCAAATGTCGTACTTTTTCACCAGACTCTCATTTTTGACATCTTCAATAGTGAAGACTTCAAGCGTCACTTTGCGGCTTTTGGAAAGGTCTTTCAATTCTTTTTGTAAAGCCACTTTGGTCTCCTTCTCGATAGCCAGGCAGGTAGGACAACGATGCAGGCCGTGGAAATAATAGATTTTTAAAGTGGGTGCTCCAACTATAGTCTCACTCAGTCCCAGGCCGAAAAAAAAGACAAACAACAGAGAAAAGGCAGCGTATTTCATAGGTCAAGATTTTGAGATACTTTAAATGTCAAATTTCATTTCATTGCTTCGCAAAATTACGAAATGTTGGTAAAATATTCGGTCGAAAGTCAAAAATTCATACTTCTTTGAGCCAAAGATTAAATTATTGGGTGCTTGTGAGGTTTGGCCATAAGGGTTCATTCTTTAATTTTGAAAATTGAAAAATCAAAGCATGCCCTGGTTTAATTCTCTCATCGAATGGCTGATTAAAAAGCGGATACACCAGATCGATCTTTTCAGAAAATATCCGCATGAGGTGCAGAACGATTGGCTGGAAAAGCTTATCGGTGCGGGCCGTCAGACGGAATGGGGCAAAATGTGGGATTTCGAAAGCATACAAAGTTACGAGGATTTTGCCCAAAAGGTACCTGTTCAGGATTATGAGAGTCTGAAACCCTACATAGAACAAATCAGGCAGGGTAATCAAAACATTCTATGGAACACAGAAATCCGGTGGTTTGCAAAGAGTTCTGGTACTACAGCCGACAAAAGTAAATATATACCTGTAAGTTTTGAAGCCCTGGAAGAATGCCATTACAAAGCAGGAAAGGACATGTTGGCCATTTATTGCCACAATTATCCTGATAACCATCTCTTTGAAGGCATGAGTCTGGCCATGGGCGGATCGGGCACCTTGCGCGAGGTCAACCAGTCGGAGCTCATGGAAGGAGATCTGTCGGCTATTTTAATGCACAACCTGCCGTGGTGGGCTGAGATTCGACGTACACCTCAACTCTCTGTTGCCCTAATGGAGGAGTGGGAAAGTAAGATAGAGACCATGGCCCGTCTTACATTGCAGGAGAATATTACCAGCATCACAGGGGTACCCAGCTGGACATTGGTATTGCTACGCAGAATACTTGAAATTTCAGGAAAGGATAATATTCTGGAGGTGTGGCCCGGCCTGGAGGCTTTTTTTCACGGGGGGGTCAGCTTTAAGCCCTACCGTCAGCAATTCGAGAAACTAATACCCTCGCCGGCCATGCATTACATGGAAACCTACAATGCATCCGAAGGCTTTTTCAGCATTCAGGACGACCCTGGCGATGAGGCTATGCTATTGATGCTCGATTATGGGATTTTCTATGAATTCATACCCTTCGATCAATACCTCGAAGGACAGCTTCAACCCATTCCCTTGTGGGAAGTGGAGACAGGAAAGAACTATGCGATGGTTATAACCACCAATGGGGGCCTGTGGCGCTACCTTATCGGCGACACCGTCATGTTCGCTTCACGCAATCCTTATAAAATCAAGATAACCGGGCGCACGCGCCACTTTATCAATGCTTTCGGAGAAGAGATTATAGCCGACAATGTGGAAAAAGCCCTTGCGATTGCCTGCGAAAAATGCCAGGCCATTATAGAAGAATATACCGGAGCACCCCGTTATTTTGGAGATTCCGGACGTGGAGCCCACGAATGGATTATTGAATTCTCGAAAGAACCCTCCTCTCTCGATTATTTCACCGAAATATTCGACAATGCCCTTAAGTCTGTAAACTCTGACTACGAGGCCAAACGATACAAAAACATGGTGCTCGAACCACCCATTATTCATATCGTTCCCCAAAATACCTTCTATCGTTGGATGAAGCTACGCAATAAGCTGGGTGGTCAGCATAAAGTGCCCCGCCTGGCTAACGAACGGAATTATGTAGAAGAAATTCTCAAACTAATAGATAATCAGGAGCTTACTAACAATTAATAAAATATTACAAGCATGCACATAGCCATTGCAGGAAATATCGGGTCAGGAAAAAGCACGCTGACCAGCCTCTTGTCGAAGCATTTCGGGTGGCAGCCCCATTATGAAGACGTAGATACCAACCCTTATCTGCATAGTTTCTACGAAGATATGCAACGTTGGTCGTTTAATCTGCAGATTTATTTTCTCAACAGTCGGTTTCGGCAAATTGTGGAGATTCGTAAAAGTGGGAAAACCGTAGTACAAGATCGCACCATCTACGAAGACGCCTACATATTTGCCCCCAACCTACACGAGATGGGGCTGATGGATACCCGCGACTTCAACAATTACCGGAGCTTATTTGAACTGATGGTTTCTTTCATCCAACCCCCTGACCTGCTGGTATATCTTAGGGCTTCAGTTCCTACGCTGGTAAGACAGATTCAAAAGCGCGGGCGGCCTTACGAAGAAAGTATTCGACTCGATTACCTTAAAAACCTCAACGATCGTTACGAGGAATGGATTGCTACATACAAGGCCGGTAACCTGCTCATAGTAGATGTAGATAACCTTAATTTTGCTGAAAATCCGGAGGATCTGGCCGGAGTCATAGAAAAAATCACCGCTAAACTTCACGGATTATTTTAATTAATTCTCCTTCTTATGAAAACCTATTCTATTTCGTCATTGCTAATGGCATTGACCCTTATTTCTTGTTCTCATCAAACCCCTCTGAAACCCATGGATAAAACGCAATACCCTGATCCGCCCGTAGCCCCAGCCCGTCCCGTAACCTTCGAAGAATTCGGAAATAAACGGACCGACCCCTGGTTCTGGCTTCGCGACAAAAGCAACCCAGAAGTTATTGAATACCTAAAAGCAGAAAACGCTTACTGCGATGCCGTAATGGCCGATACGCGGGAGCTTCAGGAACAAATCTTCAATGAAATCAAAGGCCGAATCAAGGAAGACGACGAAAGCGTCCCTGTGCCGAAAAACGGATATTATTATTTCAGTCGTACGCTCCAGGGCAAGCAATATCCAGTATATTTAAGGAAAAAAGCAAAGGGCGGTTCCGAAGAAATTCTTTTCGATGTAAACCAGATGGCCATCCATCAGCCAGCCTTTCTCTTTGAAGAATATGAAATAAGCCCCGATAACCGCTATGCTGCCTATACGTTTAATACTACAGGCTCTTACGCCGAATTCACCCTGAAAATCCGCGACCTTTCAACCGGTAAGGACCTTCCTTATGCCATTGAAAAGGTACAGTCGTTTGCTTGGGCCGCTGATAGCAAGACTCTTTTTTATGTTATTGGAAATGAATCATTAAGACCTTATAAGGTACTCCGGCATCAACTCAATGCTCCGGGCAAAGATGTACCCGTGTTTGAAGAAAAAGACGAAATGTTTAATGTTTCGATAGAAAAAACCTTGTCGGAAGAGTATTTGATGATTCACACCTCGAGTTTTACTACCTCCGAGGTACGACTGCTTAAGGCCACAGAACCCAAAGGTGCGTTCGGTGTCTTTGCTCCCCGCAGAAAAGGCGTCCGCTATTCATTAGAACATCACCGCGACAAGGGATTTTATATTTATTATCAGGATGAAACCTTAAACAACGGACGCATTCTTTCCGCTTCAGAACAAATTCCCTCCAACCCCGCTACCTGGAAAGAGATTATCCCCCACGATCCATCGGTAAAAATTCAAGGGCTGGATGTTTTCAAAAAGCATCTCGTATTATTCATTCGAACCCAGGGACTTACTGGCATCCGGATTTATGGTCTGGAAGGCCAATTACAGCATGAGATCAAATTTCCCGAACCTGTTTACACGGTATCACCCTACAACAATCCAGAATACGACCAAAACATATATCGTTACAGTTATGCCTCGCTCAATCGGCCCACTACCATTTTTGAAATAAACCTTGACGATTTTAATACCCGCATTCTAAAGCAACAGGAGATTCCTTCCGGCTTCAATCCCGACGACTATGTAGTAGAACGAATATTTGCAGAAGCGCCCGACGGAGTCAAAGTTCCTATGGCCCTGCTCTATAAGAAAGGTTTGCAAAAAAACAGCGACAATCCCACCCTTCTCTATGGCTACGGAGCCTACGGATTCAGTACCGATGCCTGGTTCCGTCCTTCGGTTTTCTCGCTGGTTGACAGAGGATTTATATATGCCATTGGCCAGGTAAGAGGGGGAAGCGAGATGGGTGAGCAATGGTACGAAGACGGAAAGCTGATGAAAAAGAAAAACTCTTTTACCGATTTTATTGCCTGTGCAGAATATCTTATTAATAAGAAATACACCTCTCCCAAACGTCTGGGTATTATGGGGGGAAGTGCCGGAGGATTGCTGGTTGGTGCTACGGTCAACCTACGGCCCGACCTTTTTGGAGCCGTAGTAGCTGCCGTTCCTTTTGTAGATGTCGTAAATACCATGCTCGACGAAAGCCTACCGCTCACTACACAAGAATACGAACAATGGGGTAATCCGCATGAAGAGGAAGCCTATCGGTACATCCTATCTTACTCACCCTACGACAACATCCGCGATAGGGTGTATCCTCACATCCTGGCCACTGCCGGCCTCAACGACTCGCAGGTACTTTATCACGAACCTGCCAAATGGGTGGCCAAGTTGAGAGCAATTACCCAGGGGAACCACGTAATCTTGCTAAAAACCAACATGGAATCAGGTCATGGAGGAGCTACCGGACGCTACGATGCCCTGAAGGAGACTGCCTTTGAATATGCTTTTCTGATTAAGGCCTTAAAATAAGTTTGTTCAGACTATAATAAGCCTGTAAAAAAACGGATATCATTTTGCATTAAACGAAATCGATATTCCTGAATCATCAGATTTTTTAAGTAAACGCTTTAACGTTAAAAAACAGTCACAGGGCTTACCAGGAATTATAATCTATGTACAACTTCCTGAGGAGCTCTCCATGAGAACTCCTCAGGAGATCAATATTCTCCAGGTTGCATCGGTATATTCCCGGGTGAATACCAGGAGAAATGATGACAAAAATGATTCTTTAGGTGATTCAAATTAGGAATCTTTTTAGGACTCTTTGCTGTAATTAAAGCACAAAACAGCGAGCCTAACGGTACCTTGCAGTGCCCTATTTTTCCTGAACGCTAAAGGTCATAAAGTAGTTAATAACCGATCTTTAAGCCAATCAAAATTCCAGTTATAGACACCCCGCTTAGCTATTCTTCTTTCATCTGTATTACTCCATGCTCTTCATTTCTGCTATGACGCTCGATAAAAGTCTCTATCTGGTCTGTCATCAGCCGTTTAGCAATAATTTTTTTCTTTTCATCCAGCAAATACATCACCGGTGTACTGTATATATCATACAGGTCGTGATAGTTAGGAGTGTAAGCTCTGGGACCATTTACATTTATCCAGTTCATATTCAGTTGGCGAATGTATTTCTTCATTTCCCGCATGTTGGTATCGCTGCAAACCGCAAACACCTGAATATCAAACTCTTTTCCTCTACGCTGCATAAAGTCGACGAGTTTGGGAATTTCTTTTTTGCAATGCCCACACGAGGGGTCCCAGAAGAGTACTATAGTATAACGAGCCTTTACAGCATGCAAAGAAACCGGTTGCATTAGCGTGTCGAGCATAATGAGCTCCGGAGCAATCTTTCCAATGAGAATAGGCTTAAGTTTGCGTGCCTTTTTCACCAGGTTTTCTTTCACGGTTTTGTTAATCCAATAATCCATGTCGCCATTGGCATAGTAATTTTCTACCATGTACACGAAGGCGGCATCCATTCCCATAATCTCGCTGCGCTCGGTGTGGTTGGTAAGAAACCAGACCATGTATCTGTATGTATCTCGCGAACGGGCAGCCGCAGGCATCAGGCGTCGACATTCGGCGATGATGCTGTCAGGATGCTGAACTACCATTTTGGTAAAATAATTATTTACCCGCTGATGATAAAAAGGAGTGCGCAGGAGTCTGGCATCATCGAGGGGTAGATTATCGAAATAATGGGCTTTATACCAGCGATAGGGGAACAAAGAATCGGGCTTACCATCGGGCAAAAGGGGAGTTTCAGGAATATCCGGTTCACGCGAAGCTTTCACAAACGCCGCTGCAAAGGTACCCTGGTATTTTTTCTGAAAATCATCCATGTAATTTATGACTTCCTTGTTGATTCGTTCTATATCCTTTTTGAGCATGGCTGCCGAGTCGGGCCATGCTTTTTCGGTACGCTTAAAGGCCTTTTGCAGGGGTTCAATCTCTTTCTGCCGGGCCGAGAGGTATTTCACATATTCAGTGAAAGCAAGATTTTCATTTGATCCTTTGATTTTGAGTGTATTTACCGGATCCTTCGCATCAGCCTCAAAACTCAGCCGGGGTTCATTATTGATTAAAAATTCAAAGTAACGGTTCTTTTTATCACCGGCCACAATGTAAAGCCCGCCCGGAAGCATTGAATCAGCCTCCAAAACAAACCAACCGGCCTTATCCTTCTGGAGTGTATCTGTAATATATTGTTTGTCAGCAAAATAATTTGCTAGTAATAAATACTGGTCATCACTACCCTGAAGCTTTACCTTAAGCTGAAATGGCTGAGCAGCCAACTGAAAGCCCAGCATTAAAAAAAGAGCGGCCAGTCTAATCCTCATAAGACTTAGTATTTATTAGACAAAAAACAAGAAGTTTCGCAAAATTATTACTTTTGTAATAACAGCCTAAGCAAATACTCACCCTATGAACAAGAGCATTTATCTGTTGTTTGCAACGACCCTATTCTTCATTGTCAGTGAGCAGATATGGGCTCAAGACAGTATTATCAATGAAAAACTTAAAGCACGGGAAATTGAATTTCAATTACTAAAAAAATACCAGGATTCCCTAAAAATTAGGACACTCAACAACCTAATCGTAATTAGCAATCAGCAAAAAAGGTTGATTCTGGCCGACAGTGCTTTAATAGCCACCATGGTAGAAGAGATAGCAAAAACTTATGCAGGGCAGGATCCCAAGCAATTGCTCGACACCATTCAACGGCTGAAAGGGAGAATTGAATATTTGAAACTTGCACCACCCTATAGAGGCAAGTTTATGTCGCCCAAAGACTATCTGGTTCTGCTGGGTCTCTCGTTTCTAATGGTGATGGCGGGCATTTTTGCCCTTCTGGTGCTTCGCAGGGCCAATAAAGCCAAATCTAGGGTACAACAGATTGAAAATACTGCTAATGAAGCAGTCAATAAGCAGAATGAATGTGAAAAAAGGCTGGAAGAATTCAATCAGATGCTTAATCAGGTATCGGAAGACCGGCGCAGATTGATGGAGCAGATTTCGGAACTCAACAAATCCATTCTCTCGAGCCGCCAGGATCAAATCATTCTGCTTGAAGAGCGGGATAAATTTATGATAGAAAATCAGGAGTTGAAAAGAGAGGTGGAAAAGCTCAGGAATCAACCAACCCAGGTATCTCAGCCAGCCCCTTCCTTCCCCCCGACCGAACTTATCACAGAAAACAACCTGCTAAAATCCGAAAACATGCAGGCCAAGCAGACCATACTGCGGCTTGAAGAAGAGGTAAACCGACTAAAAAAAGCATTGGAAGAAAGACCTGAAGCAGAAAATTCGGATACTGAGAATCTTAATAAATACAGGCTGGAGCTACAGAAGGCTCAACAGATGCTCGTGCAGACCCAGGATAAACTGCGTGAAATGGACGAACGCAATAAGTTCCTGGCGAGCGAAAAGGATCGCCTCTCGTCCGAACTAAATATAAGTATGCAAAGTGTTAAAAGCTTACGCGACAGACTCGAAAATATTGAAAGGGAATGTCTACACTTACGAAATGAAAAGCAAGACCTTGAGCAAAAGCTGGAGAACATAAAAACCCAGTATACTCAGATTGACACACTGAACAACGAAATTATACGGTGGAAAAACGAAAACGAAAGACTCCAGCAAATGCTGGCTCAGGAGATGAAACTGCGCAAGGATATTGAATCAGATATCCAAAAGCTTCTGGGAAGGATTGGAGGTGGAAACCTCTAAAATAATGGGCTCAAACTGGCCTAAAAAAGAATCGTACGAATAAATATCCAAGGGCTTCCACCGGCACGGAGCGAAAGCCTTTGGAGTTTTGCCACCAACGCTTGGCATCATAGGTTAAATCGGGTGCATTCAAAACCCCAATCCTAACGTTCGTGTCTTCAAAAGCCATCCGGTATAGATAGCTGGTGCGTGCTGCATGAACTGCCATAGAATACATGTTAAACGAACGAGGTAATCCCCCATGAGCCATGAACCATTTTTTAAGAGCTATAGCCGAAGCGTAAGTGCGGTCGCGGTAAGCTTCATGAGTGGGAGCACTGAAAACCTTGTCGGAAGGCACACCTAAGCTAATTAACACAGCCCGCGCCTGATCGGCATAGTTATCGTATTTGCAAAAACCCATACCATTAGCGAAGGGTATGCCTGTTGTCACAATGTAAGAATAATTTCCCTTTTCAAATTCCAGAGCTGCCATCTGCAGGGCATAGTCGGGCAGAAAGCCTTCTACTACAAGCACTTCAGCCTGTGGTAAAGGGTCTTCTACCGAAAGCCAACTGGCGATATTTCGAAGGGCAAATATTAATCCAAAGCCTAAAATAAATAACATTAAAAGCCATCCCCACAAAGTGGGCAAACGCACGTATCTTCTTTTCACCAGTTTAATTCGCATAGTCCTGAGTTTTAAACTGAGCAAACTTACAAACAAAGCGATGGTTTTCTTTTAACAATAACTTAAAATTGATATAAAGTATCCTTAACAGATGCTGGCACTGAGCCAATGTACTTTTGCAGCGTCAAATCTTAAACCTATCCGCTAAGCCATGAAAACAATCAGCGTATTCTTTATAATAATCTCGCTCTTCATCACAGCAGAGATGAGGGCAGAAAATGAAAACCCCGAAAAGAAAACCAACCCTGCAGTTGTGGCAGAGCAAACCCTCAGCATTAAAGGTCGGGTTATCGACATCAACAGTCGCGAAGGCCTTGCCGGAGCGGAAATTACTGTGAAAGCAGCTGGCATTAAGGCTTTTACAGATCTCGAAGGGTATTTCGAAATTTCAGGCCTAACACCCGGTAACTACACCCTAATTTGCTCCATGATTTCTTACAACGCCAGTCTGCTTGAGAATTTGGAAATTAAGCCGGGTAACGATAAAATTGAAATAGCATTAGAAGAAATTAAGTAAACAAACTAGCAAAAAAATGTGAGTGACCCGGCAACCCCGGGTTTTTTTGTTTCAACTTCTACCTTCTTCTTCCAGCAAATGGGTGTGGTGCTTTAAAGTTCTGAGAAGCCCTGCCACAAATAAGGCCATAATCATGGCGTATAGGGAAAATCGCATTTGCAGCAGGTTGCCCTCAAATATCCAGGCTCTAAAATAATCCAGAATACAATAAATACTAACTACCGCCAATAATCCGGAGTACTCGCGTCGAAGGACGGATTTAAAAGAAAACGGCAGAGAGGATGATTTAAACTCGCCTATTTGGGGAATAAAGGCTGGCACGCGGGCGGCCCAGTCTGTAAATTCATTCCCAAAGCGACGTAGCAGAAACATTTCTTCTGCATACATAATTCTTTCGTAATAAAGCCAAAAAACCAGGGAAATGATGATGAAATACCAGAGATTAAAAGTAAAAAGGGCCAAACCGGCCCACATCAGATAATTTCCCAGGTACAAAGGATGCCTTACGATAGAATAAATACCTGATGTATTAAGGGTCTCAGCTACCTGCTGCCGGGTATTTCGCCCAGAGGTGCCCCGGGGCGTGGTACCTATTGTATATGCCCGCACAACAAAACCCACTGATACCACTATCACTGATAGAGTCGTCCAAACCTCCGGAAAAACAGGCAGAGGAGTTGTTAAAACTACAGGTATTGAAGTAACAGCAAAAAAAACAGGGATATAACTCCGAAAACGAAACAACAGATTTCCAGATTTCTCGAAACTTTCGTAGAGTGTCACTTTTTTGCCGCAAAGTTAAATTTTCTCATTCATACAGGAGTCTCTGTAACTTTTAGCCCGCTAAAGAGTCTAAGCTAGTGCAAACGACACCGATAAAAGACACAAAATGAAAGCTCAAGTAAAGATTTCCCTATTATCATTGATGATTTGGATCCTAATGGTGCCCCTGACAAGCCAGGGCCAAAAAATCATCAGAGAACCCCGAACTTGCATGCCTTTTAGCCGGATTGTTAATCATTCTTCTGCCGACCTTATTATTCAGCAAGGCACTCAAAATGAAATCGTAGTAGAAGCCGATCAGGCGATTATAGATCGGGTAATAACCGAGGTAAAAGGTAACACCCTAAATATCTTCGTGCAAATTCCAAGACCCTTCAGAAAAACAAATATCATTAAAGTGAGGATCACCGTCCCAGCACTCGAAGAATTGGTGATAAACGGCTCGGGCGATATAAGCACAGAGCAAGCTTTGCTTACAGGGAATATGAAGCTTACAGTGGATGGCAGCGGGGATGCCCGCATCGCAATGCAAGGTGGCAGCTTTGAATGCCACATCAACGGTTCGGGCGATGTATCGGTGAATGGAGCCAGAGGCGATCTTCAGCTCAACATCCATGGTTCAGGAGATTTCACAGGGACCCATCTGCAATTAAACACGGCCACTTTAAGCTGTTTCGGATCTGGTGATATCCGATTGGAAGGCAAAGCTGCCCAACTGAATATTGACAACTCGGCCTCGGGCGACATGAATGCCACAGAATTGCCGACAGAGAAAGTCGTCATACAGTCTAAAGGCTCAGGAGATGTTAAGGTTTGGGCCATTCAATCCATTCAAGCCAAGCTTCTCGGCTCGGGTGATGTCACTGTAAAGGGAAATCCGAAAAACCGCCAAATCAGTAAGAAAGGCAGCGGCAACATACACTTTTTATAATTTTATAGATTTGTGATGATTGGGTTGTGCAAAGAGCCGTATTCACATCGGCTCTTTTTTCTTTTTTGTAACATTTCTCCATTTTTGGATTAAGGAATTAAAAAGGATTTATCCATGCAGATTATGGGATAAAAACCAACTTCGAAGGTTCAATTAATGTGATTTTTTAAATAATAGAAGATCAATGCATTAAATAAAAATTCTTTACATGTTTTTAGCTTACGCATTCTGGTTGTTATTCCCGTATAATAAGTGTTAACCATGGGTACATTATTTGTATAAACAACAACATTATTTATACCTTTATACTTTGGATGATTCGATAAACTCCATCTTTAGATGAATATAATTTCACAACAGGTAGAAATGATAGGGCTAATAAGTATAGGCATAGTTGCCCTATTGCTGATTCTCAGCTATAGAGATAGAAGAGCCTATCGAAGGAAATATGAGGAAGCAAAGCTCAAGCTTCAGGAAAAGGAAAAGAAAACTAAGGAGATTATTGAAAAATTCTTTAGATCGGTGAGCCACGACATTCGTACACCACTCAACGGAATCATTGGAATCACAGAGTTGCTCAAACAATCGGAGCTCACTGAGAAACAACAAGAATATGTAAATCTTATTTCGGTATCAGCCAATCACCTCACTGCTGTTATCACCGACCTAATGGATATGTATATTTTTGAAAGACCAAATAGCATTATCCAGACCTCTGTATTCTCGATTCATGAGGTGGTGGGTGAGGTTAGCGATCTAATAATAGAAAAGGTAAATCAGAAACGACTCATTTTTAATACCCACATCGATCCACGTATCCCTTTTTACCTAAAAGGAGATCTGCCGCGACTCCGGATTCTCTTGCTTAATTTTCTGAAAACATCCCTTTACAATACCCAGAGAGGAGAAATCATGGTTCAGGTAGAGCTACTCCGTCGTTTTGAACATAAAGTAGAGCTTAGATTTCATATAGCCGACACAGGTAGCCCATTTCCAGAAGAGGAAATATCAGCCTTTTTAAGGGAAGGACAAGAAATAATAATAGAAGAAAGTTCCTTTCTGGACTATCTAGACCCATCGAACAGGCAAAAAATAGTCATGGCCCGAAAAATGCTTGAGTACCTCGGAGGTACCTTAGCCCTGGAGAGCAAACAAGGATTTAACAATGCATACTGGTTTTCACTCATTTTTAATGATGTAACCGACACTCAAAAAAATTACGTCAATCAGTTGCAACCGCTTAGCAACTTGAAAGTACTTCTCATCGACCTCAATTCGAGTTCAAGAGCTATTTACCGCCAGTATCTGCAATATCTCAAAACCATTTTTGAAGAAACCGATTCGATCGAAAAAGCCAGGGTCATGCTTGAAATGGCGAGTAATTTAGGGGAACCATTTCATGTTGTGCTCCTCTCGGAAGGCGAAGACTTGGAGGAAACCATTCAATTTGTCCGCCTGGTCAAAACCAATCCGTTGTACAATCAACCTACCTTGATTTTGCTTTGCGGAAACCCCGAATTGCTATCTGCTCAGGATCAGTTAGTAAGAAGTTTCAATGCTATCATTAGCAAGCCCGTCAAATTCAATGATCTATATCAAGCACTAGCGGGATTGATTAAAAAAGACACTTCAAATCTTTCAAGCACAGCTTCAAAAAGTCCAAATCCTAGTCTAAAAATTTTATTAGCCGAAGACAATCTGATTAATGAAAAGGTAGCCGTGGCCACACTCGAACGCCTGGGACACAGTGTGGATACTGCAGCTAATGGGGCTATTGCATTACAGAAATTTTTAGAAAAAAAATACGATTTAATAATCATGGATTTGTTAATGCCTGAGATGGATGGCCTCGAGGCCACCCGGCGCATCCGGGAATTAGAACGTTTGCAACCTTCCCGGGGACACACCCGCATTGTCGCCCTTACGGCCGAATCACATCCCGACGACCGCATACGCTGTCTGCAGGCTGGCATGGACGATTACATTACAAAACCTTTCAAACACGAAGAACTTCTTAAAATACTTAATTTTGAATCATAAATAATCTTGTATATGGCAAAAAAAATTCTAGTGATTGAAGATACCGCGGAAGTAAGGGAAAACATCGCCGAAATTCTCGAATCGGAAGGATTCGAAGTATTCAAAGCAGAAAATGGGGATATTGGAATCAATATGGCCGAACGCATCCAGCCCGACCTTATTCTCTGTGATATCATGATGCCTGGCAAAGATGGATATGAAGTTCTTGAAGAATTGCGCAAAAAAGTTCTTACAAGCACTACTCCCTTTATATTCCTCACAGCAAAAAACACGCGGGAGGATCTTCGCCGGGGCATGGCATTGGGTGCCGACGACTATATCTCCAAGCCCTTTACCATCGACGAACTTATTACAAGTGTAAATACCCGCCTCAAAAAAGCTGAAGAATTCAGGAAGCGAAGCGAAGCAAAGCTGGAGGAACTTACTCGCAATTTGGGTATGCCCGTTGCTTCGGTCATTCACGAACCCTTGCGGGCTATCATTGGCTTCTCTCAAATGGTGATGACCGAGTACCCCAATATGGAAAAACCTGAGATAGCTGAGCTTATGTCGCTGGTATACAAAGCAGGGATGAAGCTTAACAAAATCGTCAGAAAAACCATGCTTTTCTATGAATTGGAAGCTTTGGCCTATAAAAACAAGGAAGTAGAAGATCTAAAGAAAAACGGATGCGAAAATCCCTCGGAAATCATTCGCAGATCAGCTCAGCAAATGGCCTTGAACATGAATCGCAGTGAAGATTTATTCATGGTTACTGATTTTAATGCCAAAGCCAGAATCAGTTGCGAACACTTAAAAACCATTGTAGATGAGCTGGTTGAAAATGCTTTACTATACTCTCCACGTCGCTCGCATGTGAAACTGGTAGCGGGAGCCGATCACCACAGGCTGCAGATCAGTGTGAACGACGAAGGCATTGGTATGACCGATAAACAAATCGCTTCTATCGGGGCTTTCACTCAATTCAACAAGGAATTTAACCAACAAGAAGGGTTGGGTCTTGGCCTCACTCTGGTGAAAAACATACTAAGTGTTTTCGATGGAGAATTCCACATCAATAGTACACCAGGTGTAGGTACCACAGTCAAAGTAAGCATACCGCTGGCCTAATCAAGAATCGTTTTGATAACTTAGGGGTGAAGGTGTATTTTTGCACCTTCACTTTTATTTATAGCCAGTGAAAATTAACAAAGGATTCGTTTATCTGCTGGTATTGGCCTCCATGATTTTCTGGGGCTTTTCTTTTGTGTGGACTTCTATTGTTTTCAAATACATCGGACCACTTACTACCGTTTTTTTGCGTCTGATTATAAGCAGTTCGTTACTTTACATAGGTCTGAAGCTGGGTAAGCGACTTCAGCCCATCAGGAAGGAGCATCGAAAGCTGATTATGCTGTCAGCATTATTTAATCCTTTTCTGTATTTCCTGGGTGAGAGTTTTGGGGTTAAATTCTCCTCCCCCACCATCAGTGCGGTTATCATTGCCACCATTCCTGTTTTTTCCGCTTTGGCAGCATTCATCCACTATAAAGAAAAATTCCACCCAATCAACATTTTAGGATTCATTCTTTCTTTTGCAGGGGTTCTCATATTACTGCTTGGGCCAAACCTTTCTTTCAATACCTCTCCTCTGGGTGTTGCCTGTCTTTTTTTCGCGGTTTTAACCGCCGTGGCCTATGCCCTTGCTCTGAAAAAACTTGCAGGGCTCTACAGCGCTTTTACCATAGTAACAATCCAAAACATTTTGGGTGCAATTTATTTTTTACCTCTGGTGCTTTTGTTCGAACGACATCATTTGATGAACCTTCCTACCGATGCCGACATGTGGAGGCCCCTGCTCATGCTGGCTGTGTTTGCCTCGTCATTGGCCTTTATATTTTTCACCATTGGCACCCGCGAGTTGGGCGTAAGCCGTACAAATGTTTTCAGCAATTTCATACCCGTTTTCACCGCTCTGTTTGCCTGGTTGCTGGTGGATGAGAAAATTACAATAGGAAAAATCGCAGGTATGCTCATGGTAACCACTGGAGTTTTGCTGACACAAATGAGCAGAATAAGGATTTTTGAATCATACCTTCTCAAATACCGTAAGCCATGAAAAATATAACCGTTCTAGGATGCGGCCTGGTAGGCTCCGCTATCGTAAACGACCTGGCTAAATACACCGAGCATCAGGTGCTGGTGGCCGATGCACGTCCCGAAAATCTTACCCGATTCAGGGACAAAAAAAATGTGCATTGCCGGCAGGACAACCTCGCAGATTTAGCTTTGATGGCTGAAATAACTCGTGATGCTGACCTTGTGGTGAATGCTTTGCCCGGCTTCATGGGTTATAGCACGTTAAAGCATTTGATTGAGTTAGGAAAAAATGTGGTGGATATTTCATTTATGCCAGAGAATTTTCTGGATCTTGACGAGCAAGCCCGGCAAAAAGGGGTAACGGTGGTTGCAGATATGGGAGTTGCTCCTGGAATGAGTCATTTATTGGCCGCCAGAGGATGTAATATGCTTGACCAGCCCGAGGAAGTGGTCATATACGTGGGAGGATTGCCCCGCAAAAGAGAATGGCCTTTCGAATACAAAGCTGTATTCTCTCCGGCCGATGTACTGGAAGAATATACCCGTCCCGCCCGCTTGAAGAAAAATGGCAAAATTGTTGAAGTGAAAGCCCTGAGCGAGAGAGAATTAATTAATATAGAACCTGTGGGTACATTAGAAGCTTTTAACAGCGACGGATTGCGTAGTTTGCTGCAGACGCTCAATGTACCCGATATGGTAGAGAAAACCCTGCGATATAAAGGGCACGCCGAGCTCATGGAGATTTTCCGTGAGTGCGGTTTCTTCAACCCTCAACCCCTGAATATTAAGGAGCAAAAAGTCAGCCCACTTGAAGTAACATCGCACCTTCTGTTTGAACGGTGGAAATTACAACCCGGCGAAGCCGATTACACCATTATGCGCATTCTGGTGAAAGGAAATAAAAATCAACAACCTGTTACAATTTGCTACGATTTGTTCGATGAATACGATCCGATAGAAAACATTCATAGCATGGCTCGTACCACTGGATATGCCGCTACAGCCGTAGCCCACCTTTTGCTTCAAGAGAAAATACACCAGACCGGGGTGTTGCCACCTGAAGCTCTAGGCAGCCATGGGGAGATGGTGGAGGAGATACTCAGTTACCTCAAAGACAGAAATGTAATTTACCGATTTAGCATTACTGGCGGGAATGTTTGAAAAAACCCGGATACAGGCTTGGCCAATTCGGGAAAATATTCTATTTTTGCACCCGCAATAACGGCGGGGTAGCTCAGTTGGTTAGAGCGTCGGATTCATAACCCGGAGGTCACGAGTTCAACTCTCGTCCCCGCTACAAAAAAGATAACTCATTAGCGGCCTGAGCGGAGTCGAAGGTCGCTTTTTTATTCCCTCCCTTGCGGCCTGAGCGGAGTCGAAGGTCGATTTTTTTTCCCGCCCTTGCGGCCTGAGCGGAGTCGAAGGCCGCTTTTCTAACTAGCACCCTGAGCGAAGTCGAAGGGTGCACTCAACCTTATTTGATGTTAACTGTTTCATGATAAAATTCGAAATCTATGTGGCAGGAAACAGAAAAAGGACTCCAAAGAACATTCATATTCGAAGATTTTAGACAGGCCTTCACTTTCATGACTGCCTGCGCTTTTGAGGCAGAGCGTCTGAACCACCATCCTGATTGGCGCAATGTATATAATCGGGTAGAAGTTTGCCTTATCAGCCACGATGCCGGAAATCGCATCACCGAATTAGATTACCGACTGGCTCAGGCTTTGGATTTGATATACGAACGGATGAAATAAAAAAACCGGACAGGGTGAGAATTTGAATTCAACATCCCTATCCGGTTTCAGCTATACCACTAACGATTACTTCATTCCCCGCTGTTTAGCCATTTCTTCAAGACGACGCTGAAAAGCCGACTTTTTAGCAGGTTTAGCTTTATTAGCCTGGATTCTTGCATGCAGCTTATCCTCATTAACTATCCTACGGAAGATGAACATCTGAATGAAAGTGAACACATTAGCCAGGAAATAATAGTAACTTAATCCGGCTGAATAATTGTTAAAAATTCCCAGGAACATGATGGGCATAATGTACATCATAGTTTTCATACCCGGCAATTGCTGCTGCCCGGTATCCATTTGCTTGTTTTGCAACCATGTATAAACAAGGGTTGATATTGTCATCAACAGCGTAAACAAACTAACGTGGTCTCCGTAGAAAGGAATATTAAAGGGCAGATTGAGTACAGAGTCGTAGCTACTGAGGTCGTGAGCCCAGAGGAAGGGTTGCTGCCGCAGTTCGATACTGGAAGGGAAGAAGCGAAACATGGCAATGAGTATAGGAAACTGCAGTAACATGGGCAAACAACCGGCCATGGGATTAACCCCTGCCTTGCGGTACAGTTCCATGGTGGCCTGTTGCTTCTTGATGGCGTCTTCCTTCTTCGGGTATTTCTTATTAATCTCTTCAATTTCAGGCTTCAGAACCCGCATTTTGGCCGTAGAAAGATAGGAGAAATACGTAAGCGGGAGCAGACCAATCTTGAGCAAGATAGTAAGAATGAGAATGATAATACCGTAATTAAGGCCATAACTGCTCAGCCAGTTGAAAACCGGAATCACCGCATATACGTTGATGGGCCACATAAGAATGAAGCTCCAGCCCAACGGAATCTGACGTTCAAGCCTTAATTTATAGGTTCTCAAAATCTTATACTTATTCGGCCCGAAGTAGAGGTTCATTCCATAATCTACTTCAGGATTGAAGCGGTATTCAAGTGGAATGAGGGCGCTCATCGATTCATTGTATCGTGGATCGTCGGCCCGATCAGGACGAATAAAGGTTGAAATTTCGGCCCCCCCTGGCAAAGCCTCTTTGGCTATGAGTGTTGAAACAAAAAATTTAGTTTTAAATGACAGCCATTTCAGACTGGTAGTAACGATTTTCTTGTCGTCTTTGGTCTCGTTGAGATATTTAACCTCTTTATCTGTAGAATAGCAATAATAGATGGTTGATTCATTTCGTTCATTCTCCAGGTTCTTCTCCTGGCGCAGCATATCGGCATTCCACTGCAAGTTAAAAAGCGTAGAAGTAGGGTCAAGCACGTGGTCCATGTTGACCATACGAATATCGAAACCCAGCATGTAATCATTTCCCTTAAGGGTGTACCGATATTCAATGTATGAGGGGCGGGAGCTATCTCCTGTTTGGGCATATAGCCTAAGTTTAAAAGTCAATGAGTCGTTTCCCGATACTTTAAGATGATGATTGCCGGGTTGCTCAGGTTCAAAAAATAGGACGGAAGTGCTAACAGGTTTGCGGGATGCAAAAAAATTGAGCCCTAACGATGAGTTGGTGGAGTCGAAGAGAATCAGGGGTAAAGAATCAAAGGTTTTGTAATTCTTAAGCTCTACCGACCAGGGTCGGCCACCCCGGGTAGTCAGCTTGAGACGAATAAGGTCGTTTTCGAGCGTGTAGAATTCTTCCTTGCCAACTGCTGCTTCAGCAAAAGGGCCAAATTTATCGGAAGCCACCCTGATTAAGGAATCCTTGGATTGAGGATTAGAGAGTACTGTGCTGTCGGCAGGTAATGCCAGCTTTTCAGCAGCTTGACGAGCCGCCAGAGCTTTTGCAATAGAGTCGCGCTTATATTGCAATTCACGCAACGAATCCTGGATTCGCTGCTGACGGGCCATCTCCTCCTTTGATGGAGTCATCCAAATACTCCACCCCAAGAAAATGGCAAAAATAAGTACAAGACCTACAATAGAATTTCTATCCATTTTAAAATACTAAATTTAGCAAGTTGGGATTAGGAAAGACTTGTAAGGACTTTCCGGGAGGGTGCAAAGATAGGGTAATTTCATATAGTCAGCCAGAAGGGTTCCCTTGTTTCACTGATTCATGTGCTTGCAAGCAGCCTCAACAAAACCAATGAACAAGGGATGTGGGTTGGCTACTGTACTCTTGTATTCCGGATGAAACTGAACCCCAACAAACCAGGGATGTGAGGGAATTTCCATAATTTCTACCAGGTTCTCCTTGGGATTGATACCCGTGGCGACCATTCCGGCAGCCTGAAATTCATCAAGATATTTATTGTTGAATTCATATCTATGTCTGTGACGCTCTAAAATCACCGGAGCTTTGTAAATATTGTGAACTATGGAGTTTTCGGATAGCTGGCAAGGATAAGCACCCAATCGCATGGTACCCCCCATCCCAGAAATCTTTTTTTGTTGTTCCATGATATCAATCACCGGATAGGGAGTACGCTTATCAAATTCTGTGGAATGAGCCTGAGCATGTCCCAGCACATTACGCGCAAACTCAATAACTGCACACTGCATACCCAGGCAGATTCCCAGGAAAGGTATTCCCTGGGTGCGTGCGTATTTTATTGCCGAAATCTTGCCTTCTATTCCGCGACTACCAAAACCAGGTGCTACCAAAATGCCATGAAGATCTTTCAAAAGTTCGGCGGCATTGTCATCGTTTATTGTCTCCGAGTGAATAAGACGCAATTTCACCTTTACCTGGTGATAGGTACCGGCGTGCACAAACGACTCCATGATCGACTTATAGCTGTCTTTCAACTCCACATATTTGCCCACCAGACCTATCTCGACGGTGAAGCGTGGATTTTTCATCTTATACAGAAATTCCTCCCAGCTTGTAAGATCAGGGCTACCTTCATACGGGAGGCCGCATTTTTTCAGGACTTCTCGGTCGAGACCTTCATCGCGCAGTTTCAAAGGCACTTCATAAATAGATTCCATATCTATAGCCTCGATAACAGCCGAGGGCCCCACATTGCAAAACAAAGCAATCTTGTTGCGAAGCCCGTCATTGAGTGGTTTTTCGGTGCGGCAGACGATGATGTCTGGCTGTACCCCTTGTTCCTGCAAAATCTTCACAGAATGTTGGGTAGGCTTGGTTTTCAGTTCACCCGAGGCAGCCAGGTATGGCACCAACGTTAGATGAATGACAACACACAAATTACCCATTTCCCAGCGCATCTGCCGCACAGTTTCGATATAGGGCAACGACTCGATGTCGCCCACAGTTCCGCCAATCTCCGTAATGATGAAATCGTAATCCTTATATTTTGAGAGCAGCTTGATTCGGTATTTAATTTCATCGGTAATGTGGGGAATCACCTGTACCGTGCTGCCCAAATAATCGCCCCGGCGTTCTTTTTCTATTACACTTTGATAAATACGTCCCGTTGTAACGTTATTGGCCTGGCTTGTATGCTCGTTGGAGAAACGTTCATAGTGCCCCAGGTCGAGGTCGGTTTCTGCTCCATCCTCGGTAACATAACACTCGCCATGCTCGTAAGGATTAAGAGTACCGGGGTCCACATTTATGTAAGGATCCAGCTTTTGTATGGTAACCTTGAAACCTCTGGCTTGCAACAACTTAGCCAGAGAAGCGGATACTATTCCTTTGCCCAGCGAAGAGGTAACTCCACCCGTAACGAAGATATAGCGAGTAGTATGCATAAGATTTTGATGTTTACGTTACGGGGCGGCAAGTTACGTATTTTTATCCAACCTGGGGAAAATGAAAAGAAAGGCCGTTTAGTAGCATCCGTCGATTTTTAAACTAAGTTTCTAACATTCAGTAGAAAACAAAACTATTCAACCTCACGACATTATTCTTCCAGGTTTCTCCCAGCAATGTATCTTCGCCATTTTTCGATCAACTCCTGAAAGTAACCAGGCAATGGAGCCTCAAAAAATACCTGTTTTCTCAGGGTAGGGTGTTCAAAACCCAGGGTGCGTGCATGCAGGGCCTGCCCGGGAAGTAGTTCAAAACAGTTCTCTACAAACTGACGATATTTAGCGAATACAGGGCCTTTCAGTATTTCACGACCGCCATACGCTGTGTCGCCAAACAGCGGAAAACCTATACTAGCAAAATGAGCCCTGATTTGATGCGTGCGGCCGGTCTCCAGCTGACAATCTACCAAAGTAGTATATCCAAGCCGCTCTATGACCTGATAATGCGTAACACTATATCGTCCCTTATCCGGGTCGTGCCATACACTCATCACTCTTCTATCTTTGGGACTACGATTTATATATCCGGTAATGGTTCCTGTATCGTCGGGTAAATCGCCCCACACCAGTGCTGTATAATTTCTCTGGATGGTGTGTTCGAAAAACTGGCGTGCCAGCACGGCCTGAGCCAGCTCATGGCGGGCCACTACCAACAAACCCGAGGTATCTTTGTCTATGCGATGTAACAGCCAGGGTTGAAGTTTTTCTCCATCAACACCGGTTTTATTCAAAAAATGATAGAGCAGGGCATTGACCAGCGTGCCTGTGTAGTTGGCATAAGCTGGATGTACCACCATACCCGCTGGCTTATTTACCACAAGCACGTCATCATCTTCATAAACAATATCGAGGGGAATATTTTCCGGAAGATTTTCCGTCTCGCGGGGCGGACCGGGCAATAGAATGGATATCACATCCCCAGGCTTGACCCTGTAGTTTGATTTTACAGGTTTATCGTTTACTCTAATATTGCCGGCCCGCGCTGCATTTTGCACTTTGTTGCGCGAGACATTCTGTATTTTTCCCGTCAGAAATTTATCAATCCGCAAAAGGCTTTGTCCCGGATCGACCGTGAATCGGAAATGTTCGTACAGCTCTTCCAGTAAGTCGCTATCCGTCAGAAAATTCCCTTCCATCAACGCCGGATTATCAATTTAGCTGTGCCTACCAGACTTCCATCCGGCAAAATTACTTTAAGAAGGTACATGCCTCCGGGCAAAATAGGTAGTTGAAGGGTTTCGCTCCAGAGTGCGGAATAAACTAATTGTCCACTTAGAGCGTACAATTCCACGATGGCCCCATGGAAAGACGCTGGCAATCTAACCCTCAGTTCCTGACCTGTGAGCGGATTCGGGCTCACAACCAATTGACTGACTTTTAGTACAGGTTTAGGATTACCGGGGAGTGCTTTTCCTACCACCGGCCTGATCATGAGGGAGCCAGCATACTGTGAGGTCCTCCACTGCCCATCCACGTTGAAGAAATTATTGGCCCGATTGTCTCGCGACAGGTCGAAACCCATATTCAGGTTGTCGTTGGTGGTATTCATCCAGCCCACAAAAAAAGCGTTACGAACCACCACGATCTTCTGAAGAATGAAAGTCTGGAAATCGTGTGGAACATCAGAAAATTCGGGTCTCACAATAGAGTCGTAAAGCAACTTGCCAGGAATTCCATTATTATCGTCCCAGACCAAAAGATGAAAATACTGCTGATTGGATCCTGAATGGGTGGGATTGAAATATATTTTCACGGCCCGTAAGGTATCCTTCATGTTGAGAGTATACCGGACAGCCCCCATGGCCCCGGCAGGGCTTACACCATAGCCAGCTTCCGGTGTACCATCATCATAAGCAAAATAATTCCGGAATATCAGCTTTAGCTCCAGCGTGTCATAAAGCCGATCATCCGGTGTATAATCGCCCACAATTACATGACGTATGTAAAAATCGGCAGAATCTTTAATTCCCAGAGGGTCGATGGGTAGTATGCTACTAATACGGGGCCGGGCATAAGGTTTATACTTAACATAACCAGAATCGTACACTGGATAAACCGCATAACCTCCTCCCGTATAAGAGGTTATCTTTTGATAAGAGCCATCGAAAACTGTGTAACCATAATTGCTGGGATGCGCCACCACATCCAAATTGGAAATGATGACACTTAAAGTGTCGTTCATTTCGCGGGTAGGGTCGTTGCTGTAATGCGTATAAGGCATACTAATATAGTTCTTTAGCATAGTGGGGCTCACATCCACAAAACCCAGATCGCGAAAGGTAGAATCGAATTTATGACGGTTTTTGTTAAGAAGCACATAATCTAAATTCCACTGGTCCATGCTACTCTGCCACGAGGGGAGAATATTGTTGGCCAAACTGGCATAGGCCACAAAACGGAATCGGAATCCTTTGTGGTAATATTTTGAACTATCAGATATCCAAATATTTACAAACCCCCAATATTTTCCTGTTTTTACCTTGAAAGTATCCAGGGGCATTCCCGGGGCAGCCCAGATCCTGTTCCAGGTATAATCTTTTGGAGAGAAGAAATAGAGAAGCAACGAGTCGTATTTCTGGGGTGGATTACCTTTTCCCTGGGGCTGATAGAAAAACGAAAGATAGATGGAATCGGATTTACGCAAAGGCCTGGCTATGGGCACAAAGACCGAGTCGAGACGTATGGGCTGGCTGGTCAGTCGATCGGCTTCAAAAGCCGTGTATGCGGCATGTTTGTATACGTAGCCTGTGGAGTCAAGGGCATCGAAGGTAGCAACACCGTAGTTGGGCGGAAAAATCGCAAAATGTTGTCCAACAAAAACATTGCGGTCACTCCACAGCCTCTTGTCAGGGAAAGGACCTCCCCTGCGAAAATCGTCGAAAAATGGCAGCATAAGAGATTGTGAAACCTGACCCGATTTGAGCGAGCTCAGCTGCCCGGCCCTCGCCACCTGAGGATTGTATGATATAGGCAGTAATACCTCCTGGGCCTCCACCCAAATTGATAGCAAAAGAGGAATGATGTATATAAGCCGCTTTATCATTGCTTGCATGGTGTAACTTAATAACTGGGCTCTTGATTCAGGGTATCATTTATGGCAGTTTTCCTGAGCTTTTCCAAGTCTTTATCGCTTTTTATTTTTCCCAAAACGAGGTTAACGCTACCCCCGGGTGTGAGCATGGCACCAGGGCCGGGTTGCTGACGGATGACACGGGCTGAGTCGAGAGATACCTCACCTTGCAAGGAAGTACGGCCTACATTAAGCCCCTGACGGAAAAGCACATACGGTGCCTCCGAAGCTTTCATCCCAATTACCTCCGGCACAGCTACCCGATTGCTACCATCACCCGATTCAACCATAATAACCACTTTGGTATTGCGGGGAACCATCTCTCCCTCTCTTACAGGCCGCGTTCCAATTCTTTGACCCGATACCGCATTAAAGAAAGGTCCTTCTACGTACGAAATATAATCTATTTTAAGACCTGACTGCATAACAGTTTCAACCGCCTGACGAAGAGAGAGTTCTTTCAAATTAGGCATGGGTACGAAGTCTGGGGTCGATGAGACAATGGTAACGTAAATTTTACGACCCGTTTTGACTCCTGTATTTCCTGCCGGATCCATCACAAGAATGGTTCCCGGCTGTCGGGTTTCATCATACAGGGAGTCAATTACTATTACTCTAAGGTCTTTCTCATCAGCATATTGAACCAGTTCATTCAGGGGTTTTCCTGTAAAATCAGGCAAAAGAATGAATTGCCCGTGTCGGGTATAAAGCTTGAGCAATTGTATGGAAATCCAAAATAAAGCCACTGATACCAGAGCCATGAGGATTAATTGCTTGAAAAAAAATTGGGTTCTCAGAAATTCAGACCACTTCATCTATAATGCTTTTATATCGGCCCTGTTCTAAAACTATGAATAACCGGTTTTATTGTCAGGGCCGGGCAAATTTACTAAAAATGTCCCTGATAGCTTTTTTTGCGGAAAAGATGGCAACCGCCAGGGTTTTTATAATTTCGTGCGCCAAATCATGCGCGTATGAAAAAACTCAACATTGCTGTGATCGGAGGAGGAAACTCTGGGGAATACGAGATATCTGTAAAAAGTTCGCAAAGGGTGGCCTCTCTGCTCGACTCAACGAAGTACAATGTTTACCCCATTTTAATAAGAGGAAAAGAATGGAATTACACCGATGCACAAGGGAATGTGTATCCGATAAATCTCAACGATTTCAGCCTTAACCTGGCAGAACAAATCTTACATTTCGATTTGGTATTCAATGTAATACATGGCACCCCAGGTGAAGATGGCAAGCTCCAGGGGTATTTTGAAATGCTGGGCATTAAACATACTTCCTGCGACAGCGTTACCTCGGCTCTCACTTTCAATAAAAGTTTCTGCAATAAAGTAGTGAGTGCCTATGGTGTAAAAACTGCCCGCTCTCTGCATCTTACAAAACCCGGACAATACACCCTGGAGCAAATCCTTCATGATTTAAAGCTCCCCGTATTTGTAAAACCCAATTGTGGTGGCAGCAGTGTGGGTATGAGCAAAGTAAACACACCTGAGCAATTGGGTCCAGCGCTGGAGTTAGCCTTCAGGCATGATGATGAAGTGCTTGTAGAAGAATACATTAAAGGCCGGGAAATTACCTGCGGAGTATATTCCAGAGACGGTAAACCTCTGGCTTTGCCCCTGGTAGAGGTGATCAGCAAAAAAGACTTTTTCGATTTCGAAGCCAAGTACACCGATAATATGGCCGAAGAAGTATTACCGGCTCCCATCAGCAATGAATTGACCCAACACTGCCAGGAAATAGCCTGTATGCTTTATACCAGGCTAAACTGCAGGGGCGTTGTGCGCTTCGATTTTATTCTTTCAGAAGGTGAATTTTGGTTTTTAGAGGTAAACACGGTTCCAGGTATGACTTCGGCGAGCATTGTGCCCAAAATGGCCCGCCATGCAGGCATGGAACTCACTGAATTTTACGACCTATTGATTGAAGAAGCGCTAAAAGATTAATTATTTATTGAATCCCAATTGTTTGTATGCATATAGAAATTCAGCCATTTTGCGGATAGCCTCTCCCCTATGGCTAATAGAATTTTTGAGGGATTCATCCATTTGAGCAAATGTAAGTTCATATCCGTCAGGTACAAATAGGGGGTCGTAGCCAAACCCTCCCTGTCCGGACTCTGCTTCCAGAAGGTGACCTTCAACCTTTCCTTCAAACAAATATTCTTTCCCGTTAAGAATTAGGGCTACCACGGTACGGAATCGGGCTCTGCGATTGTTAATACCCTGCATTTCACTTAAAAGTTTTCGAATATTGTCAGCAAAAGAAAGGCCTTCACCAGCATATCGGGCACTATATACACCCGGCCTACCACCAAGCGCTTCCACTTCGAGCCCTGTATCATCCGCAAAACAATCGAGACCATAGTGTTGATAAATAAACCAGGCCTTCTGACGGGCATTTGCTTCCAGGGTATCGCCTTCCTCAGGTATTTCAGTCTCAATGTTTTTATCTGTCAGGCTTTTTACAATGGCTAAGCCCCTGAGAATGGCTGATACTTCGCGCAATTTGTGGGAATTGTTTGTTGCAAATACTAATTCGGGCAGCATTCCAATAAATTGTTTGATTCAAAAATTATTCATTCATTTTCTAACTTTCTTTCCCGAACCCGAAGCAGAGGTTTTTGCCTCCCTGGGTTGTAGGTGCCAAAATGCCCAGTCAATCTTACACTCAGCATTTTCCTGTGCAGGTTGGGGCAAAGCGGCAAAAAGATTACACGAAAGCAAGGATTCAAGCGAGTCTACGCTCAGGGCATAGTAGGCTATGGGTTGGTTTGAAGCCTCATTGGGAATAACCAACGCTAACCCATGTCCTACATTGTTTTGCCATGCCATGAGCGCTTTGTAGAATGATACAGGAACAGCAACTTTTCCGTCTCCAATATAGCCCTTGTAAGCACCTGGCATAGGGCCGGTTACGATCAACAAAGTATCATAAGTCTGAGCCCATTTTCTTACTTCATCTTCAAGCTTTTTCCAAATACCACGGTTAAAAGAAGGCTCCTGAGGAGTCATATTGCTTAAAAAAAACGATTCGCTCATCACCTCATCCGACCAAGACATATCAGCTGCGGGCGCCAAATGTCCACGATCGTATCCACTGGACTTATAATCCTGAAGGGTGGCCGAAAATGCAAGAGGAATCCAGGGATCTGGCCTGAAATCATCGGAGCGCTTACTTATTTTTTTCAGGCGATGGGGTACAAGATAATAAGCTACCCACTTAGGAATTTTATTTTCTATGTCGTACGATACCGTGTATCCCTGGTGCCGTAGTGTGATTTCGGCCGTACAATCCCAGGCCGGCATGCACCATACATCGGGCTGAGAATAAGATTTCTGCGTGATAATTATGGCAGAAACAAATAAAACAAATTGTAGAAGTAGGGTGCGTTTTATCATGCCACAAATGTAACCCTTTCAAAAATTATTAATGAGGCTCCAATTAACAGCACCTACGCCCCGTGATTGAAGAAAATGATTGGTTTGCGAAAAATGACGGCAACCCATAAAACCCGTGTGGGCGGAAAAAGGTGAAGGATGAGGGGCCTGAAGCACTAAAATATCGTCATGGGCGGGAATAAACGAAGCCCATTTTCGGGCATGATTCCCCCAAAGTAGAAAAACCATAGGTTGCCCAATACTGCATAGATAATGGATTACTTCTCCGGTAAATTGTTCCCATCCCAATCCGGCATGCGAACTGGGTTTCCCCTCCTCTACCGTGAGAAGCGTATTGAGTAATAAAACGCCTTCCCTCTCCCACGATTCGAGGCAACCATGTTCAGGAACAGGTATCCCCAGATCCGCTTCAAGCTCCCTAAAGATATTTCTCAGGGTGGGAGGAATTTTTTGTCCCACCGGAACAGAAAATGCCAAACCATGGGCCTGACCTTCGCCATGGTAAGGATCCTGACCCAAAATGACCACCTTTACCTGACTCGGCGACAAATTGTGGAAAGCACGAAAAACCCATCTTTCCGGCGGAAAAACACGACTCTTTTTTCTCCGAATGGAAATTTCAGTAAGCAACCCATTAAACCAGGAATGAACCCTAAGGCTCCTAAAAAATGGTTTCCATTCAGCATGAATATGATTATCAATAGATTTCATAAATAAATGTTAACAAGTCAGGAAGCAATGGTTGAAAACTTTTTATTCCAAAAATATTTTGCAAGTAGTCAAGGCAATAACTTTGCCAAGTTTACGATCTATAAATCGATTATCTTTGTGCACGCAAAATTGCCCATTTACATTAAAATTTTTCTGGCAATGTATAACACTGAAAACCGTAACCGTAAACTGAAAGCCTTGGCTCTGCTGGCGGTAATGGCCGCAGCCCTCATCGTTTCATCCTGCAAATCGCAGGAAAGCTGCGCTGCTTATGGAGAAGCAAAAAACTATCAGATTGAGAAAAAAAGATAATTGGCTTTAAGACTCCAAAGAACCTATTTCAGTTTTCGGGCAGCATGAAAAAATATGGGGACTACCTCTGCAGTCCCCATATTTTTATGTTCCTAGCGCGATGCTATCTATCAATAATCAACTTCTGAACATACGTCTTGTTGGGCAGAATTACCTTGAGCATGAAAATTCCACCATTAACACCTGAAATATCAAGACGCACAGGCTGACCTGAAATATTAACATTCTGGCCAAAAACTTCACGTCCAATCAAATCAAGAATCTGAATCCTGGCTATTCCGGCGAAGCCAGTAGGTAAGACTACGCTGAGATGATTTTTGGCCGGATTGGGATAAATGCGGAATCCATCAGCTCCTGGGTTGTCGATTCCAACACCACTTTGGGTAGTAAAGGAGAATGCAGGACTCCATTGCGACGTATCGCCATTGGCTGAAACACGCATGCGCCAGTAGTAGGTGGTGTTTTCGTCGAGCTTGTAAGGTGAGCGGTATCTGGTGAGCGTATCTCCGATATTCAGGCTGATAAATCCATCTGGGAATGACGGGTCTTTATCATATTGTAATTGATAAAAGTTTATGCCGGTCATCTTCTTCCAGGTAAATTCAGGCTGCACGCTTACGTTGGTTGCACCATTGCTTGGAGTTTGAAGAATGGGATAGGCTATGGTTGTGAACGAACGAGTTTCACCCCAGCTCGAGGTATCCCCAGCATGACGGCCTCTGACTCTCCAGTAATATTTCACACCAAAAGTAATTCCAGTGGGTACCACAATGTTTTTATCAGTAACGAAGTGCAAAGGCTCATCAAAATCAGGGGTAACAGAGAGTTCATAATCGTATTTTGTTATCCCTTCATAGGCATCCCAGGCAAGTTTTTGGTCGAGCTGAACCGGATTGGCATTATTAGCAGGCTCCTTCAGCTTGATAGTATCCAATGTCCTGAAATACCATACATCACTCCAGTCGCTCGTGTCAGCTTCATTTATAGCCCTGACTTTCCAATAATAACGGGTGCCGAATTTTAATTTGGGGCTGGGAACTTTGAATTTGGTGCCTTGTACAAGCCCTGAGAATAAATCCGGGCTATCGAAGGTATTTTGCGTATCAAGCAAGTAATTGAAGAAAGAGTTGCCGGATAGCTGATTGGGTCCCACCATGTTCTTCCATTCAAGATTTACTACTGGAGCCTGATTTTTATCCTTATTCTTGGGAGCCTTGTTTTCCAGCTTGCTGAACGTGGTGAATTTACGGGTAGCTGACCAATATGAAGAATCGCCAGTACCCATATCGTACGCCTTGACCCTCCAGTAGTAGGTAGTACCATATTTGAGATTTGCCATCTTTACTGCCGTTGTGAACTCAGTCCAGAAATAAGAGGGATGGGTAAAATTGGCGTTTACATCAACAGCAAGTTTATATTTTATAAGCCCCATTCCGGTAACAGCGTTCCAACTCAGGGTGATGTCAGGCATCTGGTTGGTTGCGTTATCGAGAGGGGAAGCCAGCGTAGGGGTATAAATTTTAGGCTGTGCAAGTGCCGTAAAGCTCACGAGCAACAGCAATACACTGAATATTCTCTTCATAGTTATAATTATTTTATTCATTTTCCAACAATTACTTTACAATAATAAATTTTCCCGTGAAAATGTTACTTTCACTGACTACCCTCAGAATGTAAGTACCACGGGGCAGATCAGAAGCATCAAGCCCGAGAGTGTTTACACCAGTCTGTGTTTCAAATTTCTGGCTAACAACCTTTTTTCCGCTGAAATCATAAACTTCGGAGAGCAGGGTTTCTGGCTTATCCAATGAAATATTGAAAAACAGTTCATTCTTTACAGGGTTTGGATAAATACGAAGGTCTCTTTGGGCCTGAGGCTCCTGACCAGGATTTTCAGGAATTCCCACAAAGGCATTCGAGACGTATATTCCTCGACCATATGTTGCAGCATAAATAGCTCCATAATTTGTAATCGGGGGGTAGTACTGCCCAGGAATATTGGGATCGCCTGAGGGGACAAAAATACCCCCTCCGTTGGTAATCTGCTGCTTGAGCATCTTCACTGGAACACTTCCCATGGGTCCGCTATCCTTGGTCCAATTAGCTGAAGCCACATTAGGTGAAGTATAAATGCCGTACTCGGTTCCTAAAATGGCAAAATTCCCATCATTCATTTCAAGTAATGAAGAATAAATGGGAACTTTGGGGAGGTTACCTTGAACAGAAACGAAATTAGGCAGAGAATCGAGGGCATTATTTACATTGAACACATAATCATTAAGTCCATAGGTTGAGAGTGCAACGAGGATATGACGGGGATCTTTCTGATCTACAGCAATTGAGCCAATGCTGGCATTGGGGAAAGATTTGATAAGCTGAACAGCTACTACACAACCAGGTGAGCTTATATCGGCTGTTTGCTGTGAATTAGCATGAATCAGATTGGAAATACGGTAAACATTCCCTGTCTCAGTACCAACATATAGGTGATTGGCATCAGATGAAAGGGCCATGCAATTGACAACTCCCACCACTGTAGCAATCTGCCACCACTCAGGCTGCTTGGTGAAATCAAGGATTTCTTTAGTGTAGTATATTTTGTTAGCCAAAGCGAGGAAAGTTTTAGCCTGGAGAGGGTCCTTAACAAAGATTTTTTCACCTTTATGCAAATTACGCGGGGCTTCCATTACAAAGGGGTAATCGTAGATGCGTGATCGCACTATGATTTTCTCTCCCTGTGCAATATCCTGCAAGGCCTTAAAATCCGTAGAATCAACACTGTAGGGATCGTTGAAATTTTCCCACAAAAGCAGGGGACAATAGGTATTGGCCGGGGCCGACATATTGCTTCCAAGGAAAGTTGTAGAGAAGCTGTAGCCCTTGTCCTCAGAACGACGGAAGGGACCACCCTTTAAAGATAGGATAAATACGTCAGGATTAATTTTGGAAATAGCAACATAACCTCCCTCGCCGCTGTTATTGAAATCACCGTTCCACACTTCAACACCAGTCTGGGGTGTGTTGGTACCGTCTCCTATATACTGAATTCCATTACCTATAGTTCCACCTATGGGGTTGCCAAATCCGTTGCTTTCAACCGATACAAATTGTGCAGTCATGTAGTTACGGTTGAGCGATTTGAAGCGCAGCTCTCCATCTATATTAATGTAGATACCACCATCGGTTCCTGCTAAAATTACTTTAGAATCATTAGGTTTAAAAACATAGGTGTGATGCATTTCGTGGAGGTATCTGGGCGAATACTTGCTTACATTGTAACTAGTAACAGCTGCATTGCCCCAGTAGAAGAATCCTTCGTTGGTATAATAGCCTTCCCACATATTAATTCCCCCTACCAAAACATGATCTGGGTTATCTGGGTAAACTGCAATCGTATTAGCCACAAAACCATAGGCTACGTTACTTATCACAAAAATGTCAGGTAGAGTGGTAGATTTACCCGGGAAGATGATAGTCCAGGTGTTTCCTTTGTCTGTCGAGCGGTAAACATTATCAAAATACCCATATTGGTCGCATGCGCTGGCATAGATATATGCTGGGTTTGAAGGAGCGATGGCTAATTCAATACGCCCCAAGCCATTGGCAGGTAGTTTTTCGGAGTTAATGATATCGTTTCCAACCGTTTCTTTGGTGCTCACGCAGATAAATCCATCGGGAGAACCATTGGCAGAGATATAAACTTTACTATCGACCGAGGCAGCTACGGTTCCATCTGAACCTACTTTTACGTCCCAGACAAAACCACTCAGAGGAACAAGATTACCTTGTGAATCGGTATATTGGGCTAAATGCCAATTGGTTTCACCTGCATTACGATATTTAAGTCCAGCGTTGGTGGCCACAAACAAACGTCCATCCTGCACGGCGATTTCGTTGATATATCCCCAGTCGAGCACAGAATTTACCATAACAGGCTCGGTACCTGGCACACGGGTAAAGTTTTCACCATCGGTAGAAACATATAAACCTGTTCCCTGAGTGAATCCGAATTCTCCTGTTCCAACGTAAATATCGTTGTTAGATGTTTGAGCCATGCAGGAAACATTCAAATTAGCATTGGCCTGATTTACTTTAACCCAGTTGGCGCCCAGGGTAGTGGTTTTCCATACACCGCCGGCCACACTGCCAGCATACACGGTATTTCCTGTGGCATCGCGTTTGTCAAATAAAAGTGAGCGAGTACGACCAGCCACATTATCGGGGCCCATGCTTTGCCAGTTGAGGGAAACTGCATTGCCTGACTTAAGAACTGCAGGCGAGGGATTTTTATCGTTGGGATTTCCACCCTGCGAATTTCCCATAGCCAATACCATCGTCCCCACCATCATCAGAAGGGCCGTCAGGGATAACAGTAAAGATTTATTTTTCATATCATTTAATTTTGTTTGATAGATAGTTCCTTTTTGCGTGAAATAGGGGCACAAGTTACATACTCTTTAATAATCTGCAAGAACTTTCCACCGAAAAAATTTCAACATATGATAGCTGAAAACTTTTTTGGAAATAGGAAAGCCTGCCTTTCATATTTTTTCTACTTTAACTTTTCAAAGATATTGCAAATTATTCGAACATCAAAAGGCTGAACGCCATAAGAGCCATCCCTGAGATGAGTCCGTAGATGGCCAGATGATGTTCACCATATTCTTCTGCCGCAGGTAAGAGCTCATCGATTGAAATAAACACCATTATTCCTGCTACGGCAGCAAAAATCACCCCATTAATAACCGGGAACTGCTGGAGCAAGGGAGCTAAGAAAAAGTAGGCTATAATGGCCCCCACGGGCTCGGCTAGCCCAGAAGAAAACGAATACCAAAAAGCCTTTCGGCGGCTTCCGGTCGCAAAATAGATGGGAACTGATACCGCAATCCCTTCAGGAATATTATGAATGGCAATGGCTACAGCAATGGGAATACCCAACCGAAGGTCCGAGAGGGCAGAAACAAAGGTGGCTATTCCCTCCGGAAAATTATGAATTCCAATAACCAGCGCTGTGAACAACCCCATTCGCATTAATGCCGGATTCTTTCCAGCACTTATCATTTCTAAGGGTTTCATTTCGTGAGGGTTTTCTACTGATGGTATCAATTTGTCAATCAATGCTATGAGCATCATTCCCCCAAAAAAACTTACTACGGCAATCCAGTAAGCCTGCGCGTGGCTGTTACTTCCTTCCGCACCTAATTGCTCTAAAGAGGTGCGTGCTTTAAAGAATAATTCCACAAAGGAAACATAAATCATTACTCCCGCTGAAAATCCCAGTGAAATGGATAAAAAACGGGTATTCGTTCGTTTGGCAAAAAAAGCAATAGCACTGCCAATTCCTGTACTGAGCCCGGCAAAAAGGGTCAACCCCAGAGCAATTAATAGTTCTTGGTTAGTATATTCCATGGTCTGGTTCTCAATATTTAGTAAATAAAAAATGCAAGGTTTTCAGTTAACTTTGCACTGAACAAAATTAAGGGGATGCCCGCAATTTTAAACTCTTTCGTAGGCTATAGCTTCATCAACTTCTTTGAAAAATTCCATGAAGGCTTGAGAAGAAATCTTTCAATAATTCAAAAATCCCTTATTAGCAAATATTATAACTGATTTTCGACGATGCCAGGTTACTAGCAATACCCTCCCTGTTCATGTTATGCACTCGGGCATTTGACCGGTATTTTAATGAAAGTTCATACTTTTAAGCCTCTTTACGACTAACTGCTTTGTTTAAATAATGATGTAATCCAATGAAAAAGCAAATCAGCGGATAAACTTGTAGAATATGCAGGAAAATATTGATGAATTTAGAATTGAGAGAGACTTCCTGGGAGAGAAACAGATTCCTAAAGGGGCACTCTACGGGATTCAATCGTTGAGGGCACGTGATAATTTTCCTGATACAACCCGCTTCAACCTCCATTGGTATAAAGCCCTGGGTTGGGTGAAACTTGCTTGCTATCAAACTTATCAGTCGTTTGCACGCAATGTCAGAGAAAAAAACCTGGAACATCGTCTGCCTTCTCCCCTAATGGAGGAGCCTATTCTGGAAGCACTCATGGCAGCTGCCAGTGAAATAAGCGAAGGAAAGCATTTTCAGGAATTCATAGTTCCAGCGATAAGTGGCGGTGCAGGGACAAGCATCAATATGAACATCAATGAAATTATTGCCAATCGGGCTCTTCAGATTCTGGGTAGGCAACCTGGAGAGTATTCATACATCGATCCCGTGGAGCAGGCTAACGTGTACCAGTCAACCAATGATGTTGTACCCACAGCACTCAAAGTAGCAGTGATGCAACTACTCGAGCGCCTTGAAACCAGTATCAATGAATTGCGAAAAGAGACCGAAAGATTGGAGGGAGAAGGAAGAAAAATCTTACGCATTGGCCGGACTCAAATGCAGGATGCGGTACCTTCTTCTTACGGAATGCTTTTTGCTGCTTACAATGATGCCCTTTCGCGCGATTGGTGGAGAGTGAGTAAGGCCTTTGAACGCATCAAGGTGATCAACCTTGGAGGCGGAGCCATAGGTACGGGCATTGGAATTCCCCGCTATTACATCATGGAAGCCGTGCGGCATCTCCAAACGCTTACCGGCCTACCCCTCACCCGCTCCGAAAACCTTCCGGACGCAACCAGTAACCTCGACAGTCTTACCGAAGTCCATGCCATCGTGAAAGCCCATGCCGTGAACCTGGAAAAAATGGTTTCCGACCTCCGTCTACTGGCCAGCGATGTGGCAAAACCTTCCGAAATTATTCTCCCCAAAAAACAGTTGGGAAGCACTATCATGCCAGGCAAAGTGAATCCGGTAATCCCGGAATTTGTCATTAGTGTTGCTCATCAGGTATATGCCAACGACCAACTTATTACCGGACTGGCTGCCCAGGGTTGCCTCGACCTCAATGCTTACCTGCCCATCTTGGGGCACCGGCTGCTTGAAAGTCTGGAATTATTAATTGCCGCTGATAATACCTTGAAAAACAATATGTTTCAGGGTTTGAATTTCGATGTACAGGCTTCTGTTCAGAGGCTCTGGCTAAGCCCTTCCATCACTACAGCCTTAAGCCCATATATAGGATATCACAAAGCGGCCGAACTGGCCCGTTTCATGCAAGAAAACCGAATGGATATTTTCACTGCAAACGAGAAGCTTGGCTTAATGGACGCTAAAAAACTCAAGGAGATAATGCTCCCTGAGAAACTGCTTCAATTAGGTTTTTCGGTTTATGAACTGTAAACATTATGGCTAAAGGAAAAGAAATAAGACCTCATATTGGGATATTCGGGAGGCGCAACAACGGTAAGAGCTCGCTCATCAATACGCTGGCTGGCCAGGAACTCGCTATTGTAAGCGATGTTCCAGGCACTACCACCGACCCAGTAAAGAAAACCATGGAAATCGGTGGGATAGGCCCTGTCGTACTCATCGATACAGCAGGAATTGATGATGTGGGAGAACTGGGCACAAAACGAATCGAAAAAACCCTGGCTACCCTAAAAATCATTGACCTTGCCATTCTGGTAATCGCTCACAACCGGCTGGAAAAGGATGAAGAGCGTCTCATCGATGAATTCAAAAAGTGGGATCTCCCATTTCTGGTCATTCACAATAAATCAGACATCGAACCCTTACAGCAGTCCGTCCAAAGCAAAGCCATACAAAATGGGGCAATGGCGGTGATCGATTTTTCTTCCACCCGGCCCGATAATCTCGAGGAAGTAATTCAAGCGCTAAGGGAGGCCATCCCCGAGTCGGCCTTTCAAAGTCAAAGCCTGGTGGGCGACCTTATATCATACGGAGATGTGGTGATGCTCATTACCCCCATCGACATCGAGGCTCCCGAGGGACGACTCATACTTCCTCAGGTTCAAGCTATCCGCGACATTCTTGACAACGATGCCATAGCTGTGGTTGTTAAAGAAAGGGAAGCTGATGTTTTTATTCGAAAAATGAGTCCAGAGCCGGCTCTGGTGGTTACCGACAGTCAGATTTTTTCAAAGGCCGATGGCATTGTACCCCGCC
Source organism: Bacteroidales bacterium (assembly GCA_049969475.1). Taxonomy (GTDB): domain Bacteria; phylum Bacteroidota; class Bacteroidia; order Bacteroidales; family TTA-H9; genus UBA2030. The sequence goes on along the minus strand of JBMFOU010000016.1, from coordinate 30,861 downwards.
ATATTCCCCTTACCAGTTTCAGTATTTTACTAGCCCGTCAAAAAGGCGATTTTACCAACTATTTAAAAGGTACGCCGAAAATTTCAGAACTTAAGGACGGAGATAGAGTATTGTTATTGGAATCATGTACACACCATGTATCGTGTGATGATATTGGCAGGGTTAAGATACCGCGCTGGATCAGCCAGTTTACAGGCAAAAAGCTTGAATTTGAGGTAGTGGCAGGGCTGAGCAATCTACCCCGTCCCATTACCGATTATGCCCTGGTGATTCAGTGCGGTGGATGTGTAATTACCCGCCGGCAGATTATCAACCGACTGCGTCCTGCAGTAGAAGCTGGTGTTCCTGTTACCAACTACGGAATGACCATTGCCTGGGTGCAAGGCATCTATCCTCGGGCGGTTGCCCCATTTCTCAGTCATACACCCGATCCTTCCGTTTACTTATAAGCAACCATCCAATTTTATAACACCATGAAAAACCAAATCCTACTGGCATTATTCATAATTATGGCAGGTCATGGGGCATTGGCCCAGAAAGTCCACCTGGGACCAGCCACCCTCCATCTCAAAGATGGACTATGGCTCACGTCGATCAACAACATGCAAGGCGAAAGCCATCTCCTCCCTGATAACCAGCCTTTATTCAGTTTTGAAATCGACGACAGGGAGGTTCCTCTCCATGCAATACAATGTAAGACAGCCGGCGACAGCGTTGTTTTTAGTATGGAGGGAATTAACGGGAGCCTGCGATTTGGCGATGCTGAAAAAGGCTATCTTTTTTTGCTCCGGTTAAAGAATTCGGGGAATAGGGAGATAAAAATTGGAAACGTAGTCCCGTTGGGTCGAGGCGGCGACAGAGTCTATATTACGGGCGGCGGGGGCTATGAATGGCCCTATTATCTCAATCGAAGCCGGCTCTACCGACCGGGCTATGGGCCCATAGGTGTAGTGTTGCCCGATAATGCCTGGCATCTGGGCTTTTGCGATATAAAACTTTCCAAGAATCTGTCTCTTACAGGTCTGGCCCGCAGAGCAGCCATTAAAGGGGGAAAACTCGATAGATGGAGGGCAGAACTGGAACCCGGCGGTGAAGTTCTCTACAAAATTTGGTTTGATTTTCATGAAGGACCTTGGCAGGAAGGGCTTCGCATGATGTTTCAGGAACGATGGCTTTACGATCTGAAAGATTTCGACAATAGCCTTTTCGAACGCCCTGATCTGGCGTGGATACGAAAAGCATGGATTATGCTTCTGCAATTTGCCTGGGACCAGAATTATTACGACAGCAACCTGGGTGAATATCGTTACGCAGATTATATGAATTATTTTGACAAGTTAACGGGCGGATACGATATCTTTACCCTTTGGCCCACCTGGCCCAGGCTGGGCCTCGATCCGCGCAACCAGTTCGATTTATACTATGACCTGCCTGGCGGAATAACCGAGCTCAGAAAACAAGCCGACCTGGCACACCAGCGAGGGAAAAAGTATTTCATCTCCTACAATCCCTGGGACGCCTCTACCCGCCACGAGGAACACATGAAAGGACTAGCCCGCTTGCTCAGCGATACCGATGCCGACGGTGTAGTGCTGGATACCCGTGGCGAGTCGAGTCGTGAATTACAGGAAACTGCCGATGCTGTGAAACCCGGTATCATTATGTACTCTGAAGGCATGGCCATTCCTCGCCATATGCCGGGTATCATTTCAGGCCGGGTTCATGATGCACTTTACATGCCACCTCTGCTCAACCTCAATAAATATATCAAACCCGATTTTGCCATCTTCCGTGTTTTGCAACTGGCTGATGGCGACTTAACCCGTGAAATCGGGGTTTCGTTTTTCAATGGATATGCCGTCGAAATTAATACCATGCGTCCCGGCCGGCCCGAAAGGCTTGAAAGCGAGCTCCGCTATCTAGGTCGTACCACTAAAATTCTCAGGGAAAATCAAAGCGTGTTTTTCAATTACAATTATCTGCCAATGATAGAAACACATGCAGATAGTATCTATGTAAACAAATGGAAAACCGATGAAAAAATTATTTATACGGTCTTTAGCCTACGGCCGGAAGGGTTCAGTGGCCCCTTGTTTGTATTCGACGAAGCACACAGCATTAACCCATCCATCGAAAATGAACCCTATCATTTCGTAAGCCTCTGGCATCATCAAGAATTGAAGCCTGTTAGAAGTGAAGGGAAATGGTGGTTACCCGCCCGTACGGACGCTTTCCCCCGAAGCGACCTGAACACCCGGCGCGAAGGAAGAGTGGATTGTATTGCAGTATTACCCAGATTACTGGAAGTCAAGCTAATAAATGACTCACTCACTTTCGGTTCCGACTTTGGTGACCGCATAACACTCACAGCAGGAAATCCAGCCTATGGCACACGCTCTTATGATTTTGATACCCGTCGTCAAACCATCTCGCTACTGAAGATGTTCGGGCGTTACGAAGGCAAAGTTGTACTGCAGCTTTTTGCCGGTGATGAGCTTATGGATGAAAGCATAGTTGAGATTGCTCCGGGGACCCCAAGATTACTCAAAATAGAGAATTCTTCCCGTCGTTACGCAGAACCTCCGGCCGGGATGATACGTATTCCGGGAGGTATCTACGCTTTTGCTGCACGCCGTGCCACTGGTACCCAGGAACCTTTCATCTACTACCCTAATAATTCTGATACTACCCTTTTGACCTTTAAAGACTTTTATATAGACAAATATCCTGTTACGAACGCACAGTTCAAAGAATTTCTCGATGCCAGCCACTATATTCCCAACGACACCACCAACTTTCTAAAACATTGGAAAAATGGGAAAATTCCGAATGGCATGGAAAATCATCCTGTGGTTTATGTAAGTTTTGAGGATGCGCTGGCTTATGCCAGGTGGAAGGGGAAAAGGCTGCCCACTGAATGGGAATGGCAGTATGCGGCTCAGGGAAATACAAGAAACGACTGGCCCTGGGGAAAGGTAATGGATGGCACCCGCTGTAACTTTAACCTCAATCACACTACACCTGTGACTGAATTCCCAGGGGGTGAAAGTCCCTGGGGTGTTGCTGATTTAGTGGGTAATGTATGGCAAATGACAGGCGATCTTTATGATGATGGAGCTTATTACTTTGTGATACTGAAAGGCGGTAGCCATTTCAAACCCAAGGGAAGTGAGTGGTATGTAGAAGGGGGGCCACAACCGGTTTACCATAGGCAGATACTCATCAAGGTATCACCCTCCTTCGAACGCTCGGCAACTGTGGGATTCAGATGCGCGGCAGATGCTTTATAGTACGGGCGCCTCGATACGGTATGCATGATGCAAAAACGGGCGCCTCGATACGGTATGCATGATATCGAAGGGGTCTAATCGGGCATTCAGCGATGCATACCACTCGGCGCCCGATTGTCTTTTCGGGCGTCGAGTAAGGGCGAGAGACTTATGATTGAAAAAAAACTTTAGGCATGATAAGCCCTGTATCGAGACGCCCGATTGTCTTTTCGGGCGGCGAGTTAGGGCGAGAGACTTAGGATTGAAAAAAAACCCTTTACGCATGATATGCCCTGTATCGAGACGCCCGATTGTCTTTTCGGGCGTCGAGTTAGGGCGAGAGACTTATGATTGAAAAAAAACTTTAGGCATGATAAGCCCTGTATCG
>JBMFOU010000016.1:2710-27104 GCA_049969475.1 Bacteroidales bacterium | reverse complement strand
CCCGATTGTCTTTTCGGGCGGCGAGTTAGGGCGAGAGACTTAGGATTGAAAAAAACCCTTTACGCATGATAAGCCCTGTATCGAGACGCCCGATTGTCTTTTCGGGCGTCGAGTAAGGGCGAGAGACTTAGGATTGAAAAAACCCTTTACGCGTGATAGGCCCTGTATCGAGACGCCCGACTTCAAACAAGCATTCTGCTATACAATCAGTTAACCAAAAAATATCCAGCCGAGCGAGTTCATCGAATGACGAGCGACTATTGTTCTATTAACACTTTCCCCACATAAACATTCTTTTTTCCCATCACTCGTAAAAACCAAACACCAGAAGATAATCCTTTTGTATGAACCACATATCCCCCATTTTCTGAAACAATCAATGAAACCTTCTTTTGGCATCTTCCGTCCGCACTCATTAATTCGGCCTCAGGATGCAACAAATCTTCACCTTTCATCATCACATAAAAAAATTCCTTGGCTGGATTAGGAAAAAACTTGATTTCTTGAGGGCGAACAACATCCATTCCAGTGAAATAACTTTCATAAAATGCCTCCCAGCCATCATCGCGTACTGAACCATTGGTACTAAAAGTAAGAAAAACCTTGCCCGATGGGCAAAGTACAGGGGGAGGCAGGTTACTCGAATCATAATGACCGGAGTATTCAGCGAGCAACTGTGCGGTACTAAAATCATAAATCCTGAGTTTATCCTGCCCGGGCTCTGTACTGAAACGTTTAAAGTAAATTGCTATCTGCTTAGCGTCTGGTGGCTGAATACGCCAGATGCATACCGTATTGTTGTAATACCAAAAATTTCCGGAACCATCTGAAATGTAGCCTGAAGGTTCAGAAAGCAATTGCGATCCTGAACACCATTGGGGTTTCAGCCCTTCGTATGTAGCTACAAATCCATTGTTATTTGCTGAAGCAGCACCAATATATTCAACAAATAACTGGTTACCCGACGATTGAATAACAGAGGGGAAATCAGATCCTGTTAAAGAAGCTAAAAGGGGTGCCGAGGCATCATTTCCATCATAAACATTCACAAACGACTCTCCGTTTTTCAAATCAAAGCGAGAAAAGCTGATTTTGATGGAAGTGATAGAGTCGATTGCATTTTGCGGACTGATAAGCCAGGAACGAGGTTGGGCATACTGGGGTAAGCGTGGACCGCTTCCGTCAGTAAAGCTCCCGACATAGTGGCGGAGGGTGTCGACTGGTTGGGGAATGCCAGGATAATCGTAATTAATAGTATCGGGATGGCAATTGATAATTACTTCCTGAGCCAAATTGAAATTATTGCCACCCGGTGTCAGATTACCGGTATAGTAATATCCATTGAAAGAACCTCCCCACCCAAAATTAAAGTGAAAGTAACCTGTACCCTGATATCCATCGCAGACAAAGGCATGTCCATTGATGTCGGGTACCGACCATCCGGCGTAATACATAGGCATTTTTCGGTCGAGATGGGCAACGAGAAGACTATCCCAATCAAGATGGGTGCTATCGCGAAAAACATACTGGGTCTCGGGTGCGTATTTAAAATAGGTGCGGAAAGCATAAGCGGCTTTATGATTATACATCCCTGATCCAGTGGGCCCATAAACTAGATCACAGGCTACGCCAATGTGAAAAAGCAAACGGGCAATTGCCGTATCAGAATCGTCAATCTGGTTAGTCATCTCATCCCAGGCATAATGGGTATTTCCAAAATCGGCTTCCAGTAAGCCATAAAGAGGTTGGGTATAAGAGTAATAGCCAACTCCGGTATCGGGCCACCGATAATAGTACATAATCATGCCCATGGCGGTGGGCACGCAGCCGGCGTAACAATGTCCATGAGGACCTGCCGGATCAGCCGGACATAACTCATTGTATGGCCAATCCTGATTCCAGTTAGCAAACGTGAGAGGTTCTACGGATTTACCCCTAAAACGTTGACCAGGCTCTGCATTCAACAAAGCATTCCATTGATTGAGAGTTTCATCTTTAAAAAAATTTCCAGTCTCCCTTGCTTCCTGAGCCGATGAAATATACTGACCCAGCCAGGCTTTCGCTGCAGGTGGCATTTTTAAATCCTCATACCAACTTTCAAAACTGTAAGCAGCCACTGGAACCATGCCTTCGTGGGCAGATATCAAAGCAAAACCTTTTGGAAAGAAATTGAGAACGAAGAAAAGCGTATCCTCGCCTCCCATAATTGGCCTAATTTCTTTAATAGAAATATCCTGGGGTAACCAGGGGCTTCTTTCATAAAACCATTGCAAAGCAGCCTTACTAGCTGCAGATAAACCAACCGGCTGTTGCCCCCAGAGCTTTTCAACGAAAACAATGAGGATTATCACCAAGCTTAGACTAAAAACTTTAATTCTCATATGACATTTTTCATCAAAATTATTATAAAATCCAGGCCTTTTACCTAGTCAAGAAAACCTTTAAAGCATTTTAGTTACCTTTGTAAACATATATACGATAAGCCAATTTCTAAAATGGTAAAGATATACAATAGCTGGAATAAACTCCGACATAATTATAAGCCTTAAATATTGATTATAAAATATTTAATGACATTAGTATAGTTTTTGATTATAAAATTCTAGCAAAACACAAAGTTATGAAAACGCATCTTTCTTCACTAGCTATCCTGGTTGCAATGTTAGTTACATGGGGATGCAACAAAACTGAGAATCCGATACCAGGAACTAAAGACATTGACCAACTCGTCATCAGTCCACAGTTTAAATTTCAAACGACCAAAACTGTGGATATTACTGTAAACTTGCCTTTTACGATAGACTACACGAAGGTTCTCGGCAAAGTTGAGGTGTTTTATCAACTAAATGACAGTCTGCACTTAGTATATTCAGGCCTTGGCAACGAGCAGGGAGTATTAAATGCTCAAGTAACGATACCCGCTTTTGTTAACGAGCTAATAGTAAGAACGATTGCGGGTGAAAAGGTTGTTTCATTGCAAGGAACACTAAAAAGCAGTCTTGAAGGAGGTTATTCTATCAATTTTGGAGACAACATTGACACATTGCCTCCCCGGCTCATTGGGAGCCTTAAAGCTTCAATTCCCGAAGCAAAAGAAACTTCATTATTTGCGGTCACAGCCCGACGATTCAAAAACACCCAAAACCTTATAAGCAATGGTACTTTCGACATCAACGATTTCGGATTCATCTCCCATTGGAACTCATTCATGCCTATGGATGGAAGGTGGTATATAACCAGCCAGCTTACCGGAGCAACCGAACGCGCTGTTGATCCATTCGGACAGACTGCTAATAATTATGTATTGAAGATTGGATCGAGGAATCCTTTTTACGGAGGAGTTGCTCAAATGATTCCCGCCGCAGCAGGTCAAATCATTACGGCCACAGGAAGATTCATCACTAGTGGAAACAACGGACAAAAGAATGTATGGATTTACCTGATTCCGTTTAATAGCACGGGAATTCCACTGGGTTATTACTCTGTTATTAACCAAAACAATCCCACTCAATGGACTAATCTTTCAGTTACGGCTACTATGCCCGTTGGTACTAATAAATGTCAAGTTTTGCTCTGGGTAAACAATTATGGAGGTGATATCTACTACGATGATATAGTGGTTACGGGGCCCAATTCTGACGGCGATGGGGATGGGGTAATCGATTCAGAAGATGCTTACCCAGCAGATCCCAAACGGGCTTACAATTACTATTACCCAACTAATAACACCTTTTCAACCCTTGCATTCGAAGATAACTGGCCCAACAAAGCCGATTATGACTTCAACGATCTAGTGATTGATCAGCGGTATAAATTTGTGCTGAACAGCCAACAAAAAATCACAGATATTTATTTTGACTACAAGGTAAGAGCCATTGGGGCATCATTTAAAAATGGATTTGGATTTATGCTGAATATGGTCCCCTCAGCTATAAAAAGCATCAGTGGACAAAGCATTACACAGAATTATATAACTCTTAATGCCAACGGAACTGAGGCTGGACAAAGCAAGGCCGTTATTATTGTCACAGACAATGTATTCAAGCAATTACCGCACCCTGGAACTGGCGCCGGGGTTAACACAACCCCTGGAGCACCTTACGTTATCCCAGAATTACAAAGCCTCCACATTGCAATGGAAACGCCTATTCCTATAAGCCAGCTTGGTAGTCACCTCGTGAATCCATTCCTCATCGTCAATCAGGACAGGGGTAGAGAAATTCATCTCATCGATTATGAGCCTACTTCACTGGCTAATACATCTTACTTTGGCACTGGTGCTGACGTCTCTAATCCTGCAGCCGGAGTTTATTATCGCACTGGCAATAATCTTCCCTGGTGCATCGAACTCCCCCTACCCTTCGATTATCCTATTGAGAAAGCCAAAGTAACGGAAGCCTACCTGAAATTTGGAGACTGGGCCGAAAGTTCAGGAAATGCCTTTAGCAACTGGTACAATAGTGGTCAGGAAGGTTATCGCAATACTGCTAAAATCTATTCCCAAGCTTACAATAAATAATCAGGCCATAACCACTTAACAAATTTTAATCGAAAAGAAAATAAACAAAGGGGCTGTCCTGGAAATCGGGACAGCTTTTTTTCTGGATTTTGATTTAATTATCACTGGAAACCGACTGCATCACAAACACAAGAATTCTAACTTCATTATCCTGGTTACTTTGCGGTGCTGCCTTCACTTCAAGCTGCAAATTTTCATCCAAAGAGTGTTAAACTTCAAAACGCGTAACTGAGTTTTAACAAGAGATTTAGAAGGTATCAACATTTAAAATCGAAAAATAAAAGACCCCTATTGATGGAGCCTAATCCAAATTCAAAATAAATACCTGAGTAAACTATAAATAATCCGCTCAATACGAGGGTAATTGTTAACGTCCACTGGCAGTCAGCGGATTTCGCACCTGACATTCAAATACGGAAGCTTAAAAACAATCTTCCCTGAAATCAGATGAATAAACTACCCCCAGATTAAAAATAAGTTTGTCGGCTAGCAATTTGCAGGCTTTGTTTTACAATTATTTCTGCCGTTCAATCCACTTACGGGCTTCAATAAATGCCAAAATCCAGGGACTTACCTCGTCTGATTTCCTGTTTCCAGGATAAAAGGCCCACTGCCACGGGAAAATGGAACGTTCCAGGTGAGGCATAATGGCCAGATGACGTCCATCGTGAGAGGACACAGCAGCCGTATCGTACATCGAACCGTTTGGATTGCCGGGATATTGCGAATAACTATAGCGAGCCACAATATTATATTTCGATTCCTCGTACGGGAAAACAAACTTTCCTTCGCCATGGGCCACCCAAATACCTAATTCGCTGCCTGCCAGCTTATTTAGCATCACCGAGTTATTTTCCGGTATTTTCACTGTGAGAAATGAAGATTCGTACTTGCCCGAGTCGTTATGCATCATTTTAAAATGCTGCGGGTGTTCAGGATAAACCAGACCCAGCTCGGCCATGAGCTGGCAACCGTTGCAAACGCCAAGCGAAAGGGTATCCGGACGTGCGTAGTAATTCTCAAGCGCTTTACGTGCTTTCTTGTTAAATAGAAAGGCTCCAGCCCATCCTTTGGCGGAACCCAGCACATCGCTGTTTGAGAAGCCACCTACAAAAGCAATCATCTGTACATCTTCCAGGGTTTCCCGTCCGCTCACCAGGTCGGTCATATGCACATCTTTTACATCAAAGCCGGCCAGCCAGAGCGCATAAGCCATCTCCCTATCGCCATTACTACCCTTTTCACGAATGATAGCAGCCTTCACACCCGAATACCATTCTCTGTGAGGATTGATATGCAATAATTGAAAGTTACCGTCAAACGTCGGGGGAAAATCAAACAAACGTGGCTGCTTGTCGAAATTATGATATCGTTGCCCGGCTAATTCTTTGTTAGTCTGCTTACTATCCAGGCGGTAGCTTTGAATAAACCATGAACGTCTATACCGGTGAATATCAAGAATATATTTCTTTTTATCATGCTTAATTTTGAGTAAAGGCTCATTTATCACCCTACCTAAAATAAAAGCAGAAACATCATTCTTTTGAAGGATTGAGAGGACGGCTTCCGGGTCGAGGGTTTGGATAATTACAGCAGGCTTTTCACTGAAAAGGAACCTGATCAGATCATTTTCGACCTGCACTGGTAAATCAATTTCCATTCCAATAGAGGGGCTGCCAAAACACATTTCCAACAAAGAAGTAATGAGACCTCCGGCCGAAACATCATGTCCAGCCAGCAAGAGATTCTTTTGTATCATCTCCTGAACAGCCGCGAAGGCTCTTCGTAGATAATCAGCATGGAGGACATCTGGGGTTTCGTCACCCAGGGCATTAAGCACCTGACCTAAAACACTACCCCCCAGATGGAAGGGTGAACCTGAAAAATCGATGTAAATCAATTGAGAGCCCTCTGCAGGTTGTGCTACTGGGCTTATAGTTTTCTTCACATCATCCACTTCGGCAACTGCTGACACGATGACTGTACCTGGAGCCAACACCCGTGTTCCGTCAGGATATTTTTGGGTCATACTCAGCGAATCTTTACCTGTAGGGATATTAATGCCCAGCTGAATGGCAAAATCGGAGAGTGCCTGAACAGCTCTGTAGAGTCGTGCATTTTCGCCCGGATTGTTGCAAGGCCACATCCAGTTGGCCGACAAGGATACACCCTGGAGCCCATGAGCGAGTGAAGCCCATACTATGTTTGTAAGCGATTCGGCTATTGCGAGGCGGCTGGCAGTAGCTTCATCTATCAAACCCACCACAGGGGCATGACCTATGGAAGTAGCTATACCGGCTGTTCCAGTGTAATCCAGAGCCACTACACCTACATTGTTTAGGGGTAACTGCAGGGGGCCGGCCGTTTGCTGAGTAGCCACAAGTCCGGTTACCGAACGGTCAACCTTGTTTGTGAGCCAGTCCTTACAAGCTACGGCTTCGGTTTGTAATACTCTATTCAGATAATTTTTCCAAAGTTGCGGCTTGTAGTTAATCTTTTCCCTATGTCCTGGCCTCGACTCGTCGGTAATTTCGAGCTGGGGTGGGTTTCCAAAAAGATGCTCCAGGCGCAGATCCAAAGGACGCTCCCCCGTTCGGCTGTCTTCGAAAGCGAAACGGCCATCCCCAGTTATCTGGCCCACCTCATACATGGGAGCTCTTTCACGCTCTGCCACCGCCCGTAGCAAAGCCGTACCTTTCTCCTCCATCACAAGACCCATCCGCTCCTGCGACTCATTACCCACAATCTCCTTGGCCGAAAGCGTGGGATCTCCAATGGGTAGCTTGTCTATATGTACAACTCCACCCTGATCTTCAACTAACTCCGATAGAGAATTAAGGTGTCCGCCAGCTCCATGGTCGTGGATGGAGATAATAGGATTTTCATCCGATTGGCATAATGCACGCAGAGCATTGGCTACCCTTTTCTGCATCTCGGGATTTGAACGTTGCACAGCATTCAGCTCAATAGCACTGGTATATTTTCCGGTTTCAACCGACGAAACGGCTCCCCCTCCCATACCAATGCGATAATTGTCGCCACCCATCACAATGATTTTCTGTCTGGGTGAAGGATGCCCCTTAGCTGCATGCCCCGCATGGGCATATCCAATACCTCCGGCCAGCATAATTACTTTGTCATAGCCGTATTTTACTGAAGAAATCTCATGTTCGAAGGTAAGCACCGACCCGCAAATAAGGGGTTGCCCGAATTTGTTTCCAAAATCGCTGGCTCCATTGGATGCTCTTACAAGAATCTCAGCAGGTGGATGATACAACCAGGGTCTCTCTTTGTAAAATGCCTCCCATGGGCGAGGGCGGGGTAAACGAGAATAAGAGGTCATGTAAACGGCAGTACCGGCCAGCGGCAGACTTCCTCTTCCTCCGGCCATTCGGTCGCGGATCTCTCCCCCACTGCCTGTGGCAGCACCGTTGAATGGCTCTACCGTGGTGGGGAAATTATGCGTCTCCGCTTTCAGTGAAATTACAGAAGGGATTGATTTTAAAGAAAAATAATCGGGCTGATCACCACGACGGGGAGCAAACTGCCATACCTGAGGTCCTGCAAGAAATGCCACATTATCCTTGTATGCTGAAACTACCCGGTTGGGATGCGCAAGCGTGGTATCCTTAATCAAGGCAAAAAGGCTTTTTCCCTTTTCCTGCCCGTCGATGATAAATCGTCCATTAAAAATCTTGTGCCGGCAATGTTCCGAATTTACCTGAGAAAAACCAAAAACCTCGCTGTCCGTTAAGGGTCGGCCTATCTCTTGGCTCACCTTCTCCAGGTAGGTAATCTCTTCTTCACTCAAGGCCAGGCCTTCTTCCTCATTGTATTTTGTCAGATCGGTAATATATCTAACAGGCTCAGGCTGCCTATTGATATGGAAAATGCTCTGATCGAGTTTTTCATATATTTCTTCGAGCAGAGGATCAAAAGATTTTGCCCGGCCAGGCCTAAACTCTTCTATGCGCCGTATACCATGCAGTCCCATAATCTGGGTTATTTCCACCGCGTTAGTACTCCAGGGCGTAATCATCTCACGCCGGGGCCCAGTAAAAGCTCCCTTCGGTCCTTCCTCTCCCAGGTATTCAGCATTACCCAGCAGCCACTGCAAACGCCCAATAGACTCTGCATCCGGCCGGCTCAAGGTCTCTATCCCATAAACCCTGCCAGTAACTCCGTTCCGAAAAAAAAGTATCATAGAATTGTGGTCTATATGTTAATTGTCAATAGTTTGAACCCACCCTTCAGGGTCAGCATTTTGTATGCAAAGATAAGCCCCACCCGAAAATGTACTACTTTTGAAGTAAAAATACAGCATTGGCCATGGCTATTCCCAAAAACCTGAAAACCCTCTCTTACGATGAATTACGTAAAATTCTTGAAGAGCACGACCAACGGGTAGTCTTCGAAAAAACCAACATCATTCCCGACAGTCAGGAACTTTACGAAGTATTGAGAAAACACATAAGTTACAACGACATTGGCCGAAAATCAGTACTGGGTATCGATATTTTTAAATACAGTTCCTATGGGGTTTTCGAGCAAACACTCATTCCCTTCCTTTTCAAGACCCTTTTTAAAAGCGCTATACGTCTATGCCTTGCCAATCATAAATTTATTTTTCAGCACTACGACGAAGAATATTTTCAAAAAAACTTTATCAGCACGGGCGACGGGGGATACATCATGTTCGACACGCCTCTGCATTCGCTGGTCTTTGCCATCAATTTTGCAGTAATGCTGAGAGTTTACAATGCCTACCATCTCTATCCCAGGCTAAGGCGCATAATCGGAGGGGTTTCTATGCGCTATGCCATCACCCTCGACAAAATTTACATGTTTGAGAATAACTTCTACGGCAGGGGAATCATCAACTGCGCCCGTATGCTATCCAAAGATGACCTCAACCGCTGCCTGATCGACGAAAATGTGCACAGCTGGTTCACCATCAATATGGAGGGAGTGGAAAACCTCCAAGTGATAACCATCGACGAAATAGCTAATATATTCGATTTCAAAACATACGACAAATCGCTACTGGAAACTCACATTGACGAAATCTTCCAGCACGATGTAACCCGTCGCTATGGTATAATCAATGCAGATATATTGAAAATTGGTAAAATATCATCCAAGGAAACCGAATTGAGCATTTACAATTTGCATCTGCAAGTAACTCTCCATTTATCCAACGATGACGATCCCGGGCAAAAAAAGACGATTACCTTCAGCCTTGGTAATTTGAACACTTCGGGGATTTAATAAAAATCTTAATTATCGCACTAATTTTCATAGAAATAAAAAAAGCTGTCTCATTAACCTTGGACAGCTTCTATCTTATTTTGTGATTCTGAGTACACTACTGAAATTGAAACAAACACAAAAACTATCATTCGTTCTCCTCAGCCTTTAGTGACAGGAAGTCAGTATATTTCCTTTAGCCACCGATTTTCATGTTAAATGCACTTATTACTATTTAAAAGTTCATTTGCAAGGCAGATTTAATTCATATTAATTCTTATTTTATTAATTATTCAAAAGAATAAATATTTTATAATTAATTAAAAATGAATTTAATAATAGACTATTTTTCTTGCATTGGTGAAATATACAGGTAAAAGTACATCATACATATGTGTATGCATGGGTTAATTTCACGAGCAGGATGTAATTAAAAAAATAAGCTAGGAGCTTTCAGGGAAAATATCATAATATATTATTAACCAATGTATAATCATCCGAGTTTAGTATATTGCGTCACTTATCATCTCTACCACTCATTATCCTTAAAAAATTTCAATAAAATTCTGAAATATCTGGAAATCATGTTAGATTATTTGACACGGGGTAATTTAGTTGTTTGAGGAAATGGTAAGGTAATCCTGAAGGCTAAACTATTTATTAAAAAACGTATGCATCATTTTCATCTTTTTTTGACGAGACAGAATTAGAAACTTACTTTAAATCATCTAAATAGTTTCCTTTCGAAAACGTACGAAACCCTATTGTGGCTACGCAGTACCAATTTTTGATCTGCAAGAATGATACTATACCAATCTTCCGGAGGGAAGGCCGGAGCGCTTGAAAGATTGTCGAGTGGACGGATATATATACTGTTTTCTTTCAAGACATAATAACCCCATAAGCCCGGCTCAGGCGATAGGCTTTGAATATCAAAATTATCAGCCCTAAAACGAAGGAGCAAAGGATTTCGCTTATCCAAATAAAGGGTATCCCCTAAAGTATCTGACTTTGCAACCATAGCCCAGACTTTCTCCGTTAATTCCTCATTGAAAGGAGCCAAAATAACGAGGTCTAATGGATTATTATTCGTTAGAAGACGGAGCAAAGGAGGCTGCTGCGGAGAAGCGGCCAGGCGTTCCAATTTCCAATCAGCGAAGGCAGAAAAATAAATGGCACGTTTTTCCGCTCTTAATACGCCGGAAGACTCCCATAGGGTCCCGGCAGGCAAACTCAGTACGAAGAGATGATACCTTAGGTCTGGTAAGAAGGTCATTTTAAAAAAGCTACTATCCGTTTTTCGAAAAGCCACACCCTGCCAGGTTCCGCGTAACGGCTGTTCTTCAAGGGCCTTGCCTGTCATCGGGGGAAAAGGGGAACAGGCTTGCATACCTCCCCCAAAAACAATCATCACGCAAAGCGAAACCCCTAAAACAATCAATTTATTGAATAATAACGGTTTATACATAAAACCGGTTTCATATTTTCTTTATCAAAATTAACCGAAAACCGTGTAAATTTGCAGCGATGAAAAACATTCGCAATTTCTGTATCATAGCGCATATTGACCACGGCAAGAGTACATTGGCCGACAGGTTGTTGCAGATTACCAAGACCATCGACGAGCGCCAATTGCAGGACCAGGTACTCGACGATATGGATCTGGAGCGCGAACGGGGAATCACCATCAAGAGCCACGCCATCCAGATGCAATATTCCCATAATGGGGAGACTTATACCCTCAACCTGATTGACACACCGGGCCACGTGGATTTTTCATACGAGGTGTCGCGCAGCATCGCCGCCTGCGAAGGGGCCTTGTTAGTGGTAGATGCCACCCAGGGCATTCAGGCCCAGACTATTTCCAACCTTTACCTGGCTCTGGAGCACGACCTCGAGATAATACCCGTGCTCAATAAAATCGACATGGACAATGCCATGATCGACGAAGTTTCTGACCAGATAGTGGAATTGTTGGGCTGCAGCCCCGACGACATCATTCCTGTAAGTGCCAAAACTGGCTACAATGTCGAGAGCATTCTCGAGGCTATCGTGGAGAAAATCCCTGCTCCTAAAGGCGATCCCGACGCACCCCTGCAGGCCCTCATTTTCGACTCCGTTTTTAATTCCTTCAGGGGAATTATAGCCTATTTCAGAATCTTCAACGGCACCCTGCGTACCGACGATTATGTGAAATTCGTGGCAACAGGAAAGGAGTATCATGCCGATGAAATAGGAATTCTTCGATTGGAACGGGAACCTCGCAATGAACTCCGGGCCGGCGACGTGGGCTACATTATTTCAGGCATCAAATCGGCTAGAGAAGTAAAGGTGGGCGATACCATCACTCACGTAGAAAGACCCTGCGATCGGCCGGTAGAAGGCTTTAGTAATGTAAAGCCTATGGTGTTTGCAGGTATTTATCCTGTGGATGCCGATGACTACGAAGAACTACGCAGTTCGCTTGAAAAACTGCAACTCAATGATGCTTCCCTGGTATTTGAACCAGAATCGTCGGCCGCCCTGGGATTTGGTTTTCGCTGCGGTTTTCTGGGCCTTTTGCACATGGAAATTGTGCAGGAACGCCTCGACCGGGAATTCGATATGGATGTAATCACCACGGTTCCCAACGTTTCCTACAAAGTTTTTACCACTCGGGGCGAAGAATTCGAAGTGCACAACCCAAGTGGCCTGCCCGACCCCACATATATCGATCACATTGAAGAACCTTACATAAGAGCCAATATTATTACCAAGGCTGAATATGTAGGGGCCATCATGAAACTATGTATTGATAAGCGAGGTACCCTGGTCAATCAGACCTACCTGACCACCGACCGGGTGGAACTGATCGTTGACCTGCCCCTGGGCGAAATCGTCTTCGACTTTTATGACAAACTGAAATCCATCTCGAAGGGCTACGCCTCGTTTGATTATCATATATCCGACTACCGCGATGCCGATCTGGTGAAGCTCGATATCCTGCTCAACGGCGACCAGGTAGACGCCCTCTCCACCCTCATTCATCGAAGCAATGCATACAATTTTGGCCGGCGTATGTGCGAAAAACTCAAGGAGCTCATACCGCGTCAGCAATTCGACATTGCTATCCAGGCGGCCATCGGTAGCAAAATCATTGCCCGCGAAACGGTGAAAGCCCTCCGCAAGGACGTTACCGCCAAGTGTTATGGAGGTGATATTACCCGAAAAAGAAAACTGCTGGAAAAACAAAAGAAGGGCAAGAAACGAATGCGGCAGATTGGAAACGTAGAAGTACCGCAATCGGCGTTTCTGGCAGTGTTGAAGCTTGACTAATTGACTATTGGATTTTAATACCGGTATGCTGGCTTTCGGCTGGTGATTCCACTTAGCTATTACTTATTGTCTGGCGGCATGGCCTCATGGGGGAAAGAAAGGCTCCCACCTTCTTTATTTCCCTGGTATTAAACTGTTTAGATAATAATAAACACATTGTAAGTAGTTATGCAATATGGGGTGTAACAAATTAGCTTTCATTTCGTCCTAATTTTGTAACAAACCCAATGCATGACTGTTGCCGAGTTTAATCAGGCTGTTGATCTCTTTTCCGATGCCCTTTACCGCTTTGCTCTCAAAATGATTGAAAACACTGAGGATGCGGAGGATATTGTGCAGGAAGTGTTTTTGCGTGTTTGGGAAAAACGCAGTCAAATCGAGGGAGCGAAAATCAAATCCTATCTTTTTACTGCTACCTACCATTTGAGCATTGATTTTCTACGAAAAAACAAGCAAACACAATCTCTGGATGATATACTCGAGGAGCCCGCATCTGAACTACGCTTCCATACCGGATTAAAAGCCTTATTGGAACTTATTTTGAAACAAATGCCCCCCGTGCAGAGAGCAGTGCTCATGCTCCGCGACTACGAAGGTTATAGCTACGAAGAAATAGGCCAGATAACAGGCCTTAGCGAAAGTCAGGTGAAAGTATATATTTACAGGGCCCGACTTTATGTAAAAAAAAGAATTGAAAAGCTGGAAAATGTAATCTAAAAAACCGCATGCCATGAAGGAAATTAATGAAAATAATATAGAGGCCTGGTTTCTGGATTACTTTGAAGGCCGGCTGAATGAAGAAGAAAAGCAAGCTTTATGGGATTACCTGAAAAATCACCCGGAGTTTTTTGCCAAGTTTAGGGAGGATAGCCTTTTTATGTATAAACTTAATGAATTCAAAGCCAGTAAAGAGACTAAGTTTCCTGCTGAATCAAAAAACTTCCTCAGTACAAGTGAAAATCGCTTACTAAATTTTAGGAATGACACTGTGACTAGCTTTCAATATGTAAGTGCAGGTCTTAAGCATCGGATCTTTGAATCTTTGTATTTCAAAAATCAAAAAGACTGGGAAACCCAATGCATCGCCTACCTCGAAGGGGATCTCGAAAATGAAAAACGAAAGGAATTCGAAGAAATGGTTAAGGTTTTTCCTCACCTCAACCAAGACTTGAAACTATACAAACAGGCTTTTTTCGAACCTGAGCCCATCAAATTTCCTCACATAGAGTCGCTTTACAGGAAAAACAACACCTTTGTTTACAGAATAGGGGTGATAGCCACGGCAGCAGCCATCGCACTTTTTATTCTCTTTTATCCCATCCGAGTAAAACATTCGGTTATTAAGCCTCCAGCCAGTTCCGAATTTGCTGCAGTCACCCCATCCACCCCCAAGAATGATAAGAAGGCCTCTCCTTCTGTAGAAACTACAGCTCAGCTTCAGATTAATGCAAATCATTTATCTAAAAGCAAACAAGTACCCGATTTGGAGAGGAATGTAAGGATTGTAGAAACACTGACTCCTTTGCCTCTCATTGATTCTAAGACTTTAGTTGAACTCAATGTAGAGCCTGTAGAAATTCAACCCATCAACCGCATTTACACAGCCATTTATGCAGGTATGATAGAACGCTGGCAGGCGGACGCAATGAGGGAAAACCGAAGTATCGTGTCAGCTCTTGTAAAACCCGTTAGAGCGTTATTGGGTAAAGCCAATGAAAACCTTCCGGGACATAACCCGATAAATATCTGGACGTTGGCTGAATTTACCATCAAAGGATTCAACACAATGACTAATAATGATCTTGAACTAAAGGCCCTGAGAGATGAACAAGGACGCTTTAAAGCCCTGGCTTTTGGCAACGAAAATTTCAAAATTGCTCATATAAAGAAAGATATTGAATTGAGCCCTTCAGAAAATTCCCCTCAACTGAAGAACGAAACGACAGAGCCGAAGCATTTAAAATGATCAGATATTCTAAGGGGTAGTGATGGCCAAAGGAAGGGTTTTCCCATTAAAATACCGGTAATTACGTTCGGCAAAATCAGCCAGAAAGACTGCCAATTCTTCTGGTGCAAATGAGGCCTTATAACCGGGAAAGGCATGTTGGAGCATCTCGGTTTGCACGGAACCCGGAGCCAGGCAATTGACATGAATTCCCCTGGGTTTAAGTTCTTCGGCCAGGGCCTCAGTCAATACCGTCAACGCTCCTTTGGTGGCACTATACAAGGCTAATCCAGGAAATTTTACACTTCCCTGCACCCCTCCCATCGACCCTATATTCATAATATGACTACCAGGTCCCATAAGGGGCAAAACTATTTGCATCAATAAAACCGGACCTCGAAAATTCACTTCTATCAGCTGGTCTATATCCTCAGGAGTATTTTCAAGAAAAGGTTTATGAATGAGGAAACCCGCATTGTTAATTAATACATCAACTGAACCCAGAAGAGTACTCATTTGATTTTCAACAATAGCTAAATCAGATAATTTTGTAATATCTGCCTGAAGATGAATAAACTCTGACAAAGAAGATTCCAGAGAAGATACTGGTGAACGAGATATGCCTAAAATTAAGTGCCCAGGTCGACGCAGGAGTTCACGGGCGAGGGCCTGGCCCAAACCACGTGAAACACCGGTAATTACAATGTTCATTGCTTCCTATTTTTGAAAAATCGTATTTATCAAAGAGATGATTTCATCGCGGGTGAAGGGCTTGGCAATATAGTGCGAAAAGCCTAAAGCTTTTAGCTTAGAAGCATCGCCATGCTGTGCAAAACCAGTAACTGCTACAGCTGGTGTGTTGCGGAAAATATCTATTGCTCTGATCTCCTTTAAAAGTTCTATACCAGAAGGGCCAGGCCCGAGGGCAATATCAATTAGGAAAAAATCATACTTTTTGTATTTAATAAGCCTTGCTGCATCGAAGTAATTGGGAACAACATCGAGCGTACAAACCCCTTCGAGAAACGATTGAGTAATTTCTGCATTAATAGCATTATCTTCTACCAGAAGTCCTTCCGGTATGTAGATTGGAGGGATGGATTGTAAAACTGCCGGCGTAATCTCAACCTCTTTATCTTCATGCACCAAGCGTGGAAGATCAAGATAAAAAACAGAGCCATATCCTGGGCTACTTTCAAAAGTTAAGGTACCGCCTAATAGATGCACCAGGCGGCGAACAATAGATAATCCCAAACCCAGGCCTTCGAACGAGCGGCTCATGCCCTCACTGGCCTGACGAAATTCTTTAAAGATAAGTTCATGTTTGGAAGGATGAATACCAATACCAGTATCCCTTATCTCGATACGGGCCATAGGGCCATTGGAAGATTGAATTGCTTTGAGCCTGAGCGTAACTCCTCCCTCCTTTGTGAATTTTACTGCATTATCAATCAATTCCTTAACACAAATTGAGAGCAATTTTTCATCGGTATATACCCACAAATCATCTTCAGCCTCCAGCAAATAAAGCAGACCTTTTTCTTGTGCCACGCTCTGATATTCGAGAAATACTCGGGCCAAGGCCTGGGAAAGTTCCCAGTTGTCAGGTTCTGGCCGCAAACCGCTATCAAGCTGTGCTACTAACATGATCGATTCAAGGGTTTTGAGCAAGCGCTCACCCGAAGCATGGATTTTTTGAACAATCTCCTTTACGGCAGGGTCGGGATGATTGTGGGAGAGCATTTGTGAGAAACCCAGAATAGAATTGAGGGGGGTACGCACCTCATGACTCATGTTGCTGAGCAGGCTACTTTTGAGGGCTGCCGACTCTTCGGCTTTGCGACGAGCGTCTTCAAGTTCTGCCAGATATTTCTTTTTATCTGTAATGTCGCGAATGCTTCCTTCGATTTCTACTAATGCTCCGTCCTCTTTATAAATTCCATGAGCATTTAATGAAAAGTACTTTACCTCCCCTGCTTTTGTGATCAATCGAATTTCCCTATCGATCACTTCCTTATGCTCTTTTAAAAGCTTGATAAACTCCTCGCGATCAGAGTTGTTGTAATATAATTTTGAGAGATTAATATCCCTCAAGTCATCAGAGGTGTAACCCAAATACTTTTCAATCGATGGACTGACGTGATGCATGACCCCATCAGGAGTGGATATAAAAAAAATATCCAATACGTTTTCAAAAAATCTTCTGTATTTCTCTTTTTCCTCCTCTAGCTGGCGCTGCATTTGCACCCTGTCGGTGATGTCGGAAGAGATGGAAAGGATAGCCTGGCTACCGTCGGACAATGTTATCAATGTTTCTATCAGACGACTATAAAATTTAGAGCCATCTTTCCGACGGCTTTCCACAATTACATCTAGCTTTTCCCCGCTTATAATTCGTCGGATATTCTCTTCAACATAGGCTAAATTTTCCGGAGCTGCTAAAATGCTTACGTGCTTACCTTTGATTTCTTCGAGTGAATAACCTGTAGCATCCAGCAGGGCCTGGTTGGCATCGAGAATTATGCCCCTGGTATCTTCTAATAGCATACCGGCTGGAGAGAGCTCAAATAGTTGTTGATAAAGGCGTTCAGCACTCTCTATCCTGTGTTGCATTTGCATTGCTTCCACTGGCCGGCTAAAAATGGCAAGAGCTAATCCCTCACCTGTCAGAGGATTTCCCTGCAAAAAGATGAGGGAACCAATAAAGAGCCTACTTTTATCTATCCAAATTTCTTTTCGTGTGAATGCCTGGTCCTTGCAGCCCAAAATAAATTCAGCCAATGGACGGAATGATGCAGGAGTCTTGCTTAACGGCATCTTGCGTCTTACCCCGGCAATCATGCCCACATCCTCTGGCGACCAGGCTACTATTTCTGCAATGCTACCCCCCGAACCAATCAGCAAAACATTTTTGCCCGTTTGCGTAAATACAAAACGGAAATTTCGGAACAGACCCAGCATCAATTCCAGAGCAACCCAGGAGGGAAGCATCCATCCATCCAGAAAGATTTTATCTGAATCGACTGGGCGACTCATTTTCAACCCATAGACCCTGAGTGAATTTTCTTCAGCAGGTAGAGAAAAGGAAACAAATGTCTCTGTAACGCTCTTTTCCTTCAAAAGTACATACTTGCGAAACAAAAGCCAGCGAACGGAGGAAGGCAACCCTGATAAAACATCCCTGAGGCTAAAACTTCTAAAAGAATTACCCCAAACCAACCATACCTCTCCCTCCGACGTAATTTCACCCTTAATAGGTTGAGGTAGGCTATCAATTTGAGAGTATCCAAGGAACATAGGATCTAAAACCATGAGTCAATTGTTAAACCCAAGAAGGGTTTCATTTAACAACATTTAAACATTTAAAATGTTAAATTTAAGTTTTTAGGAAAAATAAGACTAAAAACCATACCTGTTTTGTCTTTACGTGGTTTGGCCTGAAGTCGACCACCAATCATTGCAGCAAATTCCATAGAAAGCTTAAGCCCCATTCCCGTACCTTTTTCGCCAGAAGTACCGATTTTTGAGGCTATGGAGTGAGGAGAAAGAATATTGGCAATTTCATCGTCTGAAAGAGTGATACCTTCATCTACAACATCTATAGACAAAAGACCAGTAACTATTTCATTGACAGAGATTTTTACGCTTTTTCCTGGAAATGCAAATTTCAATGCATTGGATATGAGATTTCTGAGAATTGTGGAGATTGCATAATGGTCGGTATGGATATAGGTAGCCGGGGGGATAAGCGAAATGAGGCGAATGTTTTTTTGATGGGCTATATTTCGATTGAGAATGATGATTTCCGAAATGAGAGCAGAGAGGTCTATTAAGACAGGAGAGGGTTGATAGCGTCCATTTTTCAGACGGCTCCAGTCGAGAAGGTTAGTAATTAAATGATCGGTCATGGAGGCAGCCAGGTGGATGTGTTTAATCATTTCGAGACGTTCGGCATCATCCAAAGTAGAGTAGTCTTCGAGCAAGAGCTCCGTGTAACCAATCAAATTACCTAATGGGTTTTTCAAATCATGGGCAATTATAGACAGCAATTTATCTTTCATTGAGTTGGCCGTCTCCAGTTCCTTGGCTTTTGCGGTAAGATCTTCAAGAATTTGATGATAGGGCGTGTTATCCCAGATAAAACCTTCCAAAGCAAGCAAATTCCCATTTTCATCAAATACGCCGCAGCCTCTTTCCAAAACCCACTTTAGTTCCCCGGATGCCGTGACGATTGGATATTCGTCGTAGAATGTTTCATGGCGAGCCAGTAAATCTTGCCATTTGTTCCAAAGCCGCTCGCGATGATCTGGATGGATAATATCATTGAAACTTAAGCGATTGTTATTAATAAATACCTCCGGAGGATAACCCGTAAGTTCCAGGGCGCCTTGGCTTATAAACTCCATGGTCCAGTTGGGGTCGTTTTTGCATCGATAAACCATACCTGGTAAATTGCTGAAGAGCGTTTGAAGACGCCGCCGCGATTCTTCCAATTCTGCATAAGCGTATTTAAGTTCTGTAATATCGCTGTTAGATACCCGACGGCCTAAAAACTCTCCCTGGTTACTAAAAACCGGAAGGCAAACATGTTTTATCCAACGGATTTCTCCATTGCGGTGAATAATTCTAATTTCAAAATCATGTTTATCTTTTGATGCAGGATTAACTATATGCTGGTCAGAGGGATGAACGATTTCCTTCAGTAAACTACTGTTAGTAAGAAATTCTTCGGCCGTGTAGCCGGTAATGCGATAGCACGATGGGCTCATCATTTTCACACTTCCATCAGGGGCCAACCAGTATTCCCAATTGTAGGTACTTTCAAAAAATACCCTCAGTGAAAGGTTGTCCGACTTCGAATCCGCTGGTTTGTCATGGGCATTGGCTGGCTCAGGTTTAGAGATTATCAAGAGTAATTCATTACTATTGTCAAAAAAACTTGTAAATAGCACTTCGAAGCCCAGATATTCACAATAAAAGTAGGTTTGGAAATTTTCCCGCGCAACCAATCTATGCATGATTGCTTCTCCATGGCCCATATGAGAAAAAAGGTTAGAGAGCAAAAT
Source organism: Bacteroidales bacterium (assembly GCA_049969475.1). Lineage (GTDB taxonomy): Bacteria > Bacteroidota > Bacteroidia > Bacteroidales > TTA-H9 > UBA2030. The sequence continues at coordinate 7,012 of JBMFOU010000016.1, read as the reverse complement.
ACCATTCAATCGGTCAATGGGTAGGCCTACCAGGCGGGTTAAGTTTGCATCAGCTTCACGAATCCTAACATCTATGGGCTCTCCTGCCACGTTAAAAACCAATTCTGCGCGGTTAAATGAAGCAGGAAATTCGGTAGAGGGAGTAAATTGAGTTGCCATTTGAGTTAAAAAATGGGGGTATTAGAAAAACGGCTAAATTTAAAAAATTTCTCTAACTAATCGTAAAACCTGAATTTCTAAGCAAGCCTTGTTACCTCTTTATGGGAAAAAATTAATTAGCCCAACGATCAAAATAACACGGATAAAAAACTAAACTTTTCCAAAAAATAGAAATTTTAAATTTGAAACTACCTAAACAAAACATAGTTTTTCAGAGAATGGCAGACTTTAATTATGATTTTTCCAGAAAATAAACAAAATATACTTTACTAAATAAATGCAAATTATTAAATTTTAAATAATTAATATTCTTACTAAGAAACATTTTAAATTACAACAAAAACCCAACCTAATACAACTGAGATTTGTTGGACTATGTCTTTAATTTGTTTAAGAATTATAAAATTTGATAAAAAGGTCCTTTGATGATTCGTTTCAATAAAAAATTACAGCTTGTGAACCCTTATGGAAATTTAAGTTTAACACGAATGCTAAAACCGAAGTTTATGAAAACGATAAAAACAAGCTTAATTGTGGGCATTTTTCTATGCATAATTTCCATTGCCAAGGGCCAAAGTACCTACTATTGGGTAGGTGGCCAGGGCGAATGGTCAGATGTAACCCACTGGGCAACTACTTCGGGTGGAACGATTCATCCAGCCAATCCGCCAACAAGCGACGACAATGTAATTTTCGATAACAATAGTTTTTCCAACGGGGATACGGTATTTGTTTATAATGCGCCTGCAGAGTGTAAAGACATGACCTGGAATACCACCCGTTGGGTTGTGTTATACAGTACTTTGTCACTCAATATTTATGGTTCATTCACCTGGAGCATAACGGTTCAGGCCAATTTATCAGGCGGCCTTTACTTTATGGCAACTTCACCAGGAAAAACGATTGACACCAAGGGAGTAGAAATAGGCGGGACCGTATTTTTCAATGGAATAGGTGGAGAATGGACCTTACTTAGTTCCTTGGAAGTTTTTTTCCAAATCTACCTGAATGCGGGGTCTCTCATTACAAACAATCAACCCGTAAGGGCCATGCATTTTTATTCTACCACTAACTTTCCTCGTGCCTTACATTTGGGCAACAGTGTGTTTACATGCACCTTACAGTCCCCCCCTGGAGGCTACAGTTGGGTAATAGAATATAATTCCACCTTTACTCTTTCCACAGGAGGATCATCCCTCATAAGGTTCACAGCCGATGGGCTTTCACGCATGAAAGCTGGCGACGGATTTTCATATGATAATATAATTTTTAATGGTAGAGGCATTTTAATATCTAATGGAAACTCATACAAGGACGTTCAATTCGGAACCTACAAAATAGGAAACCCTGCCGGTAATTATACAGGAAGAATTGGAGAGGGCTTAACCCTAGCCAACAACAATACTTTCAATAATGTTACTTTTTACGACCATGGTTATATTCATGGAAATGGAAACCATGTGCAACAAATATTACAATTTAGAGGGAATGGAAATATTTTATCGGGTAGCAATCAGGTTCACACACTTGAGCAATATAGGTATTACCCTTATTTGGGAGGCACCACACCCAACACTCTAACCTTAGAAGAAGGTCAAACACAAACCATTGTCAATAACCTTGTGCTTGTCGGGCCTATTTTATGTGAACATACCATCATCCAATCTACAGGCACAACCCATGCCATTGTTTATTCTACAAACCCTCTCGTTATTGATTATGTAGACTTGCGTTATTTGCATGGTAAAAATGGTCTCGACCCTGCTGGAATTGGAATAGCTCCTGATACGGCCTGGATTTCGTTAAACACTAATAACCTGAACTGGGTATTTCCAGATAACTATCATCTGCCTCGAGTGGACAGCGCAACTGTAACTGACGTTTCGCCGTGTCATAACAGCACCAATGGTGTAATTGTTGTCCACGCCAGTGGAGGATTACAGAGTGCCAGGCTTCAATACGAACTTTCGGGACCAGTCAATCGGCCTTGGCAGGAGGACAGTATTTTTTCAGCACTTCCCAAAGGCAATTATACTATTAGAGTGAGGGAGGTAAGAGGTACAGCACCAACTGAAGAAGTATGCTATATCTCCGATTGGTTTAATGTTACGGTAGGAGGACCTGATCCTCTGAGTATTACAAATATTGAGTGGGTTAATCCATCTTGCTTTGGTAGTTGCGATGGTTCTCTAACCATACACGCCAGCGGGGGAACCAGACCCTACGAGTTCTCAATGAATTGGAATGCTAATACGCAAACCGGAACATTCCAGAGCGATAGCGCCTTTCACAATTTGTGTGCAGGCACTTACAATACCTTCATGGTGAGGCATTCTGGTATCTGTTATTATTCGGGTACTATACCCAGTGTAACGATAAGTAATCCTCCTGATATAGTTATAAACAGCACTAATATCACAGGCATATCCTGTCACGACGCTGGAGATGGCCAGATTCAAATTAGTGCTACAGGCGGGACGGGTACTCTTACCTATACGCTTCAGCCAGGAAATGTAAGCAACCAAACCGGATTGTTTACTGGTCTAGGCCCAGGCACATACAACATTCAGATTACAGATGCGAATGGATGTTTCAAGAACGTAGGGCCTTACGTGTTTACCAATCCTCCGGTGTTGGTAATTACATCTGAACAATCCACTGACATTACCTGTCATGATTTTAATAATGGAACCATAACTATAACAGCTACCGGCGGCACCGGCACGCTAACCTATACCCTAAATCCGGGTTTGGTTAGCAATCAAACAGGATTTTTTAATAATCTTTCCCAGGGTACCTATACCGTGACGGTTACTGATGTGAACGGGTGCACCACAACAAGCAATCCTGTTACCATTATAAACCCGCCTGCCCTCAGCATTAGTAATCTGTCGTACACAGATATCACGTGTTTCAATTATAATAATGGAACCATCAATATTTCAGCTACAGGAGGCACAGGTTCCTTTACATACACAATTAATCCACTGAATTATAGCAACAACACCGGTAATTTTACCAACCTGGGTCCCGGCACATATACCATTACAATCACCGATGGCAACAATTGTCAGTTGACCTCACCAGGAATAAGTATTTTGAATCCTACACAAGTAACTGTTAATACAAGTGAAAAAACCGCCAGTTGTTTTGGGCTGAGTGATGGATGTGCTATTGCATCGGCCAGTGGGGGCACTGGAAGCTATACCTATGTGTGGAATGTCAGCCCCGTTGTGTTGAACGACTCCCTATGTGGCGTGCCAGCCGGGATTTATGAGGTGAATGTAACAGACGGAAACGGTTGTCCGGCTTCAGCCTTTGTGCTGGTAAGCCAGCCTCCTGCCATCACGGTTACATTTAATACTGCCGGCTATGCAAATCCCACGCCACCCCCGCCTTACCTCTATTCTGCTCAGGCTATTCCTTCGGGTGGAACCCCCCCTTATACCCATCACTGGGAAACAGGTTCTATTACAGACCAAATTGTAGATGTTACCGAAGGCATTTACACGGATACCATCCGCGATGCGAATGGTTGTATCAAGATTGATTCTGTGTACCTTCAAGCTTTAAGCTGCCAAATTGCAGCCTATCAAAATGTTACCTGCTTTGGTTATAACAATGGATGGGCACTGGCTCAAGGTCTTGGAGGTAATACCCCTTATACCTATACCTGGAGAGCACAAGGTAACCCTACAATCATCGGGACCAATGCATATATAAATCTTCTTGCTCCTGGAACTTATGAGGTTACCATTACAGACGATAATAACATTAGCGTGATTTGCTCCGTCACTATTGATGAGCCCCCCTTGCTTCAAGTAAGCCTCACCCCTGTTCCACCCCTATGTAATGGCCAAAACGGAGTCATTCAAAGCATGGTAACCGGAGGAACTCCTTACAGCGTACCTCCCGCTTCTGAAGCTTATAATTATTTGTGGAGCAATTTGCAAACCACTCCCCAGATCTCGGTTCCAGCAGGAAATTATTCAGTGATAGTTACTGATAGCCTCGGATGCCAGGCCACTGCCAGTACAGTGCTTACCGAGCCTCCGGCTATAATCATCCAGGGAGTTAGTAAACAAAATATTTCTTGCCACAATGCCAATGACGGTAGCATTGCGGTAACTGCCTCAGGTGGAA
>JBMFOU010000016.1:0-2610 GCA_049969475.1 Bacteroidales bacterium | reverse complement strand
CCGGAAATATCAGCAATCAGACCGGAATCTTCACTGGACTGGGAGCAGGAACCTATTCCATAGAAGTAACAGATGAGAATCTCTGTCAAACAAATACTGGAAATATAACCTTGGCCAATCCGGACCAATTGATTATTGCTTCAGTAAGCGTTTCGCAGATTTCTTGCCACAATGCCAATGACGGTAGCATTGCGGTAACTGCCTCAGGTGGAACTGGAAGTCTTACCTATACCCTCATTCCCGGAGAAATTTCGAATAACACAGGTGTATTCTCAGGACTAAGTGCCGGCATGTATACGGTAACGGTTGAAGACGCCAATGCATGCCAGGTTTCCACCAACCCGCTTACGATTGTTAACCCCGATCCAATCGCTATTACCTCTGCCACAGTCACTAACATTACCTGCCACAATGCCAACGACGGGTCTATTCTTATTTCGGCTACCGGGGGTACGGGAGTTCTCACCTATACCCTCAACCCTGGGGGTATATCCAATCTTACCGGACAATTTACTGGTCTGAGTGCCGGAACCTATACCATTACCATCACCGATGCCAACAACTGTTCGCTAACCTCCCCCGTCTACACCATTGTAAATCCGGACGAGATTCTCATCAACTCAATTGTTACAACCGATCCCCTTTGCCATAATGCAACCAATGGCAGTATCACAGTTGCAGCCTCAGGCGGAACGGGCACTCTGAATTACACACTCCAACCCGGAAATATCAGCAATCAGACCGGAATCTTCACTGGACTGGGAGCAGGAACCTACAACGTATGGGTAACTGATGCTAATAACTGTCAGGCTTCTGCAAATAATCTGGTGCTTAACAATCCTGCATTGCTTCAGATTCAATCGATTACAAAAACCGATATGACCTGCCACAATATAGTGGATGGAACCATAACAGTGGTAGTTAGCGGTGGAACAAGCCCTTACACCTACACGCTGTATCCTGACTATACCATCAATTTGACCGGTTATTTCACAGGTTTGGACGAAGATGATTATTATGTAGTAATTAAAGACGCGAATAATTGCCAGGTTACTAGTAGCTTCGTTCACATCATCAATCCAGATACAATACACATACTTTCAGAAAGTTTCACCCATCCTCTCTGCGCAGGGGCGGGGAATGGTACCCTAACCATAACCGCAACAGGTGGCACCACTCCGTTAACTTATTGGTTACAACCCGGGAGTATCCCATCTTCAACAGGAATTTTCACAGGTCTCAATCCGGGAAATTATACGGTGATAGTTACGGATGTCAATCTGTGTCCCAGCGATACCTCGAATACATATACCCTTATTGATCCCCCGGCTATTCAAATTCTCAGTGAGACTTACTCTCCCATTACCTGTCATAATGCAGCCGACGGAAACATCGAAATTGTGGCTACCGGAGGCACCGGCACATTGAACTATACCCTAAATCCTCTAAATATCACCAATCAAAGTGGATTATTTAGCAATTTAAATGCGGGAACCTACACAGTTATAATAAGTGATCAAAACGGATGCTCACTCAACAGCAGCACCTTTGTACTCACTAATCCGCCTGCTATTACAATTTCTTCCGTAAATGTTAATCAGCCCACCTGCTATGGCTTAAATAATGGCGCTATTAGCATTGCTGCTGCGGGTGGAACAGGAAATCTCTCTTATTCCATCAATGGAGGGATTACTTATAGTTCAGCGTCTATTTTCTCTGGTCTGGCTCCGGGATGGTACAATATTTACGTAAAGGATGAGAACGGGTGTTATACTGCCTACAATCTCAATCCAGTTCAATTATACTATCCACCACAGCTGCAACTCTCGTTTTCGGTGCAGAATCCCACCTGCAATGGCTGTTCTGACGGAAGCATCACAGCCCTGCCCTCGGGAGGTACACCTGCCTACTCCCATCATTGGAATACGGGTGCAACTACAGCTACCCTTACAGGGTTGCCGGCCAATGTTTACTTTGTGGATACTCTCCGCGATGCCAACGGATGTGTGGTCATCGACAGCGTAATGCTTTTTGAACCGGGTCAATTTATTGTAAATACCCAATCATCCAACGTTAGCTGCTTTGGCGGTAATGATGGATGGATTCAAACAACAGTGAGCGGAGGCACACCGCCTTATAATTTCGCGTGGAAAAAAGAACCCAATCCAGGGATATATTCCACAAGCCAGAATATCAATAATCTAACAGCTGGAGTATATACCCTGACAGTAAGCGATGCATTCGGATATGCTGTGTATGACACTGTAGAAATTACCCAGCCTCCCTTGTTGACGGTAAGCTTAACAATTAGCCACGACTCGTTATGCCCGGAGAGCCAAGCAGGGTGGATGACTGCCCAGACTTCAGGAGGTACAGCGCCATACAATTATGCATGGAGTGGAGGTAATAGCTTACCTGCCCGGCCCGATTCTATTTTCAATCTGGGACCTGGAACAATTAATCTCATAATAACCGATGCCAAAGGATGTCAAACCTCTGCTCAGGGCAGTATAAAGGCTTTCCTTTCACCTCAGGCCTTTTTCACAGTGGGTCCTGTTTGCCAAGGAAATCCCAGCCCATTTGATGATCAGTCGGTGCAGGGAAGTGGGG